>DATKYQ010000064.1:0-96646 GCA_035528415.1 Myxococcota bacterium | reverse complement strand
TATCCCGTCCGCACAGTTGCGCGGCCCCGCTCCCCCGCAGGCGCCTCCCGTGCAGGTCTCCCCCACCGTGCAGTACGCCCCGTCGTCGCAGGCCGTACCGTCGGAGACGGCCGCGTTCTGGCAACTGTTGGCCACGTCGTCACACGAGTCTGCCGTGCAAGAGTTGCCGTCCGAGCAGTTGCGCGCAATCCCTCCACCACACGTTCCCGAAGTGCAGGTCTCTCCGATCGTGCAAAACTCCCCGTCGTCACACGGCATCCCGTCTGCCACCGCAGTATTCAAACAGACATTTCCAATCTCATCGCAACCATCCGCCGTGCATGCGTTATCATCGTCACAAGGATTTGGAACCCCACCACATACTCCCCCGGAACACATGTCCGAAAGCGTGCAGAATTCTCCGTCGTCGCACGGCGTCCCATCCACTACAGCCGGGTGATCGCAGGTATCCCCTGTTTCGTTGCACACATCCGTCGTACAGGCATTCCCGTCGGAACAAGAACGCGCCCCGCCTCCCCCGCACGCACCCGCAGTACACACCTCGCCTACCGTGCAGTAAGCCCCGTCGTCACACCCCGTCCCGTCCGCCACGTTCAGGTTCTCGCAAGCACCCAGCCCTTCGTTACAACTATCGGCCGTGCACTGGTTGCCGTCCGTGCAGTTCCTTTCCACCCCGCCTCCGCATAATCCTCCGTTGCACACCTCGGCCACCGTGCAGTACATACCGTCGTCGCAGGCCGTCCCGTCCGTCACCGCCATGTTCACGCACTGGTCCGTAACCTCGTTGCACGAGTCGGCCGTGCAGACGTTGGCATCCGCGCAGTCCCGCGCAGTCCCCCCGCACAATCCTCCGACACACACGTCGCCCGTCGTACAGTACAGTCCGTCGTCACAACCGGCCCCGTCGGCCACCGCAGCGTGGTCGCACTTGCTTCCGGCTTCGTCGCAACTGTCCGTCGTGCAGGCGTTGCCGTCGGAACACGGGTTCGCGGCCCCCACGCAGGCGCCGCCCGAACAACTATCCGACACGCTGCAAAACAGCCCGTCGTCGCACCCGGCTCCATCCATCGCCGCCCCGTCGTTGACGCAGGCCTTGGTCGTCTCGTCGCACGAATCGAGCGTGCAGCCGTTACCGTCGGAACAGTCACGTGCCGCTCCGGTGCACACACCTCCAGTGCACACATCACTCGCAGTACAATACTGCCCGTCGTCGCAACCAGCACCGTCCACCTCGTCGACATGATCGCAGGTATTCATCCCGTCGTTGCAGCTATCCGCCGTACACGGGTTGCCGTCCGAACAATCCCGCGCCTGACCTCCGCCGCACACTCCTCCCGTACACGTCTCTCCGATCGTGCAGAACTGCCCGTCCGAACACACCGTCCAATCCGGCATGGGGTTATGCACGCAGGTGCCCGCGTTGTTGTCACAGGCGTCCGAGGTGCACATGTCACCGTCCGAGCAGTCCCGCAAAGCCCCTCCCACACACGTCCCCGCCTGGCACACGTCGGACACGGTGCAAAACGCCCCATCCTCGCACGGCGTCCCGTCCACAACCGGCGGGTTCTGACAGGCGTCGATGCTCTCGTTACAAAGGTCGATGGTGCACCCGTTGTCGTCCGCGCAATCCCGATCGCCTCCGCCCAGGCACATTCCCTGTGAAACCGTGTCATCGACCGTGCAGTACGCACCGTCGTCGCAGACCGTCCCGTCCGGCAGGGCAGTGTTCACGCAGGCGTCCAACTCCTCGTCACACGTGTCCTCCGTGGCCGAGTTGCCGTCCGAGCAGTTCAGGGCGAATCCGCCGCCGCACTCGCCGCCGGCGCAGATCTCGCCCAGCGTGCAATAGGCACCGTCGTCGCATGGCACGTCGTCCGGCGCCGCGGTGTTGATGCACACGTCATCCACCTCGTTGCAAGTGTCCACCGTGCACGAATTGCCGTCGTCGCAGTCGTTGGCAACGCCGGCGCACACCCCGCCCATGCAGCGATCGTTCACTGTGCAGAACTGCCCGTCGTCGCACTCGGTCCCGTCCGCTCCCTCGCAAGGCCGCACGTCGGCCACGCAGTTGGTCCGACCATCATTGTGGTAGCCCTCGGCGCACACGCACCAGGCCTCTTCGTCGCGCACCGCGCAGGTGCCGTAACCCGAGCAGGTCACCCCCAGGCATGGATTATCGGTAGACTCCCAGACGCACTCGGTTTCCTCGGCCCGGTAGCCGGCGTCGCACATGCAGGCCGCCTTCCCGTCTGCCTCAACGCACACGCCGTGCCCGGAACAGTCCACCCCGTCGCAGGAAGTAATCTGCGGCTCATAGCCCTGCCGGCTGCAAGCCAACAAGCCGGCGACCATCACCAGCGTCACACTCAGCCTTCTCCAGTTCCCGGCGACGTCAATAGCCTTTTTCATGACCGCTCCTCGAGGAGGCGGCTCCTCTCAAAAAAAACAGGGATCGCCGCACGCGGGCAAACCCTGAAAAATCTCCTCATAATTGCCATCTTCGGCAGCCTTTCTCTCCCGTCAAGGGATCACGGCTTTGCGCTCCGGGCGACGCCCGGATTGCCCTTTCGGATGGCCAAACAACCTATTGGTCTTCTACTATAATAGGATGATTGGGTGGTTAACGTCAAGATCCGGGCGTCACAATATTTGACCATCCCGGCCGGCTCTGGCAAGATCGTATTGTTGGTCGCAAGCGTCTGATAACTGGAAGTGGCGGGATCGATGAACAGGACGTATATATCTTTTTCCCCGGCGGTCATTTTACTGACGTTTTTCCTGCAGGCAGCGTGGGGCGCGACCGGCAAGCCAGGGGCAATCAAGGTCGCGTTGCTGCCGGTCGAGACCGAGGGGCTCGACAAGGATTGGGGAGGAAGCATCCTGGAGATCATGGCGGCCGAGATCCGCGCCATGGAACTTTTCGATCTGGCGCCGGCCGCGGAGACGAAATCCGAGATGGCCGAGATGAAAAAGAATAAGCTTTTCACCAAGAACTGCCTGTATGAAACGACCTGTATCCGGCTGGTCGGAAAGAAGCTTGCCGTGGCCGCCTTCTACCACCTGCATGCGGCCAAGACTCTCGACGGCATCACGCTGACCATGCGCGTCCTCGATGGGAACACGGGCAAGGAAATTCGCAAGGCCTCCGACTTCGCAGGTTCGGATCCCAAGGATCTCGAGCGCGCGGTGCGCTGGCTGACCCGCACGGTCTCGTCGCCGCTGATCACCTCGCTGGCTTCAGAAAAGGGCGAGCTGCACATTCGCTGCGGCCTGCCGGACGCGGAAGTCTTCATCAACGGCAAGCGCTTCGGCAAGACCACCGGCAAGAATTTCAAGGTCTCGGCCGGGGCTTTCGACCTGGTCGTGCAGAAGAAAGGCTACGAACCTTTCCACGACGTCATCGTCGTCAAGTCGGGCGAAGAGAAACTGGTGGTCGCGGATCTTGTGCCCCTGCCGGGTACGATCGTGAAAAAGCCCGTTCAGGTCGGCAGCGCCGGTGTGAAAAAACCATTCTTGCCGGGAGGCAAGAAACCAGGCGGCCCCGAGCCGGGCGAGAGCACGAAATTCTACAAGGCCTGGTGGTTCTGGACATTGGTCGGTGTGGTCGTTGCCGGTGCCGGCGGCACCGCGGCCTACTTTCTGCTGAGAAGCAGCGGGCCTTCGGGCCAGGGCGCGGTCGAAGCCAGCTGGAGATGAATGATGCCTGCTGCTTCAAAGTCGAGGAATCCCGGTATACTCTGTCACCTTCGAGGCGTGTGGCGAGTCGCGCTGCTGGCCGCCGCTGCCACGGCCTGCTCGTGCTATCCCGCGCAGATGGACACCGGAAGCGCCACGGCGGTTCTCAACTGGATTCCCTCTCCTCCGCCCCGCGGTCTGCGGGGCGAGCTTTCGGGCATGCTTGACAGCGTGACGATAACGGTACGCCGAAGCGACGAGATACTCGGTTTAACAAGCTGTGACTATGAAGACTACATCTGCACGGTCACAGACATCCCGGCCGGTTCTGGACGCAGCCTGACTGCAGAAGCCTTCGCGGCTGAAGTCCTGCTTTATCGCGGCACGGCCTCGAACATAAAGATCACAAAGGACCAGACCGTGCCAGTGCCGGTCAACATGACACCTGCCTATGCCGAGGACATCTACGCTCCTGCGGCGGTGGACGACCTGACCGCGACCGCCGACGGAAATGACGTCTCGCTGACCTGGACGGCCGTGGGCGATGACCTGAAGGCGGGACAGGCAGACTCTTACGAAGTGCGCTGGTCGACTTCGAACATCACCGACGCCAACTTCGACGGGGCCAACCACGTCGACGCCAACCCCCCTTCGCTTACCGGACGGCCGGAGCAGATGCCTGTCAAAGATCTTCCCACCGGGGCGACATATTACTTCGCTCTCAAAGTGACCGACGACAACGGCAACGTCTCGCCGCTTTCCAACGTGGCTGAGGCAAACATACAGTAGCAACGGCGCCACCCTCGGGTTTCTTGACCTCCTGATCCGTTTTCAATATGATTAATAAGTAGTTAACCAAAGGCAGGCAGGCACTCAGACGAATCTCGGGTTCCGGGTTCGCTTGTGTCTGGAAAGGTCAACATGAAATACCCAAAACGTCTCCTAGCAAAAATCTGCGTGCTTTCGTTTTTTCTCGGCCAAGGCCTTTCATCGTCGGATGTCCGAGCGGGATCAGGCACTTTGAAAGCCGGAAAGATCCAGGTGCTCGGGCGTTACAAGAAGAAACAACGCAAAGAGGGAGGCAAGGCGAAGCCATACTACCTGGTCGAGAAAGGAAGGACGTTTCGCCTGCGAGTGGGTGGGCCGGTTTCTATTGTTTTGCTCTCTCGAGGTGTAAAAAAACAAGAGCTGTTGTTCGATCTCGATCTGGATGCGAAAGAGAAAGCCAGCACGCGTGTTGGTGTCGTAGTTAATTTTTCCAAGTCAATATACCTGAAACTGCAGGCCGGAACTCACACCATCGGCCTGAAGGTTTCCGACAATGTGCTCCTCAGGCCGGTCAGGGTGCGGCGTGGACCGATCAAGGGAGAGCAAGTCGTTTCATGGAAGCAAGCACTCGCTGCACCGCCTCCCTCGCCCGAGGAGGCGAAGCCCGAGCATCCTTCTTCTCCGCCCGTCAAGGAGGAGCCGCCGCCGCTGCCCCCTCCACCGGAGGAGAAGACTCCCGCACCCATGCCGCCGCTCACAGCGCCGGAAGCCGCTCCGATTACAGAGCCAGAAAAGCCTGTACCAGACAAGACGGTGCCCGAGCCTGTACCGAGCGCCACTACAGTCGGACGGACGGAGCCCCCTGCGGCCGTCGAGAGGCGAGTGGTCTCGGAGCGCAAGATACCTCCCGAGCCCAAGCCCGATCCGGCCGGTGTCGGCGAGTTCGGCCAGCGCGGCATATTCCGTTCCTGGGCGGCGATGCCGTTCGCAGAGCACAGCATCACTGCTGGTGTCGCCCTGCAGTATTTCAAGATCGGCGATTTTCTGAGGAACGGCGACGACAACCAGCGCATGCTCACCCGCCTGACCCTTGCCGGGGTGCCTATTCGGGGCCTCGAACTGAACACGGGCTTCACGCTGGTCAGCAATCAGAACGCGTCTTTCGAACCGCAGGAGATCATTACCATCGGCGATCCCTTCCTGGGCGCGCGTTACGGCTACCGGCTGACCGACTGGTTCGCGCTGGGCGGCGGTGTCCAGGCCCTCTTCCCGACCGGGCAGAAGTTCTCGCAGATGGCAACCGAGGGCATCAGTACCAGGATAATGTTCAACTTTGACTTCATGCCGCTGCCCGAAGCGTTGATCACACTCAACGTCGGCTACAACTTCGACAACACCGGACGCATCTTCGACTACAGCCTGACAGAGGCCCAGGCCTTCGCGGCGGGCGTCAATCCGCACGACCAGCTGCTCTTGACACTGGGCTGCGCCTGGCAGTTCGGGATGCTGGCGCCGTTCATCGAGTACGGCAGCGCTTTGGCCATGGGCGCAGAAGATTTGGGCTTCAGCGATAGTCCCAGTTGGCTGACACTCGGCCTGCGCGTCTGGCCATTGAAGTTCCATACACTACACGTCATGGCCGCGGTCGACGTCGGCCTGACCGGCACGAGTCCACCGGCCGGCGCCGCCCGCATCCCGCCCTACAACGTCATCTTGTCCGTGGCCTACGACTTCGGCGCGGAACCGCCGCCCGCCGTGATCGAGCGCGAGGTGGTGCGGGTCGAGAAGATCCGGATGCCCGGCGCGGGAGCCGGCGCCAAGCTGGCTGTTCAGGGCAGCCGCGTCGTGGGCAAGGTGCTAGACGCCGAGACGCAAGAACCGATCGGCGACGCGCGGGTGGTGATGGGCGGCGAGGAACCGGCCACCTTCCTGTCCGACCCCGAGCAGGGCCGCTTCTACACCTGCCCGACCGTCCCCGGACCGGTGAAGATCACAGTCAACCGCGAGGGCTACCGCGAGGAGAGCCAGGTAGTGCTGGTGACCGGCAGGCCGCGCACACCGGTTACCATCAAGCTGCACGCCACGACCGGGGCAACCTATGGCATGCTCAAGGGAACTGTAAGATCGGTTACCGGCCTGGCGCTGCCGGCGCTGATCTCGATTCCGGCGCGCAAGGTA
Source organism: Myxococcota bacterium (assembly GCA_035528415.1). Classification (GTDB taxonomy): domain Bacteria; phylum Myxococcota; class B64-G9; order B64-G9; family B64-G9; genus DATKYQ01. Next base: position 90,025 of record DATKYQ010000064.1, on the reverse strand, counting down.
AAGATGCGGGCCAAGAGGGCCGACGGAAAGTTCGCAAAGAAGCTGGCCACCGGCGCGATCGACGTCTTGATCTCGATGCCCGGCTACATGACCCAGCGCCGCAAGGTCAAGCTCGACGCCGGCGAGGTGGTGATCCTGAATGTCGAACTATATCCCAAGAAATAGCAACCTGCGCGCCTGCCGACTTTTCGCTTTCTTTGCGCTCCTGGCGCCGGCCGGGCTGTGCGGCTGTTCGATGTGCGGAGAGCCGGATACGGGCCGCGAGATTGCTCACATCGAGCAACCTTCCGGCAAGGTCGAATGGAGACAGGGAAAGACAGCCGGGTGGAACCCGGCCCCGGCCGCCACCGTGCTCGGCATCGACGACGCGCTGCGCACGGGCTCCGACGGCAGCGCCAGGGTGGTCTTTAGCGACGGCGGCGAGCTGTATCTGAAGCCGGGATCGCTATTGTCTTTCAAGCTAGAGGGAGACGAGATAACGCTGGTACTTTCGCAGGGGGAACTTGACGCTGCGGCGGCTGGAGGAAAAAGCGGCGGCATGCGAGTGGACGTCGGCGGAGGCAAGAAACCCATCTTGCTGAGCAAGGGCCGGGCGAAATTCTCGAAAAGCAAGAAAGGCGTGCGCGCCAAATCGACCGAGGGCGCGACCCTGGCCTTCGCCGACGGCAGTAAGGTTCATCTCGCCGGGGACACCATCGTCGACATGGGCGGCCTGGAGGACGAGTTCGAGATGTTGCTCGAACAAGGCGAAATCGAAGTCGAATCCAAGAAAAAGGGCAAGCGCGGGTTCAAGTTGGTTTTCGGCGAGTCGTCGGTGGTTTCGATGACTATCGGCAAGGGCACCTTCAGCCGCACGTCCGCGGGCGTCCAGATCGACATGATCATGGGTTCGGCCTCGCTGGAACAGGCCGGCCGGAAAACGACGATCGAGGCGGGCACATCGTACAACATGGATATCGGCAAGTTCGAGATCACCAGGCGTAAGGCCCTGCCCGCCACCTTGAAAGATCCGCGTCGCGCCTGTCGCATCCGCCCGCCGGGGTCGCGTCGTTTCAGGCGGCCGCGCGGGCGGGTCTCGTCGATCGATCCCGGCACGGCGCTGCAGGTTGGCGGCGGCGGGACGGCGATCCTGGCGGACCCGGGTGCCAACCAGATAGAGTTCGCTTCAGCAGCCAGAGCCGTCTTCGGCGGCGTGTTTCGCAGCGGGGACGAGCGCGACGGAGAGATCGAGTTGCAAAGCGGCCAGGCGCGAATCCGGCTGCGCCGCGAAGGAGACGCCGCGGTCAGCCAAGTAGTGCGCGCACCGCAGATGACAGTTACCGCCCGCGCGCTCGGGTTGACCGCGGAGAGCGACCTGACGGCGTCCAAGTCGGCCTCGCGCCTGGTCGTCCACACGGGAGAAGCGCAGGTGGATGTCGGAGACAAACGCGTCCGGGTGACGGCCGGCCAGGCGCTCAGCGTCGACAAGGACGGTAAGCTGACGGGCCCCCGCAATCTGCCGCTGCCCCGTGTGCGTGCCAAAGAGGGCACGCGCACACAGGTGTACTACGATCGCTCGCTGCCCCCGTTGGCCTTCACACTCAAGGCCGACACCGCTTCGGCGACACCCAGGCTGGAGCTGTCTCGCTCATCGAGCTTCAAGTCGCTGTTGCTCGGCGAGCCTCTGGCCAGGCCTGTTTTTCGCTATGGCGGCCTGTCGGCCGGCAAATACTTCTTTCGGGTACGCCGGGGCGAGGCAGACGATGGCCCGGCGGGTAAAGCCGGCGTCGTGATCTTCACCCGCGACCCCTTCCTGGTCCAATCGCGGCGCTCGGGTTCCGTGACCAACGTGGTGCCGGACACCGGCGAAGAGACGCGCATCTTTTTCCAGGGGCGGGCGCCGGCCCTGACTTTTTCATGGTCGCCGGTCGAGCGGGCCAAGAGCTACCGCATACGCGTCTATTCGGAAGACAACCTGGAGAAACCGGTCATCACCAGGGACAGTCAGAAGACCAGGCTCAAGTTGGCGGCCGGCAAGCTGCGCGAGGGAACCTTTTACTGGTACCAGGCGTCCCTGGACGCGGCCGGCAAGGAGATTGCCCAGTCTGGTATGAACAAGCTCTCTCTACTGTTCGACAACGCGGCCTACCTGCTGCGTATCGATTCCCCCGCTCCGGGCCAGAAGCCCCATGCCGGCGACGTCGAACTGCGCGGAGTCGCGGCGGCCGGGGCTTCTCTGACAGCCAACGATCGCGTGGTCAGCCTCGACTCCGCCGGGCGCTTCGAGGAGATCCTGTCCGGTGTGCCGGCGCGCGGATTCGTCGTCTTCCAACTCAAGAAGCCCGGCCTGGGCGAGACATACTTCGTCCGCCACCTGGGCAAATGAATTATTACTGTTTCACAGCCTGGAACGCGAGTGGAAAGGAAATAGAGACGCCCTTGTCGCGGTTACGCTGAAACTTTAAAGCGCGTACCTGCTTCATCAGACAACGGCCAAATCTGGTCTGCTCGAGTTTCACAGGCTCGAGGTTCACCACCGTCACATGACCGCCGCTGTCGATACTGAATTTCAGCTTGAGCCCGACGCTCTGGCCCAGCTTCTCGTCCACCAGGTGTTCATCGGCGCAGCGCTGGAGCCTGCCCCCCCGACTGCGCAACACCCGCTCTATCCTCTTGCGGGTCAACTTAGGCAGAACCTTCGGCCGGTGATTGTCCGGCGGTTTCTTGATCACGGCCACCTGCACGGTGTCGGCCACACTCGCGGATGAATCGGCCGCCTGGCGCGCGCCTCCGTCCGGACCCGCACCTCCGTCCGTACCGACTGCTTCGGCCTGCCTGCCTCCCGCGTCCGGGCCCGGACCCGTCACGGCCAGGCCTGCATCGGCAGCCCGGTTGTTCTGCAAGTGGGGCAGCCCCCAGATCAGCCCGGCCGCGACGATCGCGACAGCCAGGAGGACAGCGCTAATTAGCCAGACTCTCTTGCCAGAACGACCAATATCCTTTCTTTGCGAGATAGAGTGCAGCGAGCTCGAGTCGATCACCGGCGTCATATCCGTAAAGGATGAATCGCCGCCGGCTGCATCGGCCTGCTCCCTGGCTTCAACCCGGCTGGCGTCGATGTCGACCGAGGACCTGAGATCGTCTGCCGACCTGGGAGCGATGAACCCGGCCAGGGCCGTTTTGAACTCCCGGGCGCTCTGGAAGCGCTGCTCTAGATCCTTGTGAAGCGCCCGGGCCAGGATCATGTCCAGATTCTCGGGGATCTCCGAGCGGCTCAAGCTTATCGGCGGGGGATCGAGGTGCAACACCTTATGCAGCGTATCCACATCGGTGGTCGAGTGGAAGAGCCTGACCCCGGACAGCGTCTCCCACAGCACCACCCCCATGGCGAAGATGTCCGCCCGGTGATCTGTGATCCCCTTGAGCTGCTCGGGGGCCATGTAGGCGAACTTGCCCTTGATGAAGCCCGGCATAGTCTGGGTGATGCGCGAGGCGGCCTTGGCGATTCCGAAGTCTATTATCTTCACCCAGCCGTCAACCGTGACCAGGATGTTCTGGGGCGATATATCACGATGGACGATGTCGTGCTTCTTGCCGTCCGCCGTTTTCAGCTCGTGGGCGTAGGCCAGGCCGTCCAGGGTCTGCATGGCGATGTTAATCGCCATGTCGGCGGGAATTTTTACGCCCTTCTTGCGGTAGGTGCGCTGGATATTGGCCAGCGACTCGCCGGGGACGTGCTCCATGACGCAGTAAAGCAGGTCGCCCGTCTTTTCCAGGTTGTACATCTGGACGATGTTGGGATGGTGCATCAGCACGGTGATCTTGGCCTCGTCCACCAGGGCCCGGGCAAAACTCTCGTCCTTGGCCAAGTGGGGATGCAGAACCTTCAAGACCACCTCGCGCTCGAACCCCTCGGCCCCGGCCAATTTGGCCAGGTAGATGTCGCCCATGCCGCCGCCGGCCACGCGGCGCAGATCATGAAATTTTCCGAACTTGCTCGGGAAGCTCTTTTCGAACGGCGACTTGATGCTGCCGCCCTGCGCCTCGACGCCATCGGCCCCGGGAGATAGCGTGATCTCCTGGTCGCACTTCTTGCACTTGAAGCGCACACTGCGTGTGGCAAGTTTCTCGTCGGAAACTCTGTATTCTGAAGAGCAATTACCGCAGATGATTCTAAGCTCCATCGATCTAAACTATATCACCCACACTTGCCGCGACAACAGAATATATTTTTCATAGCATTAGGTATCGCGAGAACCGGGCGTGCTGGATGTTGTCCCAAACACGGTGCCTAAATTAAAAACAACTCGTGATGTCGGCAGTTTGGTCCGTATAATAGCCATACCGCGACCACAAGGAGAGTAGAGATGACCCGAATCGCAAGCGCCATCGTAACCGCTACACTGCTTTTCACGCCCCCCCTCGCATGGGGCAGTTCCTTTCATGACGCTCTGAGGGCCATGGCCCGGGGCGACTACCTCAGCGCGGCCTCGCGACTGGCAGGAATCCCGGCTTCCAGGCCAAATGCGGCGCGCGCCGGGCTCGCCAGGGGCCGGGCCCTTTTCCTGGCCGGGCGCTACGCGCAGGCACGGAAAGTCTACGCGGCGGTGCTCGAGCAAGCGCGGCCGGACTCGCCTTACGCGCACAAGGCCCGGTTCGGCATGGCCGAGTGCCTGGCCGCCGTGAAGCGATTCGAACCGGCCGAGCGCCTATTCGCCGAGGCGCTCTCCGGGCTGACGGCAGATAGTCGCCGCCGCGCCATCGCCGGACGCTTCGTCCAACTGGGGGACGAGAACATCGAGCCGCCCGAGGGCCGGGCCGCGGATCCGGCCCGGGCCGAGCAATTCTTCCGGGCGGCAATCGAGGTTGGTGCCTCGGGAGAGCTGGCGGAGCAGATCAAGATCAAGATCGGCCGCAGCCTGGCGGACCAGAAGCGGCACCTCGACGCGGCTCGCTATCTGGATGCCTTCTGCGCCGAACATGAGAAATCCCCCCACTTGGCCGAGGCGCGCTATCTGGACGGCAAGGCTTATCTCGATGCCGGCCAACCCGATGCGGCCCGGCGGGCATTCACCGATCTTCTGGCCCTGCACCCCGCGGCGGCCCGCGCCCCACAGGCAGCCTTCCTGCTTTCGCGCACCTTCGGCATGCCGCGGCCGAAAGACGCTCACGACCTCAGCTGGGGCCTGTACACACTAGGGCGTTACATCCGCGACTGGCCCAAGGACGAACATCATCAACAAGCACGCCTGGAAGCGGCCCTGGCGCCACTGAACGCACACCGTCAAGCCGAGGCCGAACAAGCTTTAAGAAGCTACATCGCATCAGGCGGTCCGGCCGACAACCTGGCCAGCGCTCGCTACCATCTGGGAGAAGCCCTGGCCGCCCAAAAACGCTACCGGGAGGCCGCCGCCGCTTTTAGCGCCTACCTGCAGAAACACCCCGCGCACGGCTTCTGGCTGCAGGCTCGCCAGGGAATCGAGAACATGGCTTTCAGCCAGGCAGATGACGCCTTCAAACAAAAGAAATGGAAGCAAGCGATCGAGGGCTTCGGCGCCTTTGCCGCCGCATACCCCGGGGCCGTGCGCACCCCGCAGGCGCTGCTCAAGGCAGCTCTGGCCAAGGCCGAGTTGAATGACGTCGCAGGTGCATTGGCTTTGCTTTCGACTCAAACCACCAAGTTTCCCAAGGACCACTCCGCCGCCGAAGGCTGGTACCAGACCGGACTGTTGCTCGAGGAAAAGCGCGGCGACATTCTCAAGGCGCGCGAGGCATACAAGAAGGCCACGCAGAGCCCCGGCGGCAACTCCCAGGCATCGGCCAGGCTGGCAGCCCTGGACGAGCCCGGACTGGTTGTCGAATCTCCGCCGGTGTTTCACACCGGAGACAGGCCGGCCCTGGTCTGGCACGCGCGCAATGTCGAGTCGGTCAAGGTGAACATCTATCGCATAGAGGCCGAGGATTTTTTCAGAGACCGCATGCAGATGGAGTCGGTTGTCGACATGGACATCGCCCTGTGTGCGCCTGACAGAACCTTCGATGTCCCGCTGGCGGGCTACCGAAAACACATGCGCATCACCCAGCGAGTGCCTTTGAAAATCAACTCGCCCGGTCTGTACCTGGTACACCTGACGGCCGGCGAGTTGGAAGCCACAACCGCCGTGGTGGTCTCCGACCTGGGAATGATCATCAAGAGCGGTCCTGGCAAGATCTTCGTCTTCAGCCAGGATCTGAAAAACACACGACCATTGGGAGACACGCGCATCATCGTCGCCGACGGAGCGCGGATCGTCGCCGAGGGCAAGACCGGCTCCGACGGAGTGTGGCAACACGTCCTGCCGGACAGCCAGTCCGGCGACGGCCTGCGGGCGCTTGCGATCCGCGGCGGCCATTTGGCCTGGACCGGCATCGACTACCAGGGAGGGCAACCCCGTACGGCCTCCGCCCCGCGCGCATTCGTCTTCACCGACAGGCCCGCCTACATGCCGGGTGACAGCGTCTCGATCGCCGGCATCGTGCGCGACCGGCCAAACCATCAGGGAACGCCGGCTTACCGGCCGGGCGACATTGTCCATATCGATATCCAACTGTCGCAGGCCAAACTCACGGAGACGGCCAAGCTGGACGAATTCGGCGTATTTCACAAGAAGATCACTCTCGACCCGGCCATCTCCGCCGGGCGCTACGGTATCAACGTACGCGCCCACGGGGGCGCCGCCTTCGGCGGCAGTTTCCATGTGCGACGTTACCGACTGCCCGCCTACGATCTATCGGCCTCCTTCGATCGGCCGGTAGTCTTCCGCGGCGAGCCGCTTGCGGGAGTCATTCGCGTGCGCCACCGAAGCGGGGCCGCGGCGGCCTTCGAGAAAATCGCCTTTCGCCTCGATGATGCGCAAACCTGGCGCCAGGCGACCTGCGATGAGCGCGGGCAGGTTCGTTTCTCCTTCCCCACCCGGGCGATGGAACAGACACACAAGGCCGTTTTGCAGATCACACTGCCGCGTCTCAACCTGCAGCAAGAGGCCACGGCCCTTGTGGCGGCGGAAGGCTACGCTGTTTCACTGGCTGCCGGACAGAAGACGATTTTCGCGGGCCAGTCTTTCGACCTGCGGGTCGCGGTGAGCGCTCCGGACGGCAAGCCACGGGCTGCCAGCCTCAACCTGCAGGCCGTCAAGAGACTACCCGACACCAACGCCGAGGTGCGCGTGCTCGAGCGCCAAATCGAGGTACCACCGTCCGGAAAGCTGCGCCTGCCGCTTAGCCTTTCCGGCAAGGGTGTCCACATCATCAGGGTCTTCGGCAGCGACCGGGCCGGCCACCCAATCAGCGCCGAACTAGGCGTGAACACGGTCGGGGCGGACGAACCGGGATTCTTCCTCGACCTGGAGCGTTCCGAGCTGACCATGGGCACGCCGGCCAGGGTGACCATCCGCAGCCACATGGACCGGGCGCTGGTACTATTGACCTGCGAAACGGACGAAATCCTGAACTACCGCACCGTCAGGCTGTCGCGCGGTGAGAACAAAATCGAGATCCCGCTGACTTTGAAGCTGGTGCCCAACTTCGTGCTTTCGGCAGCGGCCATGAACAAGGATCGCCTCTACACCGCCTCGCGGGCCGTGCGCGTGACGCGCAAGCTCGTCCTGACGGTACGACCGGATCGCAAGCGTTACGGTCCGGGCGACGAGGTCAACCTTACCCTGATAGCCCGCGACGCAGACGGTCGGCCGATCGATGCGCGCCTGGTCGTGGCGGTCGTCGATGAGGCCCTTTATAAGGTGTTCCCGGAGAACCTACCCGATCTAATCGAGACCTTCCAGCAGTTGCGCCCCGAAGGAGAAATAGAGACGATCTCGTCGAACGCTTACCGTTTTCCGGAGGTCAAGGCCTCCGAGGTCGAGAAAGCCGAGGTCGAAGAAGCCGAAGACTCGGCCGCCATGGCCGCCCTGGGCGCCCGGCGGCGCAAGATGACCAAGAAGGCCACCGCTGATTTTTCCAAGATGGCCAAAACGGAGGGGCTCGTAGGCGGCACGGTCGGCTACGGGATGGGAGCCGGCGGATTGGGAGCTGGCGGATACGGCCGGGGAGTCGGCGGCAAGGCCTATATGCGTATGGGCAAGGCCATGGCGCTGGGTTCAGGCGCTCTACGCAAATATTTCAGCCAGACCGCGGCCTTCTTTCCCGATCTGCGCACGGGCAGAGACGGCCTGGCCAACGTAACCTTTAGGCTGCCTGATACCTTGACCACCTGGCGGATAACAACCCGCGGCGTCACCCGCGACACCCAACTCGGCGAGAAGCGCACCCAGTTGGTGGCCAGCAGGCCGTTCTGGGCAGAGTTGATTGCGCCGCCCGCACTGGAAGAAGGCGACAGCCTGCAGCCCGCGGCGCGCGTGTACAACGACAGCCGCGCAAAACTCGAGGCGACCGTCAAACTAGCCGTTGCCGGGGCAATATTTTCACAGGCAGTGACCATCAAGCCGCTCGGAAGCGCCGAGGTGTTTTTCAAATCTCTGTCAGTTCCCAAGGACTCGGCTGGAAAAATGCGCTTCGAGCTTTCGGCCGCCGCCGGCGATCTCTCGGATCATCTGGTTCGCGAATTGCCGGTCGTGCCGCGCGGCGTGCGCGAGCAGGTGCTGGCCTCGGGACTTCTCATGAAAAGTACCAGCCGCACCATGAAATTGGATGAAGGCCTCTCTTCGGCCCGCCTCGATCTGCGCCTGGACGCCCGCCTGAGCCACATCATCCTGGCGGGTGAACTCGATCCGCTCCTCTTTGGCGATCGACCCGAGGGGGCCCTGGTTGCTCTGAACATCCTCGATCATATCGGGCCCCGGGCGAATGCCACCATGCGCGACATGGTGATGGCCCGCCTCAGGCGCGCTCTGCGACACCTGGTAATCGCTCAAAGATCCGACGGCGGCTGGGCGCTTTCCCTGCAGCAAAGCAGCAGCGACCCGGTCATGACGGCCCGGGCGCTGCGGGCGCTGGCCCGGGCGCGCAAGCTCGAAGGCTCCCTGGGCTGGAACTTTCCCCAGGCCGGTTACCAGAAAGCACTGGAAATCTTGAAGGGCTATCTGGTTTCGCTGCCGCCCGACGATTTCGTGCGGCGGGTCGAGGTGATCTACGCTTTAGCGCACGAGGGCCTGGCCCAGATTCCGCAGGTGCACTTGCAACGGATGCACCGCCTGCGCGGCAGTCTTCCCACAGGCGCCCAGGCAATGCTGGGCCTAACCTGGAGCCTGCTCGATCGGCCCGAAAAGGCCGCCGAACTGGCCAAACCGATAAGAAGCGCTCTCAACCAGGCGGCGTCCGGAAAAATTGTTTTCTCGTGGCAACCGCGCTGGAGCGACCCGACATGCGAGCGCGCCCACGCGCTCGAACTGCTTGCGCAGGTTGCGCCCTCCGATCCCCTCGTCAAACAGGGCACGACTTGGCTGATGGAAAGCGGCACGGCTTTCGGCTGGCTGTTTCCCAACCAGGCCGAGGCCGTGACGGCGGCACTGGGAAAGGTTCTCGCGGCCCCCAATCGACATGAGCGCTTCAGAATCACTATCTCGCTCAACGGCAGCAAGGCCGCCTCGCTCTCTTTCCCGTCGGCCGACGGCGCTTACGATAAATCCTTGGCGATCGATCCTGCCTTGCTGCGCTCTGGAGACAACAAGCTCGATCTGCATCTCGAAGGGGATGGCAGTTGCATTTTCCTGGCAACTTTGTCGGGCTATCGTGCCAAGGCCAAACCACCCGCCGAACAGGCTGCGGTCACACTCGAGCGCCACGTCGAGCCGCTGCCGCAGTCCTATCGCGGACACGAAATCGCAGGCGGCTTCAGCGTGGTCGCGGGCGGCGGCTCTACCTGGATCAACGAGATCGAGAGTATCCCGGCCGGCAGGCGAGTACGTGTCACACTGAAGATAAAACGCAACTTCACCACACATCTGTCTCACTGCGTCCTCGACGAGCGCATCCCGCCCGGCTTCGAACTGGTCGAGGGCTCGCAAAGCGGCTATCTGGCTCACATGGCACAAAGTGGACGCCGGCTGGCCTTTTACCTATCCAGCTCAAATAGAATACAAACCATAAGCTATGTCCTGCAGGCTACGAACCCGGGCCGTTATAACTTTGCGCCGGCTCGTCTGATCTCGGTAATCAACCCGGGTACCAGTGTTCTTTCCGCCGGGCGTATGTTCACTATCGATCCGCCGGGCGCGCGGGAGGTGGATAGACGCACTACTCCCGACGAACTTTACCATCTTGGCCTGGCGGCAGCCGATGAAAAGCAGCCTTCGATGGTCATCGAAAAGCTCGAGCAGCTCTATCAGAAATTCAACCTGCAGGAAAACATCGCCCGCGACGTGCAGGCCAGGTTGCTGTTCGCATCTATCGAGCTCAAAGATGCGCAACGCATCGTCAAGTATTTCGAGTTGGCCAAGGAGAAGAATCCCGATCTGGTCATTCCCTTCGACAAGATCGCGCCGTTGCAGGCGGCTTATCGCAAGGTCGGATCCCACGAGGCCGGCCTGCACCTGGATCGTGGTGTCTGCGACGCGCGCTTCATGTCCGAGGTGCACGGCGTGGGCATCCTCGAGACGCAGGACGAGATGGCCGAGGCCATCGACCTGCTGCGCGATCAACTCGACTCCTATCCCGATGCCGAACCGGCCGCCAGGGCGACCTACGCCTTCAGCCAGGTATTGTTCGACCGGGCGGATCGACTGCGCTCCGGAGAGCCTCTCCCCGGCTTCGACAGACCCGGGCTGATCGATCAGGTCGTCGAATTTATGTCCCGCTACCTGGGCCTCTTCCCCGCGGATCCCCAGGCGCCGGCCGCGGTCTACTCGTTGGCCTCCGCCCTGCTCGAGCGCGGGCGCCCGGGCCAGGCAATCGACTGGTGCCAGGCTGGACTGCACCGCTTTCCCAAGACTGATCTCTCCCCGGCAATCGCCTACCTGGAGGCCTTCGCGCATTTCAAGCTCGGACAGTACAGTCCCTCGTTGAAACTCTGCCGCCAGGTGGTCGACGAATCTCCCGACCAGGAGAACCAGGACATGGCGCGCTACATCATGGCCCAGATCTACCATGCCCGCGGCCAACTGGAACGCGCCCTGCCCCTTTACAGAACGGTGCGAGACAGCTTCCGTGACGCCGAAGAGACCGTCCGGGAATCTCAAAAGACATTGCTGGCCGTGCCCGAGGTAATCACGGTGCCGCCCGGTAAGCGGCCTACTTTGACAATGACTGTCAGGAACCTCGAGCGCATCGACTTACGCGCCTACCGGGTCGACCCGATGAACCTTTACCTGGTAAAGGGTTCGCTCGGAGACCTGTCCACCGTCAACCTGGCCGGTATCAAGCCGGTGTTGGCCACTACCCTGCGCCCGCGGAAAAGAGTCGGGATCACGCGGGAAGAAAAAGAACCCCTGCGCCTGCCGGGCAAGGGCGCCTATCTGCTGCTGCTTCACGCCGGCTCGCACGCCGTCCATAGTCTTGTGCTGGTGGGCGGGCTGTCTTTGGATGTGACCGAAATAGCCGACGAGGGACGGGTGCGGGTAACGGTGCGCACCGCCCGCGGCAAACCGTTGCCGGGAGCCAGAGTCCAGCTCAAGGGGACGCAGGATGAGCGCTTTATAGTCGGACAAACGGATCTCAGGGGCATATTCATAGCCTCCGACATCAACGGGGCCGTGACGGTGATTGCCCGACAGGCCGGGGCCTTCGGGCTCTATCGCGGCACCGAGAAACTCGAGGGCAAGTCCCCCGAGCCACAGCCTAAACCGGACAAGAACGTCAGGTACCGCAAGAAAACCGTCTACGATTTCGAGGACGATGCCATCAACGGTGAACTCGTGAAACCGGCGGGCAAGGTCGAAGCCAAGAATTTCTTCCAGCAGCAGGTCAACGGCATGTCGGTGCAGCAGGCCAAGTAACACACCGCCATTTTTACTGTTGGACGATGATGAACTCGACGCGCCGGTTCTGGGCGCGGCCGCGGCGGGTGTTGTTGGGTGCTATCGGCTTTTCCTCGCCGTAACCCTTGGAATCCAGCCGTTCGGGGGTGATGCCCTGCTCGACGAGATAGCTGCGAACCGCGTCGGCCCTCTTCTGGCTGAGGGTCATGTTGCCATTGTTGGAACCCATGCTGTCGGTATGCCCCTCGATGCGCACCTTCTTGATCTGCATGTTGTTGACCAGGACGTCCACCACGCCGTCGAGGATCGACAGGCTGTCCACCCGGATCGTCGCCCGGCCGGAATCGAAGTGGATCTTCTTCTTTACGACAATCTTGTCCTTCATAACTATGACGATGCGATTCTTGGGCGCCGGGGTGAGCTTGAACTCGGCCGCCACAGTCTTGTCTTTCTCGATCTTGAAACGGCGACCCTTGGAGAGATACCCGTCTGCCGAGACCTTGACCTCGTAAGTACCCTCGGGAACCTGGCTGGAGAATTCACCGCTGTCCGCGGCAGCCTGGGTGTGAAGTTCGGCCGGGCCGATGATGTCTATCCTGGCGGCCAGCGGCTTGTCCTTCTCGTCGCGTACGCTGCCTGAGAGCGTGCCCTTCTTGATCTCGGGCTCGAGGGCGAAGTCGAGCAGGCTAACCTCGCCCGCCTTGACCTCGGCCTCCTGGGTCATCGGCTTGTAGCCGTCGTGCGAGGCCGAAAGTTTGACCTTGCCGGCCGTCAGGTCGTAGGTCTCGTACTTGCCCTCCAGCGCGTCCGAGCCCACCGGTGTGATTTCGCCGCCCTCGAAGGCGACGATCGCGCCCGGTATCGGCTGTTGGTCAACCGCGTTTATAACCCGGCCCTTGACCCGCCCGGTGGTAACCGGGGCGACAACCTGCTTCTCGACGACCCTCTCCTTCTCGACGATTTTCTCGACGATCTTCTCCTCGCCCCGCTTGGAGGGATCGAAACAATAGGTCAACCCCAGCCATACCATGTAGGGCGGCGTCGACGGTACGCCCTCCAGGTAGGCCTTGTTGCCGCCGATGCCGATGTCGACGGCGAAGTCGAGGGTGATGACGTCGAGGTAGGTCAGCCGAACGCCCGGGGTCAGGTACATGGGTATCACATTGGCGTACTTGGTCTGCTCATCGAGCGAGCCGCCGGCCAAATCGGCGTCGGAGATGCCGATCGGCAGCTGGACGTTGTACTCGATGAAGGGCGTGATGGCCACGGGATCGGCATACGGTAAAGGTGCGTCCAGGCCGAAGCCCAGGTTGACCCGGTGGTACTTGTTGAGCCGCAAGGCGTACATCTCGATGTAGTTGAGATCGCGGTTGCCCTCGAGCACCGAGGTATTCTCCATGATGAAGCCGGCATTGAGATGCGCGCGCAACGGGACATCGGGCGAAAGCCCGCGGGCGTCGAACGAGACGAGCGCGTTGGTGCGCAGGCTGGTGCCGCCGAAATCCGGGGTCACGCCGCCGATGCCGTTGACAAAGTCGACCGCCAGGTCGGCTCCCAGGCCCAGGCAGGGCAACACCTGGTAGAAGCCCTTGGCGCCCAATTCGAAATCTCCCTGGGTCTGCAGCAGTTCCGGGCGGGTGATCGAGTTTTTGTTCGAGCTGGAACGTAGCGAGGCGAAGGCCTCGAGAAAGGGCAGCGGAGTCCAGGCAATCGAGAAGCGGCCCGCGACCCGTGACTCGGAGTAGTCGGCCCAGTCGTTGTAGTTGAGAAAGCCTCCCGATCCCGACGAGCTGAAGAAGCCGCCGTGTATTGCCAGGCGGATGGTCCAAACCTCGGCTGAGCCGGCCTGCATGACCCGGAACAATCCGCTCTCACCGCCGGGCGCGGCCGAGACGAAGCGCAGCTTCGATTCAGTCTCTTTCGCGCCAACCTCCGTCGCGGCTGCGGCCGCATCTTTTTTCTCGCCCTCGGCGCCGCTCTCGTCCGCCGCGGTCATGGCCTTCTCGATGGCCGCATCGGCCTCATCCATGGAGGCGGGCTTCTTGTCGGGTTCCCCGGCCGCGGCAGGCAGGCAAATCGCCAGGGCGAACATCATCGTCATCGCATATCTGATCATCGCAACCTCCACGTCTACGGAAACTGTGCATATCTTACGATTCCTGCCCCCGATGTCAAAAACTCTTTTGGCTCTCTGTGCGTCACCGGGATGGGAAGTCCGCAGTGGGTGTTGACAAACAAGTCCCCGTCTGGTAGGCAATTCAGCCTGGAATGGCATGGTGGGTGTAGCTCAATTGGTAGAGCGCTGGATTGTGGTTCCAGATGTCGTGGGTTCAAGCCCCATCACTCACCCTGAAGCCCCCGGGGGACCCGGCGATTTCCCCGGGGGCACGTTTTGGGTCGTTAGCTCAGCTGGTAGAGCAGCGGACTCTTAATCCGCGGGCCAAAGGTTCGAATCCTTTACGACCCATATCATGCGCCCGTAGCTCAGTTGGATAGAGCGGTGGACTTCGAATCCACAGGCCGGGGGTTCGAGCCCCTCCGGGCGCGTTTCTCTGTTGGTTCGCAGCGACGACCGTCAGGGAGGAGCAGCACTCGAGCTTACAGCGACGTGGGACGTCGCAGACGGACCCGTCGCTGTTGCTCGGGTGAGCCCCTCCGGGCGCGTTTTTTCTATCTTGCGCTCAGGCCGGTATGGCTCTTTCGCGCAAACTCGACTTGCAACCGCAGGGCGGGTCAATCTCGAAGTCGAGCGTGTTTTCCAGGTACTCGGCCTGCATCCACAAGGGTACCTCGGGCGATATTCCCACCTGCACGCCCGCCCTGGCGAAAATGCCTTCGATCTTGCCAATCATCTTGCGCAGATCGTCATCGGACAGGGTCTGGTACCTGCCGTCGAATGGTTTGACGAACACTTCTCCGGTCTCCCCGCAGCAGGACTTCTGCAGCGCGGCTTCGAGCGGCATCCTGCCGTTCAGGCTGTAGCCCTCCAGTGTCATCCAGCCCGATTCCGAGCGTGGCTCTCCTATGAAGGTCCCCGCCTCGGTTGTAACAATGACGCGCTCTAATTTCGACATGGTTTTCTCAGGCTGCTTCTTGTTCTTCTTCCTGGCTTTTATCTTTTTCAACTTGTTCGACATGCCCGCCTCCTTATCGTTTTTGGTTCACCCGCTGAAAAGCAAGGGGCGTGCCAAAAATAAAGGCGTAAACGATCAAGTGGTTACACAAACACAAGTGCCGGCCAGTGTCCGAAATTCGGACACCCTGACCGGATTTCAGACTCGCATGCTTGTTTGTTGCTTGGCGTCAACCCTTCGAATAGCCTGGATGACATGAAAAAGAAGAGGCACTCTTTCTGCGCTTCTGAACTCGCCCGAATCTATAACGCGTCCTTTTTCGCCGAGTGGGGGCGTGGGAACCAGGCCTACGTCGCGTCGGCCGGCGTTATCGTTGAGGTGCTGTTCGAAAAGTTCGCGCCCGGCCGGGTGATCGACCTGGGCTGCGGCTGCGGCGTCTACAGCCACTTCTTTTGCCAAAAAAATGTCGCCCTGGTCGCCGTTGACGGGGTGCGGCCGCCCAGGGAACATGCGTTCGAAATCCCCGTCGAGATCCGCGATCTGAGCGTTCCATTCGAAAACGTCTGGGGCGCCTTCGACCTGGCGTTGTGTCTCGACGTGGGCGAGCACATCTACGAGGAGGACTGCGATGCTTTCCTCTCGAACGTGACCAATTTCAGCGACAGATTACTGATGTCCTGCGCGCCGCCCGGCCAGGGCGGCCATCATCACGTCAACGAGCAGCCCAAGCGCTACTGGATTGAACGCTTGCGAAGACACGGGTTTTGCTACGACCGCAGGCGCACCGGAGAGCTGTGCGAGACTTTCAAGATCCGGCGCACCGAGTTGATGTGGATGTGGGAGCACATCAGCGTCTACAACCGGGATCTCTCAACTGTTATCCTTAACCCGGGGAGCCAGAAGGAAGACGAGCGCCACCGCAACACCGATTGCCCCCACCGGCCAGTAGGCGCCGCCCGCTCCGTGCGTGCGCACCAGGTCCACCAGGGCGCCCATGACGGGCGCTAAAATCATGGTCGCCAGTGTCTTGGCCTGGCTCTCTATTGACAACACGGTCGCCGCCTGGCTCTCTTCGCAGCGGCCGTAGAAGCGACTTATCAAGATCGGTCGCCACAGGTTCTGCAGCACGAACAAGAGCGAGAAGAAGACGATCATGCCCGTCTCGAAACCCAGCAGCATACAGGGCAGAAGACCTGCGAAGCAGACGAAGAACAGCCCCCACAGCGCGCGCGCGGCCCTATCCTCTGAGCCGGCCCAACCTGCAAAACGGTGCGACTTGCGGCTGGCCGCGGCGCTGGCCAAGTAGAGAATGAAGTATATCGACCCCACCAGCAGCGCCACGCGCTGCCTGTGAGCCAGCCCCTTGCCCAGGACCAGCCAGGCGCCGGCCGCCAACGCCGCCGCCTCGAGCACCGGCTGCAGGTAGTCCTTGGCCGCCTTGAAGACTCCCTCGAAACCCATCGATTCGAAAACCAGCCGCCGCAGGCCGGCGCGGCCCAGCGTGTTGGCGATCGATTCACGCAGGTGCTTACGCACCCGCCGCGCCGGGCGATCACCCCCGCACTCGCCGTCAAGTTCCTTGGGATAGCCCAGGAAATTGATAATATTGGCAAGGTAGGGAACGATCGCCAACCAGAAAACGATCACGTAGCTGTCGCTGGCGATGACGAAGACCGCCGCCAGCACGACCGAGACGGCAGAGCCGATCTTCGACCAGGAGCGCGTCAGGCCGTAGACGCGGGTACGCTCGTCGAGACGGTTGTGTGCGCGCAGCCAGGAAAAAATAATCGCCTTATGGGTTCCGGTGCGAAAGGCATCGCCGATGCCGAACATGAACATGGCCACGAACAGCAGGGCCAGGTTTTCGGCCAGCGCGAAGATCGTAAAGCTTGCGATGTATGCGCAAAACGAGAGAATCATCGCACGCCGCCGGCCCCAGACATCGGCCAGCGCCCCGGAGGGGATCTCGAACAGGTTGACGGTCAACTCCCGGCAGGCCACCAGCAGCCCGATCTGGAAGAAAGCCAGTCCCTTCTCCAGGAAAATGAGCACCAGAAACGGCTCGAAGTATTGCTGGTTCTTCAGAAAGCCGTAGAGGCAGAAGCGATGCAGCATCTTCTCACCCGCCCCCCCAATATGATCACTCAGTATCTGTAGTACTCAGGCTTATATGGCCCCTCTACTTTGATCCCCAGGTAGTCTGCCTGTTCCTGGGTCAGCCTGGTCAGCCGGACACCCAGGTGCCCGAGGTGCAGCCGGGCGACTTCCTCGTCGAGTTCCTTGGGCAACATGTAGACGCCGATCTCGTGTTTCTTGCCTGCCAGGGCTATCTGTGCCAGGCACTGGTTGGTGAACGAGTTGGACATGACGAAGCTGGGATGGCCCGTGGCGCAACCGAGGTTGACCAGCCGTCCCTGGGCCAGCAAGTAAATGGAGCGCCCGTCCGGGAAGGCGAACCTGTCGTACTGGGGCTTGATGTTGATCTCGACCACTCCGGGCCGCTTCTTCAGGCCGGCAACGTCGATCTCGGAGTCGAAGTGGCCGATGTTGCAGACGATGGCCTGGTCTTTCATGCCGGCCATGTGCTCGGCGGTGATCACCTGGCAGTTGCCGGTGGCGGTAACGTAGATGTCGGTGTCGGGCAGGGCGTCTTCCAGCGTGACCACCTGATAGCCTTCCATGGCGGCCTGCAAGGCGCAAATGGGATCGATCTCGGTAACGCGGACGACGGCCCCGAAGTTGCGCAGCGCCTGGGCGCAACCCTTGCCGACGTCACCGTAACCGCACACCAGAACTTTCTTGCCCGCCACCATGATATCGGTGGCCCGCTTGATGCCGTCCGCCAGCGACTCCCGGCAGCCGTAGAGGTTGTCAAATTTTGACTTGGTGACGCTGTCATTGACGTTAAAGACGGGAAACAACAGGCTGCCGACCTCCATCCGCTGGTAGAGCCGGTGCACGCCGGTGGTGGTCTCCTCGCTGGCCCCCATAATCTCGGGCACCTGGCGGCGAAACCTCCCGGGATCTTCCGCAACCAGCTCGTGCAGCAACTGGTGCAGGCTGCGCTCGTCTTCGCTGGAGGCTGTTATCTCGGGCAGCCTGCCCTGCTTCTCGAATTGTTCTTCCAACTCGTATCCCAAATGCATCAGCAGAGTCGCATCCCCGCCGTCATCGACGATCAGCGTCGGCCCCCGGCCGCCCTCGAAAGACAAGGCCTGGAAGGCGCACCACCAGTATTCATCGAGCGTTTCACCCTTCCAGGCGAACACCGGCACACCCGCCTTGGCAATCGCCGCCGCGGCGTGATCCTGGGTGGAGAAGATGTTGCACGAAGACCAGCGCACCTCGGCTCCCAGTTCGCGCAGCGTCTCGATCAACACCGCCGTCTGGATCGTCATGTGCAGCGAGCCCGTCACCCGCTGACCGGCCAGTGGCTTTTGCGGACCGTACTTCTCACGCACGGCCATCAGGCCGGGCATCTCCTTCTCGGCGATCTCGATTTCCTTGCGGCCCCAGTCGGCAAGATCGATGTCTAACACCTTGTAGGCCGGGCCCTCGCCCGCCCGTGTCTTGATTGCCGTGACGCTCATTATTCTTCCTCCTGTCAGTTCAGGCCCGCGCGACGGCCACCACTATGCCCGCACGCGGCGCCTGGTAATGTTCTATGGAAAGGGACGCCAGGCCTGCTTGCTCGAGAAAGCGCCCCAGTTCCTCGTCGGTAAATCCAAGCCACTGGTCTTTGTACTTCTCCCGCATCCACTCCTGGTCGTGCCTGATAAAGTCGCAGATCACCAGTCGTCCCGAACTTCTTAGGATCCGGCGCACCTCGCGCAGCACGGCGGGCGGATCGGCCAGGTGGTGCAGCACCATGTTCATTATCGCCGCATCTACCTCTCCGTCCGCCAGAGGCAGGTGCTCGAGCGCGCCCAGGCGCAGTTCGATCTGATGATCAGCGTCGTCGCGCTCGATAACCAGCCGGGCCTGTTCGAGCATGCCGGGTGACGAGTCGACACCGATCACCTTGCCGGCTCGTGCGGCCAGCAAGCCCAGAAGCTCGCCCGCGCCGCAACCGAGATCAGCCACCACCGCGGCTTTCTCGACCTGCTCCAGTGCGCTTTCGATGACCGAACCATCGCCGAAGAGATCTTCCCGCAGGCGTGGCCATTCCGATGCCACCCGTTCATGAAAGGCCTGCGATCTTTGCCGGCGCGCTTCGAGACACCCGAGACGCCGCGCCATGTCTTCGGCTGCGCCAGGAAGTTCACCCGCGACTTCACGCACCAGATCCAGTTGCTGTGCCACGGCCTGTTCCCCATCTCCGCCTGCGGCCTCGTAGTATGCCCAGGTGCCTTCGCGCCTGACATGCGCCAGGCCGGCTTCGCTGAGCAACTTCAGGTGACGAGACACGCGTGATTGTCCCATGTCGAGGATCTGTTGCAACTCGGCTACGCTATAAGGCCCGTGTAGCAGCACCCCGACAAGCCTGAGCCTGCTGACGTCCGCCAGTGCCTTGTACAGCCTGACCAAGGATATATCGCCGGTTTCTTTCATCAGTATATCTATATATATTGATGATAATCATTTGTCAAGCAAAATATCCGCCGAAATTCTCGCATGGCGCCCTTCTGATGGTGTAGAATGACGAATTCTGGTATTCGACAGAGGAGATAATGGCAGGCGAACGCGAATGGGACGATGACACCATTCCGGCCAAGGTCAAGATTTCGCCTCATACCGGCGCTCGCGGGCGGCGGCCCTGTATCCTCAAGCAGACTCACGGACCAGGAGCTCCTCAGGTTTTCATTCTCGGCGACGCAAGCCAGATCCTGGGGCGCTCCGCGGAGGCCGCCCTGCACATCGAGTCCGGCGAGATTTCCAGACGTCACCTGCTCTTCAAGCGGACGGGCTCCGAGTATTCGTGCACCGATCTCAACAGCCGCAACGGGGTGTACCTGAACGGTGTCAAGATCCACTCGGCCGTCCTGGCCGACGGTGACAGCCTGCAAATCGGCAAGATCATCTTTCTATACGGCAAGGGTGACTAATGGATTTCTTCGTCAAGTTCTGGGGCACGCGGGGCTCGATTCCAACCCCCGGTCATCGCACGCAAAAATTCGGCGGCAACACTTCCTGCGTCGGGATGCGCATCGCCGGCGAACTGTTCATCTGCGATGGCGGATCGGGTATCCGCGAGCTAGGACTAGACCTGATGGCCCGAGGGTCCGAGGAAATCGTCGGCCACATGTTCTTCAGCCACACTCACTGGGATCACATCCAGGGATTTCCTTTTTTCACCCCGGCCTACCTCCCCCGGAACACCTTCCATGTCTACACTGCTACGGGAGGAGGCAAGCACACCTTTGAACTCCTTTCGGGACAAATGAATTCCGACTACTTTCCCGTGAGCTTTTCCGATCTTGGAGCGCGCATCGTTCCCGGTCGCCTGCAGGGCAAAGAAACAACCATCGCCGGAGTGACCGTCGCCACTTGCAAGATGAATCATCCCGGAGGGGCCGTGGGCTACTCTTTCGAGTCAGCCGGGCACAAGGTCGTCTATGCCCTCGATAACGAGATCGACCCCTTGCTCGAGAATCTGGATCAGTCGCTTGCGGACACATCCGTACCGCGAAAAGTTCCGCGCTTGCTTATAGACTTCGTCCGCGGCGCCGACCTGCTGATTGCCGACGGCCAGTATACCGACGTGGAATATCCTTCCAAGGTGGGCTGGGGTCACTCGCGCGCCACAACGCTCGTAGATCTCGCCATTAGTGCAGGGGCCCGGCAACTTGCGGTGATGCACCATGATCCGCTGCAAGACGACGAAGCTGTCAGTCGTAAGATCGAAGCCTGCCGGAAACGCGCCGAATCGCTGGGATCGGAGATCGTCGTCTTCGGGGCGCGCGAGGGGATGGAACTGAAAATAGATTAACCGGCAGATCCAATTCATTCTTGACACGCGCGTGTTTCGATGGCACACAGGTTGGCCATCGGAGCGGGTCGTTAGCTCAGTTGGTAGAGCAGCGGACTCTTAATCCGCGGGCCAAAGGTTCGAATCCTTTACGACCCATTCTCGTTGCCGGCGGCTTGTGGCCGCCGGTTTTTTTCTGCCTGCAACATCTCGGCCAGTTTCTGTGCCGCACGACCGCGGTGTGAAATCTCGTTCTTCTTGTCCATGCCCAGTTCGGCCATGGTGCGCTCGTGCCCGCGCGGTAAAAATACCGGGTCGTAGCCGAAGCCGGATGTGCCACGTGGTTCGCGAATGATCCGCCCCTCACACTCGCCGCGTGCGATCAGCCGCTGCCCGTCCGGGCCCAGCAGGACTATGACGCACACGAAGCGGGCCGTGCGTTTATCGTCCGCTGTATCACCAAGTTCGGAAAGCAGCTTGTCGCAGTTGGCCCGGTCACGTTCACTCCCCTTACCGCCATGACCGGCGTAACGGGCAGAGTAAACGCCGGGGGCCCCGCCGAGCACGTCGACCTCGAGACCCGAATCGTCACCCATCACCCAGCCTCCCACCAGGCGCTGCAGGGCGCGTGTCTTCGAGACGGCATTCGCCTCGAATGTATCGCCTTCCTCCGGCAGTTCGAGCCGCGGGTCGACCCCGGCCTGATCGAGCGACTCTATGTCCGCCTCCAGTAGATCGAACATGTGCCGGTACTCGTGAAGCTTGCCGGCGTTGCGCGTGGCCAGAACGATCTTCACAGTGCGTCGACCTCTCCCGGATTGCGGTCGAGCTTTCTCATAAGCAACTCGCGGTAAGCCACCACGCCGCGTTTGATTGCCTCGGCTGCGTCCTTCCTGGCCGCGGCGGTCTTCAACACCTTCTCGTCTCCGGGATGGGTGAGAAAGCCCAGTTCGACGAGCACCGAGGCCATGCGGGTTCCGCGCAAAACGACGAAATCCGCCTGCATGACACCGCGGTTCTCGAAGGACAGCGTCCGGGCCATCTCGGCCTGCACCAGATAGGCCAGTCGACTGGAATCCCGCAGTATTTCAGCGTTCTGGATGTCCTGGAGTATGAAACCCAGGGTATCCCGAGCGCCGCTGGCCTGGCCCGCGACGGGATCGTTTTCGTAGTCGGCAACCCGTTTGGCCTCTTCGCCGGACGCCTCGATCGAATGAAAGAAAGTTTCCACCCCGCCCAGGCTGGCCTTTGGAAAAGCGTTGGCATGAACACTAATAAAAACATTCGCCCCTATCTCGTTGGCCATGTCCACCCTGTCCCAGAGCGGAATGTCCTCGTCGTCCAGACGTGTCATGACAACGTCGATGCCAGGAACGCGCAACAGGGTCTCACGCGCCAGGCGGGCAACGTCCAGCGCCAGATCCTTTTCTACCAATCCTCTTACGCCGATTGCGCCCGTCTGCTTGCCTCCGTGCCCGGGATCCAGCACAACGACGAGGCGTTTCGCGCAGGGCTTGTCTTCCGACAAGCCAAAGGCATATGGATGACGGCGGCGAATGTCTGTGACCTGGCACGGATCCAAAAGGCCAAAGACGAAGTCGCCTGTGAAGCTGACTTCTCCCGGAAGACCCGGGCCCGACATGGCCGTCGGATGCCGGTTGTGAAGTTCGATTAGTGTTCCCTGGGCACCCGCGTCCAGGTCGATCTCGCGGCAGTGCCCCGGAACTCCCGGCCGGTCGGCAGCCTGCGTGCTGGCGGCTACCAGGCAAGTCAGCAACAATCCCATCCGGCAAGCAGACGCCGACATTTCCCGTTCCTTCCTGGAATCATGCTATTGACTTCCGGGAGTTTTTTCAACAAAATGCTTGCCCTGAATGCTATGTTGTACTATGACCCGCTTGGCCGAAATGGAAAGGTGATAAAATGAAAAAGACTCCGTTGCAGCAGACAAGAGAGCGTTTTGGCAGCAAGGACAAACTGGTCGAGCAGATCATGGGCCTTATAAAGCGCCCCGCGAACTTGACCAAGGATCAACTCAAAAAGAAACTGCGCGCCCAGAGTAACAAGAAACTCACGATTGTCTTGGACAGAGAGCAGTCACTCAAGGAGAGTTTCGGCGGGCGGGATAAGCTGATAAAAACGCTGGCCGATTCGCGGGCAGGCTCGAAGAAATCGGAAGACAAGGGCTACATCCAGAGACTGGGCAAGCTGAGCAACGGTCAGTTGCTGGACATCGCCAGGCGCAGGAAGATCGCTTCTTAGCCCCGGCAAGCTCTGTTTACGGTTTCAACTTCCTGAGGGTGCGCTTGATCTGCTCGCGCAGTCTCGGTGTCTCTTCGGTTTTCAGAAGGTACTCCAGCGAGGATATCGCGCGCGGGTCGCCTGCGTCGCCCAGGGCGATGATGGCTCGACGGCGCAGAAACGCATCGGGATCCTTGAGCAGGGCCATCAAAGCGTCCACCGCCTTGCGCCCGCCCTGAATACCGAGCAACTTGATGGCCCGATCACGCAGCGAACGATTCTCCGGCGCGAGTTCGGAAAGAGCCCGCTCGACATCGATCTCGCCTTTCATCTGGCTCAGAGACTCGGTGGCCTCACGCTTCACCTCGGGCACAACGTCGTCTCTGACAAGCAAGTCTGCGAGCTTTCCAAGCAGCGCCGATATCTTCAACTCACCGACCAAGCGAGCCGCCGTGGCTTGCACCTTGTAGTTGTCTTGCGAGCCCAGCGCCGTGTTGAGCAGATCGGCAAGCTCCGCCAAGCCGAGTCCTTTGAAGGCCACGATGGCCTCGGCACGTACCTCCTCGTCACTGTCTCCGAGGACGGGAATAATCGCCGCACGGGCCTGGGCCATTTTCATGGTCGAGAGCACGTGTACGGCCGCAAGTCGTATGCCGGCGTTTTCGTTGCTCAAGGCGGAAATGAAGTAGTCCAGCGACTTCTCGCCGGCCAGGCGCTGTAAAGCCCGCCCGGCTTCCTTGCGCACAAACTGCTCCTCGTCGTCGACCAGGCTGAGCAGCGGTTCGACGGCGCTGACCGCTGCCGGATGGCCCAGATTGCCCAGGGCCCTGGCGGCGGCACCCCTGACCACGTAGTTCTCGTCGTCCAGCGCCTCTGACAACGGTTTCACCGCCCGCGGATCGGCCAGGCGTCCCAGGAGAACGGCCGCCTTGAGGCGCACCTTGAAACTCGAAGTCTCCCTCAGCTTTCCGGAGAGAAAAGCAACCTTGTCCTCCGCCGCCCATGTCGAACCAGCGACAACAAGCAGCGAAAACACAAGCAAGGATGCAAGCGATCGCCGAACGCTAACCTTCATGCTGTCTGACCATGTTTCTTGCACTATTTTCTTTGAGTACCACAAATACCGCGCGCTCTCAAGAAATTTTTCGATACAATCTTTTTCCAATAGGGCGCCTATTGCTCCCATGGGTGCACAGCCAATTTCCAGCTTGACAGCGCCTTCAAACAATGCAATCACCTGATATCAAGAGAACTATTTACATGGTCACGTTACCCTGCGAAAGGGGGAATCCGATGACTTGGCGAAGTGTGACGGTGGTAATGCTCGTGTCCCTGCTGGCGCTGCCGGCCTGCCAGAAAAAGTGCAAACCCGGCCAGGACGCCGACTGCTGGATCGAGGCGCTCAAGGATCCGGAGAGGATGTCGAAGGCCATAGACAACATCAGGCAGATAGATGATAAAAAGGCCGAAACGGCGCTGATCGAAAGCTTTTCAGCGTCCGCTAACAAGCCCGAATACCGCGAAAAGATTGCCGAGATTTTCGGAAAGTGGAAAACCAAAGCCGCCGTCAAGCCGCTATTGACCGCAATCGATTACACCGTCGGACCAAATAAGAACGGCCACAGGGCTAAAAGAACGAACCGGGCCAACCAGAAGATCGCCTCGGCTCTGGCGGTCCTCAGTGACCAGGCAGCGGTTCAGCCGCTGATGCGCCTTATAAAGACTACCAAGGAAGCCAACGTCCAGCGTGCCGCCATCAAGGCGCTGGGCAAGCTCAAGGCCACACAAGCCGTAGATGAGTTGCTTCGCCTGTCGGAAGATCCCGGGACACACAAGATTATCAGGATGAACGCCGTCTATGCCCTGGGCGAGATCGGCGATCCTAAGGCCGTTGACTCCCTTGTTCTCTCCCTTTACCGGGATAAGGCCTTTTTCTTCTTCCAGGCGGGCCTGGCGCTGGTCAAGATAGGCGAGCCGGCCATCGCTCCGCTGGTCGAAACCATGAATGGCAGGAACACGCAAGCCAAGCGGCTCACCGAGGAAAACATGGAGATCCTGGCAGGTGCGCTCGAGAGCAACTCGGCCAAGATCCTGGGCGATATTGGCAGCCAAATGGCCGTCGAGCCGCTTCTGAAGATGATTGATAAGGTCTCGAAGTGGGAAGAAAAAACCAACCGCCTGCTGGTCATGACCAGGCTGATCAACGCCTTGGGAGCCATCGGCGACCCCCGGGGGTTGCCCATCACCGTAAAGTACCTCGAAGAAGAACTCTGGGATGTGCGGACCATCTGCACCACCGCCATCAACTACATCGGCGACCGCTCTATGATCAAAGAGTTGCTCAAGTATGCCGCCACCGGCGAGCATCCCAAGACCCGCGCGCCCCTGATCGAGGCCATCGGCAACCTTGGCACCGACGAGGTCCTGCCCGAGTTGAAAATGATGCTCGAGACCCAGCGGGACCTGACCGTCCACAAGGCCGCTGAAGAGAGCATCAAACGGATCGAGGCTTACCAGCAGTGTAAGCAGAACGTAGGCTGCTGGATCGGCAAGTTGGCCGACAAACAGGCGGCCGTTCGCGAGAAGGCGGCTTATGAGTTGGGCCGCATGAAAGACACCCAGGCGGCCGACGCCCTGGCTAAGGCAATGAGTGACGGCACGGAAAATGTTCGTTTCGCCGTAATCTGGGCGCTCGGCAAGATCAACTCCAAGAAGCCCATCGCCGCCATCGAAGAACTGGTGAAAAAGGAAAAAGGCAGCACGCGATTCAAGGTCGTCGACTACAACCTCCAACTGCTGGCAGCCCGCCTGAGCCGCACCGGGCAGTAAGGGCAACCCGCGGCATCCCGCGATCACGAGATGCCGGCAGGCATGCCGGCAGGCGCCGCGTCGCGCAACGATCCGCACATGAAGTCACTCAGGAGAAGCACCCTGCAGCGCAACGTCGATCCATCGCCGCCCGACTGGCGGGCGGCATTCGGGCGCACGGCGCCGATCGAGGTCGATCTGGGCTGCGGTCGTGGGGATTATGCCTGGCAGGCGGCGGTCATCCGTCCTGGAATAAACGTCGTTGCACTGGATTCGCGCAAGAAGTGGATCGAACACCTGCGAGACCGCTGTAGCGCGGAGGATCTTGGCAACTTGCTTGCAATCCGCTGCGACATTTTAGAGGACTTGCCGATCCTGTTCCGCCGCGGCAGCATCAATGCCTTCACGATCCATCACCCCGATCCCTGGTGGAAGAAACGCCACCGCAAACGCCGCCTGATCCAGCCCGCAATGATCGAACAACTGGCATCTTTTCTGGTGGAGGGGGGTTGGATATATCTGCAAACGGATGTACCCGACTTGGCCGCCGAGATCCGTGCCTTGTTCTCGAACAGCGAAAGCTTCGATGAAATCGACGCACTACAAGTGCATGACGAGTGGATGGGCTGCCTGCGTTCCCACCGTGAGAAGAAGTGCATCGAGCTGGGAATTCCCTTCACGAGCATGGCCTACGTGCTGGCGGACAACAAACGGTTGGAGCGATGAGCGCCGGACGACAAGTCCTGTTCCTGGCAGACGCCCACCTGAGGGGTCCAGCCGACAAGAACCAGCGGGCGCTGGCCCGTTTTCTTCGCGACTGGGCTTCCCGGCGGATGGGCCTGGTGGTCCTGGGCGATCTTTTCGACTTCATGGCCGGCTTCAACCGCACAGCGATCCGGACCTACCGGGAAATCCTCGATGCCATGGGAGACTTTTACCCGCTGCACTACATCGAGGGCAACCACGATTTCGATCTGTGTTCCCGGACTCCGGGTCTGGATCGGGCTTCTATCTGGCCCGGCCCAGCATCGCTTATGTTTGACGGCTGTGGTTTTCGCCTCATGCACGGTGATCGCACCAGCCGCATGGATTTTGGCACACGCGTGCTGCGCGGGGCGCTGCAAGGCCCCGTGCTGCGTTTCGCACGCGATCACTTGCTTTCAGATGAGATTGTGTTCCGCTTCGCGCTGGCTTTCGCGAATCTCAGTCGCCTGAAAACGTGGCCAGGACGGATGAACGAATCAGCTTCGGCCCGGGCCCTGGCCATGGAGGAGGGTCGTGCCAGCGGAGCAGTCGCCTCGATCTTTGCGCATACCCACAAGCCGCTTCTCGAACAGGTGGGAAACCTCGTGATCGCCAACCCAGGCCCCGCCGTTATCGGCGGCAGTTACCTGCTGTTTTGCGATAATCACCTGAGCCTGCATCGCTTTCCCGGCGGTGAACTGTTGCCTCCCGATCCCATAGAAATCAGACGACATCGTAGATAATCAGCACAACCGCGACAACCCACCCGACCAGGTTGAGTAGCGAGGGAACATCCGTGACCAGCGCCTCGGTTGGCACCTTTTCGCGTCTGGTGACAACCAGCCTGAGGTAGCGCACTATTCCAAATACGGGAAAGGGCAAGGTGTACAGGAGGTTTAAGGTGCCAAACTTGGCACGCGTGCCCGGCGCCAGAGTGTAGGCCACATAGGAGGCTATCGTTACTCCGGCAAGGATCCACTCGGTCCAGCGCAGCGACGCCCGCGTGTAACCCGAAAGAGATCTCCGACCAACTGCCCCTGCCTCACCGCAAATCTCCAGTTCGTGCCGTCTCTTGCCAATAGCCAGAAGATAGGCCAGGCAGAATGTGCAAACGACGAGCCAGCTGGAAAACGAAACGCCGATAGCCAAAGCGCCGGAAATGACCCGTAGTACGAACCCGAGGGCTATGACCGCAACGTCCACGAAGGCCAGGCGCTTCAACCAGCGTGAATAAAGGAGGTTGATTGCCAGATATGCGGCACCGATAAGACCGAAGCCGGCGTCGAGAACAAACGCCAAACCCAGGCTTCCCAAGGCCAGGATGGTGCCGACCGCAACTGCCCGGCCCGGATCGACAAGGCCACAGGCCACCGGACGGTGAGATTTCAGCGGATGTTTGCGATCCTGTTCGGCGTCCATGACGTCATTGATTATGTAGACACTGGAACTGAGAACACAAAACAGAGCGCAGGCCAGCAAGGCCGTAAAAAACAGGTTGCTAGTGAAAAGCCCGCGTGCGAACAACAGAGGCGCCATGACAAATAAGTTCTTCACCCAGTGAGTCGGTCGCAAGAGTTTTAGCCAGACAACGGTCATTATATGGCCGTGTACTTCAAAGCCTGGTGCCTGTCAAACGGGTGGAAATCCAGCGCGCGGGTTCAGTATCAAAAATAATGCGTGTTTGTCGCAACTTGACATTATTCGGGCTTTGACATATCTTCTGCCGAGGTCGCGATTGGAGTATTAACATGCGTCGGTGTCCGTTTTTCGTGGTTGCCTTGCTGCTTGGCGGCAGCGCTTTTGCCGGCAACATCTCCGGAGTGGTCAAGCCCGGAGTTTCTCACAAACGCGCTCTTGATGCCTGTTTCTGGCGCCTGGACTCGGCCGGGACAGCGGCCGAAAAGATGTCCCATCCTCCCGTCGTTGTCGTGCTCCAGGGCGGGCAGTTGGGCGAGCAGAAGACAGAAGACTCCGGACAGGTGGTTGAAATATCGGGATATGCCTTCGGTTCCGCCTTGGTTACCGTCCGGGCCGAGGGTAGCCTGATCTTCAAGAATCTAGACGATCACCCCTATTCTTGCACCGCCAAGGGCACAAATGCCTTCCAGTTCTCCGGATTGCAGTCTTCCAAGCCGCATGAACAGCGTTTCATCTCGCCAGGAACCTCTGTGGTCGGCTGCGCACATTATCCGTTCATGCGGACTACGGTTCTTGTCCTGGACGCGTCACTGTCCACCAGGGCCGACGAACATGGTCGTTTCGCCTTTAACAGAGTTCCGGCGGGTAGTTATAAGGTAAAGGCATTCTACGAGGGGAAGTTCCGCTGGGAGACGGAAATCAATGTGCCCGCTACAGGCACGTTGCAGGTCGCCATGGGAGCCGCCGAAAAGAATCCCTCCCAAGAAGCAGAAACCGAGACCGGCAACCGGGAACCGCTAGTCGAAAAGAAGCCGCCGGTCGAGAAGAAGCCCCCGGCCGTGAAGAAGCCCCCGGCCGTGAAGAAGCCACCGGTCGTGAAGAAGCCCCCGGCCGTGAAGAAGCCGCCGGTCGTGAAGAAGCCCCCGGCCGTGAAGAAGCCCCCGACCGTGAAGAAGCCCCCGGCTGTAAAGAAACCGCTTAAGCCGAAACCTGACGAGGGAAGCAATCCCGCATTCGAGAACGTCGAGCCAGAGATAGAAATAGAGGACGAATAGAAGCCGAAAGAGGATCCTAAATGTCGAGAGCCAAGGCGGTCATCGTTGTCATCCTCATTGTCGGAGCGTCGGGAGCCGGCGCGGTTTATGGGCTGAATCAATTCTACCAAAAGCAAGTCCAGGCCCGGATCGAGTCGCAACTTGCTGGAGTTGACCTGGAGATACTCGACCTGTTGCGGGTCAGGGCCTTCGAGTCAATCCAGAAGTTGTCTTTTCACTCTCGCGACCCGAAGCTCTCGCTTGCGGTGGGTAAAATCGATCCAGTGGCCGCCGACACTCCCCGGGAAGAGCTTTCGCAGCTGCTCAAAGATGCTAATTCGAAACTACTTCCCGTGCTTACCGAGATACGCAAGATGCGCAAGCTCGACCGTGTTCTGGCGCTGTCTAAAGACGGCCTGGTGGTTGCCAGTGTTCCGGATGGCACGAAGTTCGGAGACAGACTCAAGGGGCTCCCTGCCGTTGCCGAGTGCCTCACCGGCGTTTCACGCGACGGGTTATATGAGCTTTCCGGCAAGGTTCTCCAGGTGGCGGTGGTTCCGATCCTGTCGGCGTCCGGCAGCATCAGCGGATGCCTGATGTCCACGGGCGAGATCGATTCGACGTCGCTTGGCAGGCTTGTCCACCATTCGGGACTGCAAGCCGTCCTTTTCGCCGGCGACAAGATCATGGCCACGACCATCGAGGGCAAGGCAGCGCCTTCCCTCGTATCTGATCTCGACAAGAAAGAGATCGTGCGCTTTGGACAACTCGAGAAGGTGCCATTGTTGTCCGGGCTGAAAGACGCTTACGCGGCCAAGATCGTAAGCATTCCAGGAGGTACGGACCCGCTGCACCTGGCGATCGCCCTGCCTTTGGCCGGCCTGGTGGAGCCGCTGGCCAAGGCCCAGAAAACGATTTTCATGGCGCTGGCCGCCCTTCTGATCCTCGGCATTCTCATCAGCCTGCTGCTTTCCGGCAGCAAGACCGCAAAGGACCTATCCCGCCTGCTGGACGGCGTCAAGCTCATGGCGGAAGGCAGTTCGACTTCGCTGAATGCAGATTCGTTCTCGGGCACGATGGCCGAGCTTGCCCGGGACATACAGCAGTTTGCGACAAACGGGTCAAAACAGGCCGGCGTGCATGCCGACTCTTCAATGTTCCTGTCCGGCGCCCTTTCGGGCAAGGTTGAAGCGCCCCCGGAAACGCCAGCCGGCAAACCGTCCGCGCCAGTGTCCTCTCTTGATTTCGAAAGCCTGCTCGGGGGCGCTATGGAAAGCGCGCCACCCGACACTGGTCGAGAATCCCAACCGCCCGCTTCCGTGCCGGTTGTACCGCCTCCAGCGGTTACCGCAAGTCCGTCCGGTAGACCGGCAGGCCCAAGGGTTGAACTACCCGGCGAGTTGGCTGGAATGTTCGATGGACAAGAGGACACCCGTGAGGTCGAGCCGTTCGTTCCCGATATGGCTCGCCCGGACGTGAGCAGGCCTCCGCCCGTGCGGGCGGTGGAAAAACACGCTTTCGTGGCCCCCGAGATTCCACCCGCGCCGGCGCCCATGTTCGACTCTGGAGCCATGGTTTTCGAGACGCCACCGGACCTCGACACCGGCCTGGATGAACAGATCACTTCTTCCGACTATCGGCCGGATGCGACGGTGATCGCCCAGGTTCCCAGCGAGTTGCTCAACCTGGCGCAGGGAGGCGAGTCGGATCTTGAATCGGCCGCGGCGTCGATTCCTCCCCCACCCTCCCCGCCGTCGATCTTGCCCAGGCCTCCCGTATCCCAGAGACCGGCTCCGGCTGCAGACGCTCACTTCAAGGACGTCTTCGACCAGTTCGTAGTGACCAAGAAACAGTGCGGCGAGCCCACCACCGGCCTGACATACGATCGTTTCTCCGAAAAGCTGCGCAAGAACACGAACGATCTCAAGACGCGCTACAAATGTCGCTCAGTCAAGTTCCAAGTGTACGTGAAAAACGGCAAGGCCGCCTTGCGAGCCACTCCGATAAAATAGTAAGATAGAGGACGTTGCTCCTCCACGTCCCCTATCTCCTCCTCTCCTGGCGCCAGGCAGCGGCCAGCGCCAGTAGCGCTCCGATCCAGACTATGGAGAGAACTACCACCATCAGGATCCAGGCGCCGGTGCTCATGAACCACCCTCCACATCCACCGCGGATACCGCCCTGCGTGCCAGAAAACGATTCAGGACCAGCAGCAGGGCAAGTGCCCCACCCCACTGTACCAGGCAGGTTCCCACCGTAGACGTTCCCAGCGGATCCAACCATCCCCGGGGGCTCCACTGCGCAGACTGGTAGAACCACCAACCCAGCATCGCGACGATGGCTACCGGGATGACAACCAGAACGATCAGATCGAACCAGCACCCCAGGCGAATTCCCTGTCCAATCTCGTTGTTCTCCCGCCGCAAGCGACCGACTCCGTATCGAATCGCGCCCAAGGCGAACAGTGCGCCGGAGATCAACAGTCCCAGACCCCACACCCAATCCTGGTTCTTGAAAAAGGACATATTCACGGCCGAGGGAAATCCCAGGCAGAAACCAGCCACGGAGATGATCACGATCGCTCGGCCGCGCCGCACACCCACATCGGTCAGGGTGCGAACCGCCATCTCCACCATGGCGATCAGAGAGCTAAGTGCCGCAAGCGCGAGTGCGGCAAAAAACACTACCAGGAGTAGGCGGCCTCCCGCCATACCGCCACCAAGAAACAACCTTGGGATCCAAACGAAGGCCAAACCCTCGTTGCCGGCGCTGACGATCTCGATCGCCTTGCCTGCCGGCGCCAGCGCAAAGATCGCCGGGACAACTGCCAGCGCGGCCAGCAGTGAGGCCGCATTGTTCCCGAGGCCGGTGATGAAAGAGCCCAGTACGACGTCCTCTCTCTTGCTGGAATAACCGGCATACACAAGCAGCAGTCCCCAACCCGCGCCTGTTGACCAGGCGGACTGGGTGAATGCTTCAAGCCAAACGCGGTGTCCGAGCAAAGGTCGAAAATCTGGTTTGAAGAGATGTTGAAGCCCAACCTGCGCCCCGGGCAGTAAAAGCGAGCGCACGGCCGCAATCGCTAAGAGGATAAACAGGGCCGGAACCAGGATGACGCAGGCGCGCTCGATACCCCGTCGAACTCCCAGCATGACCACGGCCCCGGCCGCTCCCACAGCGAGCGCCAAAGAAAGAACGGCCCAACCCGAACCGATGAAGCGCTCCCATTCAGCCTGTACGGCAGCAGCCCGCAGGCCGATGAAAGCGGATCTGGCCAGGTAATAAATGCACCAGCCGCTGACAACCGCATAGTAGAACATTATCGCCGTGCAACAGAGAGCCACAAATCCACCCGCCCATGCCCAGTGCCTTCCGAGCATTGTGACGAAAGCCCCAATCGGGCCGCGGCGGGTTTTCCTGCCCCAAGAGAACTCGATGATCAGCAGCGGTATCGACCAGGCGAACAAGGCCACCAACCATGCCGCCATGAACGCTCCTCCGCCATTCTGGGAGGCCACGCGGGGAAAGCGCCAGATGTTTCCCGCCCCAACCGCCATGCCAAGCGTGGCCGCGATCAATCCCCAGCGCGAAGAAAAACGATCAGTCTTGCCCATCGAGGATGTCCAACTCTTCTTCGATCAGGTCGCGTATCAATGGCAAAGTGGGTTGCAGGAGCACTTCCTTGCCGTTAATGAACAGCGTTGGCGTGCCGTGAATCCTGGCTCGTAGCCCTTCCATCTTTTCGTCCGCGATGCGATCGATAACTTCGTCCAGGTTCATTTGCTTGACGAAAGCGGCTTTCTCGATGCCACACCCGGCCGCCAGTTCAAGTAAAGCATCGTCGCTGAGATCCAGTCGGTGCTCGAACAGCTTGCCGCAGTATTGCCAAAACTTACCGAACTTGCCCGCGGCGACACAAGCCTTCGAAGCAGGAAGCGACCTCGGGTGGCCCTTGATCGGGAACTGCTTGAAATATAGACACGCCTTTCCGGCGGACTCGCGAATGATCTTTTCCAACATGGGCGCAACCTGGGCACAAAACGGGCACTGGAAGTCGGAGAACTCCACAATGACGACTTTGGCATCCGCCGGGCCCAAGGGTGTCAGCTTCGCCAGGCTGAATGTGTGAGTCTCCTCCGGGTGAGCCATGCGTTTTCGCTTGTCGACCCAGTCGAGCACCTTGTCCTTTTTCGTGTCCTGCGCCATTAGAAGCAGAACGTCCCGGGCCAAGCGAGCCGCCGTCGTGTGCCGGGTGTCTTTTTTCAGGCAAGCCGCGACAGTTTCGCTGCAGTGCCCGTAGCAGGGAACCTCGTTCAACATCATGGCTACGGCGTCCAGGAAGCTGTCCTTGAAATCGGAGGCCTTAACGTTTTTTGCTCGCTCCCACGGAAAGCCCTCCCGCGTCGGCTGCCCCGCAATGGTCGGATTGCATATAGTAAAACACAAAGTAGCTACCGTGATTGCCCTGTTCATCCGAAACCTCCACGCTGATTGGCTCTACTCACTGCATCTATAATAACGCTTGAGGATCGATCCGCAATCACAAAAAGCTTCAGCCGGCCACGACAGGGCCGGCTGAAGCGAGGGTCAACGGAGTATTGTGTGCCCGAGCGTCTCAGCGTCCGAACACGATGATTCTTCCTGTCTTCGTGGCATTCACCTCCGCAGCCCCGTAAAAACAATCCTGTGCTACTTCTTCTTCTTGGCCGGCTTCTTCTTGGCTACCTTCTTCTTGGCAACCTTTTTCTTGGCTACCTTTTTCTTGGCTACCTTCTTCTCGGCAACCTTCTTCTTGTGCGGTTTTCCGCAACTCATGGTCGTGCCTCCTTTCGATAGTTTCGACCTCTGTCTTCGTGGACGTACACATAATAGCATCTTCATCTCGCAACGACAAAAAATTTTCTCGTCTGAAAGGAATATTATTTCGGCATGCTCACAAGACATCTGCGGGGAAAGATATGACGATGCTAGTCCCACGTCCCTCTTCGGATTCAATCTCGATCGCGGCGCCGTGATCCTCGACGATGCGCTGTACGATGGCGAGACCCAGGCCTGTGCCGTCGCGACGCGTTGTGAAATACGGTGTGAACACTTTTTCCTGGACACTGGGAGGCATACCCTGTCCCTTATCGGCGACCACGAAGATGACATGCTCCTCGTCGCCGCGGGTGCCAACCTCGATCTCCCCTCCCTTGCGCGTGGCCCACAAGGCGTTGGACAACAGGTTTCCTACCACACGTCCAATCTGCTCGCGGTCGATCTGAACCCGCGCTAAGTTGCTGCCCGGCACGAACACAATTCGTTCGCCGCCCGCCTCGTTGGAATAAAGACTTACTGCGCTGGCAACGACATCGTTCAGATCCTGTGTAACCATCGTCGGTTTGGGCATGCGCGCAAAATCCGAAAACTCCGACACTATCCGCTTCAGTGCTTCTACCTCCTCCAGTATCGCGCGGGTGGATTCCTCAAATATCTCCTTGAACTCCGGATGCCCTGCCAAGTATGCCTTCCTCAGTGTTTCAATCGACATCTGTATCGGAGAAAGGGGGTTCTTTATCTCGTGCGCGATTCGGCGGGCAATCTCCTGCCAGGCGGCCACTCGCTCGGCCCGGATCAGTCTCTTGCGATAGACCGAAAGGTCGGCAATCATCGTATTGAATGTCCGCACGAGTTCGCCGACTTCACCGGCGTATTTTTCGTCGAGCCGATGCTGCAGATCGCCCTGGGCGATGCGGCGCGCTCCGAATACCAGGGCCTCCACCGGTCGCAGGATACGGCGAGATATCAGCAGACCCAGGAGCCATGAGATTAGTACCCCGGCCACTGCCGCCGCCGCAGAGGCAATCAGGATGCGTTCGCGCGCTTCTTCCAACTCTCGTCCCGAAACTCCGGCCGCAATGAAAAGCTCTTCCTCGCTCTTTGTGCCCGGAGGAAGAGCAATGCGCCTGTATGTCACGTCTTTTTGAGATTCCCACAGCGGCCTTTCCTCTCCACTTTGTCCGCCCTGACCGACAACAACATGATCCTGGTCATCGACGATCTGAATCAGCGCTCCGGAGAGATCCTCGAGTTGAGAGATGAATTCTGCATCCAGCAGCTTGCCGCCCAGGATAATCACTTCGGCATCGTCAAAGCTCCGCTTGCCGACAGCAACAACCGCCAGCACGGTTTCTATCCGGCCGGAGCGTAACACCTGCACGCTGCGCATTACCGGCCGAAGGATGCGGGACGACACGAGTTCGAGGGTTTTTTCGTCCTTGCTGCCGTACCTGGCCGGCAAGTGCCCGCTGGAGAGCACCGTACCCGTTCCATCGAGCAGGCTGAGCAGGTCCAGGTCCCGGGCTTTCATCCACCTGGCGGCTTCGGGAATCATCGCCCGCCTGTCCAGCTTGCCGCGAACCATCTGTATCAGAATATGTTCCACGTCGTCGCTCTGGGTCAACTCGCCGACCTTTTTCTCCAGGTTCTCCGCGATCTGTTCGATGTTGGTCTGGATCCCCTCAGCGACACCGTCTAAACGGTTTCGGAACTCATCCTGAAAGCGCTCCTCGACCGTAAACCAGGTAAACGCCAGGATCGCCCCGGCGGGGATCAGGGCGACGGCCAGAAAAGCAAGGATGAGTCGAGTTCCAAGACGCACGGGTCACCTTCCTCAATTGCCTAGCCAGATCTCTTCCAGAGAGACAGCGCCCATTGCATCAAGCGTCAAACCGTGCACGGACTCGCTGGAAAACAGCCGCCGACCGTACCGGAACAGCGGAAGCCACCGAAACCGCGCCCTGTACCGCCTGGCTATTTCGCGTACGACCGCCGCGCGGTTATCATCTGCAGGCAAGGCGCCGTACGAGCGCAACAAGTCCGTAACGACTTTTTCATCGTCTCCCTTGCTTGCCGATGATTCGGCGAGAACTCCGAGCAATTGGAGCTGTTGGCTGCGAACTAGTGGCAGGGGTTTCGCTAAAAAAAGATCGTAGTTTCCCTGCGCCAGGCGGGCCTCGAACTCCGATCTCTCTAATTCCACTATGGAGACAACCACGCCAACATCCACGAGGTTCACCTGGATACGTTCCGCGACAGCTCGTTCCAACGGCTCTGACCGGCAAACCAGGAAGACCAGCACGGGAGGCAGGCCACCTGCTTTGACGACAAGTTGCTTGAAATAATCTCTGGCCTTGTGCGGGTCTCCCACAATTTCGCGCTGGTCCTCTTGCCCGCCGTCGGAGGCAATCAACTCGTCAGTGGGGATGCCTCGATCACCCACCAGGTACCTGACCAGCGACTTGCGGTCGATGGCGCTCGATACCGCCTGCCTGAATCCTTCAGGAAGCCGCTGCACCCGGCCGGCATTCAGGGCCAGGTACAGGGCCGACGACCGGGGACCGTCATCCATTCGGTGCCGGTCGGCCAGGCGCGCAGAGCGTATCGATGTCAGCTGAACCTGACCGAGCTGAAAAGCTAAATCGGCCGCCTTCACAGACGTGTAACGCGCGAAGATGACACGATCGAGGAACGGTCTTCCACCGGAATAGGAGAGCTTGGCCTTCAGTACCCATTCGTCTCCGGCCGACGCAGCCGCGTCCCAAGCAAACGGACCGCTTCCAGGTGGGTGCGCGCTGCGCGCGCTGCGGCCGTCCCGGGCCTTGAGGAAGGTCGTCGGCAAAGGGGCCGTCGGCAGAGCCGCCAACACCTGTACGAACTTTGGAAAGCGAAAGCCAAGCCTGATTCTTACCGTGAGTCGATTGACCCTCTCCAGTCCAACAATCTTGGTGCTCTTGCCGGAACGGTATGCCAGGACCCCCTTGACGGGCGCAAGCAGCCACCAGTGGGGTGAAGCCGTCTCCTTGCGCACCAACCTTTCCCAACTGGCAATAAGTTCTCCGGCCGTAATCGAAGAGCCGTCGTGAAACTGCAACCCAGGTCGCAACTTGATCGTTAGCTCCATTCCATCTGCCGACATGCGCGGCGTTTCTTGCGCCAGAGCCGACACGCAACCATCAGGACCAAATCTGTATAACGTGCCGTGCAGTTGCCTGGCGAGCTCGAATTCTTCTTCGGTGACGACCATGGCCGGATCTGTCGTCCTGATTTCCGAGATCACGGGAATCCTGATCTGACCCCCAAATGGGCGCCGCCTGGCGCTCAGCGCGGCAGGTGCAGCGACCACCAGTGCCGTTATCGACACCGCCAAGATCACGAAAATTCTACCTTCCCTGCGCATGACGTCTCCCAACAAGTCAGGCTGTCCGTTCACTTGCCCAGCAGGTAGACTCTGCTGCCCGTGCCGCCCTTCTCGACGGCGATCAACAACGCCTGGACCTTGCCTGTTTCATCTATCTCTCCTCCGGCAACAGCCAGGATGCCGCCGACGACATCGCGAGACTGCCAGACAACGTTTCCATCGGCGACGATCCGGACACCATCCTGTTCACCGGGCAATCCGGCTTCCGAGACTACCAACTCGGGAGTATCGTCACGGTCGAGATCCACAACGCTACTCCCGGCTCCGGCGTTCTCGCATAGCTTCAGCGAGCCCCCTTTTAGGTTCAATCTCGAAAGTCGCGAATTAAGATCTACGAAAACAATCCAGGGAGTACCGCTGTCTGCGGATTGCCAGCAGCGCAAGGTTACGAACGGTCCCGGCAGGTCGATGGCACGACCCTCGGACTGGTTGATGTCGGCGATCTCCACGCGGGGTAGGTAGCGGTTCGTCCCGGCTTCCGGGGAACCATATACAACCTTGGGCCGCCTTCCTCTGTGAAAAACGCACAAGGGAACTTTTTCAAGTTTACGCAGCGAGCGCAACTCTGCTCCCGTCCAGGAGAGAATTTCCCCACGCTTGTAGTTGAAAAGCTGGTAGAAGATTTCCGCCTGGCCGTCCCGGTTGAAATCGGCCACCAGCAAGCTACCGGCTGGATCCCGCGTGTGGATTGCGGCCTCCGGCAATCTGCCAAGCTCGTAAGTCGCCAGGCGCTTCAGCCGACCCTGGCGCATGGAGTAAAGCACTACGGAATTTTCGAACAACAAAGCTAATTCCCCCCCCGGCGTCCCGTCGATCTCTCCGGCACCGGCGTCCACTATCCTTCCGGGCAGATATATAAGTTCTTTGATGCGCCAGGCACCCAGTGGACCGGGAGCTCTCGATTTTCCAAGCAAGACTCGCACTTCCTGGTCGATCCCGGTCGAGACGAACAGGTGCTCCCGCGCACCCCGGGGAACGGGATCGACCAGCCGGTCCCAGAACGGCACCTTTAACGGTACGAGGTTCGCCGCCAAGTGAACAGTTTCTTTGTCCACCCCCAGCACACAACTCAGGAGCAGTGTCGCCCCCGCCCTTCTGGCCACCTCGATGGCTTCGGCGCCATGACGAATGCCGAGCGGTACGACTCTGCCCAGCGACAAGTTGGCGTCGAGACGATATACCAGGAGCCGCTCGAGCTCCTGTACGATCCTTGCTTCCCGCCCCAGAATTGACGCGTCTCCTCCAAGGCTGAGTGCTATAACGGGCTCTGTGAAACCTTCGTGACGCAGCGTCTTACCCAGGCGGAGATCGAGCCCGTCCGCCAACTGTTGCAGGGCCGGCACATCGGAGCGTGCAGCAATCCTGCCGGCCGGAAGCAGCCACAGGAAAGCAGCAACAATGATCGCTACCGCCCGCATCAATGAAATAACCCTTCCGGCATGCGTTGCCCCGTTGAGACATCGAGCATTTCCGTCCCCGCCGACTTCGACTCGGACACCTTTGTAGATAAGCGGCTGGACATCGAACACGGCTCGCTGCCTTCCACGAACACTTCGAACTTTGCATCATTCAGCCCCGGTGAAGCAAGCAATCCGTTCTGCGGGTCGACCCGGGCAAACACTACGTCAGCAGGAGCTTCGAATTCCCGCCGGGGTGTATCCTTGAGCGCCTGCGACATGAACTCCACCCAGATCGGAAGCGCGGTGCCGGCGCCCTGGGCCCAGCCCGCCCCCATTCTCGAATGATCGTCGAACCCCACCCACACTCCCGTGGCCAGTTCCGGTGAAAACCCCACAAACCAGCCGTCCCGCTGCTGGTTGGTAGTGCCGGTCTTGCCCGCCACGGGCCGTCCCAGGGTGAGCGCCCGCCTGCCGGTACCTTCCTCAACCACGCTGCGCAGCAACGATGTCATCACGAAGGCTTCCGCGGAACTGATGGCTTGCCGGGGCTCATCTTGCCCGCCCAGTTCGACAGGCTGCCCCTGGGTGTCTCTTATGCCGGTAATAAATATCGGCTCAGCGGCGACACCGCCGGCGGCGAAAACGGCGTACGCACCGGTAAGTTCCAGGAGTGTCACCTCCGAAGTTCCGAGGGCAAGAGACAGGTTGCGCATCAGTTTGGATCGAATGCCCAGCTTATGCGCCATTTCGATTACGGCGTCCGGGCCGATATCGGTGCCGACCTTCACGGCCACGGTGTTGATCGAGTGAGCCAGTGCCTGCCTCAGCGTCACCTGGCCAAGAAACTGGCGTTCAAAATTGCGCGGTTTCCAGGCCTTGCCGCTTATCGCCGCTCGAAATGTTTCGGGCGTATCCATTAATATCGTCACCGGGGTGTAGGCTCTGGTGTGGATCGCCGCCGCGTAGAGAATCGGCTTGAACGACGATCCTGGTTGGCGCCTTGACTGAACCGCGCGTACGAAAGGTGATCTTCTGAAATCACTGCCTCCGACCATCGCCAAAACCTGTGTACTCCCGGGGTCGATAGCAACCAGGGAGCCCTGAACCAGAGGAGGCTGGCTGAGAAGAACGATCACCCCGGCCTGATCGGTCTTTTCGACCTGGACCTCCACCAGATCCCCGACGGCAAGCACATCCGTTGCAGACTTCGGCGCGGGCGTCTGTCTCAGGGGCGAAAACTTGCGCGCCCACTTATAGCTGGACGGATCGAGCGTGGCCGTCAGCGACCCGAGATCCAGCTTGACCGTGTGGTTACCCTGCGCCCGCTCGATGGATACCACGGGGACAACGATACGCAAGTCTTTTACAAGTTCGCGCCAACCCGTCCTGGGCACAGCATCTTCTCGACCGCCGTCTTGCAGCGAAATCGTCCAGACTCGTCCGTCTCGCGGCCGCCTGAACTCGGGCGAGTTCAGGCCGCTTTGCTTGTGAAGACTCGCGATATCCCGCTCTGAAAGCCGGCCAAGCGCCCCCCTGAATCCTTGGCGCCTGTCGACCATCCTCAAACCATCGGCCAGCGCATCACGTGCGGCGGCCTGCAGATCGAGGTCGACGGCCAGGTCCACGTGCAGCCCTCCCCTGTAGAGCCGGTCACGACCCAGTTTCTCCTGCAGAATCCGTCTACAATACTCGGCATAATACGGAGCCAGGCCGAAGAATTTTGCCGAGCGGGCCTCGATCTTCAAGGGCGACCGCCGTGCATTTTCCGCAAGGTCTGCGGAAATCATGCCATGTGTCTCCATCTGTCCTAGCACCCAGTCTCGTCGCTTGCGGGCGCGGCCTGGGTGTTTCACAGGCGAGTACAAGGCGGGCGATTTGGGCAGCGATGCCAGCACGGCCCCCTCGTCAATTGTGAGGTCGGAGACATCCTTACCGAAGAAAAAGCGGCCGGCTTCCTGGATACCGTAACACTGGTGCCCGAAAAAGATCTGATTGAGATAGAGGCTCAGAATATCGTCCTTGCTCAAGTTGGATTCCAGGTGCAAGGCCAGAAGCAGCTCTTTGATCTTGCGTGAATAAGTCCGCCGCGGGCCGAGAATGAAGGTCTTGATCACCTGCTGGGTGATGG
The DNA here is from genome assembly GCA_035528415.1 of Myxococcota bacterium. Taxonomy (GTDB): domain Bacteria; phylum Myxococcota; class B64-G9; order B64-G9; family B64-G9; genus DATKYQ01. Next base: position 48,923 of record DATKYQ010000064.1, on the reverse strand, counting down.
TGCTCCCGCCCTGGACGACCCGGCCCGCGAGCACGTTACGCCAGAGTGCGCGCAGCATACCGGTAAAATCCAGGCCGGGGTGGCTGTAGAAGCTGGCGTCTTCGGCCGCCAGGAACGCGTTGCGCACGTGAAGCGGTATCTTCGAAAGAGCGACCAGGCTGCGTTTCTCATCGAATAACTCGGCGACCACCTTGCCGTGACGATCGTACATCCTGGTCACCTGGGGAGGATGGTAGTCTTCCAGGGACTCGAAGGAAGGCAGGGATGAGTTGAAGTACAAGAGAACCCCGGCCACAACCGCGATTCCCAGGACTGAAAGGCAGGCCAGCAGAAGCAGCCCGCGCACCACCCATTTACGGAAGCGGCTGCTTGGCTGCGACTTTTCTACTCCTGCATCGGGGCTCATGCCGTCACCAGTTTCCCGTAAAAACCCGCGCGTCTTGACTGCCAGTCGAAGATCTTCGCAAAATGCCAGGAAATTGCAAACGAAGAGTTGCATGTCCGGGCAATGCAGCTTCCCTGGTCGCACGACGGCCCCGACAATTGACGGGACCATCGTACAGCCAGGAGAAAGTTCACAGCGAATCATCCTCAGGAACTATCAGGTCGTCTTGCGCTTCCTTGTCATCGGGGGCCGACGTCTGCGGCTCGCCTTCTTCGACGTCCGTCGAACTCTTTGCCAGCAGCATCAGGCGATCATGGTTGAGACGCGCCTTGAGATAGCGCGGGTACCGGGCGACAATGCGACCGAAGGCGGCAATCGCCTCCCGTAACCGTCCGCCACCCTCGTATGCCAGGCCCAGGTTGTTCTCCATGTAGGCCGGCACCTCCTCGCCGCGCACGGCAATTTCCAGCTGCTCGATTGCCCCTGTATAATCCTTCTTCAGCAGGAAGGCAAAGCCGAGGTTGTTGTGAAAGAAACGATTTTCTGGTTCGAGTGCGACGGCCTTCCTCAGAGCCAGGACGGCCTTTTCCCATTGCGACCGCGAAATCCAAACTCTACCAATGATGCTGTACGCTTCGGCTGCCCGGGGATCGATCGCCAGGGCCTTTGTCGCGATCTTCCTTGCTTGATCGAGATTCTTCTCGTCGAGATTGAGACGTGCAAGCCGGATCCAGGGATCGGGGTTCTGGTTGTCGATCCTGGACGCCGCCTGGAAGGACTTCCGGGCGAGATCCTTCTTCCCGCAGCTCAAAGCGGTCCGACCTAGCAGGAAGGCAGCCTGGTAATTGTCATCGTCATCGAAAAGTGCCTTCCCAAGCTGCAGCATGGCCGCCGCGTGATCGTCGCCGGCGATCAAACGCCTCGCGGCCTCCATGTGATCCACATAGGCCTCGTCCATGTGTTCGAGAGAGATGTCGCCGGCGTTTTCGTGAGTATCCATCGCAACGGGCTCGTTCGGCTCGACGACGGGCTCGGGTTGGGTGGCGTAACTTTCGGTAGCCGGAGTTGGCTGGATGCGTTTCTCCGAGACGACAGCCCCACCCGCGTCCTGGCTGCCCGATGACCATTCGCAACCCGCAATCATCAACAGTCCCAGAGCCGCGAGTGCACCTGTCTTCCCCATCAGAATCATACTTTTCATGGCCGCTCTCCTTTCTCGTTTTTCTCAGCGTTAATCGCTACGCTTCTGGATTGCGATTTCCATGCCAGGCAGAAACTGCGAGCGGAATGGGAAAGCAACTTATGACAAATCGAGTTTTTCCAGGCAGATAGCAGGCCGGCTTTTATTCAACTACAGCGGCCACTGTCAAACCCGGCAAGAGAACGTGTCCGATTGAACACGCAATAGCATGTCGGATGTGGTTCAGAACCCGGTATCGCCGCCGCTATCGTTTCCGATGGGACCCTGGACCTCGGCCCTGAGTTTCTTTGCCTTGCCGAAGTAAACGTGGCCGGGAGGAATGATCTTCAGAACCGTGCTCAGCTTCTTGATGGCCTGATCGGGACTGGTGGATTTGATCACGTAGGCCTCTTCATATAGCTTCTTGGCGATCCTTTCCAGGTCCTGCAGCTTCTGCTTTGACCGTTCGTTCCCAAACGACAAGGCCGTTTTGAAACACTTGTATGACTCAGGGTAACGGTGCCCCATGAAGGCATCGACTCCCTGAATGAAATTCGCCTTGGATAGTTTACCCCTGATCTTATCGTGGTAACTCCCCGAGCCGCCGGAAATATCCTTGTCCAACTTCAATGCCCTGCTCAGGTAGTCCACTGCCTTCGAGATCTGCCCGATGTTCTTGGCAAGTTCCATTCCCTTCCGGTAGACCGCCTTGAACTTCTTCAGCTTGACGACCTCTTTCGACGCACCGGATTCCTCCGTCTTCTCGATCGCCTTGTCGATCTCCCCGTTTCGATACAAGGCCAGCACTCGTCCGGTCAGGCCATGCGAAGGCCTCTTTGTTACCGCGGGACCGTGTTTGCGCTTCTTGTTCCGCCTCAAGTATGTAAGGCGATCCAACTTATTCTGTTCGATCCCCAGCTTCTCTTCGGCCTCGCGCTTGAGTTGGGCGGCGGCAGCGTTGTCGGAATTCCTTCTTAGCACATCGTCGAACTTGATCACGGCCTGGGCAAACTGTTTCTGCCCCATCAGGTTCTTACCCTGTTCGATCAGGTCGTCTGTGATCTTCTCCTCGATTTCAACTTTCAGCTTTTTCGCCTGACCGTAGTAGTTGCTTTCTTCAGCGATCTGATTCAACTGCGTAACCGCCAGGTCGAACTGCTTCTTTTCCATCAGGTCGAGCGCTACCTGCAGTGCCCGGGAGGAGGACAACTCCCGCTCTAGGTACTTCTTGTACTCCAGCGCCAGCTTGTCATCGGGATTGATCTTGAGCGCTAGTTGGATCTTCAGCCCTGCATCCTTCCATTTCTTTTCGGTCACCAACCTCTTGGCGGCCTGCATATTGTCCTCGAACTCCCGTCGAGCCTGGACCTGTTGCTTGCGCCGCACTTCTTGTGGGTTTTGCGGCGGGGGACCGGAAGGTCCGGCAAATACCTTTACGATTAACAGGATCAGAAAGAAGCCCAAGACACCACCGCCGCCGAACAGAACCAACTTTCTCTTGCGCGGATCGGACAGCAGATCGTTTACGAATCCCGGCCCGGCCGCCGACATGGTCTGGGCATTTGTCACCGTTCCGGATACGTAGCCGCCGGGTTCGGGCGCTCCCGGCAGATTGAACTGCAAGATGGTGCTACCGACATGAATCTCGTCCCCGTCGTGAAGCTCCGCCTTTTGAATCTTCCGCCCGTTCACCATGGTTCCGTTGCCGGATCCGAGATCGTGAACAACGAATGTACCGGACTTCCTTTCCAGCAAGGCATGCCGCCGCGAACAGGCGATATCGGGAAATACGAGATCGTTGTCGGCACCGCGTCCAATCGAAACCTCGTCGGGGATGAGCTCGATTTCGCGCCCTTCCTCCTCACCCTGGATAACAACTACGTAGGGATACGCTGGAGCATCTTCCTCGACACCCTCGCCTTCACCGAAAATCAACGTCTTCTCTTGAGCGGGGTCGTCGTTGTGGGGAAACGCCTCGCCCGCGCGTTCAGTCCCTGCCCGATCAGACTCCTCGTCGCGCGCCCAGGGCGCCGAGGAGCCCTCGGGCGGCGTCTTATCGGGGAGAGAACTCCGCCCGGGGGATTCATCGATCTCGTCCGCTCCCTCGTCGCTCCAGGGATCGCCGTCTTCGGCTTCATCGCGGCGGTCTTCCGGGAAGACCTCCTCGGCATCCTTGACCACCTCGGTCGATCTGCGCCGCCTGCGGGAACTACTCCCGGTCGCCAGTGGTTCGTCATGGGTGTCGAGCACTCCGCGATCCGTGTCATCCAGGTCATCGCCGCTGACGTCGCCGACGCTATCACGCCCTGTGTCGTCTTCGAACTCAGCCTCGCCCGTGTCGTCTTCGAAGGAATCTTCGTCCAGGACACTGTCCGAGGCGTCTTCGGCGGTCGACGCGCCGTCCCGCCTGAGCAGGTCGGGCACCTCGAACTTGCCCGTTGTCTCTTCTTCGTGCAGGTCGGCGTCATCCAAGTATTCGATGTCCGCATCGTCGGCGTCGAGAACCTCGTCGTCCGCAATCACGTCAGGTCCGGCGCTCTGATCCGTCTTTTGGGTTTCCACCCTCGGTTTCTTGGTGCTGTCGTCCGGATCCATCATCTCTAGAGGCTCTCCCGGCCTTTACTCGAATTCGTCGTATTTCTCTTTGGCTTTCAAGTAGCGGGGATCTTCCTGGTTCGGAAAGCTGCGCATGATCTGACGGAAAAGGGCCTTGGCTTTCTTGAACCGGGCGAATTTCTGGGCTTTCTCGGCATTGAACATGAGATCCCTAAACCTCTGGACTAGTTCCTTTTCGAGCTTGTCAACCATCTCGATGGATTCGATGTAGATGTCAGGCCGTTCTTCCACAGGCAACAGTTCCAGAAAATCACGCGTCTTCTTGAAGTACTCTAGCGCCTCGAATGTGTTTTGAGGAGACACTTCCTTGTTCTCATATCTCTTCTTGGCGATCTTGAAGCTCTCAGTGGCCGCCTTTATATCGGGGCTGGGAAGCGGGCTCTCTTCTATCGCCTCGACCTTGACCGCCCACTCCTCTGAGCTTTTTGAACTGTTGTAGTTGATCGTGTTGATGAAGGCCAGTTTGTTTTCCTCGTTCTCCAGTAAGTGCTTCCTGGGCAGGTTCAGCGATATTCGGTCGGACCAATTGTCCATGGTAACCGGCGCGAATCCGATCTGCATACCGTTCAACTGGATGGCCACTTCTTCCTTGTGGTTGATTCCGCCTACCTCGAAAATAGCCGTGCCGCGCCCGTTGGCATACTTGAACTTGAAAGCGGCGGAATCCCGACAGCGGGTTGCAACTGGTCCGTAACCGTAGGTGACGAGGTCTCCATCAGAATCGACGAGCCCCGGCTCGAACATCTGGCCGGAATGGTCGACAATCTGGCGCACTATTTTCTTCGTCCCCACAAAGGCCTTGACTCCAATCAAGACCAATAACACGCCGGCGATCACCATGACTGCAATCTGATACTTCTTCTCCAGACCACGGAACCATGTCGAGATGCGGCCAATCAAATCGCCCAAGGGGGTCTTCTTTCCCTTTCTCGCCGGACGTTCTTCCCTTGTCCCGGCCCCGGCCGACTTATTTCGGCCCACGCTGACTTCCGGCGCCCGGGCCTTCTCCCTGACGCCCTTCGACTGGATGATGGGCTTTTTCTTGCCGTTGGAGAGTGGCGTGGCTGGACGTTTTCGGGTCTCACGCCGGGCCGGCGCGCGCGCCGGCGCACGTGCCGCCGGCTTCCGTGTGCGTACACGCCCGCGCGATCGCGGCGCGGTTTTCTTGGCAGGACCGCTAGAGGCCGTACTCTCGAATTTGACTTCCGCGCTGCCGGCAGTGATTATATCTCCCGGCCTTAAAACTTTCTCCTCTATCAGCTTGCCGTTCAACTTGGTACCATTGGAACTGCCCAGATCCTTCAGGATATAGGCTCCGCCCTTATCGCGGATACTCATGTGCTGGCGCGAGATCCCGGGATCAGTCAGCACCACATCGTTATCCATCGTCCGGCCTATTGTTATCTGCACACGATCGAACTCATAGATCTTGCCTCGATCCGGACCGCCGAGGATCTTTATCGAGAAACCCACTGCGCTCATCCTTTTTTTCTCTCGGCTTGCGCTCGGTACATGCCTTCAGGCCGGCCAGCCGCATGGCGGTGCATCAAAAATCCCCCGTCATGAACTGATAGACGATCGGGCCGAACAGGATCATGAAAACCGTAGGAAATATGCAGGCGATCAATGGAAACAGCATCTTTACCGGCGCCTCGTTCGCCAGTTTTTCCGCCCGCTGAGTTCTTTCTATTCTCATCTGGGTGGATTGAATCCTCAACACCTTGCCAAGGCTGGTGCCCATGCGATCCGCCTGGAGCAAAGCCGCCACGAACTGGCTGAGGGGAGGCAGGTTCACCCGCTCGGCCACGTTGCGCAAGGCCTCTTGCCTGGTCTTGCCCATGCGCAGTTCCCTGAGCATCAGGCTCAACTCTTCCACCAACGGCCCTTGCCTGCCCTTGGACACCACTGTCGCGACGGCGGCCTGGAAATCGAGCCCGGCTTCCACGGAAAGAGTCAGCAAGTCGAGATTGTAAGGTAACTCGCGCCGTATCTTGAAATGCCGTTTTTTAACCTGATCCCGCAACCAGATCAGCGGGTAAAACGCACCCAGCGTTGCGAACATAATGACGAACCACCAGCCGACGTCTATATCGATATCGCTGCGCAGGAAGTTGACGACCATCACTCCCAAGACAGTGAAAAACACCAAGGCCAGTTCCTGCAGCGCCATGATTTCTTCCGGCTGGAGCCCCTCCAGCCCACCGGCGCTCACGATCTTGCGGCGCAGACTGCTCTCGTAGCCCGGCCAGATGAACTTGCGGTTCAGGCTTCCGAGCCGGCGCAGGAACACCTTGCGCATGCCTTTAATCGTCGACTTCTCTTCGAGTTCTTTTGCCTCGGAGAACACACGTTTGAAAACGAGTTCCCAGAGCCCGTAAATAGCGAAGAAGACTCCACCCAAAACCATGATGAAAATCAAGAACTTCATCACTCCGCCGATGACGTCTTTACTCATGGATCAAGCTCCTTGCCGATACCAATAAATACCGGCGTTAAACATTGATGCTGACGATCTTCCTGATGATCCAAACGCCAATCAACTCCATGATGATGATCAGTCCAACCAGGACATATCCGAACCAGCTCTCGAACATGGGCTGCATGAGATCCGGCCGCATATAGTTCAGCACCAACCCCAGGGCCAGGGGCAAGGCGGCAACGATCCAGCCCTGCATCTTGCCCTGAGAGGTCAGCGCATTGATCTTGCCCTCGAGCCTGAAGCGCTCCCTGATGGTGGCCGCGATCGTGTCGAACATCTCCGCCATGTTTCCACCAAGTTGCCTGGAGATTATGGTTGACGTCACGACCAGGTCGAGGTCTTCACAACCCACCCTGGCCGCCATCGAGTTCAAGGCATCGTCCATGGAGACACCCAGCTTTATCTCCCTCACGAAGAGCCTGAACTCCTGCGATAACGGCGCACCAGCATCCTTGGAAACATGATCCATGGCCTGGGGAAACGTGAGGCCGGCCTTGAACGCATTCGACATGGCCGACAGGGAATCGACCAACTGGCCGTCGAACTTCCTGATTCGTTTTGCCTTGAACCACCGGACCAGTAGCGTCGGTACGAAGAAACCGATTACGCCCAGGATTATCGTGAAAAATACGCCGAAGAAGAACAGTCCGAGCAGGACGAACAGGGCGGTCAAACAAATGTTCAAGATCAACAGTTGCCTGCCGTCGATGAAGAGGAACATGTTGGACAAGTCCCCTACCGATTTAACGACGTAACGCTCTTGGTAACGTTCAAAGGCTCGACTGAGGACGCTCAGGGCCAGGATGCTGAACATGAACACAGCCCCCAACACCACCAGCATGGTCAGGCCTTTATTGAAAATCACATCCATGCTCGTTCCTCTCGAACTATTGCCCCGGCGTCCCTCCTCCGGAACTCGGTAACCGAATGATCTGGAATGTTCTTTCTCTCTTTTTCTTCAGCGCCTTGACTCGTTCGCCGGTGAGCAGCGTTTCGATCGTCGCCCGCGCCCGCTCCTCTTCTCCACCAATGTCTTCCGGGTTGCGCAACGACAGATGCAGTTGTCCGAGCTGCGAGGCCAATATCGCTATCTCGGCCTCCTCGGGCAATACCATGACGGTGATCGTGCCATAGGTGCGCTTGGCATCGTCCAGCAGGTTCATGTTGGTGTTCCCGGTGATTGACCCCGTGGCCAGGACTATTATGTTCTGCATCAAGGTGACGGTGACCATGCTGCCGCTCTTCTCATCGGGAAAAGTCCCCAGGATGTCAACGTGATCGTTGGGGCGCACCCATCCTCCGACCGTGGCCGCGCCACCCATGCTCAAGCTGATTGCCCGGCCCGCCTTGCGGACGATGCTGCTCAGGCGTTCGAAGGTTCCTTCAGACCGAAAGTGACTCCAGAGAATCAGGTCGCCGCTCTGCAGCGGAACCATGAGCTTCTGTCCAATCACCTTCTCGAACTGCTTCGGGACGACAACGCTTGGTGTCACGAACTGCTGTGGCATCTTGGAACTCGCAACCATATCGTAGTCGAGTACCGTTCCCTCCATGATATCTCTCGTGGCAACCACTACCGGAACCAGGTTCCAGCCCTCCTTGACCCTTGCCTCCTGCCGTTGCATGGTCTTGAAAGCCAGCAAGGCGGCCAGCAACCCCAGCGCCAACGCGACTACAAGCGGCGTCTTTCCTTTCAGCATGAGGCTATCTCCTTTCATCGAACGGGTAAAACGCATTCACCCGCTTCCAGAACTGCGATATTAAACATCCTAAAACATTGAATACTCTACAATTTCACGCTGAGTGAGGTTATCCCAAGCGGGGCCGAGTTGTCAAAAGCTTTTTACAACATCTGTACGGCCGGCCTACGGCCGGCCAAAACCTCAGTGAATGACGTCCTGGGGAAAAAAATAGTCGCTACCACAGGCGAGACATCGGTATCTTTCTACGATCAAACCGCTTTTATCCCTGGTGCAGATATAGGTATCGGGTGTCACTTCCTCGCCGCAGGCCGGACAGACATCGGCGCCGATGAAGCGAAGATACTCAACCTTCTTGAATCCTTCAGCAGTTGGCCTCAGCTTCACCCTGCGGCAGGTGCGCAGGTACTCCCTCAAGAGAACGTATCCCCTCATAGATCAGACCTGCTGACTACCTTCCGTCCGCGCGATCCGAAAATACGCGCGACGATTTCGACCGCGGCGACCGTTCCCACAAGACCCGCCAGCTGAACGACCACCATGAAACGCAGCGGATCTGTCATGTTCAGGTAGATTGTCCTGCCAAGGGAAGCTCCCAGTGCCCCACCGGTCAGCGTCCGAATGCAGTTGGAACCAACCCGGTTGCCAATCCTCGCCCAGGCCCAGTCGACCACCGCCGGCAGCGGCAAGCCGAACAAAAAGAACCAATCCCACTTCGACTGTGAAACGGGCCATGCGATTTGCGCGACGAGCACGACCAACAGAACGGGGTAGATTCCCGCGCAGCGCGCGCAAAACCAGACCGGACGCCGGCCGAACCAGGCCAAATAGCACCTGTCAAGCTCCCCCGGGAAGTGGTGCGCGAGAAGAAAACCAAGAAATCCCGGTCCCCGGCGAAGTGCCCTGGCTCTGGTGGCTTCGTTTGCCATTCTCGCAACCTAACATCACCTAATGCCTTTTCAGCTCCTCCAGGAATTCAATGTCGGAGATCACCTCTTTTTTCAGAAGCAGTCTGATGACGGCGGCAATCAGCTGGCCGGACTTCATTACCTGGGGCTGTTCGTCGTCGGGATTTTCGGCCTCGATCCGATCGAGCAGACTTTCAACCTCGTCCGGCAGCAAGTCCTCCTCTAGCGCCTCTTCGCCGGCGGGAGGCTCACCTGCTGCGGGTTCGGCAGGAGGTGCCGGCTGGGGGGAACTCTTCCGCCTTATGCCGTCGACACCGATGCCCACCCGCGACAACAGGGCCTCCATGGCCGATGATCCCACGCCGCCGGCTGCCTGCGCCGGTCTTTCTGCCGGCGTTTCGCGGTCGAGGTCCCGTTTGTGCTCTTCGCCCCCGCTGATGGGTTTGTCAACTTCACGAATCGGTGAGCCGAGCAACTCTCCCGATTGACCGAAATCGCCGGGATCGCGTTTGGCAAGAGGCACCGGCGGCTCGGACGGCAGATCTTCCAGCACTTCGACTTCCGGCAAGCCGTCCTCGACAGCCTGTGTCTCGCCGGGAGCCTGCCCCAACGCGGGATCCAAAGAAACGTCGATGTCCAGTTGATCGTCGGCGGGAGCCTGCTCCTGCGCCAGGGAATCCAGTTGGGCGAAGGGATCTTCCAGATCCAGGGGGGCCCGCGCCACGGCGCCTTCAGCTCGCGCGGCTGCTTCGCGATGGCTCTGTTCAAGTGTGCCTTTTACAACGACCAGATCATCGGCGGCGATCTCCTGGCCGCCGAACTGAATCTCCTCTGGCGCTTGCTGAATTTCGACTTCCTCGTCCTGCTGCTCACCCATGTAGCTTGTGCGAATGACTTTGCCTATGGAACTCTCGCTGGCCAACATCGCCTTGACTCTCTTCCCTGTCCTGAACTGGATCTCGTCCAGGGCGCTCAAGTTTGTCGGATCCGACATGGCAACCACGAGCACTTCACTGGATTTTCCGGGTTCACCCTCCTGCCGAACGGGTACGAGGTTGTGGCGCGAGGCCAACTCCACAGGCACGAGCTTAGTCAAGTAGTCGGGAAGCATCGCGTCACCGAGCTTTGCAACCGCAATGCCCGTCTGCTTGTGAATTGCAGCCACCAGGGCTTCTTCGGTGATGAACCTGTTCTCGACCAGGACCTTTCCCAACCGCCCACCCCACTGCTTCTGGTAGCCAAGAGCGGACTTCAGCTGAAACTCGTCGATCGCACCGGCTTCGAGCAAGATCTGTCCCAGTTGCTTCTTCCCTGCCATTCACTACCTCCGTTATTCGTCCACTCTCAGACGGTACTCATCGCGCGTGAAATATCCCTTTTCGAGAAGGAGTTCGACCACTACCTTAAGGATCTGCACCTGCTTGCGCTGCAACAACTCGATTCTCTTGAGCTTGTCGTCGAATCCATCCACTTTGGCGGCGCGTGCTACGGGTGTCGCGGGCGCCTTTCGCCTGGCGTCATCGGGGCCGGTGACTGTGTCTCCCAGGGGCATGACTATTTCCAGCGACTGCTGGCCATCTTCAGATGCTGGCTGCCCGCCGCCGGGAATTGCGTCGCTCAGGTAGTATTCACGAATTGCGCTTGCCAGCGCTTTCTCCCCGGCAATGGCCGCATGAACTTTCGAACCTGTCTTGAAGCCAAGCTCATCGACGATCTCCAGGTTTCTCGGATCGGCCATCGCGACCACGAGTTGGTTCTTGCTGACATTGTACGAGATCGGCAAGACCTGGAGCCGCTCGGCAAACTCGGCATCCAGCTTGGCTAGCGCTTCCCGGGAGACGATCAGCCCGCTGAAGTCGACCCGCGGCAGGCCAAGTTGCTTGCTTAGGGCTTTCACCAGCATGTCCTCATCGAGGAAATTCAAGTCGACCAGCAGGCTGCCCAGCTTACCGCCCCACTTCTTCTGTTCGGCAAGGGCCGTCATAAGCTGCTGCTCGGTGATCACGCCGGCTCGCAACAGCAACTCCCCAAGCATGATCCTCTTTTTACCCGGAGCATTCATTGGTCAGGACCTCAATGAATTCTGCATGTTACCAGAGCAAGGAGATGCCCGCAAGCAAATCGACAAAGCCAGGGAAGGGGGGTGCAAAAATCCGGGGAGCGCCGGCACTCATCCTGCGGATGACTTCGGCTGCTTCATGATCTTCTCGTAGCCGTCTACCAGTCGCTGGACCTTCTTTAGCTGGGGCTGGCCCTTGACGAAGACGACACCCATGCCCTGCGTGTCTTCAAAGTAGTCTATCCAGGCCACCCGGACGTTGAGCGGGATCTTGTCGGTTTTCTCCCGCCGAGGACGCAGCTCCAACGGGAAACGTGCGCCGACTGTCAGCAGCGGACCCATGCAGCGCAGAAACGCCCCGCCCCGTGACAGGTTGGATACGGACGAAGGAAAGGCGCCCTTGGAGGTTCTGTAAGAGGCATCGAGATCGACATGGAACCTCTGGTGCATGCGCCGCTCGCGCGTGCCGGGTGATTTCAAGAACTTGAAAATCCCGTCGATGCGCGCCCTGTCTCTCTCGATCAGTCCGATGAATACCCCGCTGGGCATCTTGCGCCCCCCGGACCTAGCACGCCGCCAGATCACCCTGCCCTCCAGGAAAACCTGGCCCGGAGATCCCTTGACGGAGATCACTATCGTCACCTGTTCACCGATGGAGAGAGATCTGAAACCTTCCAGGAAAAACCCGGTATCGGCGCCGCTGCGATCGAGTGCCTTGTCGAACTCCGCGACCGTCGCAAACGGGAGAAACAGTTTCCTGTTTTTCTCGTGAGAAGCCATCAATAAAATTCCCCTTCTCCCAATCAGCGAAGACATTATACAACATGTGCGAGAAACCTTCAAGGCATCACTCCAGTCAATTCTTCCTTTCTGGAAGACGGCCCGCGGGCGTGGTACACTCCGCGGCCGATGGGCAATTTGATCGCATGGATCATCTCCCTCCTGCTCGCGCTTGCGGGTCTCGTCATGGGAGGCGACGGCTTGCGCCTTGCGGCGATCGTCTTGCTGGTTGTGGCGGCCCTGGCCTTGCTTGATCGCGCCCTGACCATGCGTGCCTGGAGCAGGCTGCCCGGCTGGTGCGTTGAATTCGCGGGTCCCTTGATCCTTGCGGGGATTGTATGTGTCATGTACGCCCGGCTGCTGGCAGGGGACCTGCCTGTCAATCACGATCACCCCGTTTTCCTCTTTCGCGCCTTCAACACCGGGACTCTGCTGTCGTCCGGTTCGCTAACCGGATTCTCTCCTTTGCTTTTCGCCGGTTACCCGGCCAACTCGCTGTACCCCATTGGAGTCGACCTGCTCGTCTGCGCCGTGCGCGGCCTGAGCCTGGGAATCGCCTCGTGGGAACAAGCCTATTGCTGGGCGCTGTTCCTTTTTGTTCTCTCCACTCCGCTTGCCTTCTACGCCCTGGGCCGGCGCTTTGCCGGACCATTGGCCGGACTCGTGGCCGGCCTGCTATCGCTCGTCGATCGCGGCGCCTGGATGCAGGGCGGCTGGTCCTTCAACCTGGATTGGGGCGTCTGGTCGATGGGCCTGAGTTTCTCGCTGAGCCTGTGGACCTTGTGGGCACTCGACCGGCTCGCACACAAGCCAGGGCTGGGCCGTTTTCTGCTGACTGCCGGATTGTTCGGCGGCGCTATCCTGTGCCATCCCATGGCGGTGGCCATCCTTGGCGTGCTGGTGCCTCTTTTCCTCCTCATTGAGGCCTGGCGCGGCGAACTCGGGGCGCCGGGTGTCTGGCTGCCGCGGGTGATCGGGTCGCTCCTTCTGGGCCTGGGGCTTTCGGCCTTCTGGCTGGTCCCCTTCGTCTACCGCAAGGAATGGTTCGAGCCGCTGGCCTACTACTGGCTTTCATTCCCGCAAGTCATCCGCGGCGTCCTTGACGGAAGGCTGTTTGCCGACTTCAGCCCGGCCCTGTTGTTGGCCGGACTGGTCGGCTTGCTGCTTGCCGCGCGGCGCGGCGTTTCTTTTGCATGGTTCCTTCTTGTAACAAGTGGGCTGCTCGTCTTCTTCGCTTCCAAATCTTTTCTGCTTACATTCGGCGTGCTTTTCAAGTTCCCGGCGCTTTCGAATCTGCAGTTTGAGCGTTTCGCCTACTTCGTGCGCGCGGCACTGCTGCTCGGCTGCGGTTTCCTGGTCATGGAGATCTGGCGCGCAGGCTCTTGTCTCGCGGGACGAATGCGTTCGGCACGCTCTCCAGTTGCACGTCATGGTCTCAGAGCCTTGGTCGCCATGGTTCTTGCGCCCTTCGCGTTGTTCGCGCCGCGCATCGGGCCGCTGCCATTCCTGGCTCCCGCCAAGCCGCTCACATGGTCGTCAGAATCGGACAGCTACCACGATCTGCGCCAGGCTGCGGATTTCATCAACAAGCTGGATCCTGCGAGCATTGGGCGTATAGCGATCAAGTCGTACAAACACGATCACCTGTTGATGGCACTACCGGTCTACACCGGCAAACCTATTTTCAAACTGGGTTTCACTCCCGAAAACAACTACCGTTACAAGTTCGAATCGAATGATCCCGGAGTTTGGAAGGCATTGAACGTAAGTCACTTGCTGTCGATCGGCTCTTATCAGCGGGCGGGTCTCACAGAAATCAGGCGTTTCGGACGCTTATTCTTGTACAGCTTCGCAGGCTTCGATCGATCCCGGGTGTCTCTTACAGGCCCGGGCACGGCCCGGGTTGAACGCGACGAGCCTGAATCTCTGGACGTGCGTCTGGACGGCACCGGGCCGGACAGCAAGCTTACTGTCTACATCTCGCGCTATGCCCTGTGGAGCGCGGAGATCAACGGGGTCGAGGTGCCAATCGAAGGCGCCGCTATCGGGGACAGTCCGCCGGCCTTCATGCGGCTCACCGTGCAAGACGGATTACTGCGCCTGCGCTACCGCGCGGGAGGGCCGGAGTGGGCGGGCTCGCTCCTGTCGTTGTTTTCATGTCTGCTCCTTGTTTTCCTGACCGTCTTGCTCTTCGCGGCGTCGTTACGTGAACGGGTCAAGCGTCTCTTCTCCCCCTGGCGCGCTCCTGTCGGCGACGGGCTTACCCTGATCGTCCTGGCGCTTGCGGGCATCGTCCTGCTGGCCGTGCCCATCCGATTGCTGCTGCCGGGGGGGGCCGACTTTGCGGGCCGAACGAATGTCTGCGACCTTGGCAGGCTGGTGTCGAAAGCCAGCGCCAAGGTCGTGCGCCCCGGCGGCAACCAGGACTGTCAACCCTTCGACGGCCAGAAGATCCGCTGCCCCGGCCCGGAATGGAACTATGCCGGGCGTACCATCATCATCTCCGACCATCTGCTCAGGGAGTGCATCTGGCTCCACCCGATCCAGGGCGCCAAGTTCGCCTTGACTTTCGAAGATGTTCCGCTGGGCGATCATGTCCAGGGACACTTCGGCATGGACGACGCCGCGGTCGAGCCGCCCGGCCCACACGGCGTCAACATGACGGTGCTTCTCGACGGCCGCGAGTTGGGCCGCTTTGACTGTCCCTCGCGCAGGGGTTGGTTCGCCTGGCAGGCGGACACCCCCAAGCGGCGCGGCACGCGCGGCCGGGTGACGATCCAGTCCGACGCCCCCTTCACCGGGCGGCGCCACTTTTGCTTCACGGCCTATACGACCGCGGACGACGAAGGCAATTGATCGTGGGAGGTTCGAGATGTTGTGTGTCAGTCGCGAATTCGAGCTGAGTTCGAAGGGCAATACCGATATTAACGACGTCAGCGCCCAGGTGCAGCGGATAGTCACCGAGGAGGGACTGCGGGAAGGCATCGTCACGGTCTTCACCCCGGGCGCCACCGCCTCTGTCTCGACCATCGAATTCGAAAGCGGCGCCGTTACGGATCTGAAAGAAGCCGTCCGCCGGGCGGCGCCCGAAGACCAGCACTACAAGCACGACGCCCGCTGGGGTGACGGCAACGGCTTCTCCCACGTCCGGGCCGCCCTGGGCGGCCCCTCGCTGACCATCCCGGTGACATCCGGGTCGCTGACTTTAGGCACCTGGCAGCAGATTATCGTACTCGATCACGACAACCGCCCGCGCAAGCGCCGTGTGGTTGTGCAAATGATGGGAACGGAATGATATCCACTCGTTGGCCTCCCCTGCTCGGCGATCCTCCGACGTCTGGCGTAATTCGCAACCAGCCCGAGGACTTTGTGGTCACGGAGATCCCGGCTTACCTGCCCTCGGGTTCGGGTGAGCACTTGTTCGTGTTTATCGAAAAGCGCGACCTGACCACCGAGCGAGTGGTGCAGGCGCTGGCCGATCAGCTCGGGATGTCCCCTCGTGAAGTGGGAACCGCCGGGCTCAAGGATCGCCGGGCAGTGACCCGGCAATGGTTTTCGGTTCCGCGGACCGCGGGCGAACACCTGTCGAGTTTCGATCTCGACGGGGCACGGGTTATCGAGAGCGGGCTGCACGGCAACAAGCTCAAGACCGGCCACCTGAAGGGCAACAACTTTCGGATTCTCGTCCGCGACGTCGATCCCGGCGCCTGGCCCGAAATCGAACGCCGCAGCATACGCCTTCTGGCCGGCGGGGTTCCCAACTACTACGGCCCGCAGCGTTTCGGCCGTGACGGGCGCAATGAGCAGATCGGCCTCGAACTGCTGTGCGGCAAGCGCCGGCAGGGCCGGGGGCGCACCCTGCGCCTGCTGCTCAGCGCGGCCCAATCGGCGCTGTTCAACGACGTGCTGGCCCGGCGCATCGAGCGCGAACTGTTCGGACGCGCCTTGGCCGGCGACGTGATGGTCAAGGCCGACAGCGGGGGTATATTCACTTGCGACGATCCCCAACTCGACCAGGCCCGCATGGACGCCTTCGAGATTCACCCCACAGGCCCCATGTTCGGTCCGCACATGCGCACGCCGCAGGGAGAGGCGCTGGCCATGGAATCGCGAGTGTTGGAGTCCGCGGGCCTCGGGCCTGATGATTTTTTGAGATACGGCAAGCTCACCCGGGGAACACGGCGGCCTTTGCGAATCGTGCCCGCGGGGCTCGCTGTAGCCAACGCTCCCGCTGGCATCGAGCTATCCTTCGACCTGCCCGCGGGCGCCTATGCCACATCAGTACTGGCGGAATTTTTCGACTATCGTGAAGCCAGCAGGTAGACGGCTCCGTCATCGCTCAAGATACGAATCCAATAGGGCGTACCGGCGGGCAGATCGAGGCGATCGCCTGAGTGCAACTCTATTTGCTCATCCTCGATGCCGATCATTATCCGTCCCTTGACCACCACCCGCACCTCGTACTTGGAGTGCGACTGGGTGTGGTAATAGGTGCAAGGGGGATCGACCATTCGGAACGGCCGCAGACCCTCTTCTACCAACGTGCGTTCAATATCCCTGCGAGAGGGCGGCAACCTGTTCGCCGGCCAGCGGGTCAACTTGCGGATCGTGGTCCGAACGGTTTCCAAGATCGAGTTGCCTCCATTGGCTCGGCTTCAGGCTTCAGGTAGTTACAAGTCACACTTGTACTACATTTTCCCACTTTGTTCAAGCAGAAAATGACTTTTTACAGTATTCCCACACCCAGCCGTAGACAGGCGTGCGCAACCTGTAGACGTCTTGTCCGCACTGGACATCGAAGACCCTGTATGTCGCCGCCCCCTCGGCCGGGCCGCGCTCCAGCCAGGCCGCGATTACTTGATCTACTTCGATCCAGTCGTCGCCCAACCTGAATTTCAGCGGCCGTTCGTCCTCACGGCTTTCCGTCCGGCAGATTACCTGATGAAGCTTTTTGAACTCCGGCATCATATGCAAGTCGCGGAGTAGTCCACCTCGATCTTGTCGCCTTTGTCCGGCACGTAGTCGTCGCCGAAGTAGATCGTGTTGGTGTCCGGGTAGTAGGTCCAGCCGTCGGCACCGCCTTCCGATGAGGCTTGGGGAACAGGGTTGTCGTTTATCGTCACCGTAAGGGATCCGGCGTCGGCCGGGCGTGAGAGCGGGAACTCGCGGATGGCGGCGAAGGCATCGAAGCCGAGCGCCTCAAGCGTCGTGTTCCAGTCGGCCGTGTTGATCGACTCGAATATCCCGCCCGTCTCCTGGGTGATATAGTAGTAGCGGCCGTTGGGCGGCTCGTCCGCGCAGATGGCGCTTACCGCCATCATCTCGGTGTTGCGGTAGCCCTTGATCGACTTGAAGAAATCGACGTAGAAATCCGGCTCGCCCTTGGACTGATCGGGTTCGTCGGACAAGATGATGATGTACAGCTTGGCGTCCTCGCGCAGGAATCCCAGGTTGGCCTCGGGGTCGCTGACAAACGGCTCGGAGAGAGCAATCCAGGCCCCCTCCAGGCCTGCCTCGTGGTTCGAGCAGCTATCTCCCAGACGCACGTTGTCTTGGAACCTGCCGATGAAGTCCGGCGTCTGGCTGGTGATGATCTTGGGAGTGGAGTCCGTGTTGACTAAAATTCCCGAGGTTATCTGGCGCGGCGGTGTGCCGCTCCAGGCGTTCATGTTGTCGACGTCGGTGGCGACCACTCCGAGGTGGAAGTCGACATCGAGGTTGATGGCCCAGTTGATGAAGGCCCCGAAGTTGTCGGCCAGGTTTTGCTGGTCGTCACCCATCGAACCGGAGCAGTCGACCACGAAAAGCACATCCGAGCGCACCTGCGAGGGTTGGTAGAAGATATCGCTCTGGTCGGAGATGTCGGTGCCCCTGCCGAAGAGCGGCACGGTGTGTTCCTCGTCGCCGTCGGCCTTGATGATCAACGTGGCCCGGTGGGGGTTGGTGTCCTGGGGATGGTAGCGTAGGCACACCTGGAAGCTGGCAGCGCCGGCCAGGTTGAAAGAAGTCATCGGCGCCTGGGTGATTTCGAAGTTGGGATCGGCCGGATTGTCCAGCGCTATGTCGTCAATCGAGATATTCACCGTCCCCAGGTTGTAGACGTTGACGCACATGGTGGGCGAGTTGCAGCCAACCGTGACTACGCCGAAGTCCAGTTCGGCCGGGACGATCTCCAGTTCGGACTCCTTGGAGGTTGCCGTCAGGTTGAGACATGCCTGGCCGGGAATGGGGTTGCCGGTGGTGTCGTCGGTGCAGGCCAGGTCTCCCAGGTCGGGATCGTCGACGTATATCCTCATGATGGCAAACTGCCCCCACTCGCGCTGCGGCGCGAAGGTCACCTCGACCTCGGCCGACGAGTTCGGCTGGCCCCGCGGGCCGAGAGTCGCCGGGAAGGGGGGATGAGCGGTCAGCGAAAAGTCCTGGCCAAAAATGGGCACCAGCTCCACCTCTGCGTTTTGCAGGTGGCAGGTCGCCAGCCCCTGGTTGGAGATCGTCACACTCATGGCCTTGGTGTTATAGAGCTTCACCAGGCCGAAGTTGACGAACGGCGCCGGCTGGATGACGACGTCGCACTCGGCGGTCTCGACGCCCTCGCCGTTGAGATCGACCGGCAACTCGTGGCCGTCCTTGTCGTTTCCGTAAATCACAAGCAGGCCGTGATCGGCTCCCAGGTTGATGGGGTGATACTCCATCTCGACCACCCGGGTGTCCCCGGGATCGATGACCTCGTTGGCCGGCGGAGCTTGCAGGATGGCGAATTCGTTATCTTCAGAATTTGTCGTGATGGCGACGTTCTCGATAGTGCAACTATCGGTACCCTGATTGGAGATGATCAACTCGACAGTCTGGGCCGTGTCCTGGACAACTCCGCCGAAGTTGACCACGAAGGGGGTGGCCTGCAGATCACACTCACGGGGAATGCTTTCACCATAGAGTGCAATGGTGCCGGTCAGTCCGCTGCCCGGATCCGAGGCTGGATCGTTCGAGAAAAGATCCACGCCTCCGTGATCCGATCCACTGTCCGTGGGGTGATATTGCACATTGATATCCAAAGACTCTCCAGGCGTGAGCGTCTTGGTAAAAGTCGGCAGTGAAAGCAGCGAAAACTCGGGATCGGGAGGATCGGGGCTGAGCGCCACATTGGTAAGATCGATGTCCAGCAGGCCGCAGTTGCTGATCTTAAAACTCATCTCGCCCGTCTCGCCGGTGGGCACGTTTCCGAAATCGAGCGCCAGCGGCTCGGGGCACAGACGCGGTGCCATGCCGCGACCGTTCAGGCTCACCTGAATTACATTCTCGTTCACGTCGTTCGAGCGAATCGCCAAGGCGCTCAAGTGCGTTCCGCCGGATTTCGGCTCGTAGCTTATGAAGATCGTCACTTGGCCGCCGGCGGACAGCCCGCCAGGCAGGCTGTTACCGTTCAGGTCCAGCGAGAACTGGTTGAAATCTCCACCGGTTATTGCCAGGTTGTTGATTTGCAATTCCTGGTCACCGTTATTGCGAATGGTCACCTCCCGGCGAACGCTGGCGCTCAACTCCAAATCGCCGAAATCCACACTCAGATCGTCCGGCGCCGTGTCGTCGTTGCAGATCTCCGCGGCTGCGGTGCACTGCGCCCCCTGCTGGTCGCCTGTGCAATCGCTTGCGCAAACCTGGATCTCGGGCGTGACGCCCTGCCCGGAAAGCGCCACCGTGATGGTCTGGTGATCTACAGCGTTGCAAGTCAGGCTGAACCCGCCAGTGTCGCTGCCCACCTCGATCGGCGCGTACGAGATCTCGATCTGCAGATCGCTGCCTGGGGCAATCTCGGAAGGCTTAGCAGTCGAGGCCGGGCATGGCGAGACAAACACTCCGCCGCTCAGGCAGGCAACCACGAAGTCGGGGCTCGAGCCCGAGTCCATCTGTATGGCGGTAAGCAGGAGCTTCGAGCGGCCGGTGTTGCGCACGAACAGATAGCGCTTGGCCACGCTGGACACGTCAACCAAGCCGAAGTCGATTTCGATCGCCGAGGATTCCGGCGTAGTGTCAAACTCGTCCAGCCCGGGAGCCGTATCGTTGCTGCCTACGAAGAAACTTCCCGCCCGCGGCGCGGATTCCTGCAGCCCACGATCATCGTCGCATCCACAGGTCAGCATCATGGCACACGCCACTACAGCCGTCGTAAACAGTTTCGATACTTGTCTCATGGCTCCTCCCGCCAAGCTAAAAAACTTACAATTAGTCTTACTGGCAGAACGGCTCATTGGCCAGGAAGTTATTGTAAACCGTCCAGTTGGGCACCTCGAAACGCGGCACGGTGCCGTTCTCGCGAATGTTGGTGATGTGGTAGTCGAACTGGTTCCAAACGCGCCTGGTGGCCACCCAGTCGTTGTCCACGTTGCCGTACACCAGGATACCCTTGTCGGTTCCCAGAAAGCCGTTCTGGATGACTACGATCTCTGCGTGATTGTCGTTGTCCACGTCAACCACTATCGGCAGCTCCCAGCCGGTGACTGACCAGCGCTCGGCCTGGTAGATCTGGTTGTGCGCCAGGCCGGCGTAGATGTTGACGTAGGTCTCATCGTTCTGCAGCACCTCGAAAGGTCCGTCGCCCTCGAAGTCGAAAGCGGTGTTGCCGCCGCCGAGCGTCGAGTCGTTCAGGATCTCCTTCCAGATGACGTTCATCGAGAGGTTGCTCTCGTTGACGTCGACGCCCCAGAAACACTCGGTGTCCTCGCCCTGGTCGCTACAGGTGCCGACAACTCCGATCTCCGGCCCAGCCGCACCGTCGATGTCGGCGATGACCGGCGGCAGGATGGCGTTTACCTCGCCATCTGAAAGCTGCGCCTTGACCGATCCGGTCAGCCCGTCCAGTATATATAGCCCGCCGCCGAAGCCGCTGGCGAAAAGCAGCACCTCGGGCTTGCCGTCCAGGTCGAAGTCGGCGATGCCCACCAGGCCGTCGGGCTTGTTGGCCTGCCACATGACGGTACCGTCGGCATGGTAGGCCGTGTTTCCGGCAATAAGTTCCATGCCGCCCTGGCCGTCGAGATCGGCGGCCACCGAGAAACAACCGTGGCCCACACCTCCGCGGCCGGCCTCGCCCTCCCAGAGCAAGTTGCCGCGATGATCGAAGACCGAGGAGCAGCGGAAAATCTCGGGATGCCCATCGCGATCGAGGTCGGCCACGCCGATCGACGAACCGTCCTCAATGTCATCCTCGGGCGCGTGCCAGGCCTCGCTTTCCCACTTGAAAGTGCCGTCGTGCTCGAAGCACAGGATGTTGCCCGTGACGAAGCGGCCGTTCATGTCGCCGCTGTCTGCGACCACGTACTTGGAGGCCAGGATCTCGGGCAGGTTGTCGCCGTCGATGTCGGCCGCGGCGATCTGGGTCTCGTTGTTGGTGCGGAAGCGCGGGTCATCGGCGGTCCAGATCTCGTGGCCGTCGTCTCCGGAGACAGCCCGCACCATCGACTTGGCAGCCGGGATAGTCATATTGCCCCACGTGTCGTAGGCATTGAAGATGATATCCGGCACGTCCTCTTCGTTGATCAGGCCGTCTCCGTTGTCGTCGGTCAAGTTGATCACGACAGGCGTCATGAAGACCTGCACGAAGGTCGGGTTGCTGATGTTGCCGTTCGGCCAGCCGAACTTCAGGGTGGGCTGAAAGACGCGCGGCTCGATGCACTCGGGCAGGTCGGGGGTCAGGCCCTCGGCGTCGAGCGGCACCGTGATCAAGGTGAAGTTATCGCAACCGGCCGCCGTGAACTCGCTCGAGATGGTGACGTTGCCGCTGTCCGTGCCGACGTCCGCGGGGATGTAGCCCACCTCGACCTGTAGCTCGCCGTTGGGCTGCACCGTGAGTGGAATACCCGGCGCCGACACCCGGAAGTCCGTCGAGGAGCCGGCCCCCAGGCTGACGTCGACCACCGTCAGCGGCTGGCTGCCGTGATTGGTACAGACGAATG
Source organism: Myxococcota bacterium (assembly GCA_035528415.1). Taxonomy (GTDB): domain Bacteria; phylum Myxococcota; class B64-G9; order B64-G9; family B64-G9; genus DATKYQ01. Next base: position 26,869 of record DATKYQ010000064.1, on the reverse strand, counting down.
CCATGTACGAGCTCTGGCCGATCTCGGTGGACGGGAAGGTCAGCGCCTGCGGCTGGCAGTCGAACACCGAGGGGCAGGTGCCGGTGTAGTTACCGACCAGTTCGACCGCGCCGGTCGGCAGTTGGTCGTCATTTGACGAAATGATCACCCGTCCGAAGTCGGCCCCCGGCTCGGAGGGGCTGTAGCGCATATGAATGGTGCGCGTGCCGCCGGCCTGGATGGTCAAAGGCGCTCCCGGCACCGCGGCAAAGGTAAAGTCGGGGTTGGCGCCGTCGAGGACGATCTGGCGGATCTTCAGGTGCCCGCTGCCGCAGGCGGTGATGTCGAAAGACATGTCCATGAAATTGCCCACAGCCACCGGGCCGAAATCGAGCGTGGTCGGATTGAGGCACATGCGGGCCGCATCCCCGCCGCCCGAGAGCGCCACGTAGACCTTCTGCTGGTGCAGCGGGTCCGGCCCGCCCCTGACCTCGAGCGTGCCGGCAAGCGTCCCCGGGCTCTGGGGATTCAACGTAACTTGGATCTCGTAGTAGGCACCCGGAGCAACATCGGGGCGGGGGAAGGGCGGGGCGCCCGGCGTGAAGGACGGGTCGGAACCCTGTACCATGTCCCAACCCCACAGGGTGCATTCCTCGCTGCCGAAGTTCCAGATACGCGTCGAGAGCACCGCGTCCTGGCCCATGGGAACCGTCCCGAAATTTAAAAGCGCAGGGTCGGCTTGAAAATCGCAGGGCGGCGGCTGGACTCCCGCGCCGTTCAGGGTCACCACGACTTCGCCCTCGTCGGGATCGTCCGAGACGATGGTGAGGCTGCCACTGTCCGTGCCCTCGTCCGTCGGCCGGTACTGGACCGAGAACTGGCGGATCTCGCCCACCGGCACGCTGGTAATGCCCGGGGCCGAGGGGAATGAGAACTCGGGGCTGCCGGTCGGCCCGCGGATCTCGCTGATCTCACAATCGGCGTCGCCGGTGTTCTGAATGGTCACCGTCTGGTTGGAAAAACCGCTGGTCGAGACCGTGCCGAAGTTGACGTCCGTCGGCACCACGTTTATATCGCAGGTTGGAATGGGGGTCGCCTTACCGAGCAGGTCGACCCAGCCTTCTCCGGCGTTGGGATCATTCGAGTGTATTGTCAGCTTGCCCGAATGGGCGCCGATGCTGGTCGGAGCATAGGTCAGACCGACGTCGAAGGCCTCGCCGGGGGAAAGATCGAAAGGCGTGGCGACCGATGTGGAGAAAGAAAAGAAGCCGTGCACTCCCGAGTCGAGATCGAGACCGGTTATGGTCAAGATCTGATTGCCGCAAGAGGTGAAGCGGTAGGCCTTCTGCGAGCTGGTGCCTACCGAGACTGAACCGAAATCGACAATGAAGGGCGGCTGGGGGCAGATCTTTGGCGCCAGGCCGTTGCCCAGCAGATCGATGATCACCTGAGGTTCATCGGGATCGTCCGAGGTCACCTCGATGCGCGATTGATCGGCTCCGCCGTCATAGGGTGTGTAAGTGATGGTAAATGTTTTTTCGGCGCCCGGTTCCAGGGTTCCCGTCCAGGGCACGGGGTCGAGAGCGAACTCTCCGCCCAGGTTGGTGCCCGAGCCGAAGTCGACTCCGGCCTGCCCGGCGCCCGCGGCCACGGTCAGAGTGAACACGCCCAGGTTGCGCACCAAGAACTTCTGCGTGCTGCTATGGCCGAGGTCGTTCATGCCAAAGTCGGCGCCCAGGTTGCCCGGAGCCACAGAGTCGTTGCAACTCTCGGCTCCGCCCGAGGCATCGATCAGGCACACCTGGATGTCGGGGCTGACTCCCTCGCCTGCCAAGCTGATTGTGAGTTGACTGTGGTCGGGATCGTTGGTTTCGACGACTACAGAACCCATGTCGGAGGCTTCCTCGAGGGGAATGTAGTGCACCGCGAATGTCGTGGACTGTCCCGGGGCAAGCACCGCTAGCGGCGGTTTATCGAGGAAGAAATCCGGGCTGGTCCCCTCGCCAAAGCGGATACCGTCTTCTTTCCAGGACAGATCGGCCTTGGCCGAGGCGGCGTTGCCTATGGAAATATAGCGGGTGGCGCGTTGCTTGACCACTATCCTGCCGAAATCCAGCAGGTAGTCACCTTCCCCGGGATCGTCAGGCAGTGCTGCGAAGGTGCCGTCAGCGTCCCAGTCCTGGGAAAGGTTGACCACCGGCAGCACGTTACCCAGGCCCACTTCGTCCTGGCAACCGACGCCCAGTGTGCAGAATCCCAGGCAGGCGAATACCACAACCAACAATTTAGTGATCGAGCTTGTCCGATTCATGACGACCTCCAGTATGATCAATTGGTTCCTTGATTCTTGCGAAAAAACAGCACTGCGCCAATCAACAATATTATACCCAACGGAATAGCTGCTCCCCCGCATCGCCCGCTTATCGCGCAGCCGCCCGACCCGGGTTGGTACTCGCGCTGGTCGCCGCCGCTGCCGCCGTCCGTGCCGCCGTCCGTGCCGCCGTCAGGCACGCCGCCGTCGGGGATGTCCTGGTACTCGCAGCCATCGGCCGGGTCTCCGTCCAGATCTACCCAGCCGGCCTGACAGTCGCCCATGGAGCACACGCCGCCCAGGCAAGCGCCCTCGGCATGGGCATAGTCGCAGGCTTTGTCACACGCTCCACAGTGGCGCGGATTGGAATCCAGCTCGACACATTCCTGGCCGCAGCGGGTCAGCTCGCCGGGACAATCGAGCACGCAGGCGGAGTCCCAGCACACCTGGGCAGGCTGGCAGTTGAAGCCACACTCGCCGCAGTTTGCAGGATCGCGGGCCAGGTTGAAGCTCTCGTCGGGCACACCGTCGCAGTTCTCGTCCAGGCCATTGCACAGTTCCTCGGAGGATGGACTCACGTACTGGTTATGATCGTCGCAATCGTCGCCACCGCAGGCTTCGTCCTGGTGGCCGTCGTCATCAGCATCGGGGCAAAATCCCTGGCCGGCGTAGGCGACGATCACCATGTTCTTGCCGCACACCATGCCCCGCCCGGTGCGGGGAAAACTGACCGCCAGCAACATTGACCATTTTGCAAAAGCATCGAATCCAGTCAGGCCATCGAAGGCCGCGGCGTAGGTCGCATCCACAGTCCAGATCGCTCCGCCGTCCTCGGTATCGAGCACCATCGGGGTTCCATCCCCGATGTTACCAACGGCATAGCCGGTCTGTGCGTCTGTGAAAACCACGTCGGCGACGTAGTCTGCAGCGCCTTGTCCGCCCGGGGGCACGGTCTGCTCGGCCCATGAGGATCCGCCGTCGGTCGTGTGCAAGATTAGTCCAGCCAGACCGCCTCCCACGGCCCAGCCATGTTGCACGTCCGTGAACCAGACGCGGTGCAGTTCGCCGGCATAGCTCTCGGCCGCCATCTGCCAGTTCTTTCCTCCGTCCGCCGAGATGAGGATGAATCCATCGTGGGCCGGCACGGGATCGGTCCACTCGTCTCCTTCGGTCGCGGCCACGCCGCCCACCGCCCAGCCATGCGAGGCGTCGGCAAAGAAAACTCCCTGCAGGGCTCCCTCGCCCAGGGCGGGAACTCCTGCGAGCGTCCATGTCATTCCACCGTCCGTGGTGTATAGCGCCCGGGCTCCGCCCACCGCCCAACCGGTGTTCTCGTCGATGAAGAAGATGTCGGCCAGCATTCCGTCGGCCCCGGCCGGCGTGGCTTGCTCGTTCCAGGCGCGGCCGCCGTCATCTGTACGGTAGATCTTGGAGTTAGGCAGGCTCAGGCTGGCCAAATAACCCACCTGCTCGTTGACCAGCGAAATCGCCACCGGGATGTTGAGAAATCCTTGCAACCCGGCCTGCGACCAGCTCTCACCGCCATCATGAGTGCACATGATGCGCGGCTCCGAGTTGCCGCTCGAGGGGCTCTTTATCGCTCCGACGGCGCAGGCGTCGCGCTCGGTCGGCATGGAGATGTCGATAAGCGCGTTGCCGTCGTTGACTTCAACGTTCAAAAGCTCCCAGCCGGCCCGCGCCTGGGTTCCGAAAAACAGACCGACAAGAATAATCCAAATGCCTGCGAACCTCATGTCACCTCCAGCCTTTCTCCTCGAAAGCGCGAAGCAGGGCCCGCGCCTCGGCAGCCTTTGTGCCCCGCGGGTACTTCTCGATATATTCATCGAGCAAGTGCATGGCACCCTGGAAATCCTTCAAGGCGATGCAGCATTCCGCCAGATGGTAGAATGACTCCTGGACCAACAAGCCGTGCGGATACTCGCGAGCCAGGCGCTCGAATGTTCGTCGGGCCTCGGCCGGCCTGGCGAGATCGTGAAGTTGCAGCAACCCAATCTGGTACAGGGCGGCCTCGGCCAGCCTGGGGTTCTTACCCAATCGGATGGCCCTCTGGTAGGCCGCAAGCGCTTCGGTGGGGCGTTCAGCCAGCCTGTGGGCATCGCCCAGCAGGAAAACAGCACGCGAATCACCCGGCTTACCTACCAGGTACGAGTTCAGTTCGACAAGTGCCCGTTCTATCTTGCGTTGTGCGAGCAGCCTGCGAACGACGGCCAATGGTCGCACAACGCCGACCCGCTTGGAGGCCACGTGCCCGCCTGGCCGCTCAGTCCGTGCGATCGGATCGACACTTGCCTTGGGTATCGCCGGGCAGAGAATGCCGAACGCCGGCGCCACCAGCGAGCCGGGCCGGCCTTCCCGCGGCCGTGTCACCAGCCTGCCCTGCAGCAGGCACACCGCAGTGCTCTTCTCGTCGACGACGCGTACCAGAAACAGCGTGCCTGTCGCCTCGACCTCACCTGCCGGCGTCTCAACCACGAACCTGCCGGCAAGCGGCCGCTCGAGACACACGAAGAGCGCACCCGACGTCAGCCGGACGGCGGTGCCGCCGTCCGCCAGCGGGCGCTGAGTAACTCGTCCGTCGTCTAGCGGCACGAGAGTGATATGATTGTCCGCTTGCACCCGCTCGACCGTTCCCTGCGGCCAATACAGAACCACAACCAGGCATGCGGCCGCAAGCACCGCCGCGCCGGCCAGCGCCAACACCGGCCGGCGTCGGACCGCCTGCCGCCGGCCACCGAAGAGGCGCTCGCGCACCCTGGCGGCGTTCGACTCGGGCACTGGTTCGCGGGCGGCAGCATGAAGCACGTCGCTCACCTGCCGGAAGGACTCGAGCTCATCCAGGCATTGACGACAGGCATCCAGATGTCCCTTGAAAAGATTTGCCTCCTGCACCGGCAATATACCGTCGATATATGGCTGGACTTTTTCTATTTCCGGACAACGAGTGTGCTTTTTGTCTCGCAACTGAAGCTCCTGCGGAAGGCCTTGCGTGCGTGGTGCAACCGCGTCCAGACCGTGGCCTGGGGAATCGAGAGCGATTCGGCGATCTCCTTGCCGCTCAGGCCCTCCATTTCGTAAAGGACCAGGACGGTCCGTTGCTTGTACGGTAACCGGCCAAGGGTCCGCTGTACCACCAGGGCCTGTTCGGCCCGGTCAACGAGCTCGTCGGGTGGGTGGACGGTTCCGCTTTGCTCGAGCCGCAGCGCGCTCCGCAGGCGGGCAAAACGCCCGGCCCCGCGGGCCTTCTTGCCCGCCACCCGGATGCAGATACCAAAAAGCCAGCTGGAAAAGGCCGAACGCCCCTCGAAACGCCCGAGCGAGCCGAAAAGCGCCAGATAGGCCTGTTGGACGAGATCTTCGAGCTCGATGCCCGGACCGGCAAGGCGATATAGCATACGCTGTACGTGTGGGAGAGTCTTTTCGAACAGTTCACGCTGCGCATCCGCGTCCCCTTGCCGACAACGCCGAACCAGTTCCACGGGCACGCTCAACCGTTCACCAGAACCACCCATGGCCGGCATTGTATAGCATGAGTACCCAGAAACCCCAGAAACCTTCGAACGGCCATGAAAAAAACCACAAAAGACGAGCGCGGGCACTAAGAGAAGGGAACTACAAGCATCAGGGCCGTCTCCAGCGACCATGAAGACAGATCGAGCACCTCCACCGGCAGGCCCAAGTAGCTGTAGCTGTAACGCTGGCGCCTCAGGTAGACAGTCGACCCGGCCAACAGGTGCAGCCCCAACCGCGCCCTGATCCACCAGAGCACGCCAAGACGGCAGCTTATGGCGGGGTTGAAGCGATCGATGCGGATGCTGTTGTCGAACCTGTCGAGCAACGCGTCCAGTCGGCTCCAGTCGGCAACGAATCCCAAATCGAGCGTGCCCTGCAGGACATCGTTGCCCAGAAGTCCCCTGGCCCAGGCATAGAGCGGCCAGCTCGAGTAGACCGCCCTGACCTCGGTTACTTCGATGCGGCGCCCTCGACTGGCTCGGATCCCAAGCCCAAACTCGAGCCAGTCGAGTGGCGCCCAGGAAATTTCGAGCATTGCGCCGACTCCGTAAGATTCCCAGCGCGGATGAGAGGTGAAGAAGGGTCCCGCCGACAAGCGAAAGAAACGCCGCGGCTCGTTTATCAGGATCTTCTCTTGTTTGCACACGGGACAGGGCACGGGAGTGGGGCACGCTTTCTGCTTCGGGCACTTCATGCGCTTGCGCACCTTGCGGCGCGCGGGTGGGATGCCGGCGGCGATCTTCTTTCTCGCGGCATCGCCTATCATCCCCAGGCTCTGGATTAGCCCCGAGCGTAAAGCGTTGGCGCAGGCTACGGCTATCGCCAGGCTGAGGGTCTCAGCCCCGGTTCCCTCGGGGCATAGGTCGCGGTCGAGGATCGTATTCGCGCCGGGATCTAGGATACGGATGCGCACTATCCTGGGCGCCTTGCAATCAGCGGGCCTTTTCAGCTCTCCCCAAATAGCCGCACGGGCGTCCAGTTCGCTCGCCCTGGCCTTGATGGTGCTCTCCAGATCTTCCATGGGAACCCGACCTGCCGGTCTCTCAGTGATGACCCTGAGATTCTCCCCGGGCAACTGCAGCAGCAACGACTCGGCCATGTGTTCCGCCCCGGGCAGGTCCATCTCGGGAGGAGGTGCTCCGAAAATCGGCAGTACCAGGATCACCCGTTCCTCGTTTTTCTGGGCCCAGGCGGGCAAGCCAGCGAAAACGACCAGCATCCAAGCTATTTTCGCAAGACGGTGCACGTTCAGACCCCGTAGCTCAGCGCAGCTTGAATACGAACTTGTAAACCGTATAGGTAGCCACGGCCTTGCCGGTCACCAGGTACGGCGAGAAACGCCAGCTTTTGATAGCATCGGTCACACCCTTCTCGAATGCCTCCTGGGTCTTCAGAAACCTGAAACTCTTCACCCGGCCGAGGGGTGTGATCTCGAGTCTGACTACTAGCGTGGCCTCGATCTTGGCCTGCCGGGCGATGCGCGGGTAGACAGGATCAGCGCCGGAGACGCGCCGCTTGCGCAGCTCGCCGAAACGCTGGAAGACAGCTTTATGCGCCTTTTTCGACGCACCGCCTGCGGGCGGCGCCGCGTTCACCAAGGGAGGAAGGGGCTTGACCGCGGCGATTTTCTCTCCTGCCTGCATTCCGGGTTCGGGCCCGGGTGGCTTTCCGGCATCAGGCGGCTCCTCGACGGGAGGCTTGCCAGCCGGCACCCTGCGTACGGGCGTGACTTCGGGCGCGACAGGAGCCGGCTTGGCAACCGGGCTTTCTGCCTTGTCTGAATTGATCACCTCGACTGACGGCTCGGCGTACTTGGGCGCGCTCCAGTTCACGGTGATGGGAGACCGCCTTTTTCTTACGGGAGCCATCACGGTTGTCGATTTCACCGTCGCTGATTCCTTAGGCAGCACTTTCACAGGCTGCACTATTTTTTCTACACTCTGCTCGTCCTTGATGACAGCTTTTTTAGCAGTCGTGGCCGGGCCGTCCTTGACTCCCCCGGTCGACCGAGCCGCGCTCCTTTTTCCCGAGCCGGAGGGAAAAGCGAAGTACAGTACGGCGAACGTTCCGCCGCTGAGCAACAGCAGGAAAATCAGTATTCTCGGAAGCGACTTCTTGCGCCGGGAAATAGCAGCGAAGGGACGTTCGCCCGGCGGCTCGGGTTCGGGGTTTGGCGCCAGACTGGTAAGCGACAGGACCGGCTCTGCCGGCCGGACAGCCACCGGGGTCGCCGGGCGGGGCGGTTCTTCGGGGCTGAAGACCGCCTGCGGCGGTGCGGGGGCCGCGTCCTTCTTCGTCCTGAGCACAATCGGCTGGCTGCTTTTTTTGTGTCGCAGCACCAGGGGCTGTTCTTGCGAGGGAAACACCTCCCTGACAGCCTGCCTCGCCTGGGCTGTGTCCAGACGAGAGGTGAACGGGCGGGTGGGAACGCGCTGTGCCCGACCGGTGGTCTTCTTCTTGCGAGGCGCCAACTTGGCCAGGAAATCGGCCAGGACGTAGCCGTCGACACGTCTTCCGCGTTTGAACAGGAAGCGCTCCAGATCCTCGCGCAACTCGCGGGCGCTCTGGTAGCGCTGATCACGTTCTTTCTTCAAGGCCCGGTTGATGATCGCGGCCATCTCGGCGGGGATGTGCACATTGTGTTCCCGCGGATCGGGGGCTTCCTGATTGACGATCGACATCATGACCTGGTACTCGGTCTCGCCACGGAAGGGGCGCCGCTGGGTGACGAAGAGGTACAGCAGGGTGCCGAGCGAGAAGATGTCCGAGCGCCTGTCGATGTTGCCGCGCATCTCGATCTGCTCGGGCGACATGTACATCGCCTTGCCCTTGAGCCAGGTCGGGCGGGTGCGCGACAGGTTGCCGACCGCCTTGGCGATGCCGAAATCCAGCACCTTGACCACGCCGTCCACGCTGAGCATGATGTTCTGGGAACTTACGTCGCGGTGAACGAGATCGAGGGGAGTGCCATCGGCGCCGGCGAAGTTGTGGGCGTAATCCAGAGCATCGCAGGTATCGCTGACGATCTTGGCTGAGATCTCTAAAGGCAGGCGCTGCTTTTTCCTGGCGCACAGGTTGAAGATCTTGAACATGGTCAGACCGTGGACGAACTCCATGGCCAGGAAGTAGGCGTTATTGACGCGGCCCAGATCGAAAATCTGCACGATGTTGGGATGGTTGAAGCGCGCCAGGATGCGGGCCTCGTCCAGGAACATTGAGATGAATTCATTCTCGCAGGACAGGTGAGGCAGGATGCGCTTGATGGCCACGTGTTTGGCGAAGCCGCCCTCGCCCCTGACAACGGCCAAAAACACCTCGGCCATGCCGCCGACCGCCAGCCTGCGCATCAACTGGTACTTTCCAAAATTAATCGCCAAGGCCCGGCTCCAACAGCAACTGCGTCAGGAAAAGGATCTTACCAGAACGCCACAATTCCACAAGTGAACCCGCGCCGTGAGAGGTAGCCGATCCGTCATTGGCATTCGCGGATACTGCTGCTTGTCCCCGGGGTTAAAGTGGGCTAGTGTTCGACTGGTGATGATGAAAACGTCTTTCAAACGTCGCCTGGTCTCTTTCATGGCCGGTTTGCTGGTATGCGGCGCTTCCGCTGCCTGGGGCGGGGACGCTTCTGTTGTCTTCTGGCGGCTGAAGTCTTTGGGCATCGACGAGCCTACCGCGGCCGGTATATCCAAGGTGCTGGCTGGCGAGATCGACGGGCTGGACGGCGTCTCGCTGGTGCCCGACGAACGCTTGCAGGCCGCCGTCGACGGGCGGCCCGGGCTTTCATCCTGCCAGGGCGCGCGGGAGTGCCTGGTCGAGGTGGGCCGCGCCGCTGGGGCCACCGGCGTCATCAGCGGCGTGCTGGGTATCCTGGGGGACGTCTTCTCGCTGGATATCAAGCTGGTCGACGTCGTCTCGGGCATGGAGATTCGCCGGGTTGCCCAGACCTGGAGCGGCGAGAGCGATTCTCTGATCGAAGTCATGCGCCAAGTGGCCTGCCGACTCCTGAAACCCGAGGCATACAAGGGCTGGCTAGACATCCGGCTTCGCCGCCAGGGAGTGCATGTCTTTGTCGACGGCGTTGCGGCCGGGCGCACTCCGCTCTCAGAACCTTTGCACGTCTCGCCCGGACGCCATGCGCTGAAACTCTCGGCTCCTGGATTCAGAGACTACTCGCACTTCATCGACGTCCCCTTCGGCCAGACCGTTACGCTGACCGTCGACATGGACAGCCTGTCGCTCAGCGGCGTCATCTCGGCCGAGAAAAATGAAGACCTTTTCAACATCGGTCTCAAGCTGGGATTGATATCCAACACCAGGACGCTTTCCGCCCCCCAGCTAAGCCTCGAATTCGGTCTGCGCCTGCCTATCTGGGGTGGGCGCCTGGCCGTGCTATTCGAAAGCGGGGCCTGGGGCTCAGATGAAGAACGCACGGCATTCTCCGAGGTCACGGGCCAGACCAAAGTGAACGCCACCATTCTGGTCTGGCCCATCCAGCTCAACCTTCTGCTGCGCCTGCTGCCCGACTACCCCTTCTCGCCTTTTCTTACGGCCGGCCCGGGCTTCGCCCTGGTATGGCAGAAGCTCTCGCCCGAGGGGCTCGCACAGCAGAGTTTCCGCGATGCCGCCTTCGGCTTTCAGGTGGGATGTGGGCTCGAGTACCGCCTCGGCCCCGGCCTGATCCTCGCAGAAGCCCGCTACCTGCACGTGTGGATCGACGGGCCGCAATCCGAGGGCGGGATGAGCGGGCTGGTTGGCGGGCTGGGAGCGCTTGTCGGCTACCGGCTTCTCCTGTGACACCCTTTTACGGCCTACGGTGACCAGGAGGCCAGATGAGCGATACGGACGATCTGCAGCTTGCGCGCATCGAAAAATACTTCAAGAGGATCTACAACCACATCGAGGCCGCCGAGCTGCGCCGCCGGGATAGCTGGCCCGAGATAGCCACGGATCCCGCGAACGGGGCCGCTGACGAGTCGGACAGCCTGTTTCTGGATTACTACTCGGTAGAGGGACTACGCCTGGCGCTTATGCGCTACGGCTTCATGGACGCCTTGCGAACAAGAGGCATCGAGAAGCCGCGCTTGGCCCTGCATCGCCATGCGGAAGGCTACGACATCCTGTGCATCTTCGGATCCCGCTCTCAGCAGCCGATCGTCGAACTCGTGGCCCAGGTAGGCCCGCTCTCCGCGGAAGCGGCCGGGCCCATCGACGCCTGCGAGCGAAAGTTTTTGCTGGTGCGCTGGTTGAGAATGCAGAATCTGCAGGCCAAGCCGACACCCGGCTACCCGCTGCTTCCCGGCCAGGACTACCCCGGGCTCGGGCTGGGCCGGGAAATGATGGCCCTGCTGCAGCTGATCTGCGTGCGACTCGATCTGGACGGCGTGGTCGAACTGCCCGAGCGGCTGCACAATGCCGCGCTCTATTTCAGGCGTTTCCGGTTCATAGATCCCGAGATGCAGGGCGTGCTGACCGCCATCCTCAGGGACACGCGCGACAGGAAACTGGCCGAAGTGGCCTGGGGCATCGAGTTGGGCGGTCTTCTGGACCTGGTTAGCGCTAAGCCCTACCGCTGGATCGCCCGAGAGCAGGCGCTGGCCCGCAAGGGGCCGCTGTGCGAGTTTCTCGACTCGGACGAGTATCGGCGGCGCGCCACCGTGGCCATGGAGCGCAGCCGCTTCAGGCTGGAGACGGGAGACTTGGCGCTCGATCAGGTCATGGCGCGGGAGAACCCGTTTCCCTCGAGGATCAAGTAAACCTGATCACTCTGCTCGCGCTCATTCCGCAATTGAAAGAATTTACATCGGCTCCAAAAAGAGCTAAATTGGCAGTCGCTATGAAGTGCAAGGATTGCCTCCACTGGGCCGAACCCCATTCTGTCGACTCTCTGCCCGATTACCCGATCGGATACTGCGAGATCTTCCAGAAAGACGTGGCCGGTGAGTTCGCCGGGTGCGCCGGGAGGTTCTTCCTCTCACGCAACCGTGAGGACTGGATCGGAGTCATCCGCGAGAAAGAGGCTCCCGCCGACGCCCCGCTCGAGGTTCCCGATGGGGCGAAAATAGTCTCCATCTCGGAACCCATCCCCGAGACCAACAAAGTCAAGATAGTCTATTTGGTACCTGAAAAAAGTTAATTCCAGAAGGGGGCTATTCTTCGCTCTTCTTCGCCCGAGGAGCCTTCTTGCCGCCGGTCTTCTTGGCTGCGGTCTTCTTGGGAGCGGCCTTCCTGGGAGCGGCCTTCTTGGGAGCGGCCTTCTTGGAAGCGGCTTTCTTGGGAGCGGCCTTCTTCTTGGCATCGCCGGACTTGTCCGCCGACGACCGTTTTTGACCGCCTTTGACCTTTTTACCGCCCGCCTTCTTCTCCTCGGGGAGAATCTCGAGAAACGCCATCGCGGCGCCGTCGCCCCGGCGCTGGCCGGTGCGGATGATGCGCGTGTAACCGCCCGGGCGTTTCTCGAAACGGGGTCCCAGTGCATCAAAGAGCTTGCGCAGGGCGGTCTCCTCGTACACCATGCGCCCGCCAACCTTGCGTCCCGTAACACACAGCCGTCGGGCCGCGAGTCTCCGCGCCGCCAGGTCGCCGCGCTTTCCTAGCGTGATTAACTTTTCGGCCAGGCGCCTGAGTTCCTTTGCCCTTTCGAGGGTGATCAGGATCCTCTCGCTTAAAAAAAGAGAGGTAACCATGTTTTTGAACATCGCCAAGCGGTGTGCAGGCTTGAGCCCGAAGCGGCGGCTATTCCTCTGGTGTCTCATTATCAGCTCTCCTCATCTCGGGCACGCTTGGCATCCCTGGGGGGCCAGTTGTCGAGCCTAATACCGAGTCCCATGCCCATCTCGGACAGGAGATCCCTGATCTCCTTCAGCGACTTGCGACCGAAATTTTTCGTCTTCAGCATCTCGGCCTCGGTCTTCTGGACGAGGTCGCCGATGGTCCTGATATTGGCGTTCTCCAGGCAGTTTGCCGAGCGTACCGAAAGTTCCAGTTCGTCCACGCTGCGCAAGAGCAGATCCATCTGGCGTTCCTGCTCCTCGTTGTGCTCTTCCTCGTCACCGATATCCTCCTCTGGAAAGTTGATGAAGATCGTCAACTGCTCCTTGAGGATCTTTCCGGCGTAGGCCACGGCGTCCTGCGGGTTGACACTACCGTCCGTCCAGACTTCCATAGTCAGCTTGTCGTAGTCGGTCATGCGACCCACGCGTGCGTTGGTTACCTGGTAGTTGACCTTCTTGATGGGAGAGAAAACCGAGTCCATCAGAATCAGGCCGACCTCGACCTCGTCATCCTTGTTGATGTCCGCCGGGATGTACCCGCGGCCGCGGGCCGCGCGGATCTCCATCTTGAGATGCCCGCGGTCAGAAACTGTGGCGATGTGGTGCTCGGGGTTCAGGATCTTCACTGTGCCGTCGGTCTTGATGTCCCCGGCCGTTACCTCGCACGGCCCCTTGGCGTTGATCGTACAGGTTTTCGTCTCCCAACCTTCCATCTTCATCCGTACTTCCTTCAGGTTGAGGACGATGTCCGTCACGTCCTCGGACACCTCGGGAATAGCCGTGAACTCATGCAGGATGCCATCTATCTTGACCGCGGTGAAGGCGGCTCCCTGTATACTGGAAAGCAGAACCCTTCTCAACGAATTGCCGATCGTTATCCCGAAACCGCGTTCGAACGGCTCTCCGACGAATTTCCCATAGGAGCCGCTCAAGGTCTCCCGATCGACCAGCAGCGTCTTCGGTTTGATCTGATCCCGCCAGTACCTGGAAATATCGGTTGCCATCACTCCTCCTAAGTCTTTCCGAACCAACGTGCCGTGGGGCCCGTTTGCGTTTTACTTCGAGTACAGCTCGACGATCATCTGCTCCTGGATCGGCATGGTAATGTCTTCGCGGCTCGGGAAAGCAGAAACAACCGCCTTCATTTCGTTGCGGTCCAACTCGATCCATGCCGGCAAACCCCGGCGCTCGGCGCCCTCCATAGCATCCGCAAACAGATCGGCCTTGCGACTGCCCTCCCTGACCTGTACCTCGTCCCCAACTTTCAGCTGGTAGGATGGCACCGATACCTTATTGCCATTTACCCTGAAATGGCCATGCCTGACCAGCTGACGGGCTTCGCGACGAGTGCGGGCGAACCCCATGCGAAAAACCATGTTGTCCAGCCTGCGCTCCAGGATCAGAAGCAGGTTCTCGCCCTTGATGCCCTTCATCCTCTGGGCGCGCTTGAACGTAATCCTGAACTGCTTTTCTAAAAAGCCGTATATCCTCTTCACTTTCTGCTTCTCCCTGAGCTGGGCGCCGTATGAAGAGAACTTGCTTCTGCGTTGTCCGTGTTCACCCGGGGGGTAGGGACGCCGATCAACCGAACATTTCTCGGTGAAGCAGCGGTCGCCTTTCAAAAACAGCTTGAGCTTTTCACGCCGACAGAACTTGCAGACAGAACCCGTATAGCGAGCCACGAGATCCTCCTTACTATCTTAACATCAGACCCGCCGCCGTTTCGGCGGCCGGCAACCGTTATGTGGAATTGGCGTCACGTCCTTGATCATCGTCACTTTCAAACCGGAAGCCTGCAGCGCCCTGATGGCCGCCTCACGGCCGGCCCCCGGCCCCTTGACCTCGACGCCGAGCTGCCGCATTCCGTTATCCTGAGCCTTCTTTGCTGCATCTTGCGCGGCAAGCTGGGCGGCAAACGGAGTGCTCTTGCGCGAACCCTTGAACCCTCGCGCTCCGGCACTCGACCAAGCGACGACGTTGCCGGCAACGTCGGTTATGGTGACAATCGTGTTGTTGAACGTCGCTCTGATATGCGCGATTCCGCTCTGCACGTGCTTCTTTATCTTCTTCTTCGTTTTCGCCACTGAGTGTCTCCTTGCCTGAATTGCCCGCGTTCGCCCTACTTACTACGGACAGTTCCCTTCTTCTTGACGATGGATCTGCTGGGCCCTTTGCGTGTCCTCGCGTTCGTGTGCGTGCGTTGGCCCCTGGTCGGCAAGCCGCGGCGGTGCCGCATGCCACGGTAAGCATTGAGATCCATCAGGCGTTTAATGTTCATCGATACTTCGCGCCGCAGATCTCCCTCGACCTTGTAGTTGGCGTCGATAAACTCGCGCAGTTTCCTGACGTCATCCTCGGTGAGCTTGTCAGTGCGCTTGCTGGGATCGAGATTTGCTTCCTTCACGATCTTCACAGCGCGCGTGTTGCCGATGCCGTAGATATAGGTCAAGGCAATGACGATCCGCTTGTTTCTGGGCAAGTCTACGCCCGCAATACGTGCCACCGCTACACCTCCTTCAAACCTTCGTTGATATCTTGAACCCCTGACGCTGCTTGTGCCGGGGATTCTTGCAAACTACCCTGACAACGCCTCTTCGCCTGAGAATCCGGCAGTTCTTGCAAATCTTTTTAACAGAGGCTCTGACCTTCATCTTGGTGCTCCCTTTCACGGGCGGCTGAGAACAATGGGCCCGTCTTCATCAACAGCAATGGAATGCTCGAAATGAGCGGACAGTTTCCTGTCCCGGGTCAACTGCGTCCACCCGTCGGCAGCCGTTTCCACCTCCCAGGTACCGACGTTTACCATTGGCTCGACGGCCAGTACCATGCCCGCTCTAATTCGCTCGTTATGCCCCGAAGATCGATAGTGAGGTATCTGGGGCTCCTCGTGCAAATCCCGGCCGACGCCGTGACCCACGAAATCTCTGACCACCGAGAAGCCCTGCGCCTCAACGTGGTCCTGGATGACGGCGCCGATGTCTCCGATGCGCCCACCCACCCGGACGGCCTTGTCGATGGCCATCTCCAGCGCCTCGCGCGTGACCTGCATCAGGCGTGCGGCCGTCTGACTGACATGTCCCACCGGAATTGTAATGGCCGCGTCGCCGTAAAGACCGTCCAGCAACGTCCCGAAATCGATGCTTAGGATATCGCCTTCCTTGAGCTTGCGCTTGGCCGAGGGAATGCCGTGTACGACCTCCTCGTTGATCGACGTGCACAGGCTGCCGGGGAAAGGATAGGGGCCGGCTCCCTGGTATCCCTTGAAGGCCGGCCGGGCTCCCATCTTGCGAGTCATCTCCTCGGCCATCAGATCGAGATCGAGGGTGGACACCCCCGGACGCGCCTTTTCGCGCACCGCATCGAGAACCTTGGCTACGATGCGATCCGCTTCGCGCATGGTTTCGATCTCTGCCCTGGATTTCAGGTAAATAGCCATTTTCATGCCTTGTCGATCACCTCGGCTATCTTTTGCTCGATCTCCTTGGGTGTCCCGGTGCCGTCGACAGGGCGCAGCAGATCCTGCCGCTCGTAAAACTCCTTCAACGGCTCGGTCTGCTCGCGGTAAACGGCTATGCGGTTCCGGATGGTGTCCTCATTGTCGTCGGCACGCGTTATCAACCCGCCGCCGCACTTATCGCATACGCCTTTTTTCGAAGGCGGCGAGAAAACCAGGTGGAACATGGCGCCGCACTTGGGGCAGCTGCGCCGCCCGGTTAGCCTGCGCACCAGTTCCTCTTCGGGCACCTCTATGCTGATGACGTGATCCAATCCTCCGCCGCCGGCCAGAAGAACCTGTAGTGCCTCGGCCTGAGCCACCGCGCGGGGAAAACCGTCGAGAATGAACCCGGGCCCACAGTCACTCTGGGCCTGGCGTTCTTTGACCATACCGATAACGATCTCATCTGAGACCAACTCACCGGCATCCATCTTGGCCTTGGCTCGCAAGCCCAACTCGGTCTCGTTCCGCACCGCCTCCCGCAGTAAGTCGCCGGTCGAGATCTGCGGGATATTCAGCTTCTCGATCAAGCGCTTGGCCTGCGTTCCCTTCCCGGCCCCTGGGGGGCCCAGCAATACCAGCTTCATCTGCGCCCTCCTCAGCTCTTCCCGCGGCCTCTGATTCGCGGGCCCTTGGGCCCAGTCAGGCCGTCGTAATGGCGGGTGATGAGATGTGTCTCAATCTGCGAAACCGTGTCGAGTGAAACCCCGACGACAATCAACAGGCTCGTTCCTCCGTAGTAGAACGGCACGTTGAATTGCTGGATCATCAAGGTGGGCAGGACACACACGGCCGAGACGTAGAGTGCCCCTCCAAAGGTAATGCGGCTCAACACCTTATCGATATAGACAGCCGTCTGCTTACCGGGCCTGATCCCCGGAATGTACCCACCGTATTTCTTCATGTTGTCGGCCACGTCGATGGGATTGAAGGTGACCGCCGTATAGAAGTAACAGAAGAAGACGATCAGCAGGACATACACCGTCATGTAACTCCAGCTTCCGGGGCTGAGCATGTCATTGAAATCCCGCATCCAGGGCGTCTGGACAAAATTGGCCAGTGTGGCGGGGAAGAGCAGAATCGACGAGGCGAAGATCGGCGGAATGACGCCCGAGGTGTTCACCTTCAAGGGAAGGTGAGTACTCTGACCGCCGTACATCTTGCGCCCGACGACCCGCCTGGCGTACTGCACCGGAATTCGCCTTTGGGCCCTTTCGAAAAAGACGATCACCGCAACCACCACGACGGCGACAATCGCCACCAGGAAGACCGTGAAGGGCATCATGATGCCCTTGCGAACAAAACTGGCCAGGCTGATTATCGCGTCGGGAAATGCGGCCACGATGCCTGCCGTAATGATCAGCGAAATGCCGTTGCCGATGCCGCGCTCGGTGATCTGCTCGCCCAGCCACATGATGAAGGCCGTGCCGGCGGTCAGCGAGATGACCGTCATGATCCTGAATGCCCAACCCGGGTCGGCCACTACCGCCTCGCCCAGGTTGGATTTCAGGCTCTCGAGGTAAAAGGCTATCCCCATGCCCTGGATCATGCTCAGTAGCACGGTCCCGTATCGAGTGTACTGGGTAATCTTCTTGCGCCCCACCTCGCCTTCCTTCTGCAGGCGTTCGATGGCCGGAACAACCACTGCCATCAACTGCAGGATGATGGAGGCGCTGATGTAGGGCATGATACCCAGCGCGAAGACCGACATCTGGCGCAGGGCGCCGCCGGAAAACATATTGAATAAGCCCAGAAACCCGCCGCTGCTTCCCAGAAGCTTTTGCACGATACCCCGGTCTACGCCGGGAACCGTGACGAATACACCAATGCGGTAGATGCCAAGCATCAGGATTGTAAAGATAATCCGCTTGCGCAGCTCGGGGATCTTCGACAAGTTTCCGAATACGGATGGCACCACGTTCCTCCTCAGGGAGCCGTTTTCTTGATCTTCCTGATCTTCCCTATGACCTCGGCCTTGCCGCCCGCGGCCTCGATCTTCTTCCTGGCCGCTTGACTGAACCCCTGGGCATGCACAACCAGCGGTTTGCCGATTTCGCCGTCTGCAAGCACCTTGACCAAGTCTTGCACCCGCCGCAGCAGGCCAGCCTCATACAGGGCTGCCGGATCGATCACGGCGTTGGCATCGAAGCGATCAAGGTCGCCGACATGAATAACCGCGTAGCGCTTGGTGCAGTAATTCTTGAACCCTCGTTTGGGCATGCGCCGCTGCAAGGGCATCTGGCCGCCCTCGAAGCCCGGCGCGACCTGGGCCCCGGATCTCGACAACTGCCCCTTGTGCCCACGGCCGGCCGTTCCGCCCCAGCCGGAGCCTGCACCGCGCCCGATGCGCTTGCGTTTTCTCTTCGCGCCCGTTGCGCTTGTCAAATCGTGCAAACCCATCACATCCTCCGCTTGCCTGCAGGAGCCGCTCAGCACTCCTCGACATGCAGCATGAAGTCGATCTTTTTTAGCATACCGCGTATGGCCGCTGTGTCCTCACGCACGACGACCTGGTGCCGCCGCTTGAGTCCAAGCCCATCAAGCACCTGACGCTGTTTGGGCATCCGACCTATTCTGCTTTTCATTAAAGTGATCTTCAACTTTCCCGCCATTTTGAACCTCTGTTCAGACGATCTTCTCGATCGGCAGTTTTCTCCTGCGGGCGACCTGCTCTTGGCTCTCTAGGTCATCCAGGGCCGCCAACGTCGCCCGCACCACGCTGTGCGGGTTATTGCTGCCGAGGCACTTGGTCAACACGTCCCGCACACCGGCCACTTCCAGAATCGCCCGTACCGGGCCGCCGGCAATGACGCCGGTTCCCTTGCGGGCCGGCTTGAGCAGCACGCTTCCGGCTCCGGCGCGGCCGATCACCTCGTGTGGAATCGTCCCTTCCACCAAGGGAATCTTCTTCATCACCTTCCTGGCGTTCTCGTTGGCCTTGCGAATCGCCTCAGGTACCTCGTTGGCCTTGCCCTTGCCAACGCCCACCGAGCCTGCGCCGTCACCCACCACGACGATGGCGCCGAAGCGAAAGCGGCGTCCACCCTTGACTACCTTGGCCACGCGGTTGATGCTGACGACCCGGTCGATTAGGTCAAACTCGCTATCTCTGCCGCGATCCATTCTCATTCTCTGGTTCACACCGACAGCCCTTTCTCACGGGCGGCTGTGGCCAACTGGGCCACTCGTCCGTGGTATGCGTAGCCATTTCGATCGAACACGACCCGCTTGATTTCTTTCTTTAAGCAACGCTCGGCCAGAAGCGTACCCACCTTGCCGGCCGCCTCTGCTTTCTTGAGGCCTCCGAGCGCGCCCCGCAATTCCTTGTCGAGAGTCGAGGCGGACGCAATTACCCGCCCACTCTCGTCGTCTATAACCTGGGCAAAGGTGTTCTTAGCGCTCCTGAAAACGCTCAGGCGAGGGCACTCGGGTGTGCCGGAAACCCGCACGCGGATCCTGCGCCGGCGCTTTAGCCGCTTGGCCTGCTTGTCTCTTAGGTTGTGTATCATCCTTGTTCTCCTAGCCGTATTAGCCGATGGCCTTCTTGCCGACCTTGCGCAAGATCCTCTCGCCCTCGTAGATGATGCCCTTGGCCTTGTAGGGATCCGGGCGGCGTAAAGAACGAATCTTGGCCGCTACCTGGCCCACCTTCTCGCGATCGATTCCCTTAACCACCAGGTGAGTGGGCTTATCGATCAGCACTTCGATGCCATCGGGAATCGTGACCTCCACCTTGTGGGAAAACCCCAGAAACATCGTTATGTCATTGCCTGTTTTCTCGGCCCGGTAACCCACACCGCTGATGACCAGCGCCCGCTCGAAACCCTTGCTGACGCCGGTTACCATGTTGGCCACCAATGCCCGCAGCAAACCCTGCTTGGCGCGGCTGTCGCGGTCGTCCTTCTCGCGAATCACCTGCAGATTATTTTCGGACAACTTCAACTGAATACCGGCCAGCAGCAGCCTTTCAAGCTTTCCCTTTGGCCCCTTAACGGTCACCGTTTTCTCGCCAACGGTGACAGTCACTCCGTCGGGAACCTCAATTGGCTTTTTTCCTATCCGTGACACGTCGTCTTCCTTTCCGGCCACCCGCCCGAACGACTACCAGACCGAACACAAGTATTCCCCACCGAGCTTCTTACGGCGGGCCTGCTTGTCGGTCAAGATGCCGCGTGACGTTGAAATGACGGCGGTGCCCAGCCCGTTGCGAACCTTGGGCAAGTCGTCGCTGCCTACGTAGACGCGCCGCCCGGGGCGGCTTTCTCTTTTCAATCCGCGAATGACGGTCTTGCCGTCATCAGAGTAACGCAGCTTGACGACCAGTAAGCCCTGTAATTTGTCGGGCACCCTGGTGAAATCCTCGATATAGCCCTCTTCGCGGAGGATCTCGGCCAGATGTGCCTTAATGTTGGACGCCGGTATGGTCACCTCGTCCTTGGCCGCCTGGCAGGCGTTCCTGATTCGTGTCAGGAAATCGGCAATGGGATCGGACATACTCATAATTTAACTCCTAGTCCGGGCTGGTTGTCGGCAGCAGTGCCACCGGTCACCAGCTCGCCTTGGTCACACCGGGGATCTCCCCTGACAGCGCCAAGCTGCGGAAACAGAGCCTGCACATGTCGAACTTGCGCAGGTAGGCCCGTGAGCGCCCGCACAAGGGACAGCGGTTGTACTGGCGCACCTTGAACTTCGCCTTCCTTTTCGCCTGGGCTATCTTTGATTTCTTAGCCACGAAATCATCTCCTCGCTATTGCCTCGCCCGCCACGAACTACTTGCGGAACGGCATGCCCAAGTGAGTCAGCAGGGCACGGCCTTCCTCGTCTGTCTTGGCAGTGGTTACAATACAAATGTTCATACCCTTGATCTTCTCGATCTTGTCGTAGTTGATCTCGGGAAAAACGATCTGCTCCTTGATCCCGAGCGTGAAGCTCCCCTGGCCATCGAAGGCCCGCCCGGAAATACCCTTGAAATCCCGCACTCTGGGGATGGCAACGCTTACAAGACGATCGAGAAACTCGTACATGCGCTTCTTTCTTACGGTAACCTTGCACCCGATCGTCATACCCTCGCGTAACTTGAAATTGGCGATCGACTTCTTCGCCTTCGTCGTCACTGGATGCTGACCGGTGATAGCCGCGAGTTCCTTGACGGACGACTCGATGATTTTGGGGTTCTGCAAGGCCTCGCCCAGACCCATGTTGACGACTATCTTATAAAGGCGCGGAACCTGCATCTTGTTCTTGTACCCGAACTCCTTCATCATCTTCGGGATAACTTCCTTATCGTACACTTCCTTGAGCCTTGCCATCTTTCGCATTCCTCCGGCGGGCCCTCTGGCACGCCCTCAGGCACGTCCCGTTCGGGTCACTTATCCAAACTCTCGTTGCACTTGCGGCAAAAACGAATCTTCTTACCGTCTTCAAGCAGCCTTATCCCGGCCATCGTCGGCTGACTGCACTTGCCGCATACCAGCTTCACGTTCGAGACATGAATCGGCGCCGCCACCTCGATGATCCCGCCCTGTGGCGCCTTTGGATCGCTGCCGGATTTGACGTGGCGCTTGACCATGTTTATGCCTTCGACCAGGACACGTTGCTTCGCGCGCAGGACATCAAGGACCTTGCCCTGGCGTCCCCTGTCCCGGCCGGTGAGCACCACAACCATGTCATTCTTCTTCAGCTTCACTGCCATTTCACAAACCCTTTCCACACCCGGCCGATCTCACAGCACCTCCGGCGCCAGGGAGACGATTTTCATGAAGTTCTTGGCCCGCAACTCACGCGCCACCGGCCCGAAGATGCGCGTGCCGATGGGCTCCTTCTGGGGACCAATCAGCACGGCGGAGTTGTCGTCGAACTTGATATAGGTTCCGTCCGGCCGGCCGATCTCCTTTGCCAACCTGACGATCACCGCCCGGCGAACCTCGCCCTTCTTGACTTTCGAGCCAGGAAGTGCCTCCTTGACGGAAACAACTATTATATCACCGATGCCGGCATACTTGCGCTTGGATCCGCCCAGGACCTTGATGCACCCGACGCGCTTTGCCCCGGAATTGTCCGCAACGTTGAGTATGGTTTGCATCTGGATCATGTCTGTCTCCTATCTCCCTGTCGCTTGCGGGCCGATCTCTCGCCCGACTATTCCTGTACTCCGCGTTCGATCACTTTGCGAACGCGCCAGTGCTTGCTCTTACTGTATTGGCGCGACTCGACGATCTCGACACGATCGCCAAGGCGACAGTCTCCGCCTGCATCGTGAGCCTTGAATCGCCTGCGTCGCTGCACATATTTCTTGTACACAGGGTGCAGAACCTTGGCGTGTACCTCAACCACGACCGTCTTCTCCATCTTGTCGCCAACTACCCTGCCCGTCCTTACCTTTGGATTACCCCTGCCTCGCTTGGCCATGAGCTACTCCTCGACCCGCCCGGGAGATCCGGCGGCCTCGCCTTTAGCGACCCGGCTGATGCCCAGTTCGCTCTCCTGGATGATGGTCTTCACCCGCGCCAGATCGCGCCGGGTGGCTTTCAAGCGCGACACGTCGTCCAACTGCCCGGTGGCATGCTGGAAGCGGAGGTTGAATAGATCCTGCCTGAGATCCTCCTCCGAGTGTCGTAGCTCTTCGATCGTTCTCTCCCTGTACTCGCCGGCCTTCATAGCTCATCCCTTCGCGAGATCACCTTGGTTGTCACCGAAAGCTTGTGCCCGGCGAGCCGGAACGCCTCACGCGCCACCTCGTCGGATACTCCCTCCAGCTCGAAAAGGATCCGGCCCGGCTTGATCACGGCCACCCAGTACTCGGGAGAGCCCTTGCCCTTGCCCATCCTGGTTTCAAGAGGCTTCTTGGTCAGCGGCTTGTCCGGAAAAATACGCACCCACACCTTGCCGCCGCGTTTGACATGGCGTGTGATCGCAACACGGCTGGCCTCGATCTGGCGCGCGGTGACCCAACCGCACTCCGTAGCCATTATACCGATATCACCGAACGCCAGGTTGCTGCCTCGATAGGCCATGCCCCGGCGTTTTCCCTTCTGTATCTTTCTCCACTTTACCTTTTTGGGCTGCAGCATAACTCTCTCCCTGGGTGCGTCCCTGGGCGAACCCCTACGCTTTCAACGTGCGCCGGGTTGTATCCAGTATCTCTCCTTTGAAAATCCACACCTTGACCCCGATAGTGCCGTAGGTCGTCTTGGCTACGGCCAAGCCGTAGTCAATATCTGCTCTGAGCGTATGCAGCGGCACGCGCCCCTCGTGGTACCACTCGCGCCTGGACATCTCGCTTCCTCCCAGGCGGCCGGCGCAGTGAATCTTGATGCCCTTGGCGCCGAACTTCAACGAGGTAGAAACCGCCTTCTTCATCGCCCGCCTGAAGGCCACGCGGTTGATAAGCTGGCTGGCCACGTTCTCGGCGACCAACTGGGCGTCCAACTCGGCCTTGCGAACCTCGCGAATGTTGAGGAAGACCTCGCTGTCAACGAGCTTCTGCAACTCTTTCTTCAGGTTCTCTACGCCGGCGCCGCGCTTGCCGATGACGATGCCCGGCCGCGCGGTAAACACGTTGACCTTGGCCTTGTCTCCGGCTCGCTCGATGAACACGCGCGAGATGCCCGCCCGCTCGAGGTGCTTGCGGATGTATCTTCGCAGGCGTATGTCCTCGTGAAGCCACTTGGCGTAGTTTTTACGCGACACCCACTTCGACTCCCACCATCGGATGAAGCCCAATCTGAACCCTATCGGGTTTACTTTCTGGCCCAAGAACGGCCTCCTTACTTTCTCTCGTCCAGCATGAAGCGGACGTGACTGGTCTTTTTCTGTATCAGGCTGGCGCGCCCCATGGCTCGCGGCCGGAAGCGCTTCAACATCGGACCCTGGTCTACCATGATCTCCTTGACCACCAGTGTATCGATGTCCACGTTTCCAGAATTGGCCACGTTGGCCACGGCCGAGCGCAATATCTTCGCCAGCGGAACGGCCGCCGCCCGGCAAGTGAAATCGAGGACTGCCAAGGCGTCTTCGACCTGCCGCCCGCGGATGGTATCAACCACGGCCCTGACCTTTCTCGGGGAAATCCGCAGATAGTGGAGGCTTCCGCGCTTGTGCTTCTGCATCTCGCGCTGCTCGGCATCTAGTTCTTTCCTGCGCTTTCTTCTCTGGCTCATTGCACTCGTCCTCGTCTAGCTGAGTTCACCGGTACGCTTCCGGAGCTGCTCAACCCTTCTTGCTTGGCCTGGGCCTGGATTTACTGTCACCCGAATGACCGCGGAATGTCCGGGTCGGGGAAAATTCTCCCAGCTTGTGCCCGACCATGTTTTCGGTGACGAACACGGGAATGAACTTGTTGCCGTTGTGCACGGCAAAAGTCAGGCTGACCATCTCCGGTATAATGGTCGACCTGCGCGACCAGGTCTTGATGACCTTCTTGTTGCCTGTCCGCGTCGCATCGAGAACCTTCTTCATCAGGTGCTCGTCAATAAATGGACCCTTCTTTACTGATCTTGCCACGTCTCGCTCCTCGTCAACGTCCGGCGGTCTATTTCGATTTCCGCCTGCGAACGATGTACTTGTCAGTCCGCCTATTATTTCTCGTCTTGTAACCCTTGGTCGGCATGCCCCAGGGAGAAACCGGATGCGGGTTGCCCTGCCCCGCGCGGCCCTCTCCGCCGCCGTGAGGGTGATCTACGGGGTTCATGGCCACGCCGCGCACCGACGGGCGCCAGCCCAACCAACGCGTGCGGCCGGCCTTGCCGATCCTGATGTTCTCGTGGTCGATATTGCCCACCTGGCCCACGCTAGCCCAGCAATCGCGGTGCACCTTGCGCACCTCGCCCGAGGGCAGGCGCACCTGGGCGTACTTGCCTTCCTTGGCGAGCAACTGCCCCGACGAGCCGCCAGCGCGGATCAACTGTCCGCCCTTGCCAAGCTTGATCTCCAGGTTGTGAATGGCCGTGCCCAAGGGCATGTTTCTCAACGGCAGGTGGTTGCCTGGACGGATATCTGCATGCTCGCTGGCCACCAAGGTATCGCCCACCGCCAGACCGACCGGCCAGAGGATATAGGCTTTCTCGCCGTCAACGTAGTGCAAAAGCGCGATATGGGCCGAGCGATTGGGATCGTACTGAATAGCCTTGACCTTGGCCGCAACCTCGATCTTCTTGCGCTTGAAGTCGATCTTGCGCAGCTTGCGCTTGTGGCCGCACCCGCGGTGACGCACGGTGATTCTACCCATGTTATTCCTGCCGCTGGAGCGCTTTTTGGGCGAAGTCAGGCGCCGTTCGGGCTTGCTTTCCCCGTTCAGAGGAGCAAAATCGTTGGTGGTCATCTTGCGCCGGCCGGGCGTTCTCGGATTGTATATCTTGATTCCCATTGCTACCTCGTTCCTATCAGACGCCGCTGAAGAACTCGATCTTGTCACCCTGGCGCAGGCGCACAACAGCCTTTTTCCAGGATGACCGCCGTCCGACGTTGCGGCCGACACGCCGCAGCCGGGTGGGCGTCCTGTAGGTACTGACCGAGACGACCTTGACGTTGAAAAGCTTCTCGACCGCCCTGCGTATGTCAACCTTGTTGGCACCCTTGGCTACCCGGAAAACCACCTGGTTGTTCTTCTCCTGAAGGGTGTTGGTCTTCTCGGTGACGATCGGCCTGAGAATGATCTCTTCCGGCAACTTCATGGCTTCAGTGCTCCTTCGAGCTGCTTGACCGAGCGCTCGCTGATCAGCAGCGCGTCGTAGCGCAACAGTTCCAGCAGGCTCAGGCCGGCAACGGTTCTGCAGGCGGCCCGGGGAAGGTTGCGGACCGAAAGCTTCAGCTTTTGGTTGTCCTTGTTGTCAACCAGCAGACATTTCGTAAGCCCGAACTTGGTGATGGCCTTGGCCAGGTGGCTGGTCTTGATCTCCTGCAGATCGAACTCACGGACCACGAAGAGTTTGTTTTCCCGGGCCTGGTCACTGAGAAATGCACGCAAGGCCAGCCGGCGCACCTTCTTGGACAATTTCGGCGAATATTTGCGCGGCCGGGGCCCAAAAGCCACTCCGCCGCCACGCTGGCCCGGCGCCCGGAGGGTGCCCTGGCGCGCGCGGCCGGTGCGTTTCTGCCGGAAAGGCTTGGCTCCGGTCCCGCTCACCATGGCGCGGGTCTTCGTGCTGGCGGAGCCTGCACGAATGCGGGCCATCTGGCACCTGGCCACGTCCGAGACGAGGTCGGGTCGCGACGCCTGACTAAAAACGTCATCGGCCAGTTCCAGCGTGCCTACCTTCTCGTGATCCAGGTTCCAAACATCTACAGTTGGCATATCCGACCTCCACCTCAGGTCTTGATCTCGACGTCGACACCCGCCGACAAATCGAGCTTCATGAGAGCGTCCAGCGTCTGCTGGGTCGGCTCGAGTATATCCAGAAGCCGCTTGTGGACGCGAATCTCGAACTGCTCTCTGGATTTCTTGTCAACGTGGGGCGAGCGCAGCACGGTATAGCGACTGATCCTGGTCGGCATGGGAATCGGGCCCGACACCTTTGCCCCGGTCTGGCGGGCAGTGTCGATGATCTCTCCGGCCGATTGATCCAATAACTTATGATCGTAGGCTTTCAGCCGAATACGGATTTTCTGAATATTCATGATTTGCTCACCCTAGTCCACAGTGACTATTCCAAGATCTCGGTAATGACGCCGGCACCAACCGTGCGCCCACCCTCGCGTATGGCGAATCGCAACTCTTTCTCCATCGCGATCGGCGTGATCAAAGCTACCTTGATCGTCACGTTGTCGCCGGGCATCACCATC
>DATKYQ010000063.1:0-23701 GCA_035528415.1 Myxococcota bacterium | reverse complement strand
GCACTTCTGCAGGGCTTGATAACCGCTCTTCGACGATCTCAAGCCTGCGTCACAAATTTCGCGATGTGACTCAGAAAATCAGGCAATTGCTGCGGGTAGAAATTTCCTGTGTTGAAATACAGGCTTCCTTCTCAGGAATCATATGTCGGGGTCTGACCCCTTTTCTTTTCTCTTTTCTTTTCCTTGGTGCCGGTGGGCATGCGGGATATGCTGCGCCAACATGGCTATGAACTCCACCGCATCCACGCTGATCGTGTCCGTGTCGCGGCCTTGGTGCTTCCTGAAGGCCTGGTAGTGCACCGTGGAGGAGCAAGAATAGGAGAGCATGAGGATGAGATCGAGAATCTTTTTGTGCCTGTCGCTTTTTGTGTTCTTTGCTTCTACTGGGTCAGTAGAGTCAAAACAGAAACCGTCTTTTGAGCCCCCGGAAACAACACAAGGCAAAGATGGATGGGAGCTATACAAAACCCAGACTGTCTATTCAAAATCCAACGTCGCAAACCTGAAACCGGGGCAATCTTCTCCCGAGGCAGCCCTGGTGCATTTTTATGCCAGCTTGATTCGTAAAGATTCAGCTTACAAGCAAGTACTTCCTGACCAATCAAAGCTGAAAGGTCGCGATAAGAAGAGGTTGAAAAGCAAATTGGATAAAATGAGCAGGTGGACCTTCCAGAAGGTGCAACTGCTGATGCGAAAGAAAATCTCTGACTCCAAGTTCTGGATCAAGATCGAGATGGAAATCGAGGTCAACGGTAAGACGGACGGCGGCAAGGACGAAGCAAGCGTTGAGCTCATCGACGGAAAGTGGTTTGTTACAAGCCCACCAACATAGCCAACGAAGGAAAAGGGGTCAGACCCCTTTTCCTTTTCCTTTTCCTAGCCCTAGTCCTTGGTTAAATCGAATGTACCGTGGCTCCAGTCACCACCGTAGGAGCCGCTCATGGTGATGAGGTCGGTGCCCAGGATTCCCTGGAACAGGTTGGCACCGTGCCCTGCGGTTTCGAAAACCACAGGGAGGAATACGACAATTTCCTGGTCAACGCTTTTGTAAAGGGAAGAACCTTCCGACAGGTTGCCGGCCTCTTCGGAGCCGCCGTAATAGATCATGGTCAAGGTTCCGACAACATTTGCCGGCATGACCTCGTGGCCTTGATCGGAAACCACAATCAAGAGTTGGCCCGAACCGCGGTTGTCGGTGAAGCTGCCATTCCAGGTGCCCGTGATGTCCGGTGGGGCGGCGAAAGTGATGCCATCATTGTTGATGCCGCATGAGGCAATACCGACCAGCGTGACCAGGGTGACCACCATGAAACAAAACAGAATGGGGAGAGTGGCTGCATGATGTACTTTTTTTTGCGAGTCTCTCGGCGTGAATTCCGCGCTTGTCATGTGTTTCTTTCCTGTGCAAATCCACAACGTCGTTCCGGCTACCAAGCCACATCCTGATCGTGTGACCTGCGTCGGTTTTCACATGTCAAAATGATAACATATCAACTGTTCGGAGGTAAAATTATCTTCAATCTGCGATGGGGACGGTTCATGAAAACCCCGGTGGTCAGGCGCCTGGACGTGATCGACAACTTGGCCATGGGCAGCCACTGGGGACAAGATGAAATAAAAAGCGTTCTTTAAAGCACTTTCTTCAGATAGCGGCCGGTGTACGAACGACGCAGGCGGGACAGTTTTTCGGGGGTGCCTGTGGCTATCACTTTTCCGCCGGCGTCTCCTCCCTCCGGCCCCAAGTCTACTATGTAGTCGGCCTGCTTGATCACGTCCAGGTTGTGCTCGATCACTATTACCGTGTTGCCTTGATCCACCAGGCGGTTGAGCACTTCGAGCAGTTGACGGATGTCGTCCATGTGCAGCCCGGTGGTGGGCTCGTCGAGAATGTAGAGCGTCCTGCCGGTGGATCTTTTGGAAAGCTCTTTCGACAACTTGACCCTCTGCGCCTCGCCGCCCGAAAGAGTGTTGGCGCTTTGGCCGAGCTGAACGTATCCCAGGCCCACGTCCACCAGCGTCTGCAACTTGCGTCCTATGGCCGGCTGGGCGGCGAAGAGTTCCATCGCCTCCGAGATGGTCAGATCCAGAACCCGGGCGATGTTCTTCCCGCGGTACTCTATCTCCAACGTCTCGCGGTTGAAGCGCCGGCCTCCGCAGATCTCGCAGGTCACGTACATGTCGGGCAGAAAATGCATCTCGATCCGGATCTGGCCCCCGCCCTGACAGGCCTCGCAGCGCCCTCCCTTGACGTTGAACGAATAGCGCCCCGGCCCATAGCCGCGCAGGCGGCTCTCGGGCAGCTTGGAAAACAGCTCGCGAATGGCGGTAAAGACGCCTGTGTAAGTGGCCGGGTTGGAACGCGGGGTGCGTCCGATCGGGCTCTGGTCGATGTGGATCACCTTGTCTATTTTCGAGACGCCCGAAAAACCGTCGAACGGCGCCGGCAAGACGCGGGCACGATGCAACTTCCTGGCCAGGCCGCGGTAGAGTGTATCGATCACCAAAGTGCTCTTTCCCGAGCCGGACACTCCCGTGACGCAACTGAACACTCCCAGCCCGAAACGAACATCGATTCGCTTGAGGTTGTTTCCCCGCGCTCCGCGCAATTCGAGAAAGCTCTTGGCGGACCTGCGCTTTTTGGGCACCGGGATGGCCTTGCGCCCCGCCAGGTAAGCGCCGGTCAGCGAGCTTTTGTGATCCAGAATATCTTGCGGCGTGCCGGCAACGACTATCTCCCCACCCCTGCGGCCGGCTCCGGGGCCCATGTCGACCACGAAATCCGCAGCCAGAATTGTGGCCGGATCGTGCTCCACCACGATCACGCTGTTGCCGTGATCGCGCAGCCTGTTGAGGGTATCCAGCAGGCGGCCGCAGTCGCGGGCGTGCAGGCCGATGGTCGGCTCGTCCAGGACATACAGGACACCCACCAACGACGATCCGATCTGGGTCGCCAGGCGGATCCTCTGCGCCTCGCCCCCGGACAGGCTGGCGGATGAGCGATCCAGCGTCAGATAGTTCAGGCCGACGTCCAGCAGAAACTTCAAGCGCGAGCGAATCTCGCGCAGGATCGGCCCGGCGACCGCGGCCGGGCGCGGACCCAACTCGATCCGATCGAGGAATTCAAGCGCCGCTTGCACGCTCAGGGCGGTTATATCGGCTATCGACCTGCCGGCCACCAGAACACTCAGGCTCTCGCGCCGCAGACGCTTGCCGTGACACTCCTGGCACTCTTTCAGGGCCATGTAGGCGGCGATGTCAGCCCGGGCCCGATCGCTGGTCGTCTCTCTAAAGCGCCGCTCGAGGTTGGGAATAACCCCCTCGAACGATCTCCTGAAGCGGTGACTCATTCCCTCATGGCCGAGCCTGAATTCGATTTCCTCTTCTCCTGAACCGAAAAGGATCGTGTCGCGGATCGATTTAGCGAGATCCGCAAACGGCGTCTGCATCTCAAAACTGTAATGACCGGCCAGCGTCTCGAGCATCTGGCGCTGGTACGAGGAGTGCATTCCGCCCCAGGCGGCGATGGCACCCCGGCCCAGGCTCAAGCCCGGGTCGGGTATCACCAGCTTGGGATCGACGTAACGGATGGATCCCAGGCCGTCGCATCCGGGGCAGGCCCCATGCGGGCTGTTGAACGAAAAAAGCCTGGGGGTCAACTCGGGCAGGCTGACGCCGCATTGGATGCAGGCATGTCGCTCGGAGTAGATCGCGTCTTCCCCATCCACTAAAGCGATCTCGACCAGGCCGTCCGCCAACTTTAGTGCCGTCTCCAGCGAGTCGCTCAGTCGAGTTTCGAGCCCCGGCCTGGCCACCAGGCGGTCGACGTAGACCTTGATGTCATGCTTTTTCTTGTGGCCCAGGTCGATATCGTCTTCCAGATCGAAAAGCTCGCCGTCCACGCTCACCCGGGAAAAGCCCTGCTTGCGCAGATCTTCGAACAGCTTGCGGTGCTCGCCCTTTTTGCCGCGCACCACCGGCGCCAATACGGAGAAGCGCGCGCCCTTTGGCATCTCCATCACCTGGTCGACGATCTCCTGGACGGTCTGGGTGGTGATCGGACGCCCGCAGGTCGGGCAATGCGGATCGCCCGCCCGGGCGAAGAGCAGCCTCAGGTAATCATAGATTTCGGTGACGGTGCCGACCGTCGAGCGCGGGTTGTGACTGACCGTTTTCTGCTCGATCGAGATCGCCGGCGAGAGGCCGTCGATGGAGTCGACATCGGGCTTGGACATCTGCTCGAGGAACTGGCGGGCATAGGCTGACAGGGACTCCACGTATCGCCGCTGTCCCTCGGCATAGAGGGTGTCGAAGGCCAGAGAAGATTTACCCGAACCGCTCAGCCCGGTGATGGCCACCAGTTTGTTCCTGGGTATGGAAAGGTCGATGTTCTTCAGGTTGTGAACGCGAGCGCCTCTGATGCGGATTTCACCGACGCCTTCCCTGCTCATGCCGTTTTGTCTCTTTCGACCATTTTTACCGCCAGCAACAAGGCCTCGGTCATGCTGGTCGGGTCGGCCTGGCCCTTGTGGGCGATATCGTAGGCAACGCCGTGATCGGGCGAAGTGCGAACGATACCCAGCCCCAGGGTCACGTTTACGGCACTGTTGAAATGAAGGACCTTGAGCGGGGCCAGGCCCTGATCGTGGTACATGGCCAGGACGGCATCGTATTTTCCCGCGGCCGCCCTGGCGAAGATAGCGTCTCCGGGGAAAGGCCCGTAGGCATTTACACCCTGCCGGCGCAGATCTTCCACGGCCGGCCCAATGATCTCGCGCTCCTCGTAGCCGACCTCTCCGTTCACCTCACCGTGGGGATTCAGTGCGCACACCGCGAGACGCGGCCCGGCCGGGAAAAAGTAGCGCCTGAGTTCCCGGCAGGCGATCAAACCCACATCCAGCAAGTCCTCCCGCGTGATGTGCAGAGCGACTTGCGACAACGGCAAGTGGGTCGTTGCCAACACGACCTTCAGACGCGGTCCCGAAAGCAGCATCACCGGCCGCCGGCCGCCGAAGCGCGAGGCCAGCCACTCGGTCTGACCCGGCCCGGGCATGTCGCCGGCCACAAGCGCCCGCTTGTGAATCGGCCCGGTCACCAGGGCGTCGACCTCACCCCGCTCGAGCGCATCCGCCGCCTCTTTCAGGTAGGCGCCCTGGGCCAGCCCTCCCTCCGTCGTGAAGCGCCCCGGCGTCATGGCTGAAGCGCCAAGGCTACCGACCCCGCGCACCTGCAATTCGGCTGAGAGATCGAGAGCCTTCATCAAGCGCGCCAGCAACTGGCGGTCTCCAAAGACGACTGCCTCGATCCCCTCGAGACGATCCCGCTCTGCCAACGTTCTCAGGATGACCTCGGGGCCGACCCCGGCGGGATCACCCATTGTGATTCCAACACGTGTCACAGCTTGTATTCGACGAATGAATTGCGGCGCAGTTGTGTCAGCCAATCTTTCATGGCTTCGCGAAACTTCTCGCGATAAAGGTTGCTGCGGATCTCATTGACGACCTTCTCCAGAGGGGGTGGTCCTTCCACGGCGCGGTCAGTCACCAGGATGATATGATACCCCAGCTTGGTTTGTACCAGATCGCTGATTTGCCCTTTCTTCAGACCGAAAGCAGACTTCTCGAAAGCGGCCATCATGTCTCCCCGGTGGAACCAACCCAGGTCGCCGCCCGCAGAGCCGCTGGGATCGTCCGAGAACTCCTTGGCCATTTTGGCAAACTCGGCTCCCTTACGGATCTTCGCCAGCACTTCCTGTGCTTTGTCGTGAATCACCTTCTCGGCGTCCTTACCCGTTTTAGGCGGAACGACGAACAGGATGTGGCTGGCGCGCACCTTTTCCTTGGATGCGGTGCTCCGGAAATGCTTCCGGTAGTAGTCATCAATATCCTTCTCCCCGACCTGCACCCGCGCCCTCATGTCTGGATTGTTGCGCATCTGGGCATCGACCATTTTTTGTCTCTCCAACTGCCCGTGCAGGCTGCTCCGCAGGTCGGCGATCGTCCTGCCCTCCATCCTGAGCGCATCCGAGAACTGTTTTTCTGTCATATTGTTCGTCTTTTTCAGCTGCTCGATCTGCTGGTCGACCTCCTCGTCGCTGACGACGATCTTGTGCTCGTGCACCTGCTGCTTGAACAGCAATTCTTCTACCAGTTCATCGAGGGTCTGCTTGCGAACCTGCCGCTTGCGTTCGACCATCTTCGCCAGCGGCAGGTTGGAGGGGATCTCGTCCAGCGCCGCCCGGCAACGGCTGTCGACTTCGCTCAAGAGGATGACATCGTCGTTGACGACGGCGGCGATGCGGTCGAGGATCCGCGCTGCGACGGGTGGAATTGCCGCTGTTGCCAACAGCACAACAAGAGATATTCCCAGGCGTTTCATTTTGGCAGGCCTTTCTAGGTTCTAATAATGCCAAGTCAGTGAATGCGATCCACCTGTTCCAGATCCCGTTCGATGCTCGCGCCTTCACGCAGCGTGCGCAGGTAAAAGGCCTCGGCTTCCTTGGTCTTTTCCATCGCGAGCCGTCTGGAGATCTTCTCGGTGGCCTGTTGAAGGGTGAGCTCCCGGGCCGGCTTACGATCCACCAACTGGAACAGATGAAAGCCGTAGGGAGAAGCCACCACCTTCGACACGTGCGCCGACCAGAGCTTGAAACAAGCCTCCTCGATTGCCGGAGGCATGCTTCCCTTCGAGAAGTAGCCTAAGTCGCCGCCGCGCGCGGCCTCGGGCCCCAACGAGAACTCTCGCGCCAGGCCCTCGAAAGATTCGCCGCGCAGGATTCGCTTGCGTAGCGTCTCGGCTTCTTCCTCGCTCTGGCTGACTATCTGGCGCACCCGCACCTGTTCGGGTTCGAGAAACTCGCTGTGGTGCTCATCGAAATACTTGCCGATCTCTTCCTTCGATATGGCAATCCTGTCCGTCACTTCCCGTTTGAGAAGCTTCTGCAGCAGGAGCAGATGAGCGCTTTCCCGCTTGTATTCCTCCAGGCTCTTCCCTCTCTTCATCAATACCTCCTCCACCCCGCCCGGCGGATACTCATCGAAGAGGGGTTGTAGTGAGGCATCCAGAATTCTGGTGTCGAGAGAAATGTTTTTCGCGCGCGCTTCCTGGGTCATAAGCCTGTCATCTATCATCCTCTCAAGTAGTTCGCGCTTCAGCTTTCTCTCTTGCTCGGCATTCGCCAAAAATCCTTTTCCTTCGCCCTTGAGATCGTCGAGAGCCGTCTGAAATTGCTCAATGCTAATCGGCTCACCGTTAACCACGGAAACCGCCTGGGGCTCCGAGTGCAACTTTGAC
Source organism: Myxococcota bacterium (assembly GCA_035528415.1). Taxonomy (GTDB): domain Bacteria; phylum Myxococcota; class B64-G9; order B64-G9; family B64-G9; genus DATKYQ01. Next base: position 16,411 of record DATKYQ010000063.1, on the reverse strand, counting down.
TTGCCATTGTCGCAACCGCTTGCCCCGCTGACCGTGATCGACAGGAAAAGCGCCGAAAATGAAAACCACGTTTTGCAGTTCAGCAACATATTCACTAGCGCCCGGATTTAGGCCCGTGTTTAGGCCCGGGCCCGGCCTTGCCTGGAGGAACAACGCCCTTGTGGGGCAGCCTCAGGATGTTCGGCTTGCCCGCCCGATTTACGGGCATCATGCCATGTGCGGGCGGTTTCGAAAAGGCGTTTGGCATCCCGCGCCCTGGGATGCTGGGCACGTCACTGAGATCAACCTTGGCCTTATCGAGAACGTTTGCAAAAATGTTGACGCGGGCTTTCTTCAGAACGGCATCCACGAAAGCCGTGTAGCCCTCGCCACGAGCCCGGGCAAACAGTGTGGTGTGTATCTGCTGCTTGACTTTATCGAGCGGGAGATCGATCGGCGGCTGCTTGCCGGATTGTCTCAGGATATAGAAACCCTTGTCGTCTTCAATGACGCCGCTAATATCGTTGGTCTTCGCCAATCCGAAGGCGGCCTCGGCAAACACTTTTCCGTTGTCCTGGACGAGTTGATCGCGGGTCTTGAAATTGGTGTCGCCCCCGATTGGCCGTGTGGCCACATCGTCGGAATTCTCCCGGGCCAGTTGGATGAACAGGCGCCGATCCTGCGGCTTGGCCTTGAGTTGGGCCAGGAGCTTTTTCGCCTTGGCCTGGGCCTGTTTTCTCGCCTGGCTATCGGATTTCGATCCCTTGATGAAGATCTTATGCACCCTGACCTTCTCGGAAGCATGGTAACGATCGTGGTTTTCATCGTAGAAATGCTTGATCTGCTCTTCCGAGATCTCTATCTGCTTGGCAAGCTTCTTGTTGAACTCCTCGTTCACCAATTGCCGGGCCAGGATCTTCTTGAGTCCGCGGACAACATTGGGATCCTTGTCCAGGCCGAGGCGCTTGGCCTCGAGCACCATGGCCTCGCGCTCGACCAGGCTCTGGAGGAGTTTTTTCTTCTGTTCCATAGACTTGTAACGGGCCCTGACCAGCCGATTCTGCTGGTTGAGGTAGCCTTCGAACTGCTCCAGGGTTATGGTCACATCGCCAACCCGGGCGACCACTTCCGAACTGCCGGCAGAGGTTTTTACGGTCTTATCGTTGTTGTGCTCGGCCCCTCCGCCCCGGCAGCCGATCAGCCATCCACAAAGCCCCAACATGATTGCCAGACTTGCTAACTTGCGTATCATAGTATCCTCCTCCTCTTGGCTGGTAGAAACAACCGCCAAAGGAAAAACATTCCCCGCGATTCACGGGGAGAAAATTTCTATCACGTTCGCCGACTCAGAGCAACCCCCGTAGCTTCTTCCCGATGGGGAAAAAGGGGTCACCTTTTATCCCGGACCGTGAGATCTCAGATGAACGCGGGGGGGCGCCGGTCCCGCCAGGGACGGGCGGCCTCCAGTTGGGCCGCCAACTGGAATAGCAGGTCCTCGGCACCCAGCGGCGCGATGAAGTGCGATCCGATCGGAAGACCCTCCGGACTCCAATGCAGCGGGACCGACATGGCCGGGAATCCGGTCGAGTTGGCGATGGGCGTAAAAGCCACGTAGCGCAGAAGCTCCTCCTGCAACCGGGGGATGGACCAGTTCTGCTTCAGGTAGCCGATCGGCCAGGGCGGCTCGGCCATGACCGGGGTGAGCAGCATGTCGAAACCCGAAAGAAAGTTCCTGAGCTCGGCCTCGGCCCGGCGCATCTCGATCCAGGCCCGCATCAGATCGGCCGGGGTGTGCTTCCGGTCGAGCGCGGCCAGCTTGCGCGTGAACGGCTCGATCATCGGGTTGCCGGAAAGGTTGGTAGGCAGGCTGGTCAGCAACCTCAACACCTGGCGCTGGCCCAGTGCCAGGCGTAACGGGGCGGGGATGCGTTCCTGTTTGCCCAATTCTCGCCGGACCTCCTCGTAGAAAAACCCGGCGGAGGCGCACCACAGAACCTGGAACCCATGGAAGTAACTCTCTGCGTCGATGACGGGCGCGGACTCTTCTACTTCGTGCCCCAACTCGGTCAGCAGGCCGGCCGTCGCGAGCACCGCCTCACGGCAGTCCGGGTGCACCGTGTTGCCGAAGAAATCGCTGAGGGAATAGCCGATTTTCAGGGTGCCGGGCGGCTCGGCGGCGATCTCGAGATAAGGCCGGGAGGGGGCCGGCAGCTGCAAGCGCTCGAAAGAACGGGCACCCTGGATGGCATCGAGCATGGCGGCCGAATCCCGTACCGTGCGCGAGATCACGTGCTGGCTGACGAACTCATCGGTGGGCTCGTCAAGGTCGGCCGGGTTGCGGCCCTTGGAGGGCTTGAGCCCGAAGAGCCCGCAGGCCGAAGCGGGGATGCGAATCGAGCCTCCGCCGTCGGCGGCGTGGGCCATGGGCACCACGCCGGCGGCCACCGCCGCGGCCGCGCCGCCGCTCGACCCCCCGGGAGAACGATCCAGGTCCCAGGGATTGCGGGTGGGTCCGTAGGCCTTCGGCTCAGCGTGGGGTACCATACCCAGCTCGCTCATGTTCGTCCGCCCCAGGAACGAAAGACCGGTCGCCTCCATTCGCCGAAGAATTTCGTGGGTGTGGGTGGAGACGTTGTTGCGAAGCAAGCGCGATCCCCAGGTGACCTTGGTGCCCTCCAGATCGAGCATGTCCTTGAGCAGGTAGGGAACCCCGGTGAACGGACCCGTCGGCAAACCGGCGGCGATGCGATCGCGGGCCCGGTCGTACAGCCGGGCGATGACCGCATTGAGCCGGGGGTTGGTCTGTTCGATGGCCGCGATGGCAACCTCGAGGAGCTCTTCGGGCTGCACCTCATTGCGGCGCACGAGCTCGGCGAGCCCGAGCGCGTCGTAGCGGGTGTATTCGTCCAGGGTGATTGTGCCCATATGTGGCTCCCATCACGGCCAAAGTGTTTGGCTGTTATGTACGCGACCCTACCGCGCATTCGTTCCAGATTCAACCGCGTCCCTCTTGTAGCTTCTTCGCGTGTTGACGCCGATTGGTCTAGCTGCGTAGAATGATGGCTCCTTGACTCTTGGCGCTGAGGTTGAATCTTGAAGGCTGACGAGAGATTGGCTATCCTGCGCGGGTTGCCCAAGATCGAGCTGCACCGGCATCTAGAAGGCTCGTTGCGCCTGGGCACTTTACTGGAATTGGGCAAGAGATATGGATTGGATCTCCCCCTCGACTCCGAGACCTCGCTGGCTCGCCTGGTGACTTTCAACGACGACGAGCCGCGCACGCTGGCCAATTTTCTCACCAAGTTTCGCTCAGACTGGTACCGTTCCTACAAGGATATCGAGCGGGTGACCGCTGAAGCGGTCAGGGATGCCGCTTCCGAGGGCATCGTACACCTGGAACTGCGATTCAGCCCGGAGCACCTGACGCGCACCAGCGGCTTGCAGATCGAAGGGGCGCTGCAGGCCGTCTGCGAATCGGGCATTGCCGCGGCCGCCGAGGAAGGCATCTCGATTCGCTTCATCCTGACCTTCGCGCGTGAGAGATACAGCTACGCCTCCTGGACCGAAATGGTCGATCTGGGTGTGCGCATGCACGAGATGGGAATCTCCGGGGTCGATCTGGCCGGTGACGAGTTTCAGCACGCCAACCGAGAGTTCGAGAGGTTTTTCCGGCGTGTTCGCGATATCGGCGAACTGGGCATCACTATCCACGCAGGTGAAGGCACGTCCGCGGAGCAGGTAGCCTCCGCGGTCGGGTCGCTGTCCGCCGTTCGCATCGGCCACGGCATCGAGGCCGCGCGGGACGATGAGGTGACGGCCATGCTGGCCGCCGGCCGGGTGACGCTGGAGATGTGCCCGATCAGCAATTTCCAGACCGGCTGCATTGACCGGCTCGACCAGCACCCGCTGCCGCGCCTCGATCGGGCCGGCGTGCCGGTTACGATCAACGCGGACGACCCGGCAATTCATTGCACGAGCATCAACGATGACTACGACGTGGCGGCCTCTCGCTGGGGATACTCTCTCGATGATCTGCTGCGCCTTGAGCGCAACGCCGTTGCGGCGGCCTTTTTACCGGAGGAAGAACGTGCGGCCTTGCTGGACAGGGTCGAACGCGGTTACCAGGAGTCACGGGGACAGGGATTATAAGGAGGGCGGTGCTCAGTCCTTTAAGAAGGGCGCGACGCATCCACTGCACCTCGGGGAGGATTTCTTTGCCGATCCTGACTACAGCGAGTTCGACTGCATTGACGACGAGCCGGCCGATGCGAGCGAAATCCCCCAAGCCGGGTAGAGAGCATTGATTGTTCTATAAAATGGAGTCTGTCAAAAATTCCCATGAAATGTATACTCGACAACATGCCCTACGAACTTCATCCTGGTGAGCTGGTTGTCCTCCCCGTAGATGGCAGGGCGATCCTCCACAGGGCGCGCGGTCCGGATCCTGAGCCTCTTGTCGAGCTACCGGAAGATGCCTACGACTTCATCGTGTGCGAGACGGATCGTTACGCCGCCACCCTCCCCACCGATCCGACGGCAGCTTACCTCTATCACGTCGACTGGTCTTCGGGTGATTTCCAATTCACGAGGTGGACGCCGCCAGAAGGTCACACCACCCGGTGCGCCGCGGTGACCAACACCGGCGTGATCTATGCGGGAGGCGGCACAAACCAAACCGTTCCTGACGTTCCTTTCGAAAGCATGTGGATCATCCGTCCCGGGATACATGGATTGACCACCGAGCTGATTCCGCTTCCCCAGCAGGTCGTCGGCTCCGGAATGAGGAAACGCATCGACGCCATGGTGTTGAAAGATGGGCGTTTGATTGTCGTCGACAACTTTCTTCTGCCACTGTGGGCGTTCTTCTACCAGGTTCAACCAGACGGTAGCGTGCACGAGGAAGCTGTCATCGAGCTCGAACCGCACAGCACGTACGAGCACGTCAATCGGGCCGTACTGGGCGAACGTTTCATCGCGCTCCTTTCGCAGAGCGCGAATCATGGCCGCACCAGCCAGCACATCAGCGTACGAGACCCTGCGACCCTCGACGAAATCTATACGTTCACTCAATCACTCGGCAGCGACCGCGACCACACGGCCGCACCAGTCAAACACTGGAGTCGCATGGCCTTCTCGCGGGACCTGTTGTTCGTTGCAGCCATTGACCAGGGGTTGGGCGTTATCGACCTGGGCAAGAAGAAGCCCGCCCTCAAATATCGCTCTTTTCGTGGTCAGCGCGTCCTTGCAGTAACAACCGCTTGCAGTCAGCACGGCTGCTACGTCAATCTCCATCGTAAGGGACATCTACCGACCTTCCAGTGGATTCCGGCGGAATAGGGCTTGGGTCAAATGCGAGCCGGCGGACGAGAACACGATTCTGTGCTCACCCGAGGGGTAGAAGCAACATAGATTCCGGAACATGTTGCCGACTCACGGTGCATCGTCTCATGATCGTTCATTCGTCCCTACACAAAAAGCCGTTGGGAAAAAGTGAAAATGGATTGGTTTTGTTTCTGCAGGGGAGCCGCGCTGTGGTACGGATTTTGATATGGGGAATTCCGGATAACTCCTTGGAGGGTCGACGGACATGAAACTGGGAGCGCAGAACAAGACCGCCAGTTTCCTTGGCGATGAGAGAGAATGGAAAGGCTCCCGAATCGAGATGGTTGACGTTGACGGCCGCGATGGCGGTGTGAGGATCCGCATAGAAGGTACGGGATTGGGAACGGTCGAGCCAGTGAAGTGGAAAACCAACCCGATCGACGAACGATCGGGGTTGTACACGACAACCTTTCCGTTCTCTCTACCGGAGGCTGATATCACAAACCTACTCACACTATTTGTAGAAATGGATTTCCTCACAATCACAGTACCGAAGGACCACAAACCGGTCAGAAGCGAAACAATTCCCGGGATCACCCTGTCTAGCTATCTTGGCGTAAGTCATACTGTAGAAAAATACGCGAGTCAGAAGGTGGATCGGTTCGATTCAATCTCAGGAATACTGAATGGACTTGAAACCAAGCTCGTTCCGCTGAGGGATGACTCAAAATGGGAAGAAGAAGGCTGGCGGCCATGGGCTGGATTTTCAGAATGACAGTTTGTTAGGATTCACAGGAAACATTACGTGCTGGGCGGCCCGAAACGGATCACGTGGCACCTGGGCCGGTCAGGTCCATGTTTTGTTCCTTACTAGGGATTGCAGTCGTAGATCACCAGGTTCGAGTAGATCGGGCCGTCCAGGCAGCCCTGGCAGCCGAAGTCCCGCCCCAGGAAGAAGTGGGTCAGGGCCAAGCGGCGGCCGTTGTTGTCGGTGCACTCGGGGGACTCGTTGGGCGTGAAGTCGGAGTCGCCGGGCCAGCTCAGGTCCACCCGGGCTTTTTGCTGGCCATCCACGAAGAAGAGGATTTCCTCCGAGTTCCACTCCAGCTTCAGGTGGTAGGTGTGGCCGGTGTCCCAGTTGTATTCGTTGGAGTAGCTGTTGCCGCCCCCGTCCCATCCGGTGGTGGAGGCCTTGAGCTTGAACTTCTTGGTGCGGTTCTGCGAGGCGGTTTCGGGGCCGGTGGCCTGGACGGCGAGTTGACTTTCGCAGTTGTCAGCCGCGGTGTGATGGTTGCCGTGGTCGCCGCGGTAGAGGGACACGAAATGCACGTAACAGTCGGTGTTCTCGGCGTCGCAGTCGACCGGCTCGGAATTGTGGATGTACTGGTTGGTGGGATCGAAGTTGCGGACGTCCACTTCCAAATACCCGCAGTGGATGGCCGAGAAGGCGTAGATGATCCGGTTGTTGAGGCCGTGGGTCTGCCAGCCGCCGCCGTTGATCCATTCGCCGCCGCTGCGCGTTCCGAGGGTGGAGCCGTTCAACTCATCGTTGAAGACCTCGGAGCACTGGCCGCAGCAGGGGCCGCAGGTGATCTCCCCGCCACAGCCGTCCGGGGCCGTCCCGCAGATCACGTCGGCCTGCGCGCAGGTCAGCGGCACGCATTGCACGCATTGGCAAGTGTTGGGATCGCAGGTCTGGCCGCCGGCGCAGTTGTCCGGGCAGTCGCCCCCGCACCCGTTGCCGCCGCAGCACTTGGCAGTGCAGTCGGGTACGCAGGAGTCGGTGACATTGATTTGCAGGTTGTCGGTGGTCTGGCCGAACCACTCCACGTCTTCCTGGACCATCTGCCACTGGAAGTCGTAGGTCCCCGCCGCGGCCGGCGCGGTCAGGTTGCGCCGGAAGGTGTTGGTCTCGCCCGGTGCCACCAGCGTACCCGCCGCCATTGTGATGCGCGCGATGCCCCAGGTGGTGTTGTCCCGGGGATTCTCCGCCCCCAGCCGGTACGCGTTGGGTGTCTCGGCGGTCCAGGTGGTGGTGCCGGTGTTTTGCATGGTGATCTCGACCGGGAACGATGCACCCACCTCGACGCTAGAAGGCACATTCTGTAAGATGAAGGCAGCGTCGTTTATCAGAACGACGTCTGCAGCATCTTCGATTCCTCCGTCGTCACCGTGCAGCACCTCGTCTTGTCCATCGCCGGGCAGACCACCATCGTCGTCAACACTTCCGGTATCACCGCATCCTGAAAATGCGAATACGGCCACCAGGGCCGGCCAGAATAACTTTTTCATGTTACCGGACATTCTCCATACTTCGCTCACATGTATCAAAATCCACCTCCTTCAACCGCACCAGTTGCTTTCTCAGGATCGAGCACGGGTAGCGGGAGTCGCAGGGCCAGGGAATATTAGCGCAGCAAGCGCTCGTGCTCACTCCTTCCTGCAAAAGACCAGATCTATATACGGCGGTAGCGCCAACTTCGGCTCGGTCTCTCCCTGGACGCTGATCAGGTGATCGTGGGCGCCGCTTGTATCGGTGACGGTCCGCGCGCGGCTGGCCTTGGTGCGATCGCGCCCGCCCTCCTCGAAGGCCTGCAGGAAACCGTCGTAGAGACCTATACTGCCGAACGCGCCCGGGTCGACGTCGACCGGCTCACCGGCCGCCAGCATGTGCACATGCGCTCCGTCCTTCGAGGTGCGGGCGGTGACATCGAACGAGTGAATGTGTCCCTCGTCTCCCCCTGTCTCCCCTGCCTGCAACCCCCCGCGCGCAAAGCGGCCGTCCATTTGCTGGTAGCGCGTCCAGCCGTCGGGGCACTCGTGGTCGAACATGGCAATCATGCCCGGGGGAAAAGGCGTAGCGTCGCCCCGATTGCAGCTTGCAACCAGGAGACATACCTGCAGCGTAAAAAATACCCGGCTCAACATAACGTGGAGTATCACGTGTTATCATCCTTCAGTCAACGATTGACAAGGATGGAAAATTGTGAACTGTTTTACGCGAAAGGGGGTGCTTCGTATGTGCCGAAACTTAGAATTTGTTTTCTTGACCTGCACGGCTCTGTTCGCCGCCGGCTGTGAACCCTGCCTGGAATCAGGCAAGAACGGCGTGCCCGACCCGGAATCCGGTGAGTATCAACTGGTCGTCAACAACAAGGTCAGCCGCAACACACCCGTTTTTGTCGACGGCGAGGAAGTCGGCCTGGTCTGCGAGGAGACCAACAATGTGACGATCGGCAATTTCCCGGTGTCCACATGCAGTACCATCATGTTCCACAGCCGGGTTTCGCAATCCGATTGCTACATCTCCCCGAACTGCACTCAATACTGTGAAAACCAGGAATGCGCTCCCGACACCTGCGCCGACACCACCGGTTTCAGCGGCATAATCCTGCCCATAGGCCTGGTCTGGGGAAGCTGATCAGGCCCTCTGGCCGAGAAGTTCTTGCAGATCCGCAGGCAACGGGGCCGACAGGTGCATCCTTTGGCCGTTTTCCGGATGGTCGAACTCGATCGCCTGCGCGTGAAGTGCCTGGCGGGTGTGACCCAGCCGATCCAAGGCGTCTGCATCGAGCTTGCCATGAACCATTGCCAAATATGGCTGCCCGTCCTGCTGATATAGCTTGTCACCCAATATCGGGTGGCCGAGACAGGCGAGGTGCACGCGTATCTGGTGCTGGCGTCCGCTTCTGGGTCTGGCAGCCACCAGCGAACGGTCAACGCGGCGATCCAGAACTTCCAGGTCGGTCACGGCCGGACTCCCATTCCGGCGGTCTACCTTCATCCTGCAGTCGATGGGATAGTCGCCGTCGCGCCCCAGGGGCTCCGCCACTCTCAGGCGATCGAAACCCACGCTTCCCCGCACCACCGCCAGGTAGCGTTTCTCGACCCGCCTCTCGCGAAAAGCCCGCATCAGTTCTCTAATCGCCCGGGCTCTCCGGCCGAAGATCAGCACTCCGCTGGTCTCGCGATCGAGCCTGTGGGCGGGGTTGATGCCGTCGTCGGCGAGATCTTCCCTGAGACGCGTGAGCACGGTCCGGGTGCGGTAGCTGCGGGTCGGATGCACCGGCGCACCGGATCCCTTATCGACGACTACTATCCAGTCGTCCTGGTAGAGCAGGCGATAGCCCACCTCGACATCCGGCTCGGGCCGCTCAATGGTCACTACCCGGACGATTTCTCCCTGGCGCAAACGATGCGACCACTTGATCGGCCGGCCGGCCGAGTCGACGACGTCACCCGCCAGCCTGCGCCTGATGACGGTCCGGCTGCGTCTGAAGCGCAGGCTCAGAAAGATGTCCAGCCGCTCTCCGGCATCGCCCGGCCCGGCGTGCAGGATCGCGAAGCGCTTGTCCTCCAGGCGCGCCATTCAGCCCCGTCCCAGGCCGCGGGCTATCGGTATCCGGCGTCCTGCGCCGAATGAGCGCCGCGACACTTTCAGCACCGGAGCCGCCTGACGGCGCTTGAACTCCGACAGTTCCACCATGCGAACGACATCCTCGACTATCGCCCGTGGGTAGCCCTTGGCTATTATGGCCTCGGCCCCAAGGCCTTCGGTGATGTACAGGTCGAGTATGGGATCCAGCACGTCGTATGGCGGCAGGCTGTCTGAGTCCTTCTGCTCGGGGCGCAGTTCCGCGCTGGGGGGTCGATCGATGATGCGGCGCGGAATGATCTCGGCCTGCCGGTTGATGTACTCGGCAAGGTCGTACACCTGGGTCTTGAGCAGATCGCCAATGGGTGAAAGCCCGCCGACCATGTCGCCGTACAGGGTGCAGTAGCCCACAGCCAACTCGCTCTTGTTGCCCGTGGCGAGCGCCAGCGCGCCTTTGTTGTTGGCGAAAGCCATCAGCATAGCGCCGCGAATGCGCGCCTGCAGATTTTCCTCGGTCAGCGTTCCGCTGACATCGTCGAGATCGGCGCGCAGCGTCTGACGATAGGCATCGAGCACCTTCCCGATCGGCACGTCGAAAAAGCGCATGCCCAGGTTTTTACAGAGTCGCTCGGCGTCTCTGCGTGAGTGAGGAGACGAATAGCATGATGGCATGGCCAGTGCGTAAACCCGTTCTGCCCCGGCAGCCTCGGCCGCGAGCACGGCCGTGACGGCCGAGTCGATCCCACCGCTGAGACCGAGCAGCGCGTGCTTGAACCCGCACTTGTCCATGTAATCGCGCAGTCCCATGACGATGGCCCCGAACAGTTCGGCCGGCCCCTCGGCCGGAACGGGACGTACGTCACCCGTCGAGGCGTCCAGGTCGACCATGACCAGGTCTTCCCGGAAAGCCTCCGCCCGGGCCAGAACTCTTCCATCGCTGCCTACCGCCAGGCTACGGCCGTCGAACAGCAGGCTGTCGTTTCCGCCAACCTGGTTTACCAGAACCACCGGCAGCCCGTGCTTGCGGGCGATCGAACGCAGCCGGTCCTCGCGCAACTTCGCCTTGCCCTCGAAAAATGGCGAGGCGGACAGGTTGATGATCAGACTTGCCCCCTGCCCGACCAGGTCGGCGACCGGGTCGACCTGGTAACGAGGCCTGTCTTCCTCCGGCCCGTCCCAGATATCTTCGCACACGGTGATTCCAAGTCTCTGCCCGCCAAGCTCGACGGGTTTTCTTTCAACCGCCGGCTCGAAGTAGCGATCTTCATCGAAGACATCGTATGTCGGCAACCGGCTCTTGGCCTGCACCGCGCGCAGTTCCCCGCCCCAAAGCAGCACGGCTGCGTTGAGCGCGGGCCGACCGCCCTGGGCCGGGTTGGGAATCACGCACCCGACCAAAGCCGGAATTCGATCGAGTTTCGTCGCCAGCGAACGAAGCCCGGTCTCGCATTTTTTTAGAAAGCCGTCACGCACGATCAGATCGAGCGGCGGATAGCCGGTAACGGCCAGTTCCGGGAAGACCGCCAGGTCGGCTCCCGCCTCAATCGCCCGCTTGTGAAAACTGACGATCTTCTCGCAGTTGCCGGCGAGGTCTCCGACGGTCGGGTTAATCTGCGCCAGGGCTATCTTCATCGCCTGCATCCCGCGCGCGAACTCTCAGCGCAGCAACCCGCTCATGATTATTTCCATTCCGGTGGCCATGATGCGTTCTACGTCCATGTCGACACCGATGGCAAAGTAACCCTCGATGGCGTCGATGATGCCTTTCAACAGTGTCGCCGTCACCTCGGGGTCGACAGGTTTCAGCGCGCCGGCATCAATGCCCTGCTGGATGATACGCGCAATGACACCGGTGTACTCCTTTTGCAGCAAGGCCAGCATCTCGCGAACCGACTCGTCACGACCGGCCATCTCGCCCATCACCATGAAGAAGCGCGGGTAATCCGGCCGGATGCTGAAGAATTCCAGGTAGTGGCGCGCCAGGTTGGCGAACATCTCGCGGTACGACTGTGGCTGTACCGACATCGCTCTTAGGACCTTGGCCGACTCCTCGTACTCCTGCCGCACCAGGGCCTCGAATATCTGCCGCTTGCCGTCGAAGTGGAAGTAGATTCCACCCTTGCTGAGCCCCGCCGTCCGGGCCACGTCGTCCATGCGGGTTGGAAAGTAGCCTTTCTCGACGAAACACTTCCTGGCCGCGTCCAGGATCTGGCCGCGCCGAACTTCCTCTGGCAGATGCTTGGTCATGTTTCGTTCCTTACCCTTGCCGGCCCCTGACTGGCAAGGAATTTTCTGTTTGGGTGCTTGACAACGACAGTATCCAGGGAGTCAACTCATCAGGAAACCGCGTAAGGTCGGGAGGAATTTCATGCGCTTGTTCCTTGTCAGGCACGGAGAAGCCATGCTGCCGGAGGCCGATCCCGCCCGCGGACTCAACCAGCGCGGGAAATCCGAGGCTGAGCGTGTGGGCCGTGAACTCGCGCGGCTCGGGGCCCGGCCGTCCCAGATTCGCTGCAGCCTGAAGGCCCGAGCGCAACAGACGGCGGAAATTATCGCCTCCGCCCTCGCAGGTGGATTGTCACCGATATCCGTAAGCGGTTTGTCCCCCAACGACCCGGTGGAGCCCATGGCAACCGAGTTGCAAACGACCGCTGAAGACCTGATGCTTGTCAGCCACTTGCCTTTCCTCCCCTCCCTGGCTAAGCGCCTGCTGGCCGGGGAGGCTCCGCCGGGACAAGTCTTCGGGCCGGCCGGTGTGCTGATCCTCGACCGCGGCCGGGACGGTGTCTGGTCGGTAGGCGGGCAGATCGATCCTGCTGCTCTTTAGCCAGCACCGGAGCTCAGCCCAGGCGCAGTCTTTCCAGCCATTTGAGTTGCAAGTCCAGATCGTCATCCGCCGGATCGGGATGTTTCAGATCGGCTGTCAGCTCTTGCATCGACAGCTCGCCGAGCGCCCGGGAAATGGCTGAGAAGATCCAACTTGGGCCGGCTTCCGCCTTGCGACGGCGGGCGTAGCGAATCGCCTGCAGACCGTCGAACCAGGTCTGGACGGCATGCGCGAAATGATCGGCGTCCGAAAAATTGGCCCGCAGGCGACGCAGGGTCTCCGGGCCGCGGCGCTCACGGATGAAATCGGCAAGCTCCGGTCCGATGTCTGTAAGCCAGGAATCGATGTCGTCAAAGCCCCTGCCGGCCGAAGAATAGAAGCCGCGCAGATCGCAGAATGCCTCGCACGGCTCGACCCACAGGTATTCCCTTGGGCCCTCTTCCAACATGCGGCGCATGGCGCGCCCGGTGCCAAAGGGAACCCTGGAAGACTGCCGGGCAGCCGGGAAGACCGTCGCGCCCGGAATACGAACCACCGACCCCGGACCGCCCACCTTTGCCACCTTCTGCAGGAAATGAAAGTCCTCGCCCGCCTTCCTGCGCGGCATGCCGTCCGCCAGGGCATAGCCTCGGCAGGAGGCCACTATACAGGAGCCGACCGCCTGAAAAGCGCAGGCGGAACCGGCCAGAAGCATTCCCAACTCGACATAGCGCAGCCACAGTTCATAGGCCACGATGGCACGGGCGCTCGGCTCGTCTTCCGGAAGCGGGTGCCGATAGGAACACAGGCCGGCCAGGGGCGCCCGGGGTGAGTCGAAGACTTCGAGCAGCGCGTCTATGTATCCCGGAGCCACGGGGGAGTCGGCGTCCAGGCAGGCGATGGCGCCCTGCCCGGCCGTGCCCGCGGCGACCAGGCGCCGCAGGGCCAGGTCCATGCCCACCCGGCGCGCCATGCCTACGCCGGCTTCTCTCGAGCTGAAGGCCCGCCCGGGCGAGGCGCGATCGACCGCCAGCAACGGAAAATCCTTTCCATGCATCTTTCGCAGATCATCAATGGTCAGCAGGTTGTCGCGGACAATATCGTCCGCTGCATCGGCCGGATTATTGACCACTACGATTACCTCGGCGAGCCGCGCGCTTTTTCCGAGCGAGTCGATAACCCGTCCGATGCCATCGCGCTCGGCCAGGGCCGGGATGACGACGCACAAGCGCAGGCCCGGACGCGGCGCGGGCAATCCGGCTTCCAGGCCGGCCTCCGTCTCAAGTTTTTTCAGATAGCGTTTCAGTACCACTGGTTGAAGTGTTCCCAGCCAGGCGGGGGATCGGAGAAGTCCTGCGGCGGTTCGTAGGGCGGCTGGTAGGGCGGCTCGTAGGGCGGCGGCCAGGGGCGGTGGTAGCAAAATGAACCGATGCCCAGTCTGCAAAGCCCATCGCGATCATCGTAACGCACTGACAGGCGCGCAGCCGGACTGCTCCAGTTCTGCCTGACGAAGCTAGTCTCGGATACGGCAGAGGCGCGCCGCTCGCCGAACTGTGTTCCCAGGTTACGCGACGACCTGGGAGCCGCCTCGCCGGCGCCGGCGCTGGCCCGGTCTTGGGACTCGTCCCAGTTGCCGGGCGCGCTCTTGCGTTCGCCGCGCAGCACGTACGGCCGCCTGGGACGAGGCGGCGGGCGATAGCTGCGCTCGGGAAAGACGGCCACACCGATTATGCCCACTTCCCAGGGCGTGCCCATGCGCGCGGCATACGAATCCGGCACGCCGGTGAAGCGGAAGGCGGCCACTTCGCCATAGTTTATTCTGAAACCGTCCACGTCGACGTATGAATACGCCGGGATAACGTAGCCGCGCTTGCCCAGGTTCAAGGGCTTGCCGTCGATCACATCGCGTCCGTCGACCGAGATCAGCGCTTCGACACGACGCCAGCTCCTGTTGCGCACGCGGATAACGTAACGCTCGCCGCGCCGTCCCTCGACGTAGGCGTGCCCGCCCTGGTAGTAGACCGGGCGGGCGTAGCCGTCCACCAGCACCTCAACCTCATAGGAGCCCGCACGCTGGCTGCCAGACCACCAGACTCGGCCCTCGGCCCATGGCGCAAACACGCCAACAAGCGCAAAAACTGTAACAAATACGAGAGTTCGCGAAAATTTCATTGCAGACCTCCCTTGGCTTGCCCATCTGTTGCCAGATACCGACGAACCAGTATAGCAAAAGTTTTACCCGAATGTATTCGGCTTTTTTTTAATGTGATAGCATGATTTTTCGATAAAGGGGGGAGGAGTCGAGAGCAGGCCATGATCGAACAGCGTTTTCGTGACGAGGTGCTCAAGCTGACCAGGATCGGGATCGCTCTTACCAGCATGCAGAACCTCGACGAGCTGCTCGAGATGATCGTCGCAGAGGCACGCGGTTTCACGGGGGCCGATGCCGGCAGCCTTTATCTGCGCGAGGGAGACAACCTGCGCTTCGCTGTCTCGCAGAACGAGACGCTGCTTCAGAGGCTCGGGGCCGAGAAAGAGCGGGCGCTGTTTTCCTCCTTCGAGGTGCCTATCTCGACGGACAGCATCGCCGGCTACGCCGCGGCCACCAAGAAAAACGTCAATATCGCCGATGTTTACCAGCTCGGTGACCAGACCCCGTATTCCTTCAATCCTGATTTCGACCGGCGCAACGACTACCGCACCCAGTCCATTCTGACGGTGCCGATGCTCGACAGGCGCGAGGTCGTCCACGGCGTGCTGCAACTGATCAATGCCCGCAGGGACGGTCAAGTCGTCCCCTTCGAAACTGACCAGGAAGACCTGGTTCGTTCGCTGGCCTCCCAGGCCGCCGTGGCGGTCAACAACGCCCGCCTGACGACCGAACTGAAAAAGGTTCATCTGGACACCATCTATCGTCTCTCGGTCGCGGCCGAGTTCAAGGACAAGGACACGGCCTCGCACATCATGCGCATGAGCCACTACTCGGCCGCCCTGGCCCGGGTGCTCGGCTGGGGCGCCGAGCGTGTGGAGCTATTGCTGTACTCCTCGCCGATGCACGACGTGGGCAAGATCGGCATTCCCGACGCCGTGCTGCTCAAGCCCGGCAAGCTGACACCCGAGGAATTCAAGATCATCCAGAGCCACACCGATATCGGTGCCCGCATCCTGGGCGGCTCGGACTCCGAGTTGCTCAAGCTGAGCGAACTGGTGGCCTTGACTCACCACGAGAAGTGGAACGGCAATGGCTATCCCCGGGGATTGGGCGGGACCGACATTCCCATCGAGGGACGCATCGTGGCGGTGGCCGACGTCTTCGATGCGCTCTCGTCGAAGCGCGTCTACAAGGAAGCCATGAGCCAGGAAGAAGCTTACGGCATCATCAGCAAGGACTCGGGAACCCACTTCGACCCCGAGTGTGTCGAGGCCTTCGGCGAGATGCTGAACGAGGCCCGCGAAATCCGCGAACGCTACCAGGATTGACAGACCGGGCGGCATACAATACCTTTCGCGTCGGGCGGGAGGAAGGTCCGGCGTGTCGGGAATCGGCGTGATCATAAACCGCAAGGCGGGAAGGAAAATCGGCAGGGGCCTTGCGCCCCGGCGCTGGAAGTGATAATCCCCTGACCATAACTTTTCTCGCACGCTCTGCCCGCGACGCCGGTTCGACTCGGACGTGGCAAATATTTGATCAACCGCGGCATCGCCCACCTTCCCCTACATGCCCCCCTTGACAGCCCACATAGCCGCGGGAGTACGATCTGATAATCAAATAGAAGACCGACAACTCTTTCGCGGGAGGGCGTCATGGCGAGAGTGATCAGGGAGCATCGGGGCATCGCCCTTTTGACCGCGTTGCTGATCGGCACGGGCATAGCCGCAAGCTGCTTCATGGATCTAGGGGGGGGGGGGGGCGAGCGCACCACCGCACA
>DATKYQ010000062.1:0-93644 GCA_035528415.1 Myxococcota bacterium | reverse complement strand
TCGTACTGGAACGGTAGTAGAGTTTGTGGCATGCTTGGATCACCTCATTGGTGAAGGTTTTGTCTCTCAACAACAACCTTAACATCCCGGTAAACGGGAAACAATGAGGTACTTCTATTTAATGGGGTGGGAGTTCAGGGGATACCAGCAGCGTCACGCCGGGGGAGGGCTGGAGTTGCCCTCCATGAGGATGAACTCCTTGAGGAACCGTCTGAGCATAGATCTCTGCCGCTGGCTGCATTCGTCAAAGAGCACCGCCGCCCCGGCCGAAAGCGACAGTTTGCCTGCAGGGCAGGGCACCGTGCGCACAACCCGGCCTCGCAGTTTCAATACCTGTCTGCTTACGGGGTGTTCTATCTCGAGGCCTAGCTTGGTGCCGGGAGACGGCGGTTCGTAGGCGTGAACGAAAACTCCCCGGCTGGAGATATCCCTGGTGAAGCTGGCACTGTCGTTGTTGCCGTCGTTATACGAGACCTTGACACGCCGCTTGAGGCGCGCGCTGCGGCGCATGCGCAGCCCGCCTGAAGCAGAGGACCGCGCGGGTTCTGTGTTGGCTACCCGCCGCAGCATGTGATCGAGAATGGCCTGCTTGCCCGCCGAGTTAGTCATCAAGAAACGCAAACCGATGCCCGGAGGCATGTCCGGCAGGTGGCGATCGTTGACACGAACGACGCGAGCCACGCTGCGCAGCGGGGTCGCTTCGCCCGGGATTTCGAGAACGATCTTGACGCGCTCGCCTTTCTGAATGAGGTGGTCCGTCTCAACGTAGAGCCCTCCGGGGCCCAGGTCGGTCGTGGGAAGCTCGAAGGAGCCCTCGTCGTAGATAAAGGTGGCGGGCAGACGGCTGTCGAGACGCGTGTATTGCCTGCGCTCGAGCAAGTGTGCCCGCAGGCTGTCGTTGACTAGTTCATAGATTGTAGCCTTCTGATCGTAAGTCAGCTCGACGAACTCGACGCCCATGCCGCGCCGGCCCGAATCGGCGCCGGTGCCGGCCCAGGCTACCCGCCCACGAAGGTCGAGAGACAATCCGCGCTCGACCAGGCGAATCTGCAGATCGATCGACGAACCGACAGCCAAGGGCTCGTCCGTGGCGATGAACAGGCCGCCTTCTCCCATGGTAGGGACGTAACGATCCCTGAGTTCGCTGCTTGTCCAGTAGCGGGCGCTCAACGAGACGGGTACGCGCAGGTGTTCGCGGCGCTCGGCGCCCCCGGATGCCCGGCGTTGAAAGAGCACCTGCTCGATCTCTCTGTGCACCTCGCGGCGGCGACCCGGATCTCCGTTGCCGATTGCTTTGCCCGGTTCAGATTTCTCGAGCGATTCGAAAGCATCCAGAAGGCTTCGATATACCATCATGCCCCCTCCTCGGTTGGGATCATACCGCTGATACATGCCTTCGGGTCAAGTGCAAAAAATGACGCTGGGCGTCGATGCTTTTAGCCTGGTCGCACCGACCCGCAAGATGTGGTAATATGGCGAAATAAAGAAGGTGAGTGTGAATATGAAAAGGATAATATTGGTTTTTCCGGTTGTTGTTGCCTTGGCGGCGATGGCTTGCTCGTCGGATAAGGGAAGCTCCGCTTGCCTGCAGGATGCCGACTGTGACGACGACAACCCCTGCAGCGTCGATCTTTGCCGGGACGGCGCCTGCGCCTTTGAGTCGGCCAGCGGCGCAAGCTGCGACGACGGAAGTGCCTGTACCCAGAGTGACCAGTGTCTGGAGGGCGTCTGTTCGGGTCAGCCGATCGCCTGCGACGACGGCAATCCCTGCACCGACGACGGTTGCGATACGCAAGCCGGTTGCGTCTTCGAGCAGAACACGGCGGCCTGCGACGACGGCAATCCGTGCACCGAACCGGACGCTTGCGAAAACGGAGCCTGCAAGGGAGGGCAAAACACCTGCCAGTGCCAGCAAGACGCCGATTGCTCGCCTTACGAAGACGGCGATCTGTGCAACGGAGTGTTGCACTGTTCGGCAGGTTATTGCGCCATCGACCCCGAAAGCATCGTCGAGTGTGATCCGTCCTCCGATACGGCCTGCCGGCACAGCAACTGCGATCCTGCCAGCGGACTGTGCGGCCCGATCGATATGCCCGATGGAACGGCATGTGACGACGGAAACGCCTGTACCTCGGACGACGCCTGTTCCGCGGGCGAATGCACGGGCGTGCAACTCAACTGCGACGACAAGGATGCCTGCACGGCCGACGCCTGCGACGCGGTCACGGGTTGTACGCATGAGGCAATCTCGTGCGACAACTCGGACGCCTGTACGACAGACAGCTGCGACGCGACGACCGGCTGCATGCACGATGCGATCTCGTGCGATGACAGCGACGCCTGCACGACCGACGCCTGCGACGCGGCTACCGGCTGCAGCAACGCGCCGATCTCGTGCGACGACTCCGACGCATGCACGACAGATGCCTGCGACGCGGCCACGGGCTGCAGCCACGATGCGATTTCTTGCGATGACTCCGATGCTTGTACGGCAGACAGTTGCGATGCTGCGACGGGCTGTGCTTATGCGCCTGTCTCATGCGATGACTCGGACGCCTGCACGACAGACAGTTGCGATGCTGCGACGGGCTGCGCTTATGCGCCTGTCCCCTGCGACGACTCGGACGCCTGCACGTCCGACAGTTGCGATGCGGCGACGGGCTGTACTTATGCGCCTGTCTCCTGCGATGACTCGGACGCCTGCACGACAGACAGTTGCAATGCTGCAACTGGCTGTACTTATGCGCCTACCTCATGTGACGACTCGGATGCCTGCACGACCGACGGTTGCGATGCCGTAACGGGTTGCACGCACGCGCCGATCTCTTGTGACGACTCGGACGCCTGCACCTCCGACGGTTGCGAAGCCGTTACGGGTTGCACGCACGCGCCTGTCTCTTGCGACGACTCTGACGCCTGCACGGCCGACAGTTGCAACTCAGTCACCGGCTGCGCTTATGCGCCCGTCTCATGCGACGACTCAAATATTTGCACCGCAGATTCTTGTAACCCGGCCAGTGGCTGCACTTACAGTGCGATCTCGTGCGACGACTCCGATGCTTGTACGGCCGACACCTGCAACGTGGTCAGTGGTTGTGCGCATGCGCCTGTCTCTTGTGACGACTCGGATGTTTGCACGGTCGACGGTTGCGACTCCCTGATGGGTTGCACACATGCGCCGATCTCGTGTGACGACTCGGACGCCTGTACGACAGACAGTTGCGATGCGCTCAGCGGCTGTGCCCATGCGCCGGTCTCGTGCGACGACGGAAACGTGTGCACCGACGAGTCGTGCGACGTCAACCAGGGTTGCCTGTACGTCGACAACACGGCTGCCTGCGACGACGGCGATGCCTGTACCTCGCCCGACACCTGCTCGGGCGGGATGTGTTTGTCGGGCCCGGACATCTGCGGCGGGCCGGTGACGGTGCTGGTCTACATGTCGGCCGACAACAATCTCGATCCTTTCGGCCTCGACGACTGGCAAGAGATGGAATCGGCCAACGTAGACGATGCCGGATGGCTGCGTGTTTTCCTGCTGATCGACCGCGACCAGTCGGGCGCCTGGAGCGACACCCGACTGTATGAAATCCATAACGGCGCAAGCACCGAACTCGACGGTATGCACCTGGGCATCAGCGCCGGGGGAAGCAGCGACGAGCTCAACATGGGAGATCCGGCCACGCTTTCGAACTTCATCATGGACGTCAAGGACACGGTCGGCGGGGGCAGCTACTATACGATCCTCTGGGATCACGGAGATGGCTGGCGCAGTACCGGCATGATCGACGATCCCGGGTTCGTTCCCAAGATGGTCTGCGACGACGAAACCAGCGGCGACTGGCTCTACACCCAGGAGGTCGGGACGGCCGTCGCCGGACAGGGGCTTTCGCTGATCGGCTTCGATGCCTGCAACGAGGGCATGGTCGAAATTGCCTACGAGTTGCGCAACGACGCCCAGGTTATGGTCGGCTCCGAGGAGATGGAGCCCGGCCAAGGCTGGGACTACCTGGATCTTCTGGCCCAGTTCAAGGTCGAGGCCAGCCCCAACCCGCAGCGCTTCGGCCAACTGGCGGTGGACACCTTCATGGATTCGCTGCCCTACACCGACATGACGCTGGCGTCTTACGATCTCGGCAAGATGAACGCGCTGGTTATGGCCTGCGACTCGATGGCAGCGGCCCTCGACGGTTGGACGGACACGGCCTTCCGCCAGCTATGCAACGACAACAGTCTCGAATGGTTCGGCATCCTGTGGGGCATCAATCCCTACCTGGCCGACCTGATCCAGTTGGCCACGGTCGCCAAGACCAGGGATCCCGCCAACGCCGCCGCCTACGACGCCGTGATGACCGCCACCGGGCAAGTCGTGCTCTACGAGCGCCACGCCAGCGACCACCCGGACTCAACGGGAATATCGATCTACTTCAAATGCAAAAACGGCGCCGATCCAGAATATTCGTCGGCCAACCTGCGCTGGGCGGCCGACACAACCTGGGATGAGATGCTGCACGCCCGCTGAATGACTCGATAGTGGAGGTGTCCAGGATGAGCGTCGCCATGAGACGGATCCGGTCTTGTTGTCTTGCAAGTGTATTCGCAGTGACTATTTCCGCTTGCGGCGGCGGCCACGCGGCGCCCGGTTGCGACGCCGCGAGCTGCCCGACCGGCTGTTGCAGCGGCGATATTTGCCTCGATTCGATGGACACAACCTGCGGCAGCGGGGGAGGGCAGTGCGTCGACTGCACGGCCGGGACATTGACGGATGCCTGCTCGCAGGGATCTTGCGTCTGCCAGGCCGCGGGTGGCTCTTGCCAGCCGGGCCAGACCTGCACATCTTCCGGTTGTATTGGGTGCATCCCGGACTGCGCCGGCAAGCAGTGCGGTCCGGACGGTTGCGGCAACACTTGCGGCGTTTGCACGTATCCATGGTCATGCGATGAATCTGCCGGAATATGCGAAGAGGAAGTCGTCGATTGCACCGGCAAAGAGTGCGGCTCGGACGGAATGGGGGGCTCTTGCGGCGAATGCGTCGCCGGGCAGGTGTGCGTTGTTGCCAAGTGCGTCGACGATGTGGCCAACAGCGCCGTGTTCGTCTCGCAGACAGTGCCGGCTGCGATGAGCCCAGGTGCCGTGGTCGACGTGTCTGTCACCTTCCGCAACAGCGGCTACTTAGCCTGGAAAAGCGCTGCCGGCTACAAGCTGGGCGCCGAGAATCCCAGGGACAACAGCACCTGGGGCAGCAATCGCGTACAGCTCGAGGCCGGCGAGTCGATCGCCAACGGTGAAACAAAGACTTTCGAGTTTCAGGTCAACGCCCCGGCGGCGGCCGGGACATACGACTTCCAGTGGCGCATGCTAGAGGAGGGCGTCGAGTGGTTCGGAGACTTTTCGCAAAACGTGATAGTCACGGTGGGATCTTCTAACATCACCGTCTGCGAGGTGGCCCGGCCTCTTGCAGGAGTCGACTCGGACGCCTCGGCCGTCATTCAGGGCTGCATCGACGCTACACCCACGGGAGAGATCATGGAGATTCCTGTCGGGGTCTACCGCATCGATCACCAGTTGCAGATCAACGCCCGTCCGATCACTGTGCGCAGCGAGGGCCGCGACGCCAACCAGCCCAAGTGCGCTCTCGACGGTCACGACTGCGCCGTGCTGAGGGCCTCGCCGGTATTCGGCGACACGCTGGGCATATTGCAGGTGCTGCAGGACGGCAGCCTGGTGGATCACATCGTGCTCGACGGCAACAAGACCGCGCGGGCGGGCACAACCTCGGGTCAGCAGTGTGCTGCCTACAGCAACTCTTACGGCTACAACCTGCGCATGGTCTGCGACAACTGCACGCTTTCGAACAGCGTCACCAAGAACGCCCTGTGCGGCACGGGCTGCGAGGTGACGGGCGCACGCGACAACGTCACTATCTTTCGCAACACGGTGGCCTACAACGGGGTTCACGATCACGAGGGCATGTGGTCAGACGGCATTACCGTACACGACGCTGCGAACTCCAGCTTCACCGAAAACGAGATTATCGACAATACAGACGTCGATCTGATCTTCGGTGGTTGTAAAAACTGCGTCATCCAGAACAACCTGCTCTGGCACACGGACACCTTCGCCGGCGGGTCGTTCGCCGCCTTAATGTTGCACGCCTGGCCGGACGGCAATGGCGGCAACGGTACCAGCGGTGACTTCAGCGGCAGCGACACCAGCGCCAACTCGATCGACTGCGGCTTACAACGGCGCTGCGGCTTCGGGCTCTACCTGGGTTCGGACGCCTGGTACATCACCGACGTCTTCGGCGGCGCGGTCCACGACAACGACGTCCAAAACGCCCAGCAGGGCGTGCTGCTCGATGACGTTCACGACATGCAGGTCTACGACAACCCGGTCGCCAACCCGGCCGTCTTCATGACGGCCTCGTGCGGGCAAAAATGGACCCAAGCCTACGGCATCGGCACCCGCTCACACGACATCGACATTTCGGCGGACACTCTCGGCACCAGTTACGAAAGCGTCGATTGGGACGGATGCATCCCCAACTGGTGGAATCAATAAGAGGCTTTTTATACCGCCGTTAAAATTGCTGACATTTTCTCCGAAAAATGGCATACCTGCGGGCGGTTTTTCCGAGGAGGTGTTCTGATGAGCGATAAGATCGATGCAGGCGGAGCCGGGCGTGCCTGTGTACTAATCAGGGGAAAGCCGGACGCTGATCTGTTGCCGTGTTTCGAGCGGATGCGTAACACAGACGGGGTGCGCCTTTGCGACGCCGTTATCGGCGATTGGGACATGCTGGCCGTTTTCCAGGGGCCAGACCGTAGCGCGGTCGATCAGGCGATCGAGCGCAGCCTGCAGGCGCTCGATGAGATTGACGAGTATGAAGTCCACCATGCGGAGAATGCCGGCCTGGAACTGGACCTCGATTCCTTCATCAAGAAGTACGAGCAGGCCTATGTTCTCGTAGAGATCGACAGTTCGCGGCTGGATTCATTGTATGCCATGTCCTATTTCAACGAGAACACGGTTTCCTGCGAGATGAGTGCCGAGGGCGTCATGGCCGTGCTTCTGATGCAGGGAGGAAGCATCGAGGAGATCAAGCAATCCATCACCCGTCTGCAGGCCCAGCCGGGCGTGCTGCGGGTCGTTACCCTGCAGGTCGTCGAAATACTGGATGATGCATCGCCAAGCGTAAAGAAGAAGACAAGTGTTGACGCCTTCGGAGTGATGCTCTGGAGACGTCATGCCGAACAGGGAATGTTGATTCCGCTTCTGCAGGCGGTCCAGGCCTCTTACGGTTATATCACCAAGAAGTCCATCGAGCAGATCGCCGAGGCAACCGGCACCGGCGTCGCCGAGATCTACGGGGTGGTTACTTTCTATAAGCAGTTCCGCCTGACCCCGCTGGGCAGGCACATCGTCCGGGTGTGCCAGGGGACGGCCTGCCACGTGATGGGAGCGGACTTCATCGCCCAGACCGTCGAGGAGGAACTGGGAGTCATCCCGGACGAGACCACTTCGGACGAACTGTTCACCTACATGGAGGTCGCTTGCCTGGGGTGCTGCAGTCTCGGTCCTGTGGTGATGATTGACGATCGGGTCTACGGCCGGCTGACACCGCAGAAACTGAGGACCGTTCTGCGCAAGTATCGCCGTCAGGAAAAAAGTTCCCAGGCTGCCTGAGATGCGGCAACGTGGATTCAGCAGGAGGATCTCATGCGTGAAGTCCTGGTAGGGCTGGGGTCGTGCGGCATCGCCGCGGGTGGACTGGCCGTGTTTCAGCGTTTCGAGGAGTTGCTGGATGCGGACAAGGACGAGGTCAGCCTGAAAGAGACGGGTTGTATCGGCCTGTGTTACCGCGAGGTGTTGGTAGAAGTCGTCGAAGACGGCCAGCGGACGCTGTATGGAGAGGTGACGCCGAAGAAAGTGGATCGCATCGTCGAGGATCACCTGCGGGCCGGTACTCCGATCGAAGAATGGCAGGTGGACCGGGAGAAGGTCCTGGCCAAGCAAAAGCGTGTCGTGCTCAGGAACTGCGGCGCTATTGATCCCGTGAACATGGACGAGTATCGGGCGCGAGGCGGGTTTACCGCCCTCGAGAAGGCGCTTTCCGAAATGAGCCCCGAGCAGGTGATCGAGACCATATCAGAGTCGGGCCTGCGGGGCCGGGGTGGGGCCGGATTTCCGACCGGAACCAAGTGGCGCTTCGCCAACTCAGCCCGTGACGAGAAAAAGTACATCATCTGCAACGCCGACGAGGGCGATCCCGGGGCCTTCATGGATCGCAGCGTGCTCGAAGGCGATCCTTACTCGGTGCTCGAGGGCATGGCCATCGCCGGCTACGCGATCGGGGCCGAGAACGGATACATCTACGTGCGAGCCGAATATCCACTGGCCATCAAGAGATTGCGCCTGGCAGTGGCGGCCGCCGAGAAGCATGGTTATTTAGGTCGCAACCTGTTCGGATCGGAATTCAGCTTTTCGATTCGGCTGAAAGAAGGGGCCGGGGCCTTCGTCTGCGGTGAAGAGACGGCCTTGATCGCCTCCATCGAGGGAAAGCGCGGCATGCCCCGGGTGCGCCCACCGTTCCCGGCGGTCTCCGGCCTGTGGAAGCATCCCACCTGCATCAACAACGTAGAGACGCTGGCCAACGTGCCCTGGATCATCCAGAACGGCGCCGAGGTGATCAACACCTTCGGGACCGAGAAGTCCAAGGGCACCAAGGTGTTCGCCTTGGCCGGTAAGGTAAAACACAGCGGCCTGGTCGAGGTTCCCATGGGAACCACCATCAACGAAGTTATCTACGACATTGGCGGTGGCACCACCTCGGGAGAGCCCTTCAAGGCGGTGCAGATGGGCGGACCCTCCGGCGGTTGCATTCCCGCCTCTCTCGGCGACACGCCTATAGACTACGAGCGCATCACCGCCACCGGGGCCATCATGGGTTCCGGCGGTATGGTGGTCATGGACGAGTCGACCTGCATGGTGGACGTGGCCCGCTTCTTTCTGAGCTTCACCCAGAACGAGTCATGCGGCAAGTGCACCTTCTGTCGAATTGGAACCAAGCGCATGCTTGAGATTCTGGAGCGCATCTGCAAAGGAGACGGCCGGCCGGAAGATATCGAGGCGCTTGCCGATCTGGGTGAGCAGATCAAGGAGAGCTCGTTGTGCGGCCTGGGCCAGACAGCGCCCAATCCCGTCTTGACCACCCTGCGATACTTCCACGACGAGTACCAGGCGCATATCAAGGACAAGAAGTGCCCCGCCAAGGTTTGCCTGGCCCTGGTCGAGTTCGCAATCGACCCAGAGACATGCAACGGCTGCGGTCTGTGCCTGAAAGCCTGCGAGTCCGGAGCCATCAGCGGAGAGAAGAAGCAGCTTCACGTTGTCGACACGATCAAGTGCGTCAAGTGCGGAAAATGCTTCACTGTATGCAACCAGGGCGCCGTGTTGAAGAGGTGACGGAATGACTGCTACGAACAAGAAAAGCATGACAGCCGCGCCGGTTGAGCTGATTGTCAACGGACAAAAGGTGACCGGGCGCGCCGGCCAAACCATTCTCGAGTTGGTCCGCGAGCGGGAGCTGGATGACATTCCATCCCTGTGCCACGATCCCCGCCTTGAGCCTTTCGGCTCCTGCTTCCTGTGCGTGGTCGAGGTCAAGAGGGCAAGGACTCTTTTGACTGCCTGCACTACCCGCATCACCAACGGCATGGAAGTTGTGACCAACAGCGACAAGATCCGCAAGGCGCGCAAGACCGCGCTCGAACTATTGTTGTCCGATCACTACGCCGATTGCCTGTGCCCGGCGCAGGAGGCCTGTCCGGCCGGCGTCGATGTCCAGGGCTACCTGGGCCTGGCGCGGCTGGGCTACTACGCCGAGGCCTTACAGCTGATCAAAAAGACCAACCCGCTGCCGATCGTCTGCGGCAGAGTCTGCGTGCGCAGGTGTGAGGTCAACTGCCGCCGCAACCTGGTGGACGAGCCGATGGGCATCAACATGGTCAAGCGCTTCGTAGGTGAGTGTGACGGCGGCCATCCCGAGTTGAAGACTCCTTCTGGCAAGAAGGTGGCAGTGGTCGGCGGCGGGCCGGCCGGCCTGACCTGCGCATACTACCTGGCCCTCGATGGTCATGCGGTCACGATATTCGAGGCGCTGCCCAAGCTGGGCGGTATGCTGCGATACGCCATTCCAGAATACCGCCTGCCGAGAGCCGAGTTGGACAGGGATATCGATGTCATCCTTTCCATGGGTGTGCAGGCTGTCTGCGGCAAGAAGCTCAGTGCTGATTTCACCATTGAGAGCCTGCGCCGGGACGACGGCTTCGACGCCGTATTCCTGGCGCTGGGCGCCCCGCTGGGCAAGGAGATGAGGGTGCCCGGCGAAGACGCCGAGGGCATCGAGCCGGCGCTGGATTTTTTACGTGACACGGAGTTGCATGGGCCGCGCAAGCTGCACGGCAAAATAGTCGTCGTCGGAGGGGGCAACTCGGCCGTGGACGCCGCCCGCACAGCAAGGCGCAGCGGCACCGACGAGGTAACCATCCTCTATCGCCGCACGCGCCGTGAGATGCCCGCCCACCACGAGGAGGTTGATGCGGCCGAGAAGGAAGGCATCAAGCTCGAGATGCTGGCGGCGCCCACGGAGATCATCAAGGACGACTCCGGGCGGCTCGCGAGCGTCCGCTGCATCCGCATGGAACTGGGCGAGCCCGACGCCAGCGGCCGGCGCCGGCCCGTGCCGATCGAGGGCTCCGAGTTCGAATACCCGTGCTCGTTCGTATTCACCGCCATCGGCCAGGCGACCGATCCGGCCGTCTTCGGACCCGAACAGGAGAGCAGTTGTCCGGCCATCGGACGCTGGGGCAACGTCGAGGCGGACATGAAGACAATGGCCTCAAGCATCCCCGGCGTTTTCGCCGGGGGCGATCTGGTCACCGGCCCCGCGGTCGTGATCGACGCCATTGCCCATGGCCACCTGGCCGCCGCGACTATCGACGTATATTTGAAAGACGGCCGGATTTCCGAACCGCAACACGGCTTCAGTAGCCGGCGGGAGGTTTTCGGCGAGGTCGACGCGCGCTGGTATGCGGGTGTCGAGAAATCCTCCCGGCACGCGATGCCCGATCGCGACGGCTTGGTGCGCACGCGGGACTTTGGTGAAGTGGACCTCGGCCTTTCAGAAAAAGAAGTCATCGACGAAGCCTCCCGTTGTATGCGCTGCGGTTGCAACGCGCGCTTCGACTGCCGGCTCAGACACTACGCAACAGAGTACGAAGTCGATCTGGGTTCGCTTGCCGGTCAGGTCCGGCGCCACGAGGTCGACGACAGCCATCCGCTGATCACCCTGGACCCGAACAAGTGCATTCTCTGCGGCCGCTGCGTACGCGCCTGTACCGATGTCCTGGGACAATCGGTGCTGGGCTTCACCGCCAGGGGCTTTCGGACGACCATCAAGCCGACCATGGGCAAGTCGCTGGCTGAAAGCCCGTGTATAGCCTGCGGAGCATGCGTCGAGACTTGTCCGACCGGCGCCCTTACCGCCAAGCTGCCTTCCGGGCGGCAAGGTCCGTGGAAAACCGAGCGGGTCTCCTCGGCCTGCGGTTTCTGTTCGTTGGCCTGCCCGCTGGATCTGCACGCTGCCGCCGACGGACTGCTGTGGGCGACCTCCCCCGAAGGCTCGGGCCCGGGAGAGGGCGACCTGTGCGTCAAGGGCAGATTCGGAACCGGGCTGGTCCAAGTCGGCGAGCGCATTCGCAAACCGATGATTCGCAAGGACGGGCAGCTCGTCGAGTGCGGCTGGGACGAGGCGCTGTGCGAGGCGGCCCGCTTGCTTTCCGGCTGCAGTAAAAAACATGGACCGCAATCGCTGGCCGTCCTGGCGGCGGCGCGCATGACGTTCGAGGACAGCTACCTGGTCGGCAAGCTCGCCAAAGACGCCCTTGGAACCGATCTTATCGGAAGTTTCAACCAGGTCATGCACGGCGGGCCCCGCCGTGATCTGGACGGGATCCTCGGTCACACCTCGTCTACCTGCTTTGTCGAGGACATAGACGATGCCGATCTGGTAGTGCTTCTTGGCGCTGACCCCGACATGAATCACCCGGTGTTGGCCATGAAGCTGCGCCGGGCGGCGAGAAATGGTGTGCGCCTGGCTGTAATCAATTCGAACAGGACGAACATGGTCGGCTCGGCCGAGCTGTGGTTGAACCCCAGGCGCACAACGGCCGGAATCCTGATGGCCGACGTCTTGCGCAGGCTAATCGACGGGGCGCAGGATCTGAACGGATCGAAGAGCGAAATCGAGGCATTCGGCAAGACGCTGCAGCAGGCGATGCAAAAGGAAGACACGGGACGCTGCGGTGTGAAGCCCGCCAAGGTGGATCGCCTTGTCGAGATGCTGATTGGCGCCAAGAAAATCGTGGCCGTCTACGATCTGGACGAGGGCGCCGAGAGATCCACGGGCGATCTTACGCTTCTTGCCGAGATGTGTATCTTGACCGGAGGCGGACTGCTGCTGCTTCAGGCCGACTGCAATGCGCTGGGGGCGTACCTTGCGGGAATGAGGCAAGACCCTGCCCGGGATGATCTTGAGAATGCGATCTCTTCCGGGAAGATCTCGGGCGCTTTGGTAATGCTCGAGGATCCGCTGCAGGATCCCGAAGAGCACCTGGCGGCCGAGAAGCTCGATGCCCTGGTGGTGGTCGATCATCGACTGACCCGCACAGCCCGGGCCGCCCAGGTCGTCCTGCCGGCGGCGACGCTGGCGGAGACCTCGGGGACGCTGGTCAGCTTCGATCACCGCTTGCGAAAGATCGAAAGAGCCGCGACGCCGCCGGGCGGAAAAACAATCGGCCAACTGGTGGTCGATCTGTCGCGAGCCCTGGGGCGGCCCGTACACGAAGCCGCCGTCCGAGCCGGCAAAGACGGCGTCTGGCCCGGCTCACCGAAGATCTCCGGCCCGGGAGGCATGGGCACCTGGAAGGTCGAGCTGTCATCGAAGATCATCATCCCGTCCAGCCGATCGTTCGTCAGCATGGACGAGCTTCTGTGAACTCCGCGCCTGTCGGCATCAGTGCCTGTTTGCTCGGCCTACAAGTGCGCTATGACGGCGGCCACAAGCGGAGTGACTTGCTCGCTGATGTTCTCGCAAGCCGGTTGAAATGGGTGCCCGTTTGTCCCGAAGAGGAATGCGGACTGGGCGTCCCCCGCGAACCCATGCGCCTGGAAGGAAGCCCGCATGCGCCCCGCCTGGTGACCATCGAAAGCCGGGTCGATCTCACCGAAAGAATGTTGCGCTGGGCCCGGCTGCGTGTCGGACAACTCGAAGGACAGAAGCTTGCCGGCTTCGTCTTCAAATGCCGTTCGCCAAGTTGCGGCCTGCGACAAGTGTCCGTCTTAGACAGCCGCAGCCAGCCTCATGCGGCGGGCACAGGACTCTTCGCCCGTATATTCGGCGAGCACTTCCCCCTCCTGCCGCTTACGGACGAGGAGAGCCTGCAGGATACGGATGCCCGCGAGGATTTCATCGCGCGCGTTTTGCGTACCGCCGGGTGACATATGTTACACTCGGGCCGGTTGCGGCTGGAGGTTTGCCGATGGATTGCTTGCCATGAGCGAGAAAAAAAGACCCGTCCTCTTTCTGGTGGACGGCTTCAACTTGATCTTCCGCGCCTTCTACGCAATCAAGCAAGACATGACGGCGCCCGACGGCACTCCGGTCAATGCCGTCTTCGGGACAACACGGATGATCTTGGCGCTACTCAAGAAAGAGGATCCTGAGCATTTCGCGGTGGTGCTGGACTCGGGCGGAAAGACCTTCCGGCACGAGATGTATCCCGACTACAAGGCCAACCGGCCGCCGGCGCCGGAAGAACTCAAGGTGCAGTTTCCGCTGGTCAAGGAGGCCGTCGAGGCTCTGGCGCTGCCCTTGATTATCAGGGAGGGCGTCGAGGCGGACGACGTCATCGGCACGCTTTCGACCCGGGCCGCGGAGAGCGGCTACGACGTCGTCATCATCAGCGGCGACAAGGATCTTATGCAACTTGTCGGCGAACGGGTGGTCGTCCGCGACACCATGAAGCACGTGACCTATGACTCTCCCGGGGTGAAGACCAAGCTGGGCGTGGCTCCCGGGCAGGTGATCGATCTGCTGGCCCTGCAGGGAGACTCTTCCGACAACATTCCGGGCGTGACCAAAGTGGGGCCCAAGACGGCCGTCAAGCTGCTGGCCGAGTACGGTGACCTCGAGGCGGTGCTGGCGGCCGCTTCCGGGATGAAGAAGAGCAAGTTGCGCGAGAACTTGATCGCCCAGGCCGAGACGGCCCGGCTTTCGAAGCGCCTGGCGACGATCGACTGCGCCCTGCCGCTGGATGTGACGCTTGATGATCTCAAGCGGCGCGACTACGACAGACCGCAACTGGACGCCTTTCTGGCCCGCCTGGGCTTCGAGAGCCTGAGAAGCCAGTTGACGGCCTCGAAGTCGATCGACACCAGCGGCTATAAAACGATTTTCGAGCGCAAAGAACTCGAGCGCCTGGCCGCCCGCGCCCGTCAGACTGGTGAGTGCGCCCTCGACCTCGAGACCACCTCCCTCGACGCCATGCGGGCCGAGATCGTCGGCCTGAGCTTGTGTCCGGCAGAGGGCCAGGCAGTTTACGTGCCTCTGGCGCATAGCGACGGGGGAGCCTCCGGGCAGCTTCCGGTGGCCGAGGCTATCGATGTCGTCGGATCGTTGGTTGCCGATCCGGCGGTCAAGATCTACGGTCAGAACATCAAGTACGATGCCGTGGTGCTGGCCAACCGTCACGGGCTGAGACTGCTTCGGGTGGCCTGCGATTCCATGCTGGCCTCCTATGTCCTCGATCCGGGAAGGACGAGCCACGGCCTGGAAGCCCTCTCGATCGATCTGCTCGGCCACCGGCCGATAACTTACGCCGAGGTGGCGGGCAAGGGCGTGAAAGAAATTCCCTTCGCCGATGTGCCGATAATGAAAGCGACGCAATACGCCGCCGAGGATGCCGATGTCACCCTGCGCCTGTGTCGCCTGCTACTGCCGCAAGTCGAGCGCGAGGGACTGTTCGATCTGCTCGATGACACCGAGCTGCCGCTGATCGATGTATTGGTGGACATGGAACTGGCCGGGGTGAGCGTCGACGCCGAGCAGTTGCGCCGCATGAGCGACGAGCTTACGCACAAGATAGCCGAGCTCGAAGAGCGCATCCACCTGCTTGCGGGCCGTGAGTTCAATGTTAACTCGCCGGCCCAACTCAGGGTTGTTCTCTTTGACGAGATGGGATTCGAAGTCAAGAAAAAGACCAAATCGGGGCCTTCGACCGACTCCAGCGTGTTGATGGAGCTTGCAATCGGGCACGAACTGCCGGCTGCCATCCTAGACTACCGCGCAATTGCCAAGCTTAAGTCGACCTACGCCGACGTGTTACCGGAAATGATCAACCCCGAAACCGGCCGCATCCACACCAGCTACAACCAGGCCGTGACCGCCACCGGCAGACTATCTTCGTCGAATCCCAACCTTCAAAACATTCCCATCAAGACGGAAATGGGCCGGCGCATTCGCGAGGCCTTTGTCGCCACTGACGGCAACCTGTTACTCAGCGCCGACTATTCGCAAGTCGAACTGCGCATTTTAGCCCATCTCTCGCAGGACGAGAACCTGCTGGCCGCCTTTCGCGATGGTGAAGACATCCACGCGCGCACGGCGGCCAGGATCTACGGGGTGCCGATCGAAAAGGTCGACAGCCGCATGCGCTCCGGGGCCAAGGCGGTCAACTTCGGCATCATCTACGGCCAGGGCCCTTACAACCTGGCCCGCCAACTGCGCATCTCCCGCGCCGAGGCCAAGGAAATCATCGACAACTACCTCGATCGCTACCCGGGTGTGCGGCGCTGGGTGGCGGATTGCCACGACCGGGCGCGGGCCGAGAAGATGGTCTGGACCCTTTTCGGCCGAAGGCGCATGTTGCCGGAGATCGACAGCGCGAATCACAACGTGCGCTCCAACGCCGAGCGTATTGCCCAGAACACTCCCGTACAGGGCACTGCCGCCGACATCATCAAGCGAGCGATGATCGACGTTCACCTGGCCATGGCCGAACGCGGATTGAAAGCCCGGCTGGTGCTTCAGGTGCATGACGAACTGGTCTTCGACGTGCCCATGGCTGAAGCAAATTTGCTGGAAAAGCTGGTCCGTGAGAAAATGGAGGGCGCGGCCAAGCTCGATGTCGAGCTGGCCGTGGATATCTCGACGGGCGGCAACTGGGCCGAGGCGCATTAGACGGAGATTCCCCATGTCCGGGCAAACGGAAGACGGCGGCAAGATTGATCAGGCAGCGAGCGATCTGCGCGCGTCGCTGGAGCGTGAGGAATCCCGCGTCGCGGTCATGATGGAGCTGGGACGCAGCCTGACGGCGGTTGCCGACCAGGACGCCTTGCTGAGCCTGGTGGTAGGCCGGGTCAGCGATCTGATGGACGCGGACCGCTCGACCATATTTTTGGTCGATCGTGAGCATGGCGAGATCTGGTCGAAGGTCGCCCAGGGAGACGACGTCGAGGAGATCAGGTTGCCGCTGGGCAGGGGCATTTCCGGGTGGGTGGCTGAACACGGGCGTTCGATCAACATCAAGGATGCCTATATTGACGAGCGCTTCGACAAGAATATCGACAAGATCACCGGTTACAAAACGCTCAGCCTGCTGTGTGTGCCGCTACGCGGGAAGCGGGGCGACATCCTGGGCGTCATTCAGAGCCTGAACAAGCGCGGCGGGCACTTCACCGTGGAGGACGAGCGCCTGCTCGAAGCCATCTGTTCCCAGGTGAGCGTGGCGGTCGAGAATGCCCAACTCGTCCTCGGGCTGCTGGCCAAGAACATCGAGTTGCAGGAGGCCCAGCAACAGCTTGCCCGCAAGGTGGAAGAACTCGACGTCCTTTTCGGGATTGAGAAGGAAATCTCGGCGGCTACGCATATCGACGGGATGCTCGAGCGCTTGCTGCACAGGGCTGTCGAACTGGTCGAATGCGAGGCGGGGTCGGTCGTCCTTTTGTCCCCGGACAGCCAGGACCTGATCTTCGCCTCGGCGGTGGGCACCCGGGCGGAGGCGGTGCGGCACCTTCGCCTGCGACGCGGGTTGGGCGTGGCCGGTTGGGTGGCCGAGCATGGCCGGAGCGCGCTGGTCAACGACCCGGGCGGAGACGAGCGCCACCTGAAAAACATCGAGGAGGATCTCGATTTTCCGGTGCGCAACATGCTGGCCGTGCCGTTGGGCGCGGAAGGCGATGTGCTCGGGGCGTTCGAACTGCTGAACAAGCATGACGGCCTGTTCGGGCCGGACGACGAGAAGCTGGCCACGCTGATCGCCGGGCAGGTTCACTCGGCGGTTTTGAACTGGCAGCGTCGGGAAGAGCATGAAAAAGAAGAGCGCCTGAGCTCGATAGGGCAAATGCTTTCCGGAGTGATCCACGACTTCCGCACGCCGATGACCATCATCTCGGGCTACGTGCAACTGATGGCCACTGAAGCCGAAAGCCTGCGCCGTCGCGAGCAATCGAATATCATTTTACGTCAGTTCGACTTCATCAACGACATGATCCGCGAGTTGCTGGCCTTTGCCCGGGGTGAAAGCAGCCTGCTCATGCACAAGGTCTACACCGACCGGCTCCTCGACGAAATGAAGGAGTTGCTGACACGGGAACTGGACATCAGCGGCGTCAAGCTGGAAATAGAAGATCGCTACCATGGCGCTTTGAGGGTCGACGAGAACAAGCTGCGCCGGTTGCTGGTCAATATTGCCCGTAATGCCCGCCAGGCGATGCCGGCCGGGGGAATGTTCACAATATCCGTGGAGGGCGCTGGTGACAGCGTCATCTTCGAGTTTGCCGATACAGGCCCGGGAATTCCAGCGGAAATCCGCGGCAACCTGTTCGAATCATTCGTCTCTAGCGGCAAGGAGGATGGAACCGGGCTGGGACTGGCGATCGTCAAGAAAATCGTCGATGAGCACGGCGGGCGGATCGAGGTGCTGGACCGTCCCGGAGGCGGCACCGTGTTCCGTGTAGGGCTTCCAACGCGGCTCGAAAGCTGAAAAAGGGCAGGGGACCTGTATTCTTGACATGGAAGTATAATTAAGTATAATTGATGCGTAATTTGTATTAATTTAGATGGTCATTGGAGGAACGGCTGGTGCTCAGATTTGTGGTCTCAATACTTTCGGTTCTCCTGTTGCCGTGTCTCGCAGGTTGCGGAGAAAATGGGCGACTGATTAAGAGAGTCGATATACTTGAACAGGATCTGAGCGATCTGCACCAGGCCAACCGCAAAATCGAAAAACGCCTCGACGATGTGCAAATCCAGTTGAAACGGATTACGAAAAAGCTATTGGTAGAAAAGAAGCGTGCCTCCCAGGGCAAGCTGAAGGCGAGGGTGGGGCTCTCCTCCGGGAAGGCTGTCAAGCTAGCTCCCACCGACCGGGAAACCATGGATGAAGGCTACGACGAGGAAAGCATCGCGCGAGGTTTCACGCGGGCCCTTTCCCCATTCCGCAGTTCGCACTACGTACGCGCAATCGAAACTTTAACGAAGTTCGCCAGGGACTACGTCGGGCATCCGCTGGCGGTCGACGCTCTTTATTACCTGGGCCGCGCCCATCTCGTGCGCGGCGAATACCACAAGGCCCAGGTTGATTTTTCCGCCGTGTCACGGCAAGATCCGAGAAACAGGCTGGCGCCTGACGCCATGCTGTTGGCGGCCAGGTGCCAGGAGAAACTGGGGCGCCGCAAGGACGCTCGAACTATCTACCTCCAGCTGGTTCAGGCTTTCCCTTTGAGCGAGGAAGCGGCGGAGGCCAACCGGAGGCTACGGTATATCCGATGAGGAGGACCATATGCGCAGATTGGTCATGACGCTGTCTGTTGTAGCGGCAGGGCTGGTTTTCCTACTTTCTTCGGCCAGGGCTCAGGAGAACGAGGTGATTGCCCCGGAAGACCGGGAAACCATCGACGCCGCCGAAAAGAAGGAAAAGGCCGCGCCGGTACAGAACGGCCGTACCCAGGTGGAGGAGGAGCATACCGTGGTTCCCGGGGACACTCTCTGGGACTTGTGCGCCAAGTACCTGAACAGCCCCTGGTACTGGCCCCGGGTATGGTCTTACAATCCGGAGATCCAGAATCCCCACTGGATCTTTCCCGGGCAGCAGGTTCGTTTCTACCCCACCGGGGAGCTGCCGGGTGAGATTCTGGCCAGTCGTGACATGGAAGTGCCAGAGCCCTACGAAGATGAGACGGAGATGGAAGAAGTGCCGGGCAACCTGGTCGAGGTGAGGGGCAGGATAGTCCAGGCCAAGACCGTCGGCATGCTGAAAATCCAGCGGGACGCTTTCGTCACCACTGACGAGTACGATCACCTGGGCACGATAGTCGGTTCGCGCGAGGACAAGGAGTTCCTTTCCGAGTATGATCCCATCTACCTCAAGTTCAAAGATCCCGGCGCGGCCGGGGTGAAAAAAAACTACATAATCATCAGGACGGTCAAGAAGATCCAACACCCTGTTACCGGGGAATTCCGGGGATACTACACGCGGGTACTCGGCGCGGCCCAGATCGTGTCTATCGACAGGGATGTGGCCACTGCGATCATCACCACCTCGCTCTTGCCGATTCAGCGCGGCGACAGGATCGCGCCCTGGCTGGCCGAACTTTCCAGGGCCGTCGCTCCCAAGCCGAACTCGGTTGAACTCAAGGGGTACATCATGGATGCGCGCGTCGCGATCACCAACATCGGAGAGCAACACCTTGTTTTCATCGATCAGGGAACCGACCAGGGCGTCGAAGAAGGCAACATTTTCGACGTCGTCCGCAGGGAAGACGGTTTTTTGAAATTCGGCGAGCTGCGCGAGATCAACATGTGGGACAAGGACCTGCCGATCGAGATCTTCGGGCGCATCATGGTTGTCGACGCGCGTGCCCAGGCGAGCACCGGTATAGTCATCGCCAGTATTCGCGAGATGACAATCGGCGATCGAGTTCTTATGTCCGTCCAGTGATTTGGAAACCAACCCTGGGCTTGTTTAGGCCCGTAAATTCAGCCAGTTAGAATTGTAATCGCACTGCCGGGCCCAAATATTCCTTGACGGGGACTGGTACGGTCGTGTTAGAGGGGGCGGCCATGGGTTCCACCTCTACAGCGTCGGCCGGCGGGATAATTCGCGTCGACCGCGGCCAGGCTGGCTACCCATCTTTCTTGGACGGCATTCCGTCCCCGCCCGAGAGCCTCTACATCCGGGGTAGTCTGCCGCCTGCCCCGCGGGTCGCGCTGGTCGGCTCGCGGGCCGCAGACGACTACGGGATGTCCATGGCTCGCAAGCTGGGCTGTGAACTGGCCGAGGCCGGCGTCTGCGTGGTCAGCGGTGGGGCGGGGGGCATCGATACTGCCGTGTTGAGCGGTTGCCTGGATGGCGGGGGATTACCGGTGGCGGTTCTGGGTACCGGCCCCGATATCGCCTATCCGGCCTCCAACCGCGAACTGTTCGAGCGGCTGGCCCGGGAAGGGGCGCTGGTAAGCGAGTACCCGCCCGGCACCGAGGGGCGCAGTTTCCAGTTTCCTAAGCGCAACAGGATAATTAGCGGTCTCAGCCTGGGTGTGGTAGTTGTACGCGCGGCGGAGAAGAGCGGCAGCCTGATCACAGCAAGGCTGGCAGTCAGGCAGGGCAGGCTGGTGATGGCGGTGCCCGGCCCGGCTGGCGAACGCCTGAGCGCCGGTGTACACGGCTTGCTCCGTAATGGAGCCCGGTTGGTGGAAAGCGCGGAAGACATTCTTTCTGAGCTTTCGATTTCCAAAGGCGGGCAAAGATCGCTCGAGCTCGTGGCGCGGCCCCCGGATCTCACACAGGGGGAGCGAAAACTGATCGAGGCGCTCGGGCCGGACGGCGGATCGGTGGATGACCTGGTAACAAGGATTGGAATGAGCAGTTCCGAAGTTGCGTCCGCGTTATTGCAGATGGAGCTCAAGGGTCTCGTTGAACAGCGGCCCGGAATGGTTTACAAGGTTGCCCGTTGGCTTCACGCAGCGGCGGTTGGCACACAAGAGGGAGCCTGAAACAATGGTAAAGAGCCTGTTGATAGTCGAATCTCCGACCAAGGCGAAAACGATCAAGCGCTACGTGGGCAAGAATTACACGGTCAAGGCGTCCGTGGGTCACGTCAAGGATCTTCCCAAGAGCAAGATGGGCGTGGATGTCAAGAACGGTTTCAACGTGGAGTTGGTGGTGATCCGCGGTAAAAAGAAGGTGCTCGACGAGCTGCGCGCGGCCGCCAAGAAGGCGGACAAAGTCTTGTTGGCACCCGATCCCGACCGCGAGGGTGAGGCCATCGCCTGGCATATTGCCGAAGAGATCCGGCCGGTTAACCAGAACGTCTCGCGCGTCGTGTTCAACGAGATAACCAAGCGCGCGGTGCAAGAGGCTATAAAGAACCCTCGCGAACTCAACCAGCAGCTCTACGATGCCCAGCAGGCCAGGCGGGTGCTCGACCGGCTGGTGGGGTACGAGATAAGCCCGCTGCTCTGGGAAAAGGTCAGGCGCGGATTGTCCGCCGGCCGCGTGCAGTCGGTGGCGTTGCGCCTGGTGGTCGAGCGCGAGCAGGCAATCGAGGCCTTTGAGCCGCAGGAGTACTGGACCATTGAAGAGACGGTCCGAAATTCCACGGACGACGACAGCCCGTTTACGGCCGCGCTTTCGAAAATAGGCGGCCAGAAGGCGAAGATCGAAAACGGCGAGCATGCCGAAAAGATAAAGAAAGATCTTCGGGCCGCCAGCCAGGTGGTTCTGGCTGTCGAGAAGAAGTCCCGCACTCGGCGTCCCCTTCCCCCCTACACAACAAGCACCTTGCAGCAAGCCGCCGCGAGCCAGTTGCGCTTCACGGCCAAGAAAACCATGCGCATCGCCCAGCAGCTCTATGAGGGCGTGGAGATCTCCGAGGAAGGTTCCGTCGGTTTGATAACCTACATGCGCACGGATTCCACGCGGCTTTCGCAGGATGCCGTCGACGCGGTTCGCGAGCACATCGAAAAGGCTCACGGCAAAGAGTTCCTGCCCGACGAGCCGCTTGTCTACAAGGCTAAGAAGGGCGCCCAGGACGCCCACGAAGCGATTCGGCCCACCACCATCGAATATTCCCCGGCCAGGGTAAAGGCGAACCTGACTCCCGAGCAGCTCAAGCTCTACGACCTGATCTGGTGCCGGTTCGTAGCTTGTCAGATGGCTTCTGCCAGTTACCAGGTGACATCCATCGACATCGCTGCCGGGGAAGACTACCTCTTGCGGGCCAGCGGATCGGTCTGTGTCTTCGACGGGTTTCTGGCTGTCACCCGGAGCGACAAGGAAGCGGACGAGGGTGTCACCTTCCCGCCCCTCTCCACGGGCGACGTCCTGCGGGTCGACTCGATCGATACCGGCCAGCACTTCACTCAGCCTCCGCCGCGTTTCTCGGATGGAACCTTGATCAAGGAGATGGAAGAGCGCGGCATCGGCCGTCCTTCCACCTATGCGAGTATTCTGGATACCATCCTGTCCAAGCGTTACGTGGAAAAAGATAAGGGTCGCCTGCATCCCACGGAGCTGGGGTGCCTGGTGACCGAGCTTCTGGTGAAGAGTTTTCCCGGGATTCTCGATGTCGATTTCACCGCCATGATGGAGAACAAGCTCGACGAGGTGGAGGAGGGCAAGCAGGACTGGGTCAGCCTGATGAGGGAGTTTTACGGCCCCTTTGAAAAGACACTCGAGAAGGCCCGCCTCGAGATGCGCGACGTCAAGCGGGAGGAGGTTGCCACCGAGCACTGTTGCGAAAAGTGCGGCAAGCCGATGGTCGTCAAGTGGGGGCGCAACGGCTACTTCCTGGCCTGCTCGGGATATCCCGAATGCAAGAATACCAAGGAGATCAAGAGTCACAACGGAAACCAGGTGGAGATCGCGCCGGTCGAAGAAACCGGCGAGGTGTGCGAGAAATGCGGCCGGCCGATGATCGTCAAGCGCGGCCGTTTCGGGCGTTTCCTGGCCTGCTCGGGATACCCGGAGTGCAAGAACGCCAAGGCGATCTCGACAGGCGTTGCCTGCCCTCAGTGCAAGCAGGGCCAGCTCGTGGAGCGGCGCTCCAAGAAGGGGCGCATCTTCTACGCCTGTAACAGTTACCCGGAGTGCAAGTTTTCTGTTTTCAACCGTCCGCTGGCAGAGAGCTGTCCCCAGTGCGGCTTCGGAATCCTGGTATACAAGGAAACCAAGCGCGACGGCGAGATCATCGCCTGCTCGGTTAAAGATTGCGAGTACAAGCGTCCCCGCGATGCCGACTGACACACAACCCGTAACGGTTGTGGGAGCGGGCATGGCCGGCTGCGAGGCGGCCATGCGGCTGGCCCACATGGGTCACGCCGTCGAACTCGTTGAGATGAAGCCCGCGGCCTATTCCCCGGCCCACAGGCTTCCCGGCCCGGCCGAGCTGGTTTGCTCGAACTCCCTCAAGTCCGATGATCCCCTGACGGCACACGGCCTTCTGAAGAGCGAGATGCGCAGCCTGGGTTCGGTCATTCTGGAAGCCGCCGGGCGCACTAGCGTGCCGGCCGGCACGGCCCTGGCCGTAGACCGGGTTGCATTTTCAGAGGCGGTAAGAGAGATCATCGCGGCCGAGCCGAAGATAAACTTCAGGCCCGGAATCGAGGTGGGCGATTTGCCTGCGGGCGATGTGATAGTGGCCAGCGGCCCACTGACATCCGGCCCATTGGCGGCGGTATTGCAACGCTTTTGCCCGGACGACGATCAGTACTTTTACGACGCGCTGGCGCCGATCATCGAAGCCGAGAGCATCGATCGGCACAAGGTCTTCTCAGGCTCGCGCTGGGGCAAGGGAGAGGGCGGAGACTACCTCAACTGTCCGTTGAGCGAGGATGAATATCGGGCCTTTCTCGATGCTTTACGCCGCGCGCCTTGCACGCCTCTTCACGAATTCGAGGACACGGGTTTCTTCGAGGGCTGCCTGCCGATCGAGGAACTGGCCCGGCGCGGGGATGAGACCTTGACCTTCGGGCCGCTCAGGCCGGTGGGGTTCGAGATCGTACCGCGGCCCTTCGCCGTGGTGCAACTACGTCATGAAAACAGATCCGGGAGCGCATACAACATCGTAGGCTTCCAGACCAAGATGACCCAGGCGGGACAGCGTGAGGTGTTCAGGCTGATTCCCGGTCTTGCGAAGGTGAAGTTCCTGCGCTACGGCGCCATCCACCGCAACTTCTACGTAAACGCTCCGCGAGTGTTGAACGACGCCTTCGGCCTGCGGGCCGAGCCGCGGATCAGGCTGAGCGGGCAGATCGTCGGTGTCGAGGGTTACGTCGAGAGCGCCGCGATGGGCATTCTGGCGGGCCTATTCGTGGCCCGCGAGCGCGCGGGCAGAAAGGTCATCCCGCCGCCCGTGACCACCGCCCTGGGCGCCCTGTGCGCGCACGTCCGCGGGCACGGATTGGCAAAGGGCTTCGAGCCGATGAACATCAACTTCGGCCTCTTGCCCGAGACCGGCGCGCGCGGTCGCGCAAAGAGGCGCCAGGCGGCGGTCGAGCGGGCGGCGCGCGACCTGGATGCCTGGCTGGCCGCGTTGGAGGAATCATGAGCGTGCCCAGCGTATCTATTAGCGCCCGGGCCGCGAGGCGACTCGCGCTGGGCCATCCGTGGGTGTACCGCTCGGACATCGAAGACGACCACGGGTGTGCCAGCGGCGACGTCGTCGCGGTCGAGAAGAGACACGGTCGGGGCGGCACGAACAGTCTCGGCTGGGCCTTCTACAGCCGCGACTCGCTGATCGTCCTGCGGATGATCTCGCGCGGGGGAGAAATACCCGCGCGGGCCTTCTTTCGCGACAGGCTCGCGGCAGCCATCGAGGCGCGCCGCGGGTTACAGGGGGCGGACACGGCCGGGCGGCTGGTTTTCGCCGAGTCGGACGGACTGCCCGGCCTGATCGTCGACCGCTACGCCGACGCAGTCGTCATGCAGACACTGTGCGCCGGTACAGAGCGCCTCAAGGATCTTTTCGCCGACTGCCTGCAGGAAAGTCTCGCGCCGCGGGCGCTGATCGAGAGAAACGACGTTGCGGTTCGTAGGCTGGAGGGCCTCGATCAGAAAAGCGGACTGTTGCGCGGCGAGCTGGCCGAGCCGGTCACCGTCGAGATTGGTGGGCTTTCCCTGCCGGTCTATCCCTTGCAGGGCCAGAAGACCGGCGCCTTTCTGGATCAGCGCGAGAATCAGATCGCGGCGGCCGTCTATGCCCGCGGGCACTGCCTGGACGCCTTCTGCTACCAGGGCTGGTTCGGCCTGCAACTCGCGCGGGGCGGGGCCGCGGAAGTGACCCTGGTCGACCAGTCGGCACAGGCCCTGGAGATCGCGCGGGAGTCGGGCGCGGCCAATAACTTGCGTGTTGAGACGGTCGCGGCCAACGTCTTCGATTTTCTGACAGAGCGTGATCGGGCCGGCCAACGCTACGACATGGTGGTGCTGGATCCGCCGGCGTTCGCCAAGAACAAAAGAGCGCTTGCGGGCGCGCTGAGGGGATACAAGGAAATCAACCTGCGGGCGATGCGCCTGCTGGCAGCCGGAGGCATCCTGGTAAGTTGCAGTTGTTCCTACCACCTGAGCATGGACATGTTCGAGGAAGTGCTCGCCTCCGCCGCCACAGACAGCGGACGCAATGTCCAGATAATGGAAAGACGCGGCCAGGCACGCGATCATCCCGAGCGGCTGGGGTTTCCGGAGTCGCGATACCTGAAGTGCTTCATCCTGAGGGTGTCATGAACGAAACGATCCTGCATTCTGAATTATTAGAAAGACACGGAGTCGAACACGGCTTTTCGACCAGGCTGGCCGGTGACGTCCTGGGTAGCCTGCGGCAATGGGAGCATGAAAGCGGGTTTTCGCGCAACGATCTGATCTGGCTCAACCAGGTGCACGGCAGCGACGTACTCGTGGCGGACGCCCCGGCCGCGGCCGTGATGGCCCGGCCCGATCTCAGCTATGACGCGGCCGTCAGCGATCGCGAAGACGTTGTGCTCACGGTGCGCACGGCCGACTGCGTGCCGGTGTTGCTTTTCTGCCCCCAGCCGCGGGCGCTGGGCATCGTGCACGCAGGCTGGCGCGGGACGCTGGCCGGGACCGTAACCTCGGCCGTCTCGAGTATGCAGGAGCACTATAATTGCCGGCCGGAGGATATGCTGGCCGCCATCGGGCCCTGCATCCAGCCTTGCTGCTACGAAGTGGGCGCGGAGGTCTACGAGCCGTTCATGGAACGCTTCGGCTCCGAGGTGGTCTCGATGGTCGGCTCCGCCCGCCACATTCACTTGGCCGCGACCAACCGACTGTGGCTCGTGCAATGCGGCCTGGCGGTCGAGAACATCGAGACAATCGAACGCTGCACCTGCTGCCAGCAAGGCACCTTTTTCTCTTACCGCCGCGAGGGAAAGACCGCCGGTCGCCAGATTGCATATATATGCCTCGCTTGACAGCCGGTGGTTCTGCGGTTGTAATCGGTCCCGGCTTCTATTCAGGAGGGAACGACATGAAACGCCTGGGAACAATCATGATTGCCCTGACAGCCTTGTTGTTTGCGGCTTGCCCCGACAAAAAAGGAAACGATGAGCAGGTCGAAAAGCCCGCGGGGGATAAATCTACCGCAACGGAAACCGTGGCGCCTGTGCAGAGAGAGATCGCCGAGGTCGAGCCAAACGAGAAGACCGGGCAGGCCATGGAGATCAAGGATTCTTGCGTCGTCAACGGCACACTCGAGGCGGCCGCGGGGCCCAAGAATCGGGCCGTCGACTGGTACAAGATCGCCCCGCCGGGCAAGAAGGTGCTGAAAGTGCGGATTTCGCCCGTCGCGGCCGATGACGTCAGCCTCACTTTCCTGGATGCAGACCGCAACGAGCTTTTCGGGGTGGATTCGGGAGGCCCGGGAGAGGGCGAGGTTTACCCGAACCTGACTATCGAACGCGGAGCCTATCTGCGCGTCAGAGGGGCCGCAGGCGGCAAGGGGGGTGCCTACCGTCTCGTGCTCGAGTTTTCCGAGCCCGTCACCGGGCAGGAGGTCGAGTTCAACGGGCGCTACTCGACCGCCAACGAGCTGAAGGTCGGCGAGCAGGTCACGGGTTACCTGGGGCACAAGCGTGACGAGGACTGGTATCTGGTCAACTGCAAGGATCTGGCCACCGGCTCGGTGCTACGCATCGACCTGGCGGCGGTCACCGGGGTGCGCTTCGCCCTGGAAATCCTCGACGGCGAAGAACGCGCTCCGATCCTCAAATGCAGCAGCGAGAAGATCGACCAGGGTATCGTCGTGCGCAACCTGGGCCTGCCGGCCTCTGGTGGAGCGATCTTCGTGGTGGTCAAGTCGGCCTGGGTGCCTGGACCAAAGCCGAAGAAGTTCGAGCGCACCGCAAACGCCGAGAAAACCTATTCACTCAGCATCTCTTCCGAGACCGGCGGAGACGACCTCGAGCGCGAGCCGGACGACGATGCCGGACATGCCATGAGCGTGCTCGATGGGCAGAAGATGCGCGGCTACATGGAATCTCCGTCTGACGTCGACTGGTACAAGATCGAGGTTGAGCGACCCAGCCTGCTATCGGCCGAGCTTTCCGCCCTCGACCGGGTCGACCTGCAGCTATACGTCGTCGATCCCGAGAAGAAAGACCAGAAGCGCGACTTCGCGCTGGTGCGCATCAATGACGGCGGGGTGGGCGAGCCAGAGATCTTGACCAACTGCGCCTTGAAGCCCGGTGAGAACTACGTGCGGGTCGAAGGTGTCTACAAGAAAGTGGACGGCAAGTGGGTGCGCGATTTCTACAATCTCGACGAGACCTACTCGCTGACGCTGACACTGCGCAGCGACGACGGGCGAGAGGAGCGCGAGCCGAACCGCAAGCCGGAGAGGGCGACGGCGATCAAAATCGGAGACACCCTGCGCGGCACGCTGCACCCGCAAGGCGATGTCGACATGTACGTGCTGGATCTTTCCGGCCAGGACGGCCCGCATGATACCTTGATCGAATGCAGCGGAATTCCCAA
The DNA here is from genome assembly GCA_035528415.1 of Myxococcota bacterium. Classification (GTDB taxonomy): domain Bacteria; phylum Myxococcota; class B64-G9; order B64-G9; family B64-G9; genus DATKYQ01. The sequence continues at coordinate 65,538 of DATKYQ010000062.1, read as the reverse complement.
GCTGGACATCGGCATCGCCTTGCTGGGCCCCGAGCAGGATCAAGACGGCAAGTTGAAACAGGCGGCCATTTCGGCTCAGGGCAAGGGCGAGGCCACAGAATCGATCAAGAAGGAACTGATGCCGGGAGTATATCATATCAAGGTCTGGGGAACGCCACGTACGGAAAGCAACACCCGCGACCAGTACCTGCTGACCGTGACGCAGCCGTAGGCTTTCTCTTGTCGGGCGATCCGCCACAGCCTCAAGGATTTTTCGGCCTGCTGCTCTCGCACCATCCTGCGAGCAAGTTGCACCTGTGCTACGAGATCAGGATAGGCAAGCGCAGCCTTCATTTCTGCGCCCGTTGTCTGGGGCTCTTGCCGGCCATGTTCCTTACCCTGTTTCTGGCGCGACTCGGCGGCCCTTGGCCCGAATGGCTGGTGTGGGTCATGTTGCTGCTCATGCCCTTGCCGGCGCTGGTCGACTGGGGCACTGCCACGGCCAGCGGGAGACCTGAACGGGCCAACTGGGTGAGGCTGACGACCGGCATCGGCCTGGGTGTCGGCCTGGGTGCCAGCCTGTTCATAAACAGCTATGCCCTGTTGTCCACGCCGGTCAAGGCCCAGTTCGTCTTTTTGGTCGGCTCGGTCTGGGTAGTCTGGCTGGTAAGCTATCTGCGCCGCAGCATCCTGCGCAGCAAGCGCCAGACTGCCCGCCGGCGCAAGCGGATGTCGCTTGAAGAATATATGTTACAGGACAACGCCGATCAAGGATCGCACCCGGAAAGAATCGATTGAGCAGGCCATGGCACTTCTTCAGCTACTCCTGTCTGCGGCGAAGTTGGTCCTGGTAGAGGCTTTCGGGGAGCAGGGGAGTGCCGTCGGGGGATGCCTCGACCCAGTCCTCGGGCTCCGTGCCCATGGCGTTGTATAAAAGATCGATGTCTGTAAGCGACGTGCGCACGTTCATGTCGTTGACCCCGATCACGTATCCCCAGCCGTACTGCAGGCTCTTGATTGTGCCGCCGCCGTGGTTGTTCCAGAAGACGCTCTGGGTTACCGCGTGCCCGGCGCCCGAGCTCTCAGCGTGCCTGTTGAACCCGATCCAGCCGTCCAAAAGCTCGCATGAGTCCACCAGGTTGGCGGTGGCCAGCGAGTGGTGGTACTCGCAGTAGCCGGTCGTTCCGATCGGATCCCAGGAGCCGGCCAGCATGCGCCCGTCTTGCGAATGGCAGCGCAAGAACACGCAGCCGTTCGTGCCGAAGTCCCAGTTCTGGATGAAATTGTGCCGCCCGGCCACGGCGCTGCAGTCTTTCACCAGCACCTCGTTGCTCTTGAGCACCTCGAAGAGGTAGCCGTTGCCCCCTCCTCCGCGGTGCTCGGCCTTTTCCATGCGGCAGTCGCTTACGGTGATTTGCTTTGAGTTACTGATGAGAATTCCGCCGCTCTGCAAGTGGTAGTCACCGTCGCCAAGCGGCGAGTGGAAAGAGTGCACGGCGCGTACCCAACAGTCCTTGGCCTGATCGATTGTGAGCACGTGCGCCCGATCGAAACTCCAGGCGCTATCGTAAGTGACGGCGTTAGAAAGCGAGATAGATTCGACTCCGCATTCGCTGATGAACCCGGAGACCTTGCGCAGACTGGCCCCGTCCCGGGTGAGAACAGGGTATCGCAGGGGCACGTCCAACTCCACGATGTCCGGATCCGCAGCGCTGTCGATCCCGGTTACCACCCGGCGGAAAAACGGTTTCCACTGGCCGTTGAAGCTGACCCACGTGCCCTGCATGCCGTGATCGGCGATGAACTCGTCGCTGATGACGAACCCGATCTGTACGTCGTCACCGATTTGCAGGCCCGAGGCGTCATCGACTTCGACAGCGGTTGCCCGGCTTTCGGCATCGACGGCCAGCGGAATATCGAGTGAGGACTGCACCCCGCCATACAGCGTGATGTTGGCCTTGTTGCTCATGTCCTGGTCGCGAGTGAAGTAGAGCATGGTGGAATCCGGCCCGTCCCCGCGCAGGATGGTGTTCGAGGCGCTCACCGTCAGCATGCCGTCAAGCCTGTAGGTGCCCAGCGGAAAGTGCACCACCCCGCCGCCCTGCGCCGCGGCCTCGTCGATGGCGGCCTGGATGGCCGAAGTGGCGTCGGTCTGCCCGGTGCTGTCGGCCCCGAAAGCGGAGACGACGTCGAACAGCGGCTGGTTGACAACCGGCAAAGGGACTTCGCCGTTGTGGTAGCCCGCGTACGAGAAGTCGTGCAGGAAGCGCCCCTCCGAATCGGTCAGCTCGGGCGTCCAGTCCTCGGGATAGAGAAGGCTGCGCCAGCCGACCTGCGCTCCGTCGTCGCCCCCGTCAACATCACTGTCACCGATAGCGTCACCGTCGCTGATACTGCCGTCGCCGGCATCACCGTCGAAATTCGGCTCTTCGTAGCCGGCGTCCATGTCCGAACCAGGATCGCCGACGTCCGCTCCGGCATCCAGCCCAGGATCGGCCCCGGGATCACCGTTGTCGCCCACCTCAGCGTCGAGGCCGGCGTCTTCGCCAACAGCCCCTGAAGAACAGGCGGTCGTGAAAAGTGCCAGTATGAAAGTCATGATCAGTAATGCAGTGCGCATCATGTGTTCATATTAGCGCCGCACAGGTCGCACCACAAGGCAATCAGGCTCATTCAGTGGATGTCGATCAATCCTGCCCGGACGCGGTTCTGACCGTCCTGGGGGAAGCCCGGCAGTACCTGCATGCGCGGGGTGCCGATGAAGAGGCCCAGGTAGATTGTGAAGCGCCCGGGCCTGAATTCAATGGGCACCTTCATGCGGATCTTGTCGCGGATAATATCGCCTTTCATCCAGCGGTCGGTCGTGAACAGGCCGTGTAACGGCAGGTGATCGCCGTTAATGCGGTTGAACTCGAAGCCGTGCCCGTCGACGTGGACGAAGACCTGCCAGCTCTTGGCGATTGGTTTGAGACACTCCCAGTAAAGAGTCAGGAAGAACTCGTTGCCCACTTCGGGCAAGGCCGGATCGACGTCGTAGCCGAGGAAGGCCGCACCCTCGGCGAACTCGGCCCGTAGTGGGTGCGAGATGGGCGGAGGTTCGGAAAAGACGTTGGCGCTCAGCGGGTTCTCGTCTGCAACACCGGCATCAATTACGTTCGATGACAGCGTGTAGCGGATATTGCTTCCCGGCAGCACATGCAGGTGCTTTCCGGTGGTCTCCCGCGCCGCGCGATCGACCGCCGAGAAAGAATCGGCAACAGAGACGATGAAAACACGCCCCGGCTTCTTCAAAACGTTGGAGACGGCCGCTTCGGAAGATAGCTTGATTATCTTGTCGGCCGAGTAGAAGACCTCTCCGCGCCAGTTCATCTGGTACTGGTAGAGCCTGTCGCCGGGCCTGGAATATTCTTTGTAACTTTCGAAGAGATCCTGCTGCGAGAGTGTGTGCCCCAGGGCCGGCTGGTACTGCCATGAGATGATCCCGGCGCTCGTAAGCGCAGACAGCAACACCGCCACCGTGATCGGGCGGCGATTCTTTACAAAACGCGCAGCAAGCAAGGCGGCACCCATTGTCACTGCCACGGCGAACAGCGGCCAGCGCGGGTAGACCGCTTCCGGCAGCGGGCGATCGTAGGCGTAGGTGCACAGGTTGGACAGGTGCGCCGCCGAAGCCACGATGTCGTTGGCGACCATGGCCAGCACCAGCACACCGAGGGGACCCATGATGGCCAAACCCTTTTTCTTGGCGTCGGCCATGGCCAGGCCAACCAGCATGGCCAAGGGCGGCAGCGCCGGAAAAATGTAATGGTGGAACTTGGTGACAATCAGAGTAAATGTCGCGAAGCTGACCGTGAACCAGGCGGCCAGAAACAGGTACAATCTCTGCCGGGCGACCGGAAGAGAGCGGTCTGCGGATATAATGCCGGCTGCCCGGCCGAAGGCGTAGGGTACAAGGGCCAACCAGGGAAAGAATCCGTAGCCCATCTGCTTGATGAAGTACTCGAAGGAGGCCCGCTCTCCGTGCACTCCGGTGAAGGCGCGCTCGATGTTGTTGTGCAAGAAAAACTCGTTGAAAAATCTCCCGCCGTACTTGATTTGCATGGCCGCATACCAGGGTGCCGCGATCAGCAGGAAAAGCGGGATGCCGATGTGCAGCTTGATCTTGCCCAGCGCCTTCCAGTCGCCCGAGAGCAGCAGGTAGGCCAGGATAACGCAGGCCGGGATGGCAAGCCCCAAAGGCGTCTTACCCAGGGCGGCCAAGGCCGCGAAGATGTAGATGCCGAGTACGTCGCGCAGCAACGGTTTTTCGGACATGGCTGCCGTGAAGAAGCAGCCCAGCGTCCCCAGGATGAAAACGCAAAAGACGATGTCGGTGATCGCCTGGCGGGCGATGATGAAATAAAATGGCGAACTGGCCATGACCAGCGCCGCCCATAGTCCGCGACGCTGATCGGTCACGCGGGCCACGGTTCGGTAGGCCAGGTAAACTCCCAGGATGCCGGTCAGTGCGAAGGGCAGCCGCGCAGCCAAAGCCGAGATGCCGAAGAGCTTGAAGCTGGCCGCCATCATCCAGAAAATCAGCACCGGTTTTGAGAAAAACAACTCGCCCCGCCAGCGGGGAGTTAGCCAGTCGCCGTCCGCCACCATGCGCCGGGCCACCTCGGCGTAGTGGGTTTCCCATGGATCCCAAAGCCCGCTGCTGCCCAGAAAGGGCAGGATCACGGCGGCGCCGATCAGCACCGCCCAGGTTCCAGGGCTTCTGAGCAGCTTTGCGGCCCTGTCGGGCAAATCGTACAATCTGGAGCCGACCGCGAACATTTTGCTCCCGTCGTCGAAAACGCTGTTAGTCTATCGCCATAAAAAACGAGGCACAAGAACACACCTGAGAATTTTCCAGCCAGCCGCGCAACTTTCTGAGTGGCTCGGGGTTTCAGTCAGTGTGCGCAAGCTAAGGGAAACCCGTGTGATGTCCGTCACTAAAACAGAAAGGGAGTGAGAAATGAAGACCAAGTTACTGCTACCCGTGCTGATGCTTTTGTTGATGCTGCCGGCGCTGGCCCTGGCCGCGGATGCCGACGATCTCCAGCCGCCGACCGCCGACGAGCAGGGCGCTTTAGGCAATATTGAAAAGGCCTGCCCCGCGGGCGCCCCGGGCGACTGTCAGAAGATCGGCGATCTATTCGCGGCACTGAAGGACCATCCGCGCCTGGCGCGCTATCTGTTCAGGCACCGCCGCTGGATCAAGAACCACCCCCGGGCGGCCAAGGCCATGCTGCGGGCGATCATCAAGAATCGCGCCTGGCTCGAAGCGCACCCCAAGGTTGCCGAGGCGATCTTCAACTACCGCGAATTCTTACGGAAGCACCCAAAAGTGGCGGTTGCCTTGTTTACAAACCGCAAGTGGCTCGAAGAGCATCCCAAGGTGGCCCTGGCGGCCTACCGCAACCGCGAGTTTCTGGCCGAGCACCCCGAGTTGGCCAAGAAGCTCTACCAGTGGCGCGAGTGGCTCAAGAATAATCCCGAAGTGGCTAAAGAGATCTACAAGAACCGCCGCTTTTTGGTGAAGCATCCCGAAGCGGTGCGCCGCCTGGTCGAGCGCCGTCACTTCTTGCGCAATCACCCCGAGATCGCCCGCAAGCTGCTCGAATTCCGCGATTTCGTACGCCAGCACCCGCGCCTGGCCCGCAGGCTGAGAGAGTTCATCCGTAACCACCCGGGCTCCGGCCGCCGGGGTCGCTGAATCACGAAAAACGCCTGCCCCACTCCAACGTTTCGCGTTGGAGTGGGGCGGACGCATTGACTTCTTTCCCCGGAGCCTGACAACATGCGCTACATGCCGCGGTTACATTCGAGACGATTAATACAGGCTGCGGCCCTTTGCGGGCTGATATTGTTATCTGCGGCTGCCTTGGCAGATGGCCTGGCATTCAATTTCAACCTCAGGTTGAGCAACCGTTTCTTTTTCAAGCGCAACCAGCTCGACCTGGAGTCGGGAAATCCCCTGGATCTGCGTTTCGACAAGGACGAGCTTGGTTACTCGGCCTTTGCCGCGGCCGGAATGGACGTCGACTTCTGGCGCGCGGTCGCCCTACACCTGAGCGTCGATTCTGGCGAGTTGAAGTTCCGCCCGCTCGGATCCTACAACCCTGACCTGGCCGCCGGCGTGACGGCCAACTCGCGTCCGATCGCGGATGAGGCCGAGCGGACGGGCTTCCTCAGGGAGGCTTATCTGTCATCATCCGTCGGCCGGGACGGATGGTTCACGGTCAAGGCCGGCAAGATGCTGGTCTCCACCGGCAACGGCTTCATCATGGACAACTATGCGCTGGGCGCGGCGGTCGGCGCGGATCTCGATCTGGGATTCGAGGTGCCATTCAAGCTATCGGTTGATGCGCTTCTGCCCAACGGCGATTTCACGTCTGATGGCAAGAAAAGCCCCTTCGTCTTCTTTGAGGCCGCTTACCTGATGTCCTTTTTCGAGGAGATCGGTGTCTTCTTCGCCTGGTACGAGGACAACGATGACTCCATAGGCGATATCATGCGTTCGGTGATCGGAGAGGCCATTCTCAACGGGCAACTCTCGGGCGGCCTCGACCAGGCGCTTGCTGACGCAGTCATGGGCGCCGACATCCAGACCCATGGAGATCTCTTCTGGATCGGTCTCAGGGCCAACAAGATCTTCAGCCGCGCCAGCCTATCGTTGACTGCCATCATCGAGTTCGGCAAGTTCGATTACACCATCGACCTGCCGCCGTTTGCGCAGTTGCCTGACAAGATCACGGGCCGCCCGTCCTGCTTGGGCGGCATGGCCGACCTGTCTTTCTACTATGACCTGACCGACGGCCTGACCCTGGGGGGATTCTTTCTTTTTCTCAGCGGCGAGACTTTCACCAAGAATGAGATCCGGCGGGGGGCTCTCAACAAGTACAACAGTTTCATTTCGGTCTACCCGTATATCACCCGTACCAACCTGTTTTTCTCCGGCGGCATGAACCAGAACTTCTCGGCCCGCGGTTTTTCGGCCTCCGGCATCAACGGCCGGGGCGTGCTGGCCCCGGGCCTGACCCTGGGTTGGGACATCATCGAAGATCTGAACGTCCGGCTGGTCGGGGCGGCGCTCTTCTCGCACGGCGCCCACCTGACATCGGAAAGCCATTTCTACGGAATAGAGGCCGACCTGAACGCCGAGTGGAGGGTCACGAGCTTTCTGTCGGTTTTGCTCGAAGCCGACTATCTGCACACCGGCCCCTTTTTCGATTTCGACAAACCGCTTGGAAATCCGCAGGGTTTTGTGACCGAGCCCGAGGCCTTCAAGATCATGCTCGGCCTCGATTTATTCTACTGACGGCGCAACTTGTTTGTTGCTAATGTGTTTCAACTAATGGCGGAGAAAGAAGCGCAACCTCTCGATCCGGACGCCGATTTGATGTTGCGGGTCGGCGCGGGAGACGAGGCGGCTTTCATCGAGCTTTTCAAGCGTCATGCTCCGGCGCTGGTCGGCTTCGCCGACAGGTTCTTTCACAACCGGGCTATTGCCGAGGAACTGGTTCAGGAGATCTTCATCAAGCTGTATCGCGCCAGGCGCTCCTACAAGCGGCGATCGAAGTTCACCACCTGGCTGTACACCATAGCCACCAGGACGTGTCTGAACGAGCTGCGGCGGGGCGTCCACAAGCACGGCAGAAAATCCCTGAACGAGGCGGTTGCCGTCGACACGCGACAAACCGCCCCGGCCGCCGACGAGGCGTTTGCCGGCCGCGAACTAGCTGCCAAGGTAGACGGCGTCCTGGCCGAGCTTCCCGAAAAGCAGCGCGCGGCCTTCATGCTGGTTCGCTTCGGGGGCAGGTCGTATTCCGAAGCCGCCCAAATTCTCGGCGTGACCCTGGCGGCGGTCAAGTCGCTTGTGTTTCGTTCGACCGACGCCATGCGGAGTGAATTGTACGAGGAGTAATACAATGTCTTTTGCAAACTGCGAGAAAGTTCAGCAAGAACTTGTTGCCTACGTCGATGACGAGTTGGATCCCGGACTGCGCGCAGAGATCGAAGCGCACCTGGCCGTTTGTGCGGCCTGCCGTGTGCGCCGCGAGGAACTCGGACGGACGATAGCCCGGGTGGATGTTTTGCCGGTCACGGCTCCCGCGCCCGATCTCCTGCGGCGATTCGAAGAGCGTATCGAGCGCGAGAGAAAAGGAATTTTCGGCGGGTTTCTCACCTGGCTTGCCCGTCCGCGAGTGCTGGTGGGTGCCTCGCTGGCCGCCTGTTTGCTGATTGTCTTGATGGTGATTGTACGTCCCGGCGGGTCGCCTGGTTCCGATGATGCAGAGCTGGCCATTGCCGGTCACCTGGATCTTTTCAGCGACTACGAGGCCATCAAGAACCTGGACGTCCTCGAAGACCTCGAATTCATTGAGTCGCTTGACCTGGATGCCTGAGCCAAAGATGAGATTGCTTATCGAAATATTCGCTTTCCTGCTGGCCTGCACAGCGACGCCGAGAGCGGTCGAAGTCAAGACGCCAAAAGAGCCGCTTACGGCGCAGGAAAGGACGGATAAAAAAGCCCGGCCGGTCAAAGGGCATCTTGAAAGCTGGGAGCGCGAGGTGCTCGGGAATCTGCAGTTGCTCGAGAATCTGGAGCTTTTACAGAAGATGGATCTTTTCACGGAGGATTTTTCCGTGTTCGGCTTGGAGGACTAGCCATGAGATACTCGATTTTACCGGCGCCGGGCAAGCTCGTGCGCTGACTCCGGGAGGCGGATGATGACCAGGATATTGAAAATGCTGGCAATGGCTGGCATGTTGGTCCTGTTGCCTGTCACGCTGCTCGCAGGACAACCGCCGGAGACATCGAGCCAGGACATAACTATCTCTCCGGGCTTGCTGGAGCGCTGGCGGGCCATGAGCCCCGAGCAGCGCCTGGAGTTGAAGAACAAGCTCGAGCGCTTCAAGGCGTTGACGCCGGCCCGCCGCGAAAAACTACAACAGCGCCTCTTGAAGTTGCGCAACCTTCCCGCCGCCGAGCGCGATAGGTTGCGCAAGAATTTCCGTTCTTATCAGATGCTGTCACCAGAGGCTCAGTCTCTGGTCCTCAGGCGTTACCAGAAATGGCGCAAGATCCCCGAGAACGAACGTCAGCGCTTCAGAAGACAGATCAGGCGGCTGAGACGCATGGATCCCGCCCAACGACAACGTTTCATGAAAAAACTGAGGCGCTGGCTGGGAATGACGCCCACTGAACGAGAGCGCATCCGCCAGCGTGTTCGCCAGCGCCGTGGCGGGTGATCAGATGCGCTCCAGCTAGCGACTCAGTTCGGCGTCCCTGGCCCAGCTTTGGTCGGCCGGCCGGTCCGGTGATCAGCGCCGTCGGCGCACCATGAACAACCCCAGCAGCAGCAACGCCAGAAGGCCGCCCGCGCGATTGCCGCGCGCCGAGGCGCAGCCGCAGCCGGAGGAGGGGCAGCTGTCGACAACGCCGTCGCAGTCGTTGTCGACACCGTCGTTACAGACTTCCTTGGCGCCCGGGTAGGCCGAGGCATCGGAGTCGTCACAATCGGGCGGCTGGGCGCAAGTTGTGACCCCGTCACCGTCGACGTCGAAACCGTTGTCCACGCTACCGTCACAGTCGTCATCGCTGCCATTGCAGCTTTCCGTGGCGCCGGGATTCACCGCGGCATTGCTGTCGTCGCAGTCGTTACCGCCGCAGGAGGCGTCGGCATACCCGTCGGAATCATTGTCGGCGCAGCCGGCCCCGCAGAACCACTGGCCTCCCGCCTGTACGCAGACGGCGGGCGCAGTGCAGGCAGCCCCGCAGGAGCCGCAGTTGTCGGAGGTGGTCAGGCTGATCTCGCAGCCATCGCTGCTGTCGGCATTGCAGTCTGCGAAGTCGGCCTCGCAGGTGCCCAAGGCGCAGGATCCCTGGTTGCATACGGCAGCTGCGTTCGGGAAGTTGCAAGCGGTACCGCAGGAGCCGCAGTTGTCGATATCGCTGCCGAGTTCTGCCTCGCAGCCGTCGCTCGGATCGGCGTTACAGTTGCCAAGGTCGGCCGAGCAACTCACCACCGTGCAGCCACCGTCGACACATCCATTTTCGGCGACTCCGGGCAGGGCGCATACCTTGTTGCAAGCGCCGCAGTTATCCGGGTCGGAATTCAGGGGCGCCTCGCAGCCATCTGTCTCGTCGGTGTTGCAGTTGGCCCAGCCGCTGTCGCAAGATGCCAGTGTGCAGCTTCCCGCAGAGCAGGCGCCGCTGCCGTTGGCGTAAGTGCAGGCGCTGCCGCAGGCGCCGCAGTTTAAGGCGTCTGCATTGAGATCAACTTCGCAGCCGTCCACCGGGTGGGAGTTGCAGTCGGCAAAACCGGCGTCACAGGCGCCCATGACGCAGGTGCCGGTCTGGCACTGCCCGGCGGCGTTGGCAAACTCGCAGATCCTGCCGCAGGCTCCGCAGTTGCCTGCGCTGGCCTGGAGATCGGTCTCGCAACCGTCGGAGTCATCGACGTTGCAGTCGGCCCAGTTGCTGTCGCAGGCCATGCGGCAGTTGCCGGCGGCGCAGATGGCGATGGCGTTATCGTAGGGGCCGCAGGTAGTGGTGCAATCTCCGCAGTTTTGCGGATCGCCCCAGAGGTCGGCTTCGCAGCCGTCGGCGCTGTCGCTGTTACAGTCCTGGTAGCCGTTCTGGCAGGCGCCCATCTGACAGTTGCCGCCGCTGCATACCGGGGTAGCGTTGTCATACTGGCAGGCCTGGCCGCAGTTGCCGCAGTTTATGGTATCGTTCTGCAGGTCGGCCTCGCAGCCGTTGGCGGTGACGCCGTCGCAATCCTGCCAGCCGCTGTCACAGGTGTTGATCTGGCACACGCCCAGGTAGCAATAGGGGTCGCTGACATGCGGCAGATTGCAGGCATTGCCGCAGGCGCCGCAATTATTTACGTCGAAAGCCACTTCGGACTCACAGCCGTCGCTATCGTCCGCATTGCAGTTTGCCCAGCCGGCCTCGCATTCCCCCAGGGTGCAGTTTCCACCCTGGCAGGTTTCGGCCGCGTGATCGAAAGAACAGACTGTACCGCAATTACCGCAGTTTATGGTGTCGCCCTGCAGGTCGGCCTCGCATCCGTTGGCCGGGTTGGAATCGCAGTCGCCGAAGCCGGCCAGACAGTCAGTGGATGAGGTGCATACTCCAGCGTTGCACTGGCTGTCGGTACCCGCTGCGCCACAGGGCTGGTTGCAGCCGCCGCAGTGTTGCAGGTCGGAAAGCAGGTCGGCTTCGCAGCCGTTGGCCGGGTCGCCGTCGCAGTTGCCCCAGTCGGCCTCGCAGCCGCTCATGCAGTAGCGTGAGCGGTCGATGGCTATACCCTGGGCATTGATGATTGAGTCCGCAATCAGGCGTACCTTGATGGTGTCGCCGGGCACACTCGCCGACCAGAACGGCTCAAGGGTGCCGGTGAGCACGTCGTACTGGATGTCGTTGCCGTCGGTGATGTAGACGTAGTCCCAGCCGTTCTCGGTTTCGAAAAGCGTAAAGTAGACCGCAACCGTAGTCGCCCCGGCCTTGGTGATCGTCCAGGTGTTGTCGTAAGGGTTGGGGTAGGGATGCGGCGAGTCGATGCTCTCGGGGTCTTCCTGGCAGTTGCCCGGGGTGCAGACTCCGTCCACGCACATCTGGTCTGTTGTATGCTGCAGGCCGCAGACGTTGCCGCAGGCGCCGCAGTTGTTCAGATCGCTGCTTACATCCATCTCGCAACCGTCGCTCAGATCGCCGTTACAGTTGTCCCAGCCGTCATCGCAGGAGCCGATTGCGCAACTGCCGCCCTCACAGCCGGCAGTGGCGTTCGGGTAGGGGCCGCAGATGTTGCCGCAGGTTCCGCAGTTAGCGGGATCGGCCGGCAACTCGGCCTCGCAGCCGTTTGTCTCGTCTGCGTCGCAGTCGGTCCAGCCGGACTGGCAGCCGTCGAACTGGCATACCCCGGCCACGCAGCTGGTGTCGGCGTTCTGGTAGAAGCAGTAGTGGCCGCACCAGCCGCAGTTGGCGATGTCGGAGTCGGTGGTCGTCTCGCAGCCATTGGCAGGGTCTGCATCGCAGTCGCCGCGACCGGCCGGGCACTGGCCGCTGCCGCACCACCAGTAGCCGTCGATGACGAAGCCTTCGTGGGTCACACTACTATCGGAAGTGAAAGTAACTTTGACGGTGTAACCGGCCACCATGACCGTGCTGAACTCGCCTAGATCGCCGTCATAGATCGCCCACTCGGTGTCGGCGGAATCGTAGAGGTGAACAAAGTCGAAACCCGATTCTGTATTGAAGGATGCAAAGTGCAGGCCGATGACCGCCGCCCCGGGCTGGTTGATGGTCCAGGTCAGGTTGCTGTTGTTGTCATAGGGATGAGGAGTTTCGATGGGCGGTTCGATGGGATTGTAGTTGTTCACGTGTACTACTGTCAGGTCCGCCTCGGATCGCAATCCGCCGTCGTCGCTGACCACCAGTTCGGCCTGGAAATCGCCGCACATGTCGGCCAAAAAGCGCGGTGTGGGACTGGAGGGATCGTCGAGGCTGGCCGACGAGGTGCTGGGCGGGTAGAAGGTCCATAAGTAGCTGATGGGATCCTGGTTGGGGTCGAACGAGCCCGTGCCATCCAGGGTGACAGTGCTGTTGGTCATGACGTTCTGATCGGCACCGGCCATGGCCACCGGCGGCAGAGGTACTCCGCTGATGGCCTGCATCACCCGGCCGGCATTGATACGGCCACCGGTGGTGGTGATGCCCTGCAGGTCGGGGATGGGATCCACGGTAGTGAACAGGAACTGCTTGAGTTCAGCGGTCGTCAGGTCGGGGCGGATGGACTTCATCAGGGCCACCACTCCGGCCGTGTAGGGCGTGGCCATGGAGGTGCCGGACATCAGCTCGTAGTTGGAGCCGGGCGTGGTGGAGAGGATGTCCTCGCCGGGGGCGCCCACGTCCACCGAGGTGGCGCCCCAGTTGGAGAAGTAGGCCATGTTGTCGGTGTGGTTGGTGGCGGCCACGCAGATGATGCCGGGAAAGGTCCACTCACAGGGCCAGACTTCTTTCTGGGTTTCGACATCGCTGGTGTCGTTGCCGGCCGCGGCAACGGTGATGACGCCGTTCTGGTCGGCGTAGCCGAAGGCGTCTTCCAGCGTCTGGCTGAAGTACTCAACCGTCCACCACGAGCAGCTCATGACGTTGGCCCCGTTGTCGGTGGCGTAGATAACGCCTTCGGCGGCGTCCAGGGCGAAGGCGTCAAGCGACTGGTTGCCGATGATCATCAATGGCATAATGGTGACCCGCCAGTTGACGCCGGCCACTCCCAGTGCGTTGTTGCCACTGGCCCCGATGATGCCGGCGCAGTGGGTGCCGTGCCCGTACCAGTCGGCCGGATCGTTGGTTTCAGACTCGAAATTCCAGCCGCGCACGTCGTCGATGTAGCCGTTGTTGTCGTCGTCGACTCCATTGCCGGGGATCTCGTCCTGGTTGGTCCACATGTTGGCGACCAGGTCGGGATGGGTGTAGTCGACGCCGGTGTCGAGCACCGCCACCACCACGCTCGGGGAACCGATAGAGATATCCCAAGCCTCGACAGCGTCGATGTCGGCATCGGCGCTACCGCCGGTTTGGCCGGTGTTGTCTGAACCCCACTGCTCCGCAAAACGAGGATCATCGGGAGTGTTGAAAAACTCGATGCGATAGTTGGGCTCGGCATAGACCACCCGTGGGTCCTTGCTCACCCGCGCGGCAGCCTGGGGTACTGTCTCGGCCGTGCCAACACGCGTCACGTACACACCGATACGACTGCGGTACTGCAGCGAAAGCCCCATCTCCGCGGCCAGGGTCCGGTCGACCCGCTCGGCATAGGGCTGCTTGAACTTCACCAAGACCACGCCCGGTTGGTAGGGCAACCGCTCGGCGCCGGCCTGCAACGCTTGCCCCGATCGGTCGTAGTCGACCGAACGTTCCTGTTGGCAGCCGCTACCCAGGCCGCAGATGGCCAGCATGGCCAGGCAAAGTCCGCCCGCTGTCATTCGTTTCAATTTCTTTTCCTTTCCCCCTGGGGCGTCTGGATGCCCGGGATTGTCAAAACAGTTGCACAGCAGGTGATCATATACGCTCCAGATAGCGCCTCAGTTCGGCGTCGCTGACCTGGTTGTCGATAGCCGCCTGTTCCATTTCGGCCAGGTGACGGTAGTGTTCAATCACCTCGCGGCCGAAAGCCTCTGTCGCTAAAATGCCCGTCGAGAGCGAGCGTATGGCATCGGGCAGGGTCGCCGGCACGCGCGGGACGCCGGCCGTCTGGTAGGCGTTGCCGGAGACCGGGGCGGGAAGATCCAGCTTGCGATCAATGCCGGAAAGCCCTGCCGCCAGCGTGGCCGCGAAGGCCAGGTAGGGGTTCACATCGGCTCCGGGAATGCGGTTTTCGATCCTCAACGATTGCCCCTCGCCCACCACCCTGAAGCCACAGGTGCGGTTGTCATTGTCCCAGGCGATCGAGACCGGGGCGAAGCTGGCCGAGCGGTAGCGCTTGTATGAGTTGACCGTCGGGGCGAAGAAAATCGACAGGTGAGCGGCGTGGCGCATGCAGCCGGCCAGGAATGAGCCGAACAGGCGTGACGGCTGCTCGGCCTCGTCGTCCCAGAAAGCGTTACGCCCGTTCTGGTCTTTGAAACTCGTGTGAATGTGACAGGATGAGCCAGCCGAAAGGTGCGAGACCTTGGCCATGAAGGTGGCCGTGCGCCCGTGCTTGCCGGCCAGCAGCTTGACACCCTGCTTGAAGATCACGTGCCGGTCGGCCATCTCGAGCGCATCGCAGAAGCGCAGGTTGACCTCATGCTGGCCGCGGCCCCATTCGCCCTTGCTGCTCTCCACCGGAATGCCGGCCAGCGGCATTATTGTGCGCACGTCTTTCAGGAAATCCTCGTCGCGGGTGGTACCCAGGATATCGTAGTCGATAAGGTAGGGCGTGGTGGGTGCCAGATCCCGAAAATCGCGCCCGGCCAACTCGGCGGCGGTTCCTTCGAACAGGTAGAATTCGAGCTCGGAGGCCACAAGCGGAAACAGCCCACGTTGCCGACAGACATCGATCTGACGCTGCAGGATGCGACGCGGACTCATCTCCACCGGGTCGCCGTTGCCGGCGAACAGATCGCACAGCACCAGCGCGCTTCCGGGAAGCCAGGGCAAGAGGCGCAGGCTGGCCAGGTCGGGTTTCAGCTGCATATCGCCGTAACCCTGGTCCCAACTCGAGAAGGCAAACCCCGGCAGCGGCTCCATCTCCATATCGCAGGTCAGAAGGTAGTTGCAGGTATGGATTTGGGCGTGCATCAGATTTTCGACAAAGTAGGCGGCCGGGATGCGCTTGCCCATCAGGCGCCCGTAGTGATCGGGGAAGGCGGTGATAACAGTATCCAGCTTGCCCTCATCTACCAGCCTGGAAAGATCGCCTCCCACCGGTTTTTCCTCGGCCATGCCTTGACCTCCCTGTTCGTCTGCAGGCATAAAAACTACCGGCAACAGGCGTGGGAGTCAATGTTGTCGGTATTCGGCCTTGTGCCATGGTCCATGCGGCGCTAAACTGATCATAGGACAGTGGGGAGAAGGAGTTATAAATATGGCTGGTTCCCGGCGGTTCGCAGGTTTTTCTTTGTTGCTCGGGGGTTTGCTTGTGGGCGGGTGTGGTTCTTCGGAACGGCCGCAATTCGAATTTATTAATTATCCAATCATGGGCGGGCAGGCCGATACCGATCCTGCTCACTATTCGGTGGTGGCTATGACCTTCGGCGGCTACATGTGCTCAGGGACGCTGATCGCGCCCCGGGTGGTGCTTACGGCCGGCCACTGCGCGGGCTCCAGCGTCGGTTCCTACACCATCTACTTCGGCAGCACGGTCAACAGCACCACCCGGCGCACCGTGGTCGACAAGTGGATCCATCCCAGCTACGACGAGCAGAACATCCGCTACGATATCGCCCTGCTGCGCCTGGGCAGCGACGCGCCATCGAGCGCCGTGCCGATACCCTACCTGCCGCACAGCCTGGGCATCACCCAGACGGACGTCAGTAACCAGACGTCATTCGATTTCGTTGGCTTCGGCATGACTGATCCCAATGACGAGTATAGCGCCGGGACGAAAATGATCTACACCGATCACATTAACTGGGTCTGCACCAACGGCTACGGCTGTAACTGGCCCAATCCTGCCACATCCAAGAACATCTGCATGGACGAGACGCCGGGTGGGTTATGCGAGGGTGACAGCGGCGGACCGGCCATCGTCAACCGCTCAGGCACCGACTATGTTGCCGGCGTCTCTTCCTACGTCGGGCAGGGATGCCAGGATTTCGCCTGCAGCACAAAAGTAGACGAGTTCGAGCAGGAGATCGAGGATTTCTTCGGCGGCGGCCTGGGTACCTCCTGCACCACTGCCGCCGCGTGCGACTCGGGTCATTGCGTGGACGGTGTATGCTGTGAGTCGTCTTGTTCCGGCGAATGCAGCGCTTGCAACCTGTCCGGTCACCGGGGCGAATGCCTGCAGGTTCCAAACGGCACGCAATGCCTGGACGGCAATCGCTGTAACGGCACCGAGACCTGCCAGGCCGGAAGCTGCACTGCCGGACAGGTGCTCGATTGCCACAACTCCAACGTGTGCACCGGCGATAGCTGCGATCCGGCCCTGGGTTGCCTCAACAATCACATGCCGGACGGAACTCCGTGTTCCAACGGAGACCTATGTGACGGCGAGGAAACCTGCGGCGACGGCGTCTGCCGCCCGGGCACGGCCATGGACTGCGACGATCGCAATCCATGCACCGACGACTCGTGTGACGGAGGTGGCTGTCGGCATGTGGCGGTTACAGACGACACCTCTTGCGGTGGTGGGATGTGCGGTGAGCAGTACTGCACCGCAGGGAAGTGCGTATCGTCAAACACGGATGATTGCGACGATCAGAACGAATGCACCAGTGACTCGTGCGACCCTTCCAGCGGCTGTGTGCATGAGAACCTGCCGGAGGGCTATGCCTGCGGCAAATGCCTGATGTGTCTCGAACAGCAGTGTGTTGAGGCGCCCGACTGCGGTGGTTCGGGCTGCGGTTGCTCGCAGCCGACAGACGAGACGCCGCGCGGGCTGGGTTTTGCGCTTTTGCTTCTGCTGGGGCTGTGCGTGAGGCCTGGAAGATGATCCGGTGCGCGAGTGTTCTCTTTGTCGTTGTCGCCTTTACCGCGGGGTGTTCGCTTCAGGAAAACGCGCCTGAGGACTACGACTTCATCGGTTACCCGATCATAAACGGTGAGCCCGACCTGCGCCTTTCCCACATGGCGGTCGTGGCGCTGTTTAACGGCCTGGGCATGTGCTCGGGAACTTTAATCGCCCCCCGGGTTGTGCTGACAGCGGCCCACTGCGCCAACGACGCCGGCCAGGATATCGCCCCGAGCAACTTTCTGGTGCTGTTCGGCAACGATACCGGCGCGTCGATGACCCGGGCTGTGGAAGAGACGTCTGTTTATCCGGGCTACGATCCCCAGGGCGGCCAGACATCCAGCGGAGACCTGGCCTTATTGCTTCTTTCCAGCGGGGCCCCGCCGGGCGTTTCTCCTATCCCGCCGCTGACGCATCTTTTGCAAGTCACCGACGCGGACATCGGCGTTCCGGTCGAGTTCGTCGGCTTTGGCCAGGACGAGAACGGACAGGTCGGTACTAAGCTCGCGGCCACCAACAACATCGAAATGGTGTGCACCGCCCCGGACGGATGCAGCCAGGGTCTATTCTTCGCAGAGCGCTACACCATTTGCCAGGACCAGACGCCGTCCGGGATTTGCTTCGGTGACAGCGGCGGTCCGGCGCTGATCGTTCGCGACTCCGAGGAGTACGTGGCCGGCGTGTCGTCCTACGTATACCAGAACTGCGCCATGTGGGGTTGCAGCACCAAGGTTGACGAGTACCTGGGCTTCATAGACGACTTCGTCCAGGGCAGACCGGGCGCCTCCTGCTCATCGGGCGGCCAGTGCCGCTCGGGATTCTGTGTGGACGGTATTTGCTGTGAGGAGGCCTGTTCCGGCCCTTGCAAGTCGTGCGCGGTCCCCGGGGCTCTGGGAAGCTGCCAAGCGGCCCCGGACGGGTCGGCTTGCCCGGACGGCGACAAGTGCAACGGGGACGAGATCTGCCAGGATGCGATCTGCCTGGCCGGGACAGCGCTCGATTGTGTCGATTCCAACCCATGCACCAGCGACGCTTGCTTCGCGGCTAGCGGCTGCGTCTTCGAACAACTCGATAACGGCACTCCCTGCGACAACGACGACTTGTGCGACGGACGGGAAACCTGTCAGTGGGGATTCTGCACGGATGGGGATGTTCCAGTTTGCGACGATCAGAACCCCTGCACTCTGGATAGTTGCGACAGCCAGTCGGGCTGTCTGAACCAGGCCCTGGCGGACGGCACGGATTGCGGCACGAGTCCCTGCGGTGACATGCAGTGCAGGACGGGTTCATGCGAGCTTTCCTCAGGCATATCCTGCGACGATGACAACTCCTGCACCCGCGACTCGTGCGACACACAAACCGGCTGTGTCAACGAGCCATGGCCTGACGGAATGAAGTGCGGGGAGTGCCTCGTCTGCCGCAACAACCAGTGCGTCGACGACCCGGATTGTAAGAGCGCCGGCGGTTGCGGCTGCGGGCCCGTCGGAGGCGGCCTGGGCGATCTGTTGCTATACTGTGGTTTTCTCATGCTCGTCTTGGTTTCTGATCGATGGTCTGGTAGAGTTTTCTACGGGAGGAGAAGGAGGCCGTCTTGAGTCGTTTTCTCATTCTTGTAAGCGTTGCCGTTTCCCTGGCCGCATGCGGCGAGCAACAGCCCGTCGGCATCGGTCATCTCGGCATTCCAATTATCAACGGCCAGACTGACAGCAACCCGGCCCACAACGCCGTGATTGCCATGACCTTCGGCCAGTACATGTGCAGTGGCACGCTGATTAGTTCTGATGTCGTCCTGACGGCGGCCCATTGCGTTGAAGGATACAGCGCCAGTGCCTACACTATCTACTTCGGCAGCAGCGTCTATAGTTCCACCAGGCGCTACGTATCGGACACGCTGGTTCACCCGTATTGGGACTCACAGAACCTGATAAACGACATCGCCATGCTGCGGCTTTCCAGCCAGGCCCCTTCCAATGTCACGCCGATTCCCTACCTGCCCCACAGCCTGGGTATTTCCCAACTCGATGTGGGCGGCATACTCGAGTATGTCGGCTACGGAGAGGATGAGTACGGCAATGCGGGCAGCAAGCTCACGGTCGACAACGCTCTCGACTGGGTCTGCACCAGCGGGGGCGGCTGTTCCATAGGCAACGGGGGTTGGGCCGTGTCGAACTCGATCTGTTCAGACCAGTCGCCCGGCGGACCTTGCGAAGGCGACAGCGGCGGTCCTGCCTTCGTCACTCGCAGCGGCCAGGAGTACGTGGCCGGGGTCACCTCTTACGGCGATCAAAATTGCGCCTACTTCGGCTGCAGCACCAAGGTCGACGAGTTCGAGAGCTTCATCATCGATTTCGTAGGTGGCGAGTTGGGAGCGTCCTGCGCCGGTTCCGCGCAGTGCAACTCGGGCTATTGCGTCGACGGCGTCTGCTGCGAGTCGACCTGCCCGGGAGAATGCGAGGCTTGCAACGTGGGCGGCAACTGGGGGCACTGTGTCCAGGTGCCTTCCGGCACGCCATGTCCCGACGCGAACCTGTGCGACGGCACCGAGACATGCCAGGGCGGCCTATGCTCTCCGGGCCAAGCGCTCGATTGTTCCAACTCCAACTTGTGCACCGACGAGGCCTGTGACCCCGCCAGCGGGTGTCTTTACAATCCCGTAACCAACGGAACAGCTTGCCTCAACTCAAACGTTTGCGATGGCGAAGAGAGTTGTTTCGCCGGCATGTGCCGCTCGGGAACGACGCTCGACTGTGACGACCACAATCCCTGCAGCGACGACTCTTGCGACACCCACCTGGGCTGCAGTCATGCAAGCGTTGACGATGGAACTGCTTGCGGCGGCGGCTTTTGCGGGGCGGCGGCCTGCTCGGGCGGTCATTGCCTGGCTACCGACAGCGGAGCCTGCGACGACCAGGATCCCTGCACCGACGACTGGTGTAACCCGGACTCGGGCTGCGAGCACGAGACGCGGCCCGACGGCTACGCCTGCGGGGAGTGCATGATGTGTCTCGAACAGCAGTGCGTCGAGGCGCCTGATTGCGGCGGCTCGGGTTGCGGCTGCAGTCATTCTTCGAATCCGGCTGCGGGCGCGGGCGGCCTTGCGCTCTTGCTGCTTGCGATGTTGCTGTGGCGCAGGCCATGACGCGATTCATAGGCCTCTTGGCCCTGCTGCCGCTTATTACCGGTGCGGCCACAGCAAGCGCGGATTCGTTCACACCGGACGTCGCCCGCCTGGTGCCCGCCGTGGCCCAGCAGTACGATCTCGATCTGCTCAAGGCGGGCAAGCCGGCCGCCAGGTTCAAGCGCGCCCGGGATCTGGAAACTACACTTCCCGAGCTTACCAAGATCAATCCGCTGCAACAGCTAGACAAGCTCGTCGGATGGCTGGCGGTGCTTTCGCTGACCGAATCCGCGGTGCTGTCATCCGAGCAGGTACCCGACCAGTGGGACCTGGAGCTTGTAAAGATCTACCGCAGGCTGTCTGCGGCGGAGAATTCGCTGGGTATACTGCGCTCGGCCATGGCCGTGATGGCGCTGCAACCGGGGGGCAAGGATCTGCCGTCCGTCAAGTTGTCGGCCCAACTGGTCGCCCTGGCTCCTTACGGCAGGCGTGCTTTACGCTGGGTGGCCGCGCGCAGGCTGAAAAGTTCGGCCGGGGACGAACTGCGCCGGGCGTTGCTCGAAGGCCTCTGTGAGGTAGACCGCCGCGAGGGGAAATGGAAACAGATGCAGATGGCCGCGGCCACGCTGTGCGATCTGAAGGCATCCAAGAGTTGCGCGGCCTTCGTGGCCGAGGCCCTGTTCGAACAGGGCAAGACGCAGGATGCCGAACAGGCTCTGAAAAAGGTCGCCAAGACAACGCCACAGGCCGACCTCGAACGAGCCCGGCTGCGCGGGCGTCTGGCTAAAGAGCGTAAGAAGTCAGCGGGCGGGAAAAACGGCGACGCGATGGCTGCTGTCGCTGCGATTTTGCTGGAGTTGGACGAGCCCTGGCGGGTGCAGGAAATGTTTCGCGAACAGGAGGTCGTCCGGGCCGCAAACCCGCGCCTGGACGAGGCCTTCATTCGCGCTCTTATGGAACAGGGTCTGCTCTATAAGAAAGCCTGGGCTTTCGGGAGCAAGGCGCGCGGCGCTCCGCCGACCCCGTATTTTCTATCACGAAGAATCGGAGCCGGCCTGATGAAAGTCATGGGCCGCTTCTATGCGGGACAGGGCCGGGGCAGGGTCGACCGCCAGACGCTTTCCGCTATAGAAAGCGATCTGGCGCGTTTCAGGCCGGCCAACGAGAAGCTTGCCGATCTCACCTCGACTTATCTGGCCTTCATTGCTTTTATCGGCGGTGACATGCAGGACAAGCAGTCCAGGAAATCATTTTTGGCAAAGGTACATGTGTACAACAGCCGCTATCCGGCCGATTTGTCCGGTGTGCAGATGATCTACCTGTGCAACCAGTTGGGAGTGCCCGGGGCGGAGGCCTGGCAGACGCTGAACCGATATCGCCGCGCCATGCGCGGCAAGCCGATCCCTGAAGAGTTTCTCGCGGTGTACGCCGGCGCCGCCGTGCGCAAGGCGCTGCGGGAGAAGGATCCCGCCCCGCTCGATGCGGCTGCCGCTTGGGTTGAGAGGCGTGCAAAAAAGGGCACAGCGCCGATATACGATCTATGGAAGGCGCATCTAACAGCGGTCAGGGGCCTGATGGATGATAAAAAAGTCATGGGTCACGCATTACAGGATGCCGTCAACGCCTATGGCAAGGTTGTCGAGGAATTTGGTCAGGCCGTGAAAGCGGGATCGATAGACGTCTTCTGCGACGCAGTCGCCAGCGTAGGAACGCTGATGATGCAAGGTGGCAGCTTGGAAGATGTTCGCCGCCTGCTGGATCAGGCTGCCCAGGTTTGCGGGGACTACCCGGCCACGGCCGCGCTCATGGCGGTGTGTGACATGGCGGATGGAAAGAGCGCCAAGCCGGCCGACACAATTGCGGCTCTCGAAAAAGCCGCAGGCAGGCTCGACAGCCATCAGGCGCAGATCCAGGCATGGTTGTGGCTGGCGGTCGCCTCAGAGGCCTCGGGCGCCAAGAAGGCGGGCCGGGCGTTTTATGAAAAGGCCGCCGGTTTGATAAAAGAAGAGCGCTCGCGCGGGGCCATGGCCCCTCTGGCGCCCGACCTGCGCTCGATGGTCGCCTTTTCGGGAAGCTTCAGCATGTCGATGGGCTATTCGCCGGCGAGCCCCTTCGGACTGGTCATAGAAGTAGTTGTGCTGAGCCGCATGTTCCTGTTTCCCCCAGCGGCGGTCGATGCGGCCAAGATGGCCAGCTACCTGTCCGGACGCCCGTGACTTTTCTAGTCTTCACAGCAGATATAAAAGTTGTAGGTGGAGCCATTGATCGTGTCTGTTGCTTCTTGCTGGCAACAGTTGAGAGGCGCACACTGGGAATCCGAGGAACACACTGTGTGTGCGAGACTGCAATCCTGCTTGCATATTCCAATCGTACTACCAGCAACTGAATCCAGGCAGCACACCTGGTCCGGACAATCACCGGGGTCGTTGCAGTAGGTTGTGTTTTGACCGGGGCAGTAATCTGTTGTGCAGACATATCCATTTCCGAGGTCGCAACAGGTCGCGCCGGCGATGTCGCAGATGCCGTTGCACAAGAAACCCGAGATTGAGCAGGCGCCGCCGTGGCATGAGGCGTCAGGCACACAGGTAGTGCCGCAGGCTCCGCAAGCATTGTCGTTGTCGGAGATATTTGTCTCGCAGCCGGCCGCGTTGCCGTCACAGTCGCCGAAGCCTTCGTCGCAGACGCAGGTTTTCGACTCGCAGTGCGAGTTTAGTTTGCAGTCGTGACCGCAGGCCCCGCAGTTTTGCGAATCGTCCTGCAAGTTGGTGCACAGCCCGTCGCAACAAGCGCCGCCGCAGATTTCCCCGGGGCGGCCGCACAGGCAGACGTTTTCTGCGTTGCACCACTCGCCCAGCTCGCACAGGCTGGAGTCTGGGCAGATGTTTTTCAGGCAGCGGCCGTTCAGGCAGCCTAGCGCGCCGCAGTCATCCGTGTGGGTCTGGTAGACGCAGCCGTCTTCGCAGCTCGCAGTGCCTGCGAACACGGTCAGCGTCCCGTCGTTGTTGCACTTGGGTTGCGGGTAGTCGTCGCAGGCATCGCCACAGCCTGCGCAGTCCGTCAACGTGCCCAGCTTAATTTCGCAACCATCGTCAGCACGCGAATTGCAGTCGGCGAATCCCGATTCGCAGTCAGCCATGCGGCATGCACCGCTTTCGCAGGCCGCCCCGGCATGCGCAAAGAAGCAGGGCTTGCCGCAGCCGGAGCAGTTGTCCTTGTCGCTGTCGGTGTTGCTCTCGCAGCCATTTTCGATTTTGCTATCGCAATTTGCAAAGGGCGGGTTGCAGGAGGCAATCTCACACTTGCTTGCCACGCATTTTGCTTGCCCGTCCCGGACCAGGCATAGCTTTCCG
This sequence comes from Myxococcota bacterium, assembly GCA_035528415.1. Taxonomy (GTDB): domain Bacteria; phylum Myxococcota; class B64-G9; order B64-G9; family B64-G9; genus DATKYQ01. Next base: position 41,899 of record DATKYQ010000062.1, on the reverse strand, counting down.
CAGCCATTGCAGTTTTCGATGTCCTTTTCGGTGTCGACGCACTTCCCATCGCAGGCGGTCAATCCGTTTTCACACCAGGCGCACAATTCGGGCTCCTGGTCTTGACTGTCGGGAACGCAAATGTCTCCTCCCAGACAAGTGCACTCGTCGGGGCAGGTGCCGTCGGGCCGGCAATTGTAGTAGTCGCCGTCAGCGTAGCGCGGGTTGAAAGTGCATCCGGTCACCAGAGCCAAGAACGCAGCCATGGTAATAAATCTCTGCTTGCTCATCGTCTCCATCCCTTCACCAATCCCCCATTATCATACTAGCTTCCGGCGCCCTCTGGAAAATGTGCGTCGGATCACAAAACAGGCTCTGGACCTTGACGGCCCCAATGCTCCCGGCATAGAATAAAAGTGCGGCTGTAACCTGGTTCAAGGAGGCTGTCATGAAGCGCATTCTCGTAAGGAGCGCGTTCTTGTTTCTGAGCTTGCTTGTAATCCTGTGGCTCCCGGCCTGCTCGAGCGATTCCAACGGCGGCGACGGAGGCAACGGAGACGGCAGCAACAACGGTGACGGCACCAACAATGATGACGGCTCGAATGGCAGCGACACCAAGAAGGACGGAGGAATAGGTCCGGGAGACCTGCCGATCTGCGATACCTTCGAGATCCAGGCCGGGGCCATTCCCCCGAACCTGCTGCTGGTGGTCGACAAGTCCGGCTCGATGAAAGATCCCACCTCGGTGGGCAGCAACCGCACCAAGCTCCAGGACGCCAAGGACGCGCTGAACATGATGATCGACCAGGGCGAGGGGCAGATCCGCTTCGGCTGGCTGCAGTTTCCCGCCGATTCACGCTGCCTTGCGGGGGATGTCTCGGTACAGTGCGCCGATGACTCGGCCAATACCATCCGCGGACGTATCAACGCCTTATCAGCCAACGGCGGTACGCCCACCGGCGACTCTTTGAATAATGCCAACGCCTACACGGGTCTGCACGACGAAGAGCGCAACAACTTCGTTGTGCTGCTAACAGACGGCATGCCGACCTGCCCGACAGGCAATGGCCAGAGCGTCACGACCGCGGATACCACCCTGGCATTGAATGCCGTCACCAGCCTGCACGCTTCAGGCGTGGACACCTTCGTGATCGGGCTGGGTGAGGATCTCAACAACACTAATCCCGATCTGCTCAACGACATGGCCGATGCCGGCGGCAGGCCGCGGATTGGCGCCACCAAGTATTACCAGGCCAACAGCCTTTCCGATCTCGAACAAGCCCTGCAGGACATCGGAGGGATGGTGATCGGTTGCAACCTCGGGCTGGGCAGCGTGCCCGAGTATCCCGCCTGGCTGTGGGTTTTCTTCTGCGACGCCAACGGCGAAAACTGCGTGGCCCAGGCCCGCGACAAGGATCACGTAAACGGCTGGGATTACGACGACGCCCACAACCAGGTCGACTTCTACGGACCGTTGTGCGACCAGTTGCGCAGCGGCGCCATCGATGACGTAGAGGTGTTGATGGGTTGTGCCCCGCCGGATTGATCGGGTGATTCCGATGATGCGCCTGGTTCCACGGGTAGCTGCCCGCCTTGTGCTGTCTGCGCTGCTTTTGGCCGTGGTCGCCTGCTCGGATGACCAGAACGGATCCGGCGACGCCAACGGTACCACGGACGGAAATGACGGCGGCGGCAGCGATACGGGTTCCGACGGGCAGGGCGCGGACAAGCATGGGGGGGACATTCCCATCTGCGACGAGGTTGTGCTCGATGCCAGCCCGCTGGCCAATCTGCTATTGGTAGTTGACAAATCCGGCAGCATGAATGATCCGACCTCGGCTAACTTACCCAGGCGCACCAAAGTCATGGATCTGCGCGATGCCGTTCATTTTCTGCTCGACGAATTCGAAGGCAAGATTCGCTTCGGCTGGATGGCCTTTCCCAATCAGGACAAGTGCGATCCGGGAGTGGTCTCGGTAGAGGTGAGTAACGACTCGGCCGATCTGATACGCGGGCTGGTGGACGCCTTCATTGCCTGGGGCGGAACTCCGACCGGCGAGTCATTACAGAACGCAGACGCTTATGACGGCTTGCAGGACGATCAGCGCAAGAATTTCGTTGTCCTGGTGACGGACGGCATGCCGACCTGCCCCAACGGCGGCGGCGCGGGCCAGAACCAGGCCGACAGCGACTTGGCGCTTTCGGCTGTCGACAGCCTGCACCAGCACGGCATCGATACTTTCGTCATAGGCCTGGGAGAAGATTTGAACAGCGCCAACCCCACTTTACTCAACGACATGGCCGTGGCCGGCGGTCGGCCGCGCGCCGATGCCGTACGTTACTACCCGGCCAGCTCGCGAGACGAACTGGAGGCCGCCTTTTCCGAGATCGGCAAGGCGGTCTTCGACTGCAGCCTGGCTCTTTCGGTGATTCCCGAGAAGCCCGACTGGATCTGGGTCTACCTCGACGGCCAGCCCATCGATCGCAATCAAACTGACGGCTTCGACTACGATGCGGCCAATAACCGGATTGATTTCTACGGCCCTACCTGTGACCGCCTGCGGAGCGGAGAGGTAGGTACTGTGGAAGTAAAGATGGGCTGTGCCCCGCCGGACTGATACGGGTTTTTAGATCTCGCCCTGGATGAACAGTACAACCCTTCGCCCCAGGCGCTCGCCGCCGAAGTCGGGCTCGTTGAAAAGGGAGCCGTCCGTGAAACCGCCGAGTTCCCTGAATCTGAAACCGAGCAGGTTGAAGCCTTCCAGGCCGGCCTCGAGGGTTGCGGGGCCTACGCTGAATGCATAGGCCAGGCGCGCGTTGAGAAGCCAGGAAGCCGGGAGTTGTACGTGAATCATCGGTTCCAGCACTCCGTCCGGGTTGCCGGCCGCGCGCTGATATGATGAAGTGTAGAACGTCCTCACAGACAACGACCAGCCCGAGAGCCTGCCTAAATCGGCGCCCGCCGAGGCCTTCCAGATCGGCTCGCTGACGGAGATGTGTTTCTTCTGATCAGAGAAGATTTGCCGGTAGCCGAGTGTCACAAAAAGGCGCGATCGCTCACTGGGATGAGCGACAATCTGCAACTCGACATCGTGGCCGTTGTCGCCCGAGGGAGCATTGGAGAAGCCGATGCCCGGGCCGTTGAGATCAGGGATGCGCAGGCCGCCGATCTCGATGTAGTTCATCAGGTCGGGGTCGTATGAAAAACCGATCAAGTTCCGGTACCAGTTGTAGGCGAAATCGAGCTTGACAATCAGGCGCCCGGACAGGAAATCGCCGCGGTAGCCGAGTTCCAAACTATCCAGAGTCTGGTTCTCGAGGTCGGGGTTAGCCACGTTCAGGTGCTTGAACCCGTAACCGTGAATGTCGTCCAGCCTGATATCCAAAGACGACTCGAAGAAGGTCGGCTTGAGAAAGGCGTGCGCGTATCCAAAGCGGAAAGAGTGTTCGTCGCTGGGAGCGAATACCACGGCGGCGCGCGGGCTCAACTCGTAGCGCGTCACCGAGTTGTGATCGTAACGCAGGCCGGCGGTCACTATCAGCGGCGGCATCTCGGCAGCGGTCAACTCGTTCAGCAGTCCGGCCAGATCGAACTCGTCCTGCAGAAAGACACCCACCCTCTGCTCGATGTGATCGGGATCGTAGAAAGCGTCTGCATGGTACAAGTTGTAGACGTATTCGATGCCGTATGACATGCGGTTGTGAACAAACTCGACGGCGTGTCTGGCCAGCAGCGAGACTTTGTCGACCCGGCCGTCGATGGGCGGAACTTCTGCCAGCGTCTGGTTCAGCAGGCTGGAATACAAGTTCATGCCCAGGTCGGATTCGACCGAGACATGGTCATATACCGCCTGGAAGGATAAATCGCCCAGCTGGTAACGCAGCTTGCCGTAGAAGTCGAGCAGATCGTGCAGATCGACTTCTCCCACGTCTGCGTGCAGTTTGCCCGAGGTATAATAGCTGCCGCCTTCGAAGAGCAGGTTTCCGGCGTTTTCCAGGTCGATATTCCCCTGCAGCCGCCCCCTGAGCGTATCGATGCCCCTTATGTCGCGTCCCGTCCAGAGATCCTGGCGTGTCACGCCCGTTGATGCCGACAATGAAACGGGGCCCGCCCGGCCGCTCCAGCGCCCGTTGAGCTCCAGCGCCCCGTGCTCACCGCCCCGGATGGAGGCGGATGCTGTCGGGCCCTCGCCCGGACGGCGGGTGAACACCTGCACCACACCGGCGTAGGCGTTGGCACCGTAAAGGGCCGAGCCCGGTCCGCGAACGATTTCGATGCGTTCGACATCGTCCAGCGAAAAAGGCTGCACCGTCCACAGTGGGGCTCCGAATAACTCGAAAGTGACATCGCGGTCGTCGATTAGCAGGAGCAACGAGTCGGAAGCCTCGCTGGTCTCGCCGCGAACGCCGACGGCGTACCACATCGGCTTGACCATGTCGACGTCCATGTTTGGAACCAGGCGCAACACCTCGGGCAGGCTGCGGGCGCCCGAAGCCTCGATATCCTCGCGGGTGAGCACGGTCATGGCCGAAGGACTGTGCGCCAGCGGCTGCACGTGACGCACGGCGCTCTCCACCGTTTCGGCCGGGGCGAAGAAGAGCTCGACCTCGATGTCTTCTCCCCCGTCATCTTCCGCTGCCCTGACCGGTCCGGCAATCAGAAACAGGGAGATCAGGCCCAATCCCCATGCTAGATGATTTCTGGCAAGCACCGGGCCATTATCTTTGAGCGCCCGCTAAAAGACAAGTCGAATCTACCAAGAATGTTGGTGGGGTTGCTAAAAGGGCCGGCCTGTGTTACCCACTTTCTCGGATGGATGGTGCAGGGGAGCAAAAAGAATGACATGTATGGAATGCCAATAACCGCAAGGGGGTCATGATGATCAATCCCGCCAAACTGTGCGCTCTCGCATGTGCCTTGTTGTTGCTGGCCGCTAGCGGATGCCAGCGCGAGAAACGCGGCCCGATTGAAGTCACGGCAGCTGAAGGCGCTAACGTCGTCAAGGCGGTCGCGGGTTCCGAGGGCGGCAGCCTGCGGTTCGCCTCTGACGGTGCCCGGCTGGTTGTCGGGCCAAACTTGCTCCAGGAAGACGTGACGATCGTCATGAAGAGAGTCAAGCCCAGCTTCGATCTTTCTGGAAAGGACTTCGTGGGAAAAGCCTACCGGATTAGTCCGCGCCTGACATTCGCGCCCGGCGCGGCCAGGCTTTACGTACCGGTCGATCGTCCCTTGCCGGGCCTGCCGGCCGACATCAATCTGAAATTGTACTACTACGACAGGCTTACGTCCGACGGGCCGGAGGGTGCCACCCTGGTTCACAAGTGGCAGCCACACCCCAAGACAAAGTTCGCCGGATTCAGTTCCGATCAGAAGTTCCTCATGTTCGACCTGTACGAGACGATCTCCGACAGAACGACAAAGCCGCCTTTCGGCCTTCTTCAGGTTGCATTCGACAGAAACTAGTCAGCTAATCGGCCGATCAGGATTTGAAGAGCGCTTCCAGCTTGGACTTGGCCGCGTTCATGTCCTCGGCCTGGCCCGGTTTACCCCGGCGAATCTCGAATGATGCGCAGAAGTTGGCTTTCTCGCGGTCGGGCACGTACTCGGTGAGGTTCTCACGGCACTGGTTGTGGGCGCCGGAGTCCCAGAAACGACAGTTCTTGCAGCAGCGTAGATCGGCATCGCAGGAAGGGCAGGTGTCCTGGCGGACCACCTTGTCGATCAGGACTATCTCGTAGTTGCACTTCCAGCAATACAGTTTCTTCTTGGTCGTCTCCATGCCCACCTCCACGGTGCCAGGATAATGGTATAGACAGTCCCTCGTCAAGCAGGGGATTACCGTCGAGGTTGACCGTGCTGGACCCTTTGGACTATGTTGGGCTCAGAAAGGAGTGGCGCCATGAGTTGGGAGTATTTTCGTTACCGTTGGGATCGCATGCAGAGCGTCGACATCGGAGACAATAAGTTGGGGGTCAAGAAGGCCCAGGAAGACGTGCAGTCTCTCGAGCGCATCCTGGTCTACCTGCTTGGAAAGCTGGTCATGGACCAGGAGATATCCATCGCCGACCCCGTCATCAGGGAATTTCTGCATGTCGATGAGAAAGATACCAGCCCCGACAGGGCCATTCTGGAGATCCTCGGAAAGATCAAGCACGGCGCGGACCCGCGCCTGGCGAAGTGCCCGAAATGCGGCGCCGCGGTGCGGGATCTGCCGGACATCCATGACGAAGTCTGCCAATGGTGCGGGCACCGCCTGCATACAGGGTACTGAGTCTGGTCTCATTCGCAAGGAGCCTAGAATGAAATGCCCGCGTTGTAACATCGATATGTCACAAGAACCCTACGAGGGTGTGGACGTAGATAGATGCCCGTCCTGCAAGGGGTTCTGGGTTCCGGGTTACCGCCTGGCCCAGATCATCGACATCCGCGAGAAAACTTTCGCGATCGAAGAGATAGCCAACTACAGCAAGCTGCACAAGGCGGATCATGGACTGCTGAACCAGGCCAACTCCAGCATCAAATGTCCCGAGTGCGGCTCTCTGATGACCCAGAGCCATTACAACTACGCCGCCGAGGTGTTGATCGACCGCTGCCCGCAGGGACATGGCGTCTGGCTGGACAAGGGAGAAATCGAGCACGTCCAGATGGCGGTGGAGGAACAGGAAAGCGAAATGCAGGATATTGTGGCCGAAAAGCAGCTGGTGGTGGACGACTTTGCCTCTGGGAAACTCGAATATGAGAGAAAAAAGTACAGCCTCAGCATTTGGCATCTCTTCCTGTGGCCCAGTAGCTAAAGCTAAGGTTCTTGACACCTGGAGCGGTTGAATGGGACGATGCTCAACCAGATAGTGCCCGCCTTGGGAGGTCATGGGCGCGCTTGCCGGACCAGGGAAGGAGGGGATTGGAAATGAAGGCATTCAACGGTGTCAAGGTATTCTCCGCAACACTGGCGCGAAACCGCGAGGAACTCGGGGAAAAGGCGACCGAGTGGTTGAGCCGGCATCCCAAATGTGAAATCATCGATTTGCGGGTTGTCCAGTCGAGCGACAGGGAGTTCCATTGCATCACGCTCGTTGTTTTCTACAACGAATCCGTCGCCTGAAACCCGTATGTTTGTTCGGAGTTTTTTGCATTATTGACCGGATATCTTTTCGAGAGGTTCCTCCAGAGTCATGACTGCCAAGAAAATACTGATTATCGAGCATGAAAAAGACTTTGCGCTCTCGTTGGCCGCGCTGCTTACCGACAGCGGCCACCACTTTTCCTTTATCGACAAGGGAAAAGAAGTCCTGGACGAGGCCGACGAGTTGAACCCCGATCTGATCATCTTGCGAGCCGAGATGCCGGATATGTCCGGGTTCACGCTGTGCAGCCGCATACGAAAATCGAAGCGGCTGCGCGAGATCCCGATTATCTTCATGACGTCCGAGGCTGACGAGGCATCTGTCGAGAAACATCGCCAGGGGAAATACCCGGCCGACGAGTACCTGATCATGCCTTTCGACATGGAAGAGTTCAAAAGGAAAGTCGTCTCGTTCGTGGGCGGCGACGACCCCGAGTTGCAGTCAGAGAAGGAGCCTGTCGAGGGCTTCCCGGAGATCGAAGGGGGAGGCGAGAGTCCTGCGGGCGAGCAAGTGGCGCCGGATGCCGGGGATGCCGTATCGGCCGATCAACAACAGGCAGAGCAGGATGAGCAGCCTATGCTTGGGGCCGAAGAGATCGAGACCATCGACGATGCGGCGATTGTCGAAGACGTTGATGATTCACCGGGGGTTCTGCCCCCCGAGTTGCCAAAGGATCGCAAGTACATAAGCGACCAGGACATGGACTTCGTCGACAAGGCCTTCGAGTCGATCAAGGATACCCGCAAGGAACTTATCGGGGATGAATCGAAAGCGGGCGAGAAGTCCAGGAAGGGATCGAAAAAGAAGGGAGCGCCGAAGGACGGATTGGAGGGCAAGCTCGATTTCCTGCGCGACAAGCTCAAGCAACGAGAGATGGAAATCGCCCGCCTGGCCGAGATCTGGGAGCAGAAGGAGCGCGAATTCTCTGCCTACAACGAGAAGCTTCTCGACAAGGAGGTCGAGATACAGGGACACAAGATGCGCATCGAGGACATCGAGCGCAAGCTGGATGAGGCCCGCAAGGACGCTGAACAGCAGGCCAGGGAATTCAAGGCTTCAATCGATTCCCTGATGGAAGAGAAGGTTATTACCGAGAACGATCTCATCCAGGTCGTTGCCGAGAAAGAAAAGCAAATAAACGACATGCGCGTGTCCCTGTCTCAGGCCGAGCGGGACAGGGAAGAGCACGAGAAGGGCTTGCTCGAAAAGATCAAGGCGGGCGAGGAACAGTATGTCCTGCTTGGCGAGAAGCTGCATACAACCATTCAGGATGCGTCTGTTCGCGAACAGGAGCTGCACGAGAGCAACTCGGGGCATGAGTTGACGATTGCCTCCAACGAAGAGACGATCCACAAGCTCAGCCATGAGTTGGGGCAAACCAAGGCAGACAAAGAGGCCATCGAGACTGATCTCAATAAGCGGCTTTTAGATGCCGAAGAGAAGATCGAGAAGCTCGATCTCGACTTGCAGACGTTGACGGAAGAAAAAGAGCGTTCCGAGCGAATTTTGAACGAGGGCCTCTCAGCCCAGATGGAGCGAGCCAACGCCCTTGAAACGGAACTGAACGAACTGCGCGAGGCAAAGCGGCAGCAGGCGCGAACTTATGACGAGAAGCTCGAAGAGCGCGATGAAAAGGTTATTACCTTGCAGGGGTCACTCGATAGCATACAGCAAGAAAAGGATGAACAGCAGAAAAGACTTGCCGCCAAGCTTGACGATCGTGAATCGAAGATCGGCGGCCTGGAGATGGATCTGGCGGCAGTGCGAGAGGCAAAGGAGACCCAGGAGCATAGGCTGGGAGACCGCCTGGCGGAGCGAGAGCAGAAGATCGAGGAACTCGAAAGAGAAGATAACGAGTTGCGCCAGGAGTATGCTCGCTTCAAGGACGACATGGATGTTCAACTTAGAGACCGGCAGGAAAACATCCGCGACCTGGAGCAAAGGCTGATCGTCACAAGAAAGGACAAGGAAGTCGCTGAGCGCGAGGTCGAACGGCTGGGCGCGGAACTGGAACAACGCGTTGCCGACCTGGGGGAGAAGCTGTCCGAGGAACAACAGCTCAAGGCACAGCAGGAAGAGGAGCTGACCTCACAGATTGCCGCCCTGGAAGAATTCCTGGAACAGACCCGCAACGAGAAGGAAGATGCTCTGCAAAACGCCGGTCGCGAGCTGGACAACAGGGAAGAGATCATCGAGCGGCTCAGACAGGAGAGCGAGCAGGCCATTGACGACCGGGACCGGCGCTTGGGGGATTTACGTGAAGAGCTGCAGGCTGTCGGAGAGGATCGCAATCAGATCAGGGCCGAGTTCGAACGCAGCACTGCCGAGAGCGAGGAGAGGCTAGAGGAGCTTGCCACCCAACGCCGTCAGGAAGCGGAGACTTGGCAGTCGGAAAGGGAGCGTTACGAGAGCCAGGTTGCCGAACGGGACGGGCGAATATCTGACTTGTTTGCCGAGAACCAGGAGATGTCCCAATCTTTCGAATCGCAGCGCCTGGCCGCCTCCGAGAAGATCGAAGAGATCGAGGGCATGCTTGCCGGCCGCGAGAGCCAGATAGAGTCACTGAGGCGCGAGATGGCCTCGGCGCGCGAGGAGGCAGGAGAAATGCTGTCTCGCACGAGAGAGCAGGCGCAGGAGGAAGCCGGCGCCATTCGGGCCGAATTCGAGCGAGAGACCGGCCGTTTCGAGCAACGGGTAGCCGATTTGCAGAACCGCCTGCAGCAACTTGACGAGAAGGCACGTTCCGATGAGCAGATCGCCCAGCAGCGGGAGGCCGAACAAACCGAACAACTCGCCTCGGCCGAGGCCCGCCTGGCGGAAATAGAGCAAAGTTCACGGCAGGTTCAAGATCAGTACCGGGAGAGTCAGGCCTTACTGGAACAAGCGCGCGAGGCAGCGCAGCAAGATGCTCGGGCGGCGGAGGAGTTCAAGACATCCCTCCTGGAAAAGCTCGCAGCCGCGGAGAGCAGGGTAGGAGAGTTGGAAGACGAGCTGTCCCGCTCGAATGAGCAGCTAGAGAGCACCCGCGAGGATATTCGCCAGCGGATCCAGCGCTGGGAGGAGAGGCTGTCCGGGATGAACGAGCAGATGGCCATCGCCCAGGAGAAGGAGAACCGGCTGGGACAGGAGTCTGAAGAGAAGCTTGCCGAAAACAATACCCTCTGGGAAGATCGCCTACGGGAGAAAGAACTCAAATTGCAGGAGGCCGAGGCGAGGTCCGGTCAGTTGGCAGGCGAGAAAGAGCAGTTCACAGAGCAGCTCGAGCTGGCCGGGGCCGAGCACCAACGCTTGAAAGAGCAGGCCGCGATTGCGGCACAGGAGAAGGAGCGGGCCCAAAAGCAGCTGGAACAGCTTGAAGAAAACACGAAAGCATCCATTCGCGAGAGAGAAGAAGCCGAGCTGCGTTACATGCAGGAACTGGAATCGAAGCAGGATCACTACATCAAGGAACTCGAGCGAGTTCGTTCCTCCCATATTGCAGAGATGACCAAGATGAACCACAACTTCCTGCAACGCGGCAAGGCTCTCAAGATCGCCGAACTGGAGGTCAGGCGGCTTAAAGAGAAAATTGCCGAACTCGAAAAGAGACCGAAAGCCGCGCCGGCACCCAGGGCGGCTGCCAGGCACGGCCCCGGCGCCGGGCCGGCTGCTTTGCCCGCATCAAGCTCCGGCGAAGGGGGCGACTTCGACATAGATCAGATGCTGGATGGCCTCAAGGAGTCGGAATAGGTTGAAGCAACCGATACCATTCGGGAAATACCTGCTCCTCGAGAGAATCAACGTCGGCGGCATGGCCGAGATCTTCCTGGCCCGCTCGCGCGGCGTTCACGGCTTCAAGCGTATTCTGGCGATCAAGAAGATCCTGCCGACCATGGCGGAAGACAAGGAATTCATCGCCATGTTCATCGACGAGGCCCGCATCGCCGCGGAACTCTCGCATGCCGGCATCGTGCAGATATACGAGCTTGGAAAGTTTGAAGACGACTACTACATTGCCATGGAGTTCATTCACGGCAAAGATCTGCGCTTCATCCAGGAGAGGATGGCTCGCGAACGGACCCCGATGTCGGTGATCAAGGCTAGCTTCATCACCTACAAGATCTGCGAGGCCCTCGACTATGCGCACAGTCGCAAGGATTCCACGGGTCGCCCGCTGGGAATCGTCCATCGTGATGTCAGTCCGCAGAATGTGCTCATATCCTACGATGGGGAGGTCAAGATCTGCGACTTTGGCATTGCTAAGGCCGCCAATCGCTCACAGAAGACGCAGGCTGGGGTGCTCAAGGGCAAGTTCGGTTACATGAGCCCGGAACAAGTTCGCGGGCTGCCTCTCGACGGTCGCTCTGACATCTTCACCGTGGGCACGCTGCTCTACGAGATGGTCACTCTCGAGCGCCTCTTCGTGGGAGAGAGCGATTTCTCGACTTTAGAGAAAGTGCGCAACGCGGACGTCGTACCGCCATCCACATACAACCGGGAAATACCCGAAGAACTCGAAGACATGATCCTCAAGGCACTGGCCAAGGAGGTCGAGGACCGTTACCAGAACACGGCGGAATTTGGCGATGCACTCCAGACGTTCTTATTGAAAAGCGGTATGGTCTCGGTCCGCGATCTGTCCGCTTTCATGAAGAACATGTTTTCGGCAGAGTTGGAGGCCGAGTTACGTCGCCTGGAGCAGTACCAGGACTTCCCGGAGTCATCCCTGCAGTTGGAGCGGCCATCCGAAGATGGCGAAGCCGCGAGCGGGTTGTTGGAGGAAGCGCTGGCCGAAGAAGTCGATCTGGATGCCAAAACCATGATCTTCGCCTCTCACGAGCTTGAAGAGAATGGTATTCCTCGTTCGAGTCCTCCTCCCGTCCCTTCCGCGAAACAGGCACCCTGGCATGATGCGGATGTGGTTAGCGCCGGCGGCCAGGAGATTGCAGAAGCCAAGACCATGATTTTTTCCGATGCCCGGGCGACGCCTTCGGCGGTCGCGGCAGCTTGGCCGAATCTGGCCGCTGAAAAGACCATGCTTTTCTCGGATCCGGAACTCCAGCCGGACGGGGACATTCACGAATTGCCGACACGGGGGCTGATCGATCGTCCCGACCTGAGCCTGGTAAAGATGGATCGCCCAACGCCGGCAACCGTCAGGCAGCGGTCGATGCAAGAAAAACTATTTTTCCCGCTGGCCGTCGTCATGGCGCTGTTGCTGGGCTGGTCTGCGTTCGTCAGTGTTCGCCTGGCGCAGCAGCGAAAAATACCCGGTGAGGCAGGCTTCGAGCTGATAACCCATCCGGCCGCTGGAGTGGAAGTAGTCCTGGACGGCCGGCACGCGGCAACGCTGACGCCTTTTGTCGGACAGGATCTTGCGCCTGGAGTCCACCGGGTGAAGGTGACACGAGCAGGTTATAAAACTTTCGAAAGAGAGATAACGATCGAGGCTGGGACACACCTGATCCTGGATGCGACACTGATCCCCGCGCAAAACAAGACAAGGAAAGCCGCCATCGAGAAGCCACCGAAAAAGCCGGTTCCCGAGACCGCTGAGCTGCGAGTGGTCTCGCATCCCCGTGGGGCACAGATCAGTGCAAACGGGGAGAAGCTCGGCCCTGCGCCGATCAAACCGAAGCGTTTCAAGGTAGGCGCCAAGGTAAAAATCGTGGCGCTGTTGAGGGGCTACAGGACCGCACAGAGAGATGTCGAGATCAAGAAGGGCACTGCGAACGAGGTCAAGGTTGAACTGGAAAAAATCGTCAGGCCCAGGGAGCCCAAAAAGCCTCACAAGCTTGTATATGGCTTCCTGGTTGCGAACACCAGGCCCTGGTCAAAAGTGTTTGTCGACGGTAAATATAGCGGACGGGAAACCCCAATTGCTCCCGATAAGAAGTTGAAGCTCACGGCAGGAAAGCACAAGGTTATTTTCGAGACGCCAGGCGGTAAACGCTACGTTTTCGATGTGCTCATCGAGCCGGGCAAGGTATTGAAGCTGATAAAGCGACTGGAGGAGTGATGGCCATCAGGGACTACGGTGGCGACGAAGAAAAAAGCGAGTCGCCCACGAAAAAAATCTTCGACGAGTTCGACTGCCCGCTTTGCAGCGCAAACAACCCGTATGGCGACGGCTTCAGAGCCGGAGACGAGATCCGTTGCTACTATTGCGGCTGCGAGTTCAGGGTGCGGGTAGACGACAACGGAAAGATGAAACTGAGAGAGCTATAGTTGCAACTCATACTATCCCCCACCCGAGGGCACTACCATCCAGACACGGTCTGAGGGTTCCAATGGAGTGTCGTAGCCGCCTGTGAAGTTTATGTTTCTTCCGTTCAGCAGGATAGTGGCCCGGCGCACCTGTTTCCAGCTCTCTTCGCCGATGCGCGCCTTGATGTAATCTATCATCTCGCGGATTGAACGGGCCTCGATCTCCAGCACTTGTTTGCCAAGAAGCCGGGCCAGGCCGGCGTGCGGCACCAGGGTTGGCATGTCACCTTCTCCTCGCCGATCAGGTTCTGATGCCCAGGCGTTCTATCGTCTTGGGCGCGGGAACGCCGCGCACGTCCCAGCCGCGAATACGGTAATAGGCCGCCAGCATTGGTTCCAGGGGCACGCCGCCCTCGATGCCCGGAAAGATCGAATCGCGCGTCAGGCGGCGCGGCAACGCATCGTCAGCGCCGCTCAGTCCCTCGCGCAGGTTGTATAGCCGTTCCAGGTTGTAAACCCGTTCACCGATCTCGTTCAGCTCGCCCATACTGACGTTGAGGCCGGTGACCTGCGAGAGGAATTTCTCGAACCATAGCAGCTTGGCCGGGTTCTTCAACTTGAGCATCAGGTGCACGAGCGGGCCGGCGTGCAGCATGGCCCCCATGATGAGACGATAGGTCAGCGAGTTGGGGTCGAGCTTGAAGATCGCGGCCGGGATCATGGCATAGGCCGAGAAATAACACATCGTTAGCGAGGATATCGAGGCGTTCGAATTCTGCTGCAGGATGACAAGCTCGGGCTTGCTGGTGATGGAATGAGGATCGATTGAGACCGGCCCGGTGGCCTCCAGGAACATTGTCGAGCCCCGGATGTGGCAGCCGCCCCGGTTGCAAACCGCGTATTCGAGGCCCTGGCCGTAACAACCGCGCGGATCGTAGGCGGGCAGTTCGAGGCCCTTGACATTGATGGCGAAGTCTTCCCCGCCGAACTCGGCGGCCATCTTGCGGGTTCCCTCTGCCAACTTGGCGCCGATGCCGCGACGCCTGGCGATGTCTTCGATCGCCTGCCGGTAGGCATCGACCTTGCCCCAGGCCAGGTCGCTTGTGAACATGCCTTTCTCGGTCAACTCGGTGGCGAAGCCCAGGGTGTTGCCGCAGGAAATGGTGTCCAGTCCCAGGTCGTCGCACAGCTCGCCCAGTTCGACCACCGCCTGCAGGTCGAAGATGCCCAGGTTGTTGCCGATCAGACCGATGGTCTCGAACTCAGGGCCCTTCGTCTCGCGTCCATCGATCTTGACGCGTCGGCCGCATCTTATGGGGCAGGAAAGGCAACCGTCGTCGCGAACCAGGATCTCGTCGCGCATTTTCTCACCGCTCAGCTCGGGAGTGTGCAGGTCCTGTCCCGCCTGGTAGTTACGGGTGGGAATGATGTTGCGACCGGCCGTGGTCATGACCAGGTTGGCCGTGCCCAACTCGGGAAGGATTCTGCCGGTCATGGGATGCGCCAGCAGGAACTTGATGATCTCTTTTTGAAGCTGCTGGTACTCCTCCGGCCGGGCGACGGGAACCTTGCGCTTGCCATCGGCGATGATCGCCTTGAGATTCTTGGCTCCCATGACGGCGCCCGTGCCGCAGCGACCGGCTACCCTGGTTTGGCTGACAATACAAGCGTAGCGCACCTTGTTTTCCCCGGCCGGTCCGATGACCGCTTTGCCGAAGGATGCCGGCAGCGCCTCCTGGGTGGCGCGTGTGCCCTGTCCCCACAGATGAGAGGCGTCTTTGATCCGGCCACCTTCCTCAGTGATCTCGAGGTAAACGGGATTTTTGCTTTTGCCGCGCACGATGATGTAATCGTAGCCGGCCTTTTTGAGCTTGGTGGCGAAATTACCGCCGCAGTGGGAATCGGCGATGGCCCCGGTCAGCGGCGACTTGGTGGTCACGATAAAGCGGTTGGACTGCGGAGCCGCCGTGCCGGTAAGCGGACCGACCGAGAAAATGATGACCATCTCCTCGTCGAAGGGATCCAGCCCGGGTTTGGTCTCATCGTAGAGCAGACGTGCCCCCAGTCCGCGACCGCCTATGTAAAGTTCCTGGTCGGCCGGGTTGACTGGCTTTGTCTCGATCTTGCCCGATGTCAGATCGACATCGAGGAATTGGTTCATGCAGCCGCCGAGCATGGTAAACCTCCCGTTA
This sequence comes from Myxococcota bacterium, assembly GCA_035528415.1. GTDB lineage: Bacteria > Myxococcota > B64-G9 > B64-G9 > B64-G9 > DATKYQ01. Next base: position 26,417 of record DATKYQ010000062.1, on the reverse strand, counting down.
TGCGCTATCTGATTTTTTGATACCGGAGAAAGCCGGCGTGGCCTTGGCGAAGAGATAGCCCTGGAGGAGCGTGCAGCCGAGGTAGACGGCTATCTGTTTCTGCTCTTCGGTCTCGATGTTCGTGGCGATCACGGTGATGCCCTCGCCGGCGGTGTAGTCAAGATAGTGCTTGATTAGCCGCGAGGCGCGCCCTTTCGAGCTGACACGATGCAACATGTCGATGTTCATCTTGACGATGTCCGGCTCGAGTCGCACCAGCGAGTCGAGACCCAGGTATCCGCGGCACAAGTCGTCCATGGCGATCCTGTAGCCGCGCTCGTGCAGCTTTGTAAAGACCGCTTTCAGGCGCTCTCGATCGCTGATGTCCCTGCTGTTGTTGATCTCGAAAACCACGCGCTTGGCATGGCGTCTCAAAGGGGAGTCCTCGGCGACCAGGTTTGTATCGTTCAGCTCCTGGGGATGCAAGTTTATAAACAGGGAACACGAATCGGGCAGCTTCTCTATCTCGGTAACTGCCAACCTGCGCAACAGGCGCCCTAAAGCATCGATTTTTCCTGTACGCTCGGCGGTGACAATCATGTCGAGCGGAGCAGGGAACATCTCATTAGCGGGTCGACAGAGAGCCTCATAGGCGCGAACTTCCAGCGTCTTGCCGTCGACGATTGGCTGGTAGGCGAATCCGATTCCTCCAGACTCGATAATCTCACCGAGCGCCCTGGCTCGCCTGACTTCGAGGAGGTCTGCAAGCTCGCCGTCGGGATCTGCGCCGGCCATGTCTGGAGTGTAAGCAATTACGCGGTTGCGGCCGCTCTTCTTGGCGGCGTAGAGGGCCAGGTCGGCGGCGTTGATCAGGCCGTCACGATCTTTGGCGTCTGTGTGCAGCGAGGCTACCCCGATGGAGAGCGTGACTGCAGTTCGCCGGTCGAAGCCGAAATCGCGAAGTTCGATCGACTTGCGCAGGCGCTCGGCGGTGATCGCGGCGCCGCGCTTGCCCGTCTCGGGTAGCAGCAGGACGAATTCGTCGCCCCCGTAACGCGCGGCCAGGTCGTGTTCTCGCAGTCGAAAGCGAATATCGGCATCCCGCGAGCCGCCGCGCATCACATCGGCTATGGACTTGAGCACCCGGTCGCCGACCTGATGCCCGAGGTTGTCGTTGATCGTCTTGAAGTTATCCACGTCCAAAAACAGCAGGCTGACATCGTGGCCGTAACGGTTGCAGCGGGCAATCTCGTGAATCATCTGCTCCTGGAAAAATGCGTGGTTGAATAGCCCGGTCAAGGAGTCGCGGGTGGCCTGGGCTTCGAGTATTTTCACCTTCTTGGTCTTGAGATCCAACTGCTCGACGAGTTGGCCGTGCTGGCGCCTGAGCGACTGGTGTTCCACCATGCGTTGCAGCCTGGCCTTGATGCGCTCGGTGTTGATGGGCTTGAGCAGGTAGTCGGCCACCCGTACCCGAATCGCCTCGATGGCCGACTCGAGGCTGGCATAGCCCGTCAGCAGGGCCACCTCGCAGTCGCCTTCCATCTGGTCGATCCGCCGGGCGAGATCCAGCCCGTCTCCGTCGGGGAGGTTCTTATCGAATATTGCCAGGTCGTAGCGCTTGCCCTCAATCAAGGCGCTTGCCTCAACGAATGTAGTGGCGCTGTCAATCTCGAATCCAGCCGCTTCCAGTAGCTTGGACATGATCTCGACGATCAGCGGTTCGTCATCGACAAACAACAATCGCAGACCTTGTCCGAATCGCTCATCCATCATGTGTTCCTTCGTCTTTACTCGTCAGATGTTCTCCCTCCCGGACCAGCCCCGGCGATGCTTCGGCGAGCTTACGCAGGAACACCTCACGTTCGGCGGGAGATATCAGTACGAAGTAGTTCTTGCCGTTCTTTTGGTAATCGATTCGCAGCCGCGCAAACGACCATGTCGGGGCGCTGATGGGGTTGCGGCTGGGCCGCACCTCGATGATTGAGTCGAGCGGGATGTTCCAGCGGACCATGCCTCCTCGCACCGTGAGCGCCTGGGAAGTGAGCTCGTAGCGTACCGGCCAGTTGAGCAGGGTGTATCCCGTGCCCACCAGCAGTGCGCCCAGGCCCACCAGCGAGCTAACCCAGCCGCCCAGCGTCAGTTGCTGTATGCCGCCCAGAATGCAAACGAACAAGAAGACGCTTGCGAAGATAACGATCGCGGGATCCTTTTTCGAGACAAACACCGGGTGGATCATCTCTTTTTCACGGAACCACTCGACAGCCGCTTTGATGCCCTCGTCGCCCGGTCGCGGATCGTAGCCCAGCTCTTCCCGGGCCTTGGCACAGCTTACACGGCGGCAGTCCTTCAGCATTTTCAGAGATTGCCTGGTGAAGCGCGGCCTGGAGTGCGACAGTTTGTAAAATAGAGGCGTGAAGGCCGCGGCAGGGAAGGCCAGCCAGAAAGGAACACACATTCGCGGCCGGGGTACGCCGGTGCTTTCTTCGAGTGCACGGGCCATGTCGGCCATGCTGACGAAGCTGCCGGAAAGCAGGTAGTGTTCTCCGCAGCGCCCCTTGTCCGCAGCCGAGATCAGCCCCTTGGCCAAGTCGCGGACATCGACGAAGTCGAACCCGCCGGGGACAAAGCCCGGCAAGCGTCGCATGGCGAACTCGATGAAGGATTGCCCCAGGAGTGACGGCTTGAAGTCACAGGGGCCGCAAACCGCCGTTGGGTGGACAATCACGGCATCGAGGCCCTTCTTTATGCCCGCTTCGACCTCGAGGCCGGCTGCGTGTTTGGAGCGCGAGTAGGCCGAAAGCAGCCTCTTGGCTTCGACCGGCACGGATTCGGTGATCGGGTCGGGACCGCCCGGCAGCATCAGGGCTTCTATCGAACTGGTATACACCAGGCGCTTGACCCCGCACTCGATGCAGGCCGCGACAACATTGCGAGTGCCGCCGACGTTTATCTCGTTCAGTAAATTTTCATCGTGTTCCAGAATTGAAATCAAGCCGGCCAGGTGGAAAACGACCTCGGCGCCCTTGAAGGCGGCCACCAGGGATGCCTTGTCGAGAACATCAGCCTGGCTTAGCTCGACGTCGAGTCCATCGAGAGGGCGCAGATCTTTCCGCACCAGCGCCCGTACCGGCCGACCAGCTTCGATCAACGCCCGTACAAGGTTGGCCCCGATGTGACCCGTGGCCCCTGTAACGATGACTGTCACGTTTACGCTCCTCGCTTTGACAATGTAAATAGCATCGCGAACATGATCAACCGTTTTCTTGGCGCTCGCGCGAGCGGCGCTCGTCGCGCTCGCGAATGGCCGCGCGCTTGTCGTACTTGCGCTTGCCGCGCGCCAGGCCCAACTCGACCTTGGCGCGGTTGGCCGGGTTGAAGTAGACCGAGAGCGGAATCAGGGTATAGCCCCGCTGCTCGATGTGTATCCGCAGTCGGTGGATCTGCATGACGTGCAGGAGCAGCTTTCTCTTGCGTTCGGGCTCGTGGTTGAACCAGGCAGCGCCGGGCCAGGCAGAGATTCGCATATTCAGCAGGAATACCTCGCCGTGTTCGACCACGGCAAAAGAGTCTTTGAGGTCTGCGCGACCTTCCCGGAGCGACTTGACCTCGGTGCCCACGAGCACCATGCCGGCCTCGAGGCGATCCTCGATGAAGTAGTCATGGAAGGCCTTCTTGTTGCGACAGACCACCTTCCGATCGGAGGGTTCTTTTGTATGGGCCATGCAAGCGGAGCAAGCGATTGGCTACTCGCTGTCCTCCTCCTTCTTTCGATCTTCTTCGCGGCGCAGATCCTTCTGCGCCTTCTTGTGGTCCTGGCGAACTTTTTCGTAGTTCGGCTGGGGTTGCCTCGGAGTTGCGCAGGCCGCCAGAACGAAAGACACTATCGCGGCCAACAGGATAGTCAGCAGGTTTTTCATGCCTTGCCTCCATTAGTTGCGGAAAAATTCTCAGCGTAACTCATGATAGCCTCGAACTGTCCCGTCCCGTCAAGCTGGGCCTCCTCGAGCACCTTGTGGGCCTTGCCGCTGCCCAGGTAGTGCCCCTGGGCGAAGGGGAACAGGCTTGCCCGGCGGCCGACGCGGGATGTGAGCCAGCGGTACATGGTGGGCAGCGTGAAGCCGGTAATGCCCATGGCCTCGCGCGCATGGGCCTCGGGAAAGATCGATTCCTGTTCGTACTCGGGCAGCAGGTCAAATAGCTCCGCGCTGGATACGTAGTAGACGTTCATGTTGATGCCGGCCGCGTCGAGTTTGGGCAGCACGTCCGTGACGAAGGCATTGGTCACGCCGCTGCCTTGCAGCACGAGCGTGCCATGGTAGGGCTTCTTTTCGGGATCGGCCCGGCGCATGGCGTAGATTCCCTTGACGGCCGCGGAGACCTCCGGCAGCCCCAGCGCCTGCCGGTCAATTATCTTCTCGGATGGCCGGGTGACGAAAGGCGCCAGGATCGCCGGGCGTTTTTGCAGCCCCGCAATCAGGCAGGGCCAGATCTCGTTGGGATCCCAGGGCGTCAGTGTGATCATGATGCCTTTTGGAAAATCTTCCTGGATAAGCTGCAGGCACTGCGGATCGGCGTGGGTGGGTCCGTCCTCGCCGGTTTTCAGCCCGGCATGGGCGCAAATCATGATATAGGTGCTGTAGGGTGTGCCGTTGTAGTGCTTTCGTGCCTGTTGCCCGATGCCGTGCAGCCTGAGTGAGACATGCTGCAAGGCCGCGATGAAGGCGCCGTACGAAGAGCCGACGCCGATATGGCGTCCGTCAACCGAGAGCGCAGACATGAAAGCACCCATCGAATCCTCGCAGATGCCGCCGACGGCTATCAGCCTCGAGCGCGGGTTGCTCTTGGCGTTGAAGAGCCCTGCATCGAAGCCCTGGCCGAGCTTGGTGATGCTGGTGGAGCCGTACAGATCTGCCGCCGCGCCGATCAGGGCGCCCGAAGTGCGCTTGTTGAGATACCCGAGCGCCGAACCTAGACTTCCGCGCAGCGTGTTTTTCTCACCGGCCGGAGTTACGAGTTCTGCAGGCGTCTTATCGGGCTTGAAGGTTGTGCCGTCGTAGAGGCTCGAAATATCAGGAGCCCCGTCACGTAAGCGGCGCTTGCGGGCGCTGAGCCTTTCCTTCGCCGCCGCAAGGCCCTTCCCCAACCGGTTGAAGATGGAACTGTTTTTCTCGATCTGCTCACGCAGAACCAGAAGCAGTTTCCAGTAGTAGGCCTCGAGGTTGTCATCGCTTGGTTCACCCTCGAAGCGCGGCACACGGCAGCCGAAGGTCTGTTCGAACTCTCCCAGCGACCCGTAGAATTCCTCGGAGTTGCCCTTGTGGCCGGCGCCGTGAGAGGCAGCACCCTCGATCCCGTACTTCCATCCCTTGACCGTGCGATAGACGATGGCCGTGGGCTGCCCGTTTTGGTGTGCTTGTGCGTAGGCCTGGGCGGCCAGGATATCCGGGTAGTCGAAGCCGTCGCCTACGATGATGACGTTGAAATCGTGCAGCCTGGCCAACTCGGCCGGGTTCCACTGCACGTAGTCGCCGGCTTGATCTCCCTCGCGGCAGACACGGTCGGAGTCGATCGCGGACTGGTTCCAGTCGATGTGCATGATGATGTTGCCAAGTTGCGCGCTGGCCGCGGTGGCCATGGCCTCCTGGACCCGCCCGGGCGTCATGCCTCCCTCACCCTCGATCACGTGAACCCGGGGCGGATCGTCGGGGTAGAGATCGATGGCGCCTAACGCCAGGCCGAAAGAAGAAGCATCTCCCACACCGGAGGCCCCGGTCGACAGCTTGACGAAAGGCGTAGACGGCGCCGGGTGACCGTCGAGGGATTTTGTTTTGAACTTGGCAAACAACGGAGTGTGCTGGGTGGGATTGCGTCTGAAGCCCAACAGGTCTTCCAGGCGCATTTGGCGCTCGGGCCCGGGAAGTGCGACGGCTCGGCTTATACGCGCGATCTCGTTGCGCAGCGCCCACAGGCCGTAAAGGCCGAGCGCCTTGTGCCCGGCGGCGTAGGAGATGATGTCGGCCTCGGGGGCCTCGGGGTTGCCCATATCGTAGTCCAGGCCCTGATAAAGCAGTGACTCGACGATGCGGCTCGATGAAATGCTGCCGCCCGGATGCCCCGAGGTCGGGACGCAGTTGTACATGATGCCCACCAGGGCCCTGAAAATGACGTTCAGGCCCGTTAGGGCCTCGACCAGAGCCTCGTCCGCCCGAAAACGCTCAGCGGCTGGGATGTCCGCAACAGAGATCACGTAACCCAGCCGTGGCCCGAATTCGAGCTTGCCGGATGACATTCCGATCCTCCTTCTTACCCAGTCCACGGGAACACATGACTGCCGAAATGAACCTGGATGTCAATGGTTTAATGCCGCTGAGTCATGTTGACCCGTCTCGGTAACGAGCATATACATTGGACGACAATGAGGAGAGCGAGATGTCGCCGCCGGTAATTTACAACTTATTCCCGCGCCTGGCGGGACGAATGGATGGTTGGACTGAGCACGCGGAGCGTGCGCGCTTGATGGGCTTCAACTGGATCTACCTCAACCCTGTCACGCAGCCGGGTTTTTCAGGCAGCCTGTATGCTGTCAAGGATCACTACACTGTCTGCCCTGACTTTCTGCCTGCGTCTGCTTCCACGAGCGGCATCGACGAGCTACGCGAAGTACTCGGACAGTTCCGCTCGCTGGGGCTGCGGCCGTCTATGGATCTGGTTATCAATCACACGGCCATCGATTGCCCGCTGGTTACGGAGCATCCCGAGTGGTACCTGCGTAATGAAAACGGAAAGGTTGTGCACCCTTCGGCCATCGACCCGGCCGATGCCCGCAAGGTTACCGTCTGGGGCGACCTGGCCGAGATCGACAATGCCGAAAGCCCCGACCTCGACGGGCTCTGGGACTACTGGGTCTCGCTGGTGCGTTTCTACGTCGAACTCGGCTTCGAGGGTTTTCGCTGCGACGCGGCCTACAAGGTGCCGGCGCTGCTGTGGCGCGTGCTTGCAGACGAGGCACGCGAGCTGAACGAGCGGGTGACATTTTTCGCAGAGACTCTCGGTTGCCGCCTGGCGGAGGTCAGAGCGCTCGGGGGAGCCGGCCTGGACTATCTCTTCAATAGCTCCAAGTACTGGAATTTCGACGCGCCCTGGGCCCTCGAACAGCACGAGTCGTTCGGGGCACTGGCCCCCTCGGTGAGCTTTCCGGAGTCGCACGACACACAGCGCCTGTTTGCAGAGACTGAGGCCAACCTGGCCGTCATGCGCCAGCGTTACCTCTTGGCTGCCTTATTCTCCGAGGGTGTGATGATGCCCGTTGGTTACGAATACGGTTTTTCGCGTAGGCTCAACGTAGTCAAGACCAGGCCGGATGACTGGGAACAGACTCAAGTCGATCTGAGTTCCTTCATCGCGGCCGTCAACCGCGTAAAAATCGAGACGCCAATCTTCGGCTGCGAGGGGCACTGGCGCGCTCTTGGACCATACGACCAGCCGACAATCGTAATCGAGAAATCAAGCGCTTCAGAACGTGCGCTGGTGCTGGTCAACAAGGACTGGCACGCGGGCCGGACAATCGATCTGCAAGAGATTCGCCCCGAGGCTCCAGGAGGGGCGTCCCTGCATCGTCTCGACGAACAAGGCAGGCTCGATGTGTGTGAGATTCCCGCCTGGCTGGAAATGAGACCGGCCGAGATCGCCTGGATCGCCTGAGCCTACGTGGCTGGCACTCGGGGATGGACTTGGGGTAGTCGTTGGAACGAGGATGAGGCCGAGAAGCACCTGAAGAGGCGCCTCCCGAGGAGCGTAACAGGTGAGCGACAAGACGGCAGTATCCGTGGAATGCCGACTCGATCCAGCAGTCCAGGCTGACGTGCTGCTGGGGCTGGTTTGGGCCGAGCCGGTGAAGATCGCGCCTGGCGGCCAAGAGTTGCAGGGCGAGATCGCGGCCTTGTGCGAGCGCTTGCGCGCGGAGCATGCCGGGAAGAAACCTTCCGAGATTCCCGGCACCGCTCCGGCTCGGGCACTGTACCGCGCCTTCGGGATCGATCCAACCAGGACACGGCCCTCGTCCGAGGCGCTGCTGCGCAGGGTGCTTGCGGGCAAGCCCTTCCCGTGTATCTCCAACGCTGTGGACCTGTGCAACTTCGTTGCGCTGCGGTGGCTTCTGTCGCTGGGCCTGTACGATGCGGACAAGATCGAGGGCCCGGCGGTGTTGCGGCGCGGCCGGCCGGGGGAGTCCTTTGCCGGGATCCGCAAGGACGAAGTCCACGTCGAAGGCCGGATCACGCTGGCCGACGCCCGCGGACCCTTCGGCAATCCCAGCTCGGACTCGCTGCGCACCGCGGTGGGGGAGGCGACCCATTCGCTGTGGATGGTAATCTTCGCACCCTCGGGCTACCCTCGCGAGCTCATGCAGCAACACGTCGTGGAGGCTCGCACAATGATGACCCGCCACCTGGCGCTTCCCGGTGGACAGACGCGCTCCGTCGGGGATTTACTCCCGCGCTGAGTCGCCTTGCGAGTCAGCGGGTTTTTTTTCGGGCGTGGCATCTTGCTGCTTATCGTCTTTTTTCGTCTTGTCGTCGTCGGCAAGCTCTTTCTTGACCACCTTGGCGGTCTTCTTGGCAAGATTGGAGGCGCCATGCTTGATCTGCTTGCCGGTGTCGCTGAGCTTTTGCTTGATCGTCGCGCGCTCACCCGGGCTGAGCTGCTCGGTCCAGACCAGGTAACCTACGTAACCAAGCCCGGCGACAACGATCAGAATGATGAGCTTCTTGATCATGTAGATCCTCCCGCGCTGAGATACCAAGACCGAAAGTCAACTTCGTATTTTAGCGCGCCTGTGTTATGGTGTCCACATGAACTCGACGAGGATCGAGAAGGTTGAGAAGGTGGCGGCTCGATCACGGGATTTGAAGCTGCTTTTGCTTTTCGGCTCGCGGGCCCGGGAAGAGGCCGGAGAGAGCTCCGACTGGGATCTGGGCTACATCGGCGGCGGGCAATTCGATGCGGCGGCGCTGCTTGCAGAACTGGTGTACGCCCTGGGTTGCGATCGAGTCGATCTCGTCGACCTGCAGCGAGCAAATGGACTGCTGCGCTTTCGGGCCGCACGTGACGGCATTGCGCTTTATGAGACAACGCCGGGTACAGCAAACGAATTTCGTTATGCTGCGGCATCTTTTTGGTGCGATGCTTTGCCGGTTTTACAAAGAGGTTATGACGATATTTTGGCGGAAGTGTGACGATGACCCAACTCGATAGAGAAATCCTTGCCGAGAAAATTGCCGCTGTCGAACGCCACCTCTTGCGCGTGGCAAAGCGCCTTCCGGCAGATCCGGCAAGCCTGCGCCCGTCTACGGATGCCGCGGACAGCGTTATCCTGCACCTCTGGCAAGCCGTGCAGATAATCATCGATTTGGCGCTGTCCACTTGCCTGAACTTGAAGTTGGGCACCCCTGCCAGCTATGCAGATTCGTTCAGGAGCTTGGCGCAGGCAGGTTACCTCGATCGGGAACTGGCCGATCGGCTGACCAAGGCCGCCGGTTTTCGCAATCTGGTCGTACACACCTACGAGAATCTGGATATGCGCAGGATCCACGAGGCGGCCGTCAACGGGCCGGCCGATCTGCGCTCGTTCTTGCAGGCTCTTGGAAAACTTGTTTCTTGAATCGACCTACAGGCTGCCTAAAAAATCGAGAAGCGCGGCGACGTCTTCTTTCTTGCCTTTGGTCATGCGGACGATGATCTCCAACGGCCCGCGCCTCAGAATGCCGCCCTCTCCGGGGTTGCGAAGCAGTGCGTCGACGTGACGGGTCTTGGGGTTTTCCACAAGCGCCCTCGCTTGCTCTGCGTCACCGCAGTGGAAGACCGAGATGCGAAACAAGGCCTCGCCTTTCTTGGCCAGGTACTCGCTCGGCTTGCAGCCGTGTTTGGAAGCCAGGGGCTTCTCCTTGGCGATGGCATAGCCGTGCTTGTCCAGCGCCCAGAATACGTCGGTGGCGGTTTTCAGACCGCTCTTGTCCGCGGGCAGCTTGGGTTTGTGAGGTTGGCTGCAGGCGCAGGCGAGAAACATGAGCGTCGCCGTGGTTGCCAGGCTGGCTTTCATGGCTGACTATCCAATCAACTCGTCGAAAGGGATCTCGATTTCCACGCCGCCCTTGATGTCGCCGCCTTCGTGGAAGGCATAGTCGCCCTCGGAAAGGGCCAGCAGGCCGCGCACCGCCTCGGCCCCGCGAGCCTCGCCGAAGCTGGCGGCAACTATTTCGCCGGCATTCATGGTGAGCAAACCTCCGCCGTCCTTTGCGGATATCTCGATTTTGCCGGTCCTGGCATTGGCATGCAGGAAACACAACACGTCGGTGAGCTCGCATTCCCGGAAGGGGCCGGAAATCGCCGGGGTGTCTTGAGTGCTGAATGGCGCCAAACTCTGCAGGTCTTCGACTGCATCGGCCCTTTGCTTTCCCTCTTGCTCAAACGAATCGCGAATCTCGATTTCATTCTCCTGGCGGCTCTCTTCGTCAATTGCCTTTACATGCAGGATGCCGTTGGCGTCGATGTCGAAGGCTACCTTGATACGGTTCTGGAAGCGTTCGTAGCCGTGCAGCTCCGAGATAACGACTTCGCCAAGGCGCACGTTTTCGGAAGCGATTGGGTTATCGCCCTGGAGAATAACCATCCTGGCCGTCGTCTGGGCGTCCCGGTGGGTTGTGAAGATGTGCTCCTTCCTGACCGGGATCTTGGTGTTGTGTGGAATCAATGGGTAGAGGCGGTTTCCTACGATGTTGATGCCGAGCGTGATGGGCGTGACGTCTAAAAGCAACGCTCCCTTGCCGTCGCGCAGCATGGCGCCCTCGCGCGCGGCTCCCTCGGCAACGGCGGTGTCGGGGTTCACCCCCGTTGCAGGCGCTCTTTCGAAAAACTCCTCTACAAGACTGGCGAGCAGCGGCATACGAGTCTGGCCGCCGACCAGGACCAATTCATGCAAGTCGCCCAGGCCGATGTGCGCCTCATCGAGCGTGCGCCTGCAGATCGTCAGCGAGCGCTCGATCAGCGGGCGGGACATCTGATCGAGACGCTCTAAAGACAAATCGGCGGCAAAGGTGTCATCTCCGACCAGGCGCGGAAGGTAGATCGAGCAGCTGGATGAGTGGCTCAATTCTACCTTGGCCTTCTGGGATGCATCGCGCAGCCGGTGCCAGGAAAGCGGAAAGTTCTTCAGCTTGACGCCGGTCGACTGTTCGAACTGTTTGGACATCTCGTCGCAGATCAGACCGTCGATATCGTCACCGCCGAGGAACGTGTCTCCGTTGGTGGCCAGCACCTCGTAGACGGTGCCCTGTATGCGGATCAGCGAGAAGTCGAAGGTGCCGCCGCCGAAGTCATAGACGGCGGTCAGCCTCTCCTCCCGCGCTTGGCTCTGCAGGCTCAGGGCTGCGGCCGTGGGCTCGTTCAACAACCTGAGCACCTTGAGGCCCGCGTGCACGGCCGCGCGCTGCGTGGCTTCCCGCTGGGCGTGGTTGAAATAGGCGGGCACGGTGATGACCGCCTCTTCCGGCGTGAAGCCGAACTGCTCGGTTATCGCCGAATTGAGATCCGCGAGAATCAACCCCGAGATCTCCTCCGGTGAGTAATCCTTGTCGCCGAGTCGGATGGCCACGTAGCCCGATGCGTCTTCCGTGATGTGGTAAGGGTACATGTCGCGGGCCTTCTGCACCACGCCGTCTTTGAACTTGCGGCCCATGAGTCGCTTGACGGCATAGGCCGTCCTTCCGGGCGCGGCCGCGCCCAGGGCAACGGCCTCCTGGCCGGTCCAGACGGCGCCGGCCTCTCCGAAGGTCAATACCGAGGGGAAGAGGTATTGTCCCTGTTTGTCGCGAAGTAGTTCGGAGCGACCATCGCGCATGACGGCCACAACGCAGTTGGTCGTTCCCAGATCGATTCCCAAGACTGGCGGCATGGAATTCCTCAGTTGGTCAACGTCTCGTAAGCCCGAGTAAGCTTCCTAAACAAGTCTTCGAGTACCTTCAAATCCTGCGTCGTAACCTTGCCATAATATCGGTCGGGATGAAAGCGATCTACGAGGCCGAAGTAGGCTCGGCGAATCTCATCCGCTGGCGCCTGCTCGTCGACGCCCAGTAGCTCACGCTCGGAAGCCGAGCCGCGGCTCGCGATCTGCCGGGCCTGTGCGATCACCCGGGGAGGTTCGACGGCGTTGGGGGTTTGTTTGTGAGAGCTGATGAAGTCGGACAGCATGCGTTTCAACTCTTCGAGGGGCATCCGAAACTGGACACCGATACCGTAGCGCGGCGTGCCGGTGAGCGGATCGGGATTCGGCGCCTGGCTGGAATGGGCCACTCTGGCAAGGAGCGTGAGTCGTTCCCCGTGGACTGGGTGCACCAGGGTGACGGCAACTTCCGCGCCTTTATCGAAAGGTTTACTGGTGTATACGAATAGTCCGCCAAACGAGATGTTGTGAGTGAACTCCTTGATCAACCCGGTCAGGTTGTCGAAGCTGACGGGTATGGACTGATCGAGGCGCTCGTTCTCGCGCCGGTCAGACGGAGACTCGCCTGGAGGGGGCTCGGAGTCTTCGACCTGAGCCTGCTCTAAAATAGACGCCTCAAGCGGAGTGGGAGCCGAGGGTCGAGCAGCCATCGATGCCGTTACCTGGCTCCGTTGAGGCTGCCCATGGCCACTTCTTGCCGTTGACGGGTTTTCATCCACAATGGGTTGATCCATGAATTCGGCCGGCGGGGAGATCGTGGGCAGGCTTTCCCAAGAGGCCCGGTGCGGCTCACCCGGTGAAGGGGGTACCAACTCCGAATCGGGCCTCCATTGGTGAAGAATCGGCTCGCTAACGGGCGGGCGCCACTCGCCGGTCATGTCGACGGAGATCGGTTCTTGGCGTGCTTGCGGCTCCCGCGTCGGGCCGTCGTCGCTTTTCGCTGCGGCACGATCCGGGTGAGCCAGGTCGTCGAGCTTTTCAAGTGTTTCGGGCAGCAGCAGGCCGAAGGCGACGGCGAATCCCTCCCTGGTGACCCGCACGACATCTCCGGCGACGGGAAGCGCCGCCCCGGCGGACTCGAGCAGCAGATCCAGGTTGACGATCAATTCCGGCGATTGGGGTAACTCACCAACTACGAAGACGCCATGCGTGGACAGATCGCGAGCCTCTCCCCCGTACTCGATGTCGTCAACCCGGAACACAACCCGCATGCGCAATCTCCATCTTGGTGAACGAGCCCAGGATAGTATTGAATGGAAAGCGGGGGCGGATGTCAAATGTATATGTGACTATTCAAGATACCGGAGTTTTGGGTTGGAGATTTGGGTTGGCGGAACGTGTTGCGCGCGGGGATGACGATGGTGTAGATTGTTCACGAGGCCTGGATGCGCCTGGGACGTTTTTCGAAGTACGGGCAGTTCTCGCAGGAGAAGCCGCTCCAGGGGCTGCGGGCTACGAAATGCAGGCAATCGGTATACCAGGAGCACTCCAGATGGCGGTGGGCGCCTACGTTGCTCCAGGTAAGCGGCGCGTGTCGGCGCGGCCGGGAGCCCGGGTGGAGGAGGTAGATCCTGTAAATTTCGGCAGAAGGCACGCTTTCTCCGATATTTGCCACCAACTCCAGTTTACTTTATCCTACGCCGGCAGGCAAGGCGGGAGTTTCCCCAATGGGCTTTTCGGGCTTTACCCAGGCGGATTTCACGGCCTTCGAGGAGTCGAAGTGGCCCTCGAACGCTTTCAACCGCGAGCGGCTAGAGGTCAAGCTGAAGCTCTCAGAGCTTGGCAAGGAGCTTGCCCCTGGGCTTTTCAGTTTACTGCTTGGACAGGAAATGGGGATGACCGAAGAGCGTCCCTCCATTTTCAACCAGCACAAGGTCGAGAGCCTGGCTCTTTTTTTCATCAGGGACGCGGAGTCCCGCAAGGATCTTGCGCTGATACTGGATCGGGCCACGAGCATTGCAGATCACGTTTCTGACCCGGCCCTGCAACATCGACATATAGCTTTCACGGTGCGCCTGCGCCGGGAAGGAGTCGAGGCAGGCATCTTTTTACACAAGAACGCCTGGGTCGACTGGAAAAATGTGGTCCATCGCTGCCGCGAGCATTTCGAGCGCGAGAAATTCAAGGGTCTGTTGGCCGCATTGCCGGAGTCGATTAGCTATCAGCACGGTGAACGCCTGCGGCCGAACGCCACGCCTGACGAATTCGCAGAACCCGGCGAGATCATCGCGTACCTCGAACAGGCCGACCCATGGAGCTTTTTTGGCAAGGCCTTCGAGAAAGACGATGCCGTGCTGGAATCCCGCCAACTGGTCGATGAGATTAGATCCGTTTTCGAGTGTCTCGTTCCACTGCACTCGTTCGTCGCCTGGCGCCGGGACAACGACTTTCACGAGCTTCGTGAAAAACTGAAACAGCAGAAAGAAAAAGCGCAACGCAAGTTCAGCTCGGTCAAGGTGGGAGACCAGGTTCGAATTCTCAAGGGTCTGGCTAGCGGCCGGGTAGGGGTAGTCGAATCCATCGAGCGCAAGGGGGTCGTCAAGGTACGGCTGGGGACGATCGTGGTCGCGGTTAGTATTGAAGAGCTTGGAAAACCATGAACGAACGCTTTGGGCAAAGGAGAACAAGGACGTGAAAGGCAGACGGTTGTTAATTGTTGCTGTCTTGGCGTTTGCATTGTCCGGCGTCTCCGCCACCGGAGGCAATGTGTGGATCGCGATCTGGCGGCTCAAGCCGCTGGGCCTTGATGTCGGTACGGCAGAAAAACTGGAAGTGTTGCTGCGCGCCGAGACATCGCGGCTGCACGGATTTTCGCTCCAGGCGCGCGACAAGACAGGCCGCATTTTAGCCCGCGGGCGTAACGCCGCCCTGAGAAAATGCGGAGGTGAGACTACCTGCCTGTGCGGTATCGGCAAGGCACTGGGAGTGAACCGCCTGGTGACCGGAGTCATCGGGGCACTGGGAGACAATTACACTTTCGATCTGAAACTGGTCGACGTCGACACTTGTCGCGAACAAAGACGCATCAACGAAGCGCTCAGCGGACGGGAAGACCTGCTGATTGGCGCCATCAGGGGTGCCTTGTACAAACTCGTCGTCCCAGATCTTTATATTGGATCGATGTCAGTCGAGGTGCCGGTCAACGGCGCCGGAATCACCATAGACGGCCGGCCCGTCGGAAAAACTCCCCTGGCGGCGCCGATTACCGGTCTGCGCCCGGGAAGTCACAAACTGGTAATCGGCAAGGAAGGTTTCTCGTCGTTCGAGGACAACGTGCCTGTCCGTTTCCAGCAGATCACTACAGTCAAGGTCGACCTGGTGAGTTCCGCGTTGCTGGGCATTTCCTATAAGAAAGAAGACAAGGGCAACGAAGAGGCTCTGCCTCCCGAGGCGGTCTCGCAGGCACTAGCGCCCGAGCGGGGGACGGACGTCATGCGAATCATGGCCTGGTCGTCGGCCGGCCTGACTGCGGCCGCCGTGATCGGGGCCAGCTTGGCCGGCTGGCGTGCCAACGTCGCCCGCGACGAACTCGAGAGCATCGCCGGGCAACATAAGCTCACTACTGCAGACCAGTCGATCATCAACCGGGGCAAGATGTGGGCCATGTGGTCGAACATCGGCTGGGGTTTTGCGGCCGGAACCGCCGCGTTGACCGCGGTGCTTTTTACCCTCGACATCGTCGACGATGATCGGACCGGCAGCGTCAAGATCACGCCCGAAGCAAGCGCTACGGGAGGGGGTGTCAGGCTGGAATGGGCCTTCTGAGAGACAGATCCAAGTTGGCATTTTTCCAACTGGGCCTGCTGGCCGCGGTCCTGCTTGAGGGCTGCTCTTTTCAGGTGGATCTCGGCGAGCGGGGCTACCAGGTTTGCCCAAAAGATCAAAGTTGCCCCGGGGGGTTCGCCTGCCTGAGAGGCGTGTGCGCACCGGATTGCATCGATTTGGACGAGCTGGCCAAGGTGGAGCCGGGCGAAGATGATTACGGCCTGTGGGAGTGTTCGCCCGACGCCTACTGCGCACCGGCGAACGTGGATGATGGCGGCCCGGCCCGGCTCGAAGTTTTTCTTTCACCCGGGGATTTCTTTCTCCTGGGCCCGGGCACAGGTGTTTTGAAACCCGCTGGCTGCTCCATGGTCATTGTCCGGATCTCGTTACTGGCGCGAGAGCAGTACGCCGGCCGCCTGTTGACGATCATGTTGGAAGGAAAGCTGGGTGGGCAGCCGGTTGAGGGAACATACGGAGACATTGAGCTGAAGGCTGTCCCGGAGGAAGCTGGGGAAGGGCGCCTCGAAGACGAATTCGAGGCCAATACGATCTTCCTGGCGGTGAGCACCGATACATTCGGTTGGCCAATCAAGCTCAAGCTTGTACCGGCCAAGACCGAAATGCAACCGGGAGGGCTGGCATTCGCGGCCCGGTTGTTTTTTATGTATGCCTGCCAAATTGACCAGGGTTAAACTTTTTTGAGGTGATTCGAATGGCCCGCAGCAGCAAGAAGACGAGCGCAAGCGAGAGAAGGCGTTTTCCCCGCAAGGAGTACAAGATAAAAGTGAAGTTGATGGCCGTAAAAGATCGCGACGTTGTGTTTGAGGCCCACCTGGCGAGCCGTGACATCAGCATCGGGGGGATCTTTTTGGAGAGTGAGTTCTTCGTCAAATCGGGAACCAGGCTCAGGGCCGAGTTCGATCTCCCAAAGAGGCCGGAAACCGTCGTAGTCGAGGGGGTCGTCGTCCGGGAGGAGAGGATCAAGGGTCGCTCGGGCGGGCTGCGGCCGGGGTTCGCCATTCGATTCACCGAGTACATCGGGGACGCCAAGCTCGGCCTGGCCGGCTATTTTCTTGCGCCCGAGGTGCAAAAGTTCGTCGAGGATTATTCGAAAGCCCGTCGCGGAATATCTGCGGGCGATCAAAGACGCATGGTGGATTTAGTGGTGGCCTGGGAGCTGAACCGCTTCGAGCAGGGCAAGGGCTGGATCATGCCCTGAAACCGTCCATGGCCTTGCTGACGCGGCGTTTCAGCTCCTGGATGTCGCGATAAGACGATAGGTGCAGACTGCTGGTTAGTTGCTTGAGACGCTCCATCTTCCACTTGTTCATAGACAGCATGATGTGCAAATCGCGGTAGTTCTTGGCCAGGCGGTTGACGAAGGAGCGGATCTCGTCCCGCTCTTCGCGTGGCAGGGCCACGAACTGAACACCCATGCGGCCTGTTTTCTTGCCCGCCGCAGGCGCCTTTATCCAGGCGACCTTAGCCATGGCCGTTATGCGTCTCGCCGATCCGGGCAGAGAAAAGGTCAGAGTTACCATGACGTCACTCTGGTACACTTTCTCGCACCAGATCGACATGCCGCCGACGCCGACCTCGATGCCCTTGCCCACGTGCTTTTTACTCTCCACGCTCAATTCGACCGGACGGTTCAGTGGTGCCCGCGGCGCCTTTCTGCGTTTTCTGAGGTGATAGGCCATGCTTTATACTCCTTGCTCAGCGCAGCCCGACCAGCTTGGCCTTGATCAAGGCGTGAAAAGTCTTCAGCGCCTCGACTTCTTTAAGGGGGCTGACCATGATGATCGAGCGCAGGGTGCGGTGGCCGTCGATTCTCGATAGTATGTACCGCTGGGCCGGCGTCCAGTTGGAACTGATTCGCAGCAGGTCGTCGCGCAGCAGGAAAGGGACTCGCTTGTCGGACAGCATCTCGCTCTTGAGATTTTCGGTGAGCCCTCTCTCGGCCAGCTCAAGGGCCTCGCACAGGTCGGGGTCGTAGGGAAACTCGGCCAAGCCCTGCTTAAGCACTGACACGGACTGGTCGAAATCCCGGCCCTGCATGGCAGTCTGCGCCGCCATAAGGTATCTATCGGGTCCGGATGTTTCTTCCTGTAATGGCAGTTCGACGATCTCGAGTTCGGGAATATCGAAGGCCTGTTCTTCAGCGGCCGTGGCGTCTTTAGTTGAAAGCCAGCCGCGCTTGATGAGATCGTGGAGGTTTTTCAAAATTGGAAAGTCGAGAGAATGGAAGCGCAGAATGATATCGGCGGCCGAGGCTCCCTGGTCGGCCATCTGGAGCATCACTCCGTTGGCAGAGCGCTGGTCGAGATCGGTGGGAATGGCACCGTCGTTACAGGTGAACCTGCTGGTGTTGTCCGGGATCAACTTACGGATCTCCAGGTGGGCCTTCTGCCGCACGAGGCCCTCGGTTTCGAGTGTGCCCAGATCGACTGATACGGGGACCACCGATGGTTCGTCGGGCACCATGACATCCTGAAATTCGAACATGCCCTGATCCCACAGGAAAACATCGAGAACACCCTCGCGGATTTTCAACTCCAGAATGCTGTGAATCTGCTTCTCGCTGACGGCACCGGTCATGACAAGGATCTTGCCGAGCAAGACCTTGGTCTCTTGCTGAGTTTCGAAAGCCTTCTGAAGCTGGTCTTCGGTTACCAATCCGAAATTGATCAAGAATTGTCCAAAGTATTCGCGCGCATCGTTGGAAGCGGCGCTTATTACCCGGCCGAGCTCGATGGTCAGCCTTTTATTGATGCCGGCCTTCTTGAAGCTCAGAATGCCGGTAGCCGATCGCTTTGCCAGCCAGTGGACAAGATCCGTGACCGGCATGGTGTTCAGAGTGCCCTGGAGCCCCACTCTTCCTCCTTCTCCCGTGGCGGAACCATAGCACCCGAAAGGCAAGCCTGTCAACGCGCCGGATGGACGAGATCTAGTCTGTTCGCAGCTCCGCGGCCTGGCGGTAGACGGTTTCGTACTGCCTGGCTGGCAGGTCCCATGAGAAGTCCTGGGACATGGTGTACTCCTGCAGCCGCCTCCATTTTACACGATCGCCGAAATATTCGAGGGCGCGGCGCACCGTCATCACAAGGTCGGCGGGCTTCGTGCCGGAGAACTTGAAACCGTTGCCCTCTCCCTCGGCCACGTCGTCGATCGTGTCGTCCAGGCCCCCGACGGCCCTGACTATGGGAATCGTGCCGTAGCGCAGGGCATATAACTGGTTGAGACCGCATGGTTCGTAGAGCGACGGCATCATGAGCATATCGGCTCCGGCCTGGATGCGATGGGCCAGTTCCTCGTCCATAGTCGTCCGCTCGGCAAGCTTTTCTGGATAGCGGCCGGCCAGATCTTCAAGGGCAGCCTCGATCTGAGGATCGCCGCTTCCCAGGAAGACCCACTGGCAGGGAAGAGTCAGCAGTTCATCGGCCGCGTCTATGAACAAGTCTAGCCCTTTCTGCGAGGTGAGCCGCGAGATGCAGCCGAAGATCGGCAGGTCGGGATCGACCGGCAAACCCGTTGCTTGCTGCAGGTCTGCCTTGCAGGCCACCTTGCCTGCCAGGTTGTCGAAAGAATAGTTCGCGCTTATCAACCGGTCGTGCTGCGGATCCCATAGACGATAGTCGACGCCGTTCATGATGCCGCGCAGATCCTGGGCTCGTTCGTTAAGCAGCCCCTGCAGGCCGAAGCCCATGGCCTGGGTGCGGATCTCCTTGGCATAGCGACGGCTAACCGTGGTCAGCTTGTCGGCGAATACCAGGCCCGCCTTCAGGAAGCTCACCTTGCCGAAGAACTCCAGGTTCGAAGGCGTGAAGAGCTGCCAGCCCAGGCCGAGCGACATCATGCTCTCGGGCGGGAAAAGTCCCTGGTATCCCAGGTTGTGGATGGTCATGACCGAACCGCAGCTGTTCAACTCGGGTCGATCGCGATACTCGAACTGCAGCAGGGCGGGGATGGGTCCCGTCTGCCAGTCATTGCAATGGATCACGTCGGGGGTCAGGCCGGCCAGGCGGCAGCACTCCAGGGCCGCCCGGCAGAAGAACGTGAAACGCTCGTCGTTGTCGGCGTAGTCTTTGTTGCCGTCGCCATACAGGCCATCGCGATCGAAGTAGCCGGCCTGGTCGACGAAGATCACGTCGACTCCATCCGGCGTCTCCCCCTCCAGCAGGCCACCCTGGATGGTCTTGCCCCTGACCTGTATGCCGAGTCGTCCCCTGCGCCGCCGCAAGCCGAAGCGGGCCGGGTCTACCGTGCGGTAGCGCGGTGTGATAATAGTAACCTCGTTGCCGCGTTTCTTTAAAGCGGCGGGCAGGGCGCCGGCGACATCGGCCAAGCCGCCGGTCTTCGAGAAAGGCACCACCTCGGAACTGACGAAGAGAATGCGCATGTTGTTAGTGCCTCCTTGCCCGGATGTCCGGTTACTACACCGTCGCGTCCGAAGCGGCCGGCATCACGGCGTCTTCGTCCAAAGCCTGGATCTCGATGCGCAATGAAACCCTCGAAGTTGTTCCGGGTGCAATGGTCAGCTTCCAGAGAGGCCCAATGGCCGAGCCCTGGTGAAGAAGCTCGAAGCCGCTCTCGGACTGGGAGACCGTCTCGACAGGGTAGCGCCAGACAGTG
Source organism: Myxococcota bacterium (assembly GCA_035528415.1). Classification (GTDB taxonomy): domain Bacteria; phylum Myxococcota; class B64-G9; order B64-G9; family B64-G9; genus DATKYQ01. Next base: position 6,043 of record DATKYQ010000062.1, on the reverse strand, counting down.
GCCGGCGGGTCGAACTCGAGGCGCACACGGAAACGCTGGTACATGTCGATCAAGGCGAACCACGAGGCATCCTCGACTTCTCCCGCCGTACGCATCCGCGGTCCCGGGCCAATTAACCCCTCGAACTCGTAGAGGCGATCACCCGCGTCGGGCGCAAGCAGGGTCAGGTTCAACTCGGGACAAAAAAGCAGATCCAAAGGCTCCGAGGCCGGGTTGCGCAGGCTGTACTCGACACCCATCTCGGCGCGATCAGCCGGTATCGTCAGCCTCTTCTCGATCTGCAGGGGCAGATCGCGTCCGTCGCGTCGCAGGCGACCGACACGAGTCATCAGGACCTCGAAGTCGCAGTTGCCTTCCTCGTCGATGCCCATCTTCTCGACATGGTAACGCGCCTCTAAAAAGTCGCCTTCCTCGATATAAGTGGCGCGCTGCAGTTCCTCCAGCGTGGTAGCCGGGGCGGGGAAGCGGTCCATCAGGCAGCGCCGCGTCCAGCGATCTGATACTATCTTCTCTTGCAGGCCTGGTTGCTTGACCCGTGCGAGCTCGTGGATGGAGGAGGGAGGTCCGTCGGCGGAGGCGCCTTCGTCAGGGTTTTCGCCGGCAAGGTCGCTTTGCTTGGCGTCAGCCAACTGTCGATGGTAACCCTCAACACGCCGGGTGAGGATGTTCGTCAGGCAGAAATCGGCCGGTCGGTAGTCGAACTCGGTCACACAACCGCCCTGGCCGGGGTCGATGTAAGCGTTCATCAGGGCATTTTCCACTATCACCTCGTCCTCGAGATCGCAGTCGAAATCGCGCTGGTCGAACGAGATCCAGTCATCGTCGCCTTGTGCCAACCTGTCGAGTCTTTTCTCCGCGGCGATCAACTGCCGGTAGACGGCGTCACGCAGGTGAGGCAGGTAGAGGCCGCCGAACAATCCATGCCAGTAGGCGCAGTTACACTGGCCGCGGTAAAGAGCGCGCCGCGCCTGGTCGTGCTCAGCAAGCACCCCTCCCTGCTCCTCGATGCTGTCTGCAAGTTTGCGGCTGACCAGCAGCATCTTCTTGTGCATGTGGTTGGCTTCGGGGTACTTGACCATGAAGTTCTGCCACAGCCCACCGCGGATAAACGGCTTGGCCAGTTCGGTAAGCCCGGCCCGCTCGAGATCTTTCTTGAGATCTTCATAACGGTGGATGGCCGTGGCCGGCATGGCCCATGTCAGCATTTCCTCGTACGACGCGGTTGGCAGGTAGATACGGGAAGAAGGGGGATATTTCTCCATGTAAACCGCCGGCGGCATGACATCGATGTCGGCATCTTCCAGGCGCGAGAAGAAATCTTCCAGCCAGCCCTTTTCGAAGACCCATGCATGTGTCCCGGGCCAGACGCCGAACTTCTCGCCGTCGTCGCCGTAGACCACCCCGCGAGGGGCTTCGTCGGCGCTTTCGGAAAGTTCGTCGATTACCTGCCCAGCCGGCTTGAAGGGAATCGAGTAGCGCATGTGCTTGTCGATGGCGAAGATGGCCAGGCAGTCGCCGGCCTTCTCGGTGACGTGGTAGCCGAACAGGCGGCGCGGCTCGACGCCGGCATAGTAGAAGTGAGTGTCGTCCACCAGCGTGTAGCCAACGCCGGCATCGGCCAGAAGGCTTGCCAGCTCGGGTTCCCAGACCCGCTCGGTGAGCCAGATTCCCTTTGCCTTGGCACCGAAGCGTTTTTGGAGGTACTCGTTCATCATCTCGATCTGGCCGAGGGCGTCGTCGCGGGTCAAGGCCGAGAGCATCGGCTCGTAGAACCCGCCACCCAGTAGCTCGATCTGGCCGCGCGAGTGCAGCTCGCCGATGCGGTCGATGATCGCTGCCCGGTTATTTTCGAGCCATTCAAGCAGTGGACCGCTGTAGTGCAGCGCCAGGCGCACGCCCGGATGCCGGGCCAGAACGTCAAGAAACGGAGCGTAGCTGCGATCGACGGCCTGCTCGAAGACAGAGTCGAAGTTGCCCACGGGCTGGTGATTATGGATGGCCATGATAAGTTGAACGTTTTTCATCTGTCGTCTCCCCCGCGGAGCACAGCTTCCGCGGAGCACGGATCGTACTCGGGTTGAGAGTGCTTTGGCAACGGAATAATTTACAGGAAATTTACGGAATGAACCCCGGCGGAACCAATAGTCAACAGATTCCCGAAGTTATTTCAACCGTTCGAGGTTCCCCGAAACAGGGGTACCTTTGTCGGCTTAATGTTGACGACCTTTATCGCACCATGAGATTCTCGTGCGACCACCTTTTCTTGTCAGGTGAGGAGGATGTCTTGGAGAACTCGATCGACTACGACGAGGTTGGCCTGATCGTCGGCCTCGAGGTTCACCAGCAGTTGCTGACCGCCAAGAAGATGTTCTGCCACTGCCCGGCCGGGTTGTACACCAAGACCCACGACGGAGTGATGCTGCGGCACATGCGCCCGACGTTGTCCGAGCTGGGCGAGTACGACGGCACCGCCTTGATGGAGTTCAAGACCAAGAAGAACATCATCTACCTGCTTCACAAGAACAACGTTTGCACCTACGAGATGGACGACACCCCTCCTTTTTTAGTCAACCAGCAGGCGCTGGACGTGACCATCGAGCAGTGCCTCATGCTGGGCTGCGACATAGTCGACGAGGTGCATATCGCCCGCAAGCAGTACCTCGATGGCTCGATCCCCACCGGCTTCCAGCGCACCGCCATCGTGGGTGTCAACGGCAAGCTTCCCTTCCGGGGCCGCGAGCTGTCTATCACCCAGGTGAGCGTGGAGGAAGACAGCTGCCGCGAGGTGTCCGACCGCGGCCACCTGGTGGTGTGGCGCACCGATCGACTGGGCATACCGCTGATCGAGACGGTCACCGGTGCGGACCTGCGCACTCCCGACGAGGTGGAAGAAGCCATCCTGCTCATCGGGATGGTCTGTCGCTCGACCGGCCACGTGCGCACCGGAATCGGCGCCAGTCGCCAAGACGTCAACGTCTCGGTCCGGGGCGGCCGCAGGGTGGAGATCAAGGGCGTACCGCAGGCATGGTGGGCCCCCGGGCTGGTGCACGGCGAGGCAGTACGGCAGATCAACCTGCTTCGGCTGCGCGACGAACTTGGCCGCCGGGGCCTGAAGCAGCCCGAGGACGTGCACACCGAGCACCAGGACGTTACCTCGCTCTTTGAGACCTCAAAGCTGTCCTTTCTGCGGCGCAGCGGTTGGGATCGCTTCGTTAATGAGGAGCAAAAGCGTCCTGGCTTCGAGCTGGGCGAGGGGTCGTTCTGTGTGCGGGCGGTGAAGCTATGCGGTCTGGCTGGCACCTTGGGCTGGCCGACACAGCGCGAGCACATCTTTGCCCACGAGCTGGCCGGCCGCGTGCGGGTGATTGCCGGACTCGACCAACAGCCCATACTGCTGCATAGCGAGAAGTGGCCCGACTACATTGAATCGCCCCGTGAGTTGCGCCGGCTGAAGAAAGCAACCGGCTGCGAGCAACAGGATGCGGTGGTTGTGGTCTGGGGTCCACTAGAAGACACCCTGACCGCAGCCGAGGAGATCCGCCTGCGCTACGTCGATGCCCTCGACGGCGTGCCCAACGAGACCCGCCAGCCCTTCCTCGACGGAAGTACCGACTTTGAGCGGATCCTCCCGGGCCCCGATCGTATGTACCCGGACACCGACAGCCCGCCCAACCGCATGATGCCCGAGCGGGTCGAGCGCCTACGCAAGACGCTGCCCGACCTTCCGTGGGAGCGGGAAAAACGTTACGCCCAGGCCGGCGTGCCGCGCGCGACCATTCACTACTTGATCCGCCGGAACGGCGCAGCGCTGGTCGACCGGTTATCGGCAGACGGCGCCGACCTGCGGCGCGCCTGCTTCTTCTTCGGCGAGCGCCTCAAGGCCCTCAAGCGCAAAGGGGTTGCTGTGGAATCCATTTCTCCCGAGGACTGGAGCCGCTTCTTCCGCCTGGCGGCCGCCAGGCCGGCGCTGTGGGACATTTGGCCCCGGCTGGTCGAGCGCTTGGCCGCTGCGCCCGACAAGGACATCGACCGGATCATCGCCGAGGAGGGACTGGATCGCTCCGCCGGGCAGTGGCAGTCGCGGCTGGTCGAAGAGATGGCGCACCGCGCACCTGACCACACCACGACCGGCCCGGGACGCTTTCGGTACCAGATGGGCCAGATCATGCCCGGCCTGCGCGGCCGGGTGCCGGCCGCCGATGTGGCGGCGGCGGTGCGTGACGCGCTCGCCGGGTGAGCGACCAGCCGGCAACTGCGGGAAAGAAGGTTCGATGAATGCATCCAAAGACGACATGAAGGGTTACAAGGGGTTGGCCCGCGAGCGGCTGCTGGGGTGGGGACTGAGGGTGTGGAGCGACGTGCGGGTAGTCAACGACCGCGGCAGCGTGTTCGAGGGTGTGATCCTCCCGCGCAGCGGGAGCTTCGACGACCTGCACATCGTCATCAAGATGAAAAATGGCTACAATGTGGGCATCCACGTTGACCGGGTGCGGGAAATCGAGGAACTGGGCTACAATGAAGCCGTCTACAAGATTCCCGAAAAGGAGTTTCCCCGGCGAGATAACCTTCCCTCGGTCACCCTGCTGGGCACAGGAGGCACAATCGCCTCGCGTCTCGACTACCGCACCGGGGCGGTGATCCCCGCCTTCACCCCGGGCGAGCTATACGGAGCGGTTCCCGAACTGGCTGACATCTGCAACCTGAAGACCGACAAGCTCTTCGGGGTGTTCTCCGAAAACATGGCGCGCGAGCAGTACATCAAGCTGGCCGAGACCATCGGCACCGAGATTGCGAACGGGGCCGAAGGGATCGTCATCGGCCACGGAACCGACACCATGGGCCACACCGCCGCGGTGCTAAGCTTCATGGTGCAGAACAGCCCGGTTCCCATAGTGTGCGTCGGCAGCCAGCGAAGCTCCGACCGGCCCAGCAGCGACGCCGCGCTGAACCTGATCCACGCGGTACGCGCCGCGGCCTACGGGGACATCGCCGAGGTGCAGATCTGTATGTTCGGTCCCACCTCCGACCGCTATGGTCTGCTGCACCGGGGCACTCGCTGCCGCAAGATGCATTCGTCTTACCGCAGCGCCTTCCGCACCATCGGTGGGATACCGCTGGGGATGGTCCACCGCAAGAAATTCACCTACCTCAGCGACGACTACCTGCCTCGCGACCTCGGCCGCCAGGTGAAGATCGACGCAGTCTACGACGACCGGGTCACCATCCTTTACTACTACCCCGGCATGAAGCCCGACCTGGTCGACGCGCTGGTTGAGCATGGCTACCGGGGCATAGTGGTGGCCGGCACCGGTCTGGGACACGTCAACAAGCCGCTCTACCCGGCCATCAAGCGCGCGGTGGCCCAAGGCGTGCACGTGGTCATGACGGTGCAGACCATCTGGGGCTACGCCCAGATGTACGTCTACGACACCGGCCGCGACCTGCTCGACCTGGGGGTGGTACCGCTCGACAACATGTTGCCCGAGACCGCCCTGATGAAGCTGTGCTGGGTGCTGGGTCACACCGACGACCACCAGGAAATCGTCGAGATGATGCGCCGTCCCTTCAACCACGAGATCACCGATCGCGAGCCCCACAACGGCTACCTGATCCTCCAGGGTGGCCTGCCCGAGACCGAGAAGTTCGTCACCTCCCACTGGAAATGATCCCCTGTGCCGGCACGGAAATCGATTGATCATGTTGCCGGTTGCCTTGAAAGATCAGTTGCGCAAGCACCTCGGAAACGACATACGGATGCATAGGAGCGATTTGCTCGAAGGCTGGGGTCAGTGTGCTGGATGTATCTTACTACCAGGTCGGACGAGATCTCGGGTACCTGCGAAAGAATGGTGCGTAAGGGGCGGTCAAAGAATGGATGAAGTCATGGCTTGCCGCGGAAGGCTAAGTGTCAAGTGTGATTCCTGAGAAGGAAGCCTGTATTTCAACACAGGAAATTTCTACCCGCAGCAATTGCCTGATTTTCTGAGTCACATCGCGAAATTTGTGACGCAGGCTTGAGATCGTCGAAGAGCGGTTATCAAGC
>DATKYQ010000061.1:0-62016 GCA_035528415.1 Myxococcota bacterium | reverse complement strand
CGGCGAATGTGCTGTTTCTGCTATGCGCATCCATTCCAATATGGTACCTGTACTTCATTAGCGGCTCCTCCTTTTAGGTTTGGGTTTTGGCACCAACAACCTATCAGGAAGGACGCCGCTTTTCCTATTATGCCGTCCCTGTATTTCCCTGTATTTCCCTCGGATTTGGATCGGATTTCGCGAAGACCAGTTTCGGTTGGGAAGTGGAGAGGCCGATGGAAATTCTCAGGAGCAATTCCCGTCAGAGAGCACGTTGTTCTGGTATTCCACGTTGATGCAACAGGTCGCGCTGCACTCGGTGTCCGACCCGGTGAACTTGTCGCACACCCGCTCCGGGGTCCAGTCCTCGAGGTAGTCGTCGATGTTGAACTGGTAGGAGTCGGATTCCCAGGCGTTCCAGTCTCCGCCCCCGCAGGCGGTGTACCGGGATTCGTAGGTGCAGCAGTAGATGCCGCCCCCCTCTTCGCCGCAAGCGGAGAAGAGGACCCCGGCTAGCAGGGCACACACTTCGAGAATAATCAGAACGTTTTTCATGCTTGCTCCTGTCTGCTTCAATCCACGATTCAAGATGGGTGTATTTCCTGTATTTCCGCGCACAAAAGAAAGCAGGAAATCTTCCTTGCGGAAAATTCCCTGCAAAAACATAGCGGGGGTTGGATTTGAACCAACGACCTTCGGGTTATGAGCCCGACGAGCTACCAACTGCTCCACCCCGCAGTCGAGAAGGCCGTATCTTAGCCGGATTGGTTTTTGTGTCAAGTGTTTTTGTTCTTTGGGCCTTGGGTTTCTTGGGATCACGCTAATTGCTTGACTGCCGACGAGGCGGGCCATATGTTGTCCGCCGGAGGAATTATGAAATCCTATCCAAAAGTGCTCGTGACCGGAGCGCCGGAGATCGGTAAGACCGCCCTGGTGCAGAACATCGTCGAGCGCATCAAGGGGGTCAGCGCCACCGGCTTCACCACGGTTGAGCGCCAAGACAAGAAGGGGCGCTCGGTGATGGTTTTTGTAAACCTGGACGGCCGGGAAGTCGAATTCGCCATTTCAGGCAAGGTCAAGGGCAAGAAAGGCAAGCGGGTCGGCAAGTACACCGTCGACGTGGATACCTTCGAAGAAGCCGCCTTGGAGGCGATTGCCTTCCACCCCGAGTTCAACTTATACATCATCGACGAACTGGGCCCGATGGAGGCGCTCTCGCGCATGTTCTGCGAGACGGCCAAGATGCTGCTCAAGAGCGACAAGGTCGCCGTACTGGCCACCGTGGCCAAGGGCGGACATGGGTTCATTCGCGAGATCAAGCGCTTGCCCGGTATCGAGATGATCGAACTTAGCGGTACGGGTAACGAGAAGATTGAAGACGACCTGCTGATCAAGTTTATGACCGCACTGGTCAAGCACGAGGCTCAATAGTCGAAGGCGGCCGTAAGCATGATGCGCCGGCCGAGGATCTCGCCGCCGTAGTTCTCACCATTGTCCTTTATGACACCCGCTTCCTCGCGGAACCTGGCGCCCAGGGGATCGAACAGGTTGATGCCTAGTTCCAGCCGGCCGCCCAGGAAATCGAAACGGTAGCCGATGTTCGCCAAAACATTGACTCGCGTCGATATTTTAACCCGTATCGAGGTCAAGACGATCGAGTATGGGTTGCGCATCCATGTGTCGGTCGAGCCTACCAGCCTGGCAACCAGGTTGACTCTCAAACCCCAAGGCATGCTCAGGCGGCCTCCCAGGCCTATAATGTAACGCGGATAGGCGCGAAACTCCTTGTTGTCCTGTTTCACAAGCCAGGCATACCTCAGATCGCTCCGGCAAAAGAACTTCAGTTCTTTCAGGGGCTCGTATTCGGCGCTCAGATACATCCCGACGCTGTTGGTGTCCTCATCGACCGTATCGTAGCCTACCTTGCTGTTAGCTACGTTGATCTTCGGACCCATGGGCGTGTGCTGAAAGTCGACGTCGGATGTGAAGCTTATCAGATCGCGGGTGAAGCCCATGTAGGCATCCGCTCCCAGGCGCAGCTTTTTATCCAGCATCGTCCCGTGGTAACCCAGCTCTACCGTGGCCAGAAACTCGTTGGCCAGGTCTTCCTTGCTGATCCCATTTACCTCGAAGAGGTCTCCTATTTCCGGAAATGCCGGGTTGGCGTCTACCTTGAAGTTGGTTGAGGTTTCCATGATCGTTGGCTTGCGAAAGGCGGTGCCGCCCGAGAGGCGCAAGTAATGCTCGCCGGCGGGGTTGTAGACGATCGCCGCGCGCGGGCTGAGCGCCCAGTCGGTGCGGCTGTTCCAGTCGAAGCGCAACCCGGCCTGTAAAAGCAATCTGTCTCCCAGTCTCTGCTCGTCGTGGAAATACACTCCCGCACGCTCCTCCCAGATGGTGGGGTCCATGAACTGATCTGAATGATAGCGAGTCAGGCGCACATCGGCGCCCAGGATCAACAAGTTGCCCTCGAACGGCCTGAGGTTGTACTGCGCCTCGGCCTGGGTGGTGTCGCCGTCAATGAACAGGGTAGGCACCGAGCCCAACTCGAGGTCCAGCTCGGGGTAGGTCAGAAGAAGCTCGATGTCGAGATCCGTGCGCAGGCCGTACCAGTAGACGCGCGCGCTCAGGTCGCCGAGCGTGAGCCGCGCCTGGGCGTGTGCCAGCACGACACCGTTTGCATCCAGGTAGCCCACTAAAGCGAACATTCGCCCACTGGCTGCGCAGATACCGCCGTCCAACGACAGGCCGCCGCCGGGCAACTTTATGAGAGCGGTTGCGTTTCCCCTGATCACCTGCTTGGTGCGGCTGTCACGCGCCATCCAGGAATCGGCTTGAGCAAATCCCAGAGAGGCCGTGGCGGCCAGGCCGCCGATTGCCCCGCCGGCTGAAACGTTGGTGCGAAGATCGCCTCGTTCACCGGCGGCCAGCCTGGCTTCGGCGCGCAGATCGTTTGGGGGCGCGCGGGTGACAATGTTGATCACGGCCGAGACGGCGTTGGCCCCGTAGAGAGCGGAGTTGGGTCCCTGGACGATCTCGATCCGTTCGATATCGTCCAGGCCGATCGGCAGCATGCCGTAGAAGGGCACGACGAAAAGCTCCAGGTTGACCTCGCGTCCGTCGATCATCAGCATCACCCGGTAGGTGCCGCGTATCTCGGCCGTGGGATATAATGGGTCGAACTCGTAGACGTCCACCGCCGGGTAGCGGCGAAAAAGATCCAAAAGATCCAAAGCGCCCGAGGCCTCGATCTCACGGCGGGTAATGACTATCACCGCCGCCGGGCTGAAGCCTGTCTTCTGCTTGTGCTTGGCCGCGGAGACGACTACGTCCTGATCCTCTAATAGTGCGAACTCGTCCTCGAAATCGGATTCATCCTCGCCCTGGGCAAGGGCCGGGCCGTGAAACGCTAGCGGCCACAACAGGACGACAGCCAGGCCGCGCCTGAAAAAACGCAACAATCAACGCTCCTTTCGATTGCAACCCGATTGTACACGAAGCCGGCGCCTCGATGTCAAGCCGGTCGGGGAATCACACGGGAATCAATATTACTCGATTACACCCTGGTAACGGTACATCCAGTAGGGAAGCAGCCAGGGCCAGGGGGCCTGGACCTCGCGGCCGTCGCCGCCGTCCGTCACCTGGTAGGGATTGCCGTTCCATTTCATGGTGCGGATCTCGTCGTAGGGCAATACCGTCGTGAACTGGGGATCGCCAGAGCGGTCGGGGGTGTCCAGCACGGCGTCCCTACGATGGGAGTTGTCTTCCCGCCAGACGCGCCAGTCTTCAGGCCACTCGCGCAGAGTCCGCAGGGCCTCGTCCAGGTGGTAGCCGTCGGATGTAATGCCGGAGATAATGGCCGACCAGCAGGGGTTGCGCTCGGGCAGCTCGTAGGCGTACATGGCCAAGAGCGAATCGATCCAGCGCTGTCGGCGCTCGGGATTTGCCTCGTAGCGGATTAAAGTGTGATAGGCCAGCATGGCCAGCTCGTGGTCCGAGTGGTTGGCGACGGCTTTCTTAGTGACCGTCCAGACGTCCGAATCGAAGTCGACCAGCTCGCCGTAGCGGTTGTCCAGCAGGTAGAGGTAGGCGTCGTAGAACTCGGTCTCGCCGGTCATGTGATAGGCGGCCAGCAGGTGGCCCAGAATCTCGATCGCGTTCAGCCATCCGCCTCCGTAGGCCGACGAGTAGCAGACGTCGATCGGGTAGCTTGCGAGACACGTATCGACGCCGTCCAGCGCCACCGGCAGGGTGTCCAGCCCCCAGTGGCCCCAGGTTGTGCGCAGGCCGTCTAAGTCTATCAGGTTGAAATCATTGTCGACTATGTAGTGACCCAGCACCCCGGCGTGCTCGGAAAGCACTTGGCGCTCGGCATCATCCTTGGCGCACAGGTCGAAAAAGACCGGGTAGCCGAAGTAGTGCCCGGTTGTCTCGTCGGACGAGGTGTCGTCTTTCCAGTAGTAGTCGTGACCCTCGTAGTTCTCTACCAGATGCCAGTTGTCCTGGGTGGCCTTGGAGTCGAAGACCGCTCCCTCGTCGTCGCGCACCAGAGAGCGGGTGACGAATCCGCGCGGCATGCCGGCCGAGGTGAAGCTGACCGCCGGGATGTCGATCTGCTTGATCATCATGCCCATGGCGCGCCGGGCCTTGTCGCAGAAGCTTCCATCGCCCGTGGCCGCAGCGGCGTAGCTCCAGGCCACGATCTGCATCTGGGTCCAGAGCCCGTCGTTGTCGTGGTCATGGTTATGAATGGGTTGACTGGTGTCCCAGGGCTCGTCGCGCTGCCCGTCGTCGGAGACGAAGTCGAGGCGCCAGAAACCTTCGTTGAACGAGTCGAACAGGGCGGCCTTTTCAGACAGCGTAGTAGACACCAAAGACACGCGGGCGACACCGGCGGGAGTCGCGATCCAGCGGGTGCCGTCGGATGCCAGGGCCACGGCGGTCACGGTTTCGGCCGGGATCCAGCGCAGCGAGTGGTAATGATCGACATGCTCGAAGTCGCCGCGGACAACCGTGGCGCCGATGCCGTGCCCGAAGGCCATCAGATCTCCCGAGGCCCAGACGGAGGTGATATCGTCGTAGGGTAATGAACCGACGCCGGGCAGCAGGATGCGGTCGGCGCCGCCGACCAGCGCCGCACCGGTTGCGCAGCCGGCCAGAACGCCGCCTGAGGGCATGGCGAAAACCGCCCGCACGTCGTCGTCGGGCAGGGAGCCTGAGGCCTTTTCGAAAGTCGTAAGCTGCGCGCCGTCGAAACGATCGAGACCGGTTGACCTGGCCAGCCAGACGTTGCCGGACGCATCGACGGCAAGGTCACGGACGGCGGCCGCACCGGCCGCGGCAACGGCCGTAGCAGCGCCTGATTCGATCTTGTAAAGTCCTTGATCGCAACCAACCCAGACGCGCGGGCCGTCCGCGGCAACGGAACTGACTGCGGCGGGCACGGATACGACCACGCCTGCAGAGCCCTCAAGCAGCTCGACGCCGTCAGCCAGGGCGACGGCCAGCTTGCCGTCGGCGGTCAGTGCAGAAGACAAGTCGACCACGGCGACGTCGCCGGATGAGAGCGCAACCTTGTCGAAGCGATCGTTTGCAGAATCGAACTTGTAGAGACCGCCGGCCGTACCGACCCAGACGTCCGAACCGATTACCGAAAGCGCCCGGGCGTCGAGATCTGCAAGTTGCGCTGTCGTTCGATAGAGAGTCGGGCGTTCCTGCAAAAAGCTTTCGTCGCCGGCCGTCTGCTGGTGGGCGCCGACTTCGTAGACGAAGGTATGATCGGGATATCCCCCGTCCTGTCCGCCGTCGGTTACGGCGCTTTCGCCGTTACAACCCCAGGCGCAGGCGAGAGCCAGTGAAAAAATAATGTGTTTCAACATGGCAAACCTCCCCGGAAAACTGGTCAGGTCTTGATTTCCAGCCGGTTTAATATGAAGTCCACCCGTTTGGGCTGGATGTCTTCGAGTTTTTTGGCCAATTTTTTCTCGATGCCCTTGCCGACTAAAGGCAGCTTGATTTCGACACGGCCGCTTTCGGTCATGCGACAGGCTTCGTCTCCCATGGCCTCCACCCGGATCAATCCCTCGATCTCGACGTTGCGGCCGTGGTCGATGAAATAACGGTTCCAGTTGCCGGTCATGTCGCTCATGTTCCAGTCGTACAGCATGGTGGCCCTCAATGGTTTGCCCTTGATAACGGCGCCCATCAGGCCCCAGCCGGAATCGAGAAGCTCGATTTTCATCTTGACCACTTCGGCGGTCCTGCCGATTTCGTTGGCGCTCACTTCCAGTGCGCCGAAGCGCAGGGCCATGGCTTCCTGGAAGGCGGGTGTCATGAGCAAGATAAACAATTTCACCGGAGGCACCGGAAACTCGGAGATGAACTCGAACTCGTGCATGCAACAGACAGTCTCTTCGAGGCGGGCGAAGTTGTCAACATGCCAAGATTTAGTGAAGATGTCATCCATAGCGGTTAGAATGAAGCGCCGGGAGGAGCATGAGCAGGGAGCATCCAGATTTTATCGGCCGCGCCCGGGCCGAGGGGTTGCGCTACGGCGAGGACGCCTGGGTTTTTTTGCGTGAGCTGGGCCAGAACGCACGCGACGCCAAGGCCTCATCGATCGACATACGCACAGCCGAGCATGAGGGCCTCGAGAAGCTGGTCTTCTCAGACGACGGCGGCGGGATGACTTTCGAGCACGCGCGCCGTTACCTTTTCAGGCTGTATGCCTCCAGCAAGGATGACGATCCACACTCGGCCGGCTGTTACGGAGTCGGTTTCTGGTCGGTGCTGCGCTTCGCCCCCGATCTTATCGAAGTACACTCGGTGTGCGGCAAAGAGTCATGGGCCGTGGAACTAAACGGTGATCTCGAACACTCCCGGCGGATCAGTTGCAACAGGCGCGGGCAGGGAACCAGCGTGGTGCTCAGAAGACAGTCCCGGACCGGGCCGTCGCTCGCGGGCCTGGTCGCCTCGGCGGTTTCGCGTTATCTGGCGCATCTGAGGACGGCCGGACGCAGGGCGCGGCCGCTGCCGGTCTCGTTGGACGGCAGGCCAATGCAGCGTCCCTTCTGGCTGGAGGGATCATGCGCGCTGGCCTTCAAGGACGGGCCGGTCGAAGGCGTGGTCGGCTTCGGTGAGCGGCCGTCATACGTTCTGTATGCCAGGGGGTTGCCGGTCAAGAAGGGCGACTACATCGACGAACTCGAGGGTCGCATCCGCAAACGGCGGCCCCACGACGAGCGCGAGGGGACCTGTCCGGTGTTTTTGCTGTGCGGCAACGATCTCGATGTCGACTTGACCCGCATGACGGTGGTGCGCGACCAACGCCTGGACGAGTTGCTGCGCACCGCCCGGCGGCGCTTCGACGAGTTGATCAGGCGCATGATCGACAAGACGGTCGGCCGTTCGCCGCTCGGCCGGCTGTGGGACGGCCTGACCGGCGCCTGGCGCTCGCTGAGCGCGGTACCGCGCTGGACGCGCTGGGCGCTGGTAGTGCCGGGCCTTCTGTGCCTGGGTTGGCTGCTTGGGCTACTGGCATTCGTGGCCGGTCCAAAAACGGGCGTTGCGGCAGGCGGACGGGTGGTATGGACTTCATCGCGCGCGGCAGGCGCTATGCAAGAGGCGGCGGCTACAGGGCGGCAGATACTGCAGCCGGTCTTTAAACCGCAATCGTTCGAGCGCATCGAGGTCGGCACGGTCAACACTCCGGCGGCCGAGCCCGGCTGGGCCCTTGAATATCGGCCGCCGCGGCCGCTGCTTTTCAGAATCGCCGCCTTCGAGGACTTCGACCTGTACAAGGGATTCCTTTCGCAAGGTTCGGGCCGCGACTGGCGGCCGCCCGTGAAGAGGCAGGCAGGAAAAGAGACGATAGACATCAGTTTGGCCATACAAGGCCGGCCGGGCGGCTGGCTGATTCCCGTGCCAACCGGCTACGAGGCCTTGGCAGGCGGCGCGCGAATCGGCCAACGCCAAATTGAGATCGAGTTCAGCCGCGAGGGGCTGCTCAAAGCCTGGATTCCGGCTGACATGGAAAGCGGCGACGGGATGCTCAGATTAGACTACCGGGTTGTCCCAAGCAGGCGACAGATCGAGGGCGGCGCGGCCGGGACGGGCGCTGATGAATGGGCCAACTGGCCGCCCGAGATAGAAGAAATACTCGAGCAAGCGTCTGAGTTGCCGTTGCCCGAGCGAATTGATCGCCTGACGGCAATGATACAACGGATTGTCGGTTATGACCGCTCGCGGGAGACGGCGCTGGCTTACGCCGCTTCGAGACAGACTGAATGGGTGCGCAAGGTTCTCGAGATCGGCTACGGTGATTGCGACGTCGTCAACGGTTTGCTGGCCTTGGCGTTACGCGAGACGGGTGTGCCGGCCAGGTTGGCGGTCGGCCTGGTGGGGCACGACGGCAGGGTCTTGCCCGGGACTCATGCCTGGGTGGAAATCGAAGATCAAGGACTCCGTGCAATCGATGCGACCGTGGGCATGCCGGAGCGCTCGGGCCATGTTCCCAAGGCTGCAGCGGCCGCGGCAAGTTCGCATGTATCTCCTGCGCGCGGGCAACGGCTGCTGGTAACGGCCATATCGGCGGGCGCCTTTCTGCTGCTGGTAGCGACGATCATTCTGATCTATGCGCGAAACTCCACCAGAAAACTCAGGATTACCAAAAGCGCCTTAGGGCAGCGTGAACTCCTGGCCAATTTGGCCATGGACGCCGTCAGGCGCCCGCAGGCCTGGCGTGATATCCGTGGTCTCTGGCAGCGGCGTTTCATCCCTTGCCTGGGGGGAAAGCACGTAAGCCTTCAGAAAATCGCCAAGCTCGGAAGGCAGGGACGGCTGTTCGTCGGTGAGAAAGACGGCCAACTGGCTTCGCAGGCGGCAAACAGGGGCGCGCTGGTACTGGACGAGTCAGACGAGGCTTTCCGTGACCTATACCCGCTATTACCCAACGCGCGTTACCTCGAAGAGATCGAGCGCTACAAACCGCTGCCGCCCGGCAGCGGTCCCGCCTGGGAGTTACTGGCGGAAGTGGACGATTTCCTGGTGCGAACGCGGGCGGGAGCGCGCTGCCGGGCCACGGGCGGTCTTTCTGACAGGCTCTATCGTGACATTGATCTTTCTCCGATCAGGCCGCGAAGCACTTCCGGCTGGTTCCGGCGATTTTTGGCCGTCAACCTGGAGCATGCCTTGTGGCAGGCGCTTGCCGGTGTTTACAAGACAAGCCCGCGACTGGCCGTCTGCATGGCGGCAGATCGCCTGGCGCTGAATTCGTGGTTGCTTGCCGACCAGGCGGCGCGCTTGCGGCGCCTGGCCGTAAGGCGCACGCTCGACGGGAGAAGGCGATGATCGATGTCATCCTGGGGGTCGACGTCGAGGCCGAGATCGTCAAGCTCTCGCTGGGCAGGCTCGAAAGTCGCGCCCACGTTCCTCTAGCGCTTGCGCGCCTGGCCGCGGCCGGGCGCGCGGGGACGGTCAGGATCGGCCTGAGCCGGCGTCGGCTCGAGCTCTGGCACGATGGAGAGACGCTCGACCGGCAGACCGTCGAACTGCTCAGCGTCGTGCTCGATCGCCAAGGCAGCGAATGGGTGCGACACGACGCGCTCGGAAAGCTCGAGTCCGCCGGTATGCTCGATCTACTGGTCGCCTTCACGCCGGCTGCCGAAAGAACCAGGCTCGAGTTGGGTGAGCCGCAGTCCTTGCTGATCGAGTTCGAGCGCCGGGGACGGGGGTTGCGGGTCGGGCGCAAGGCCGGCATGCAGGGTACGCGCATTACGGTGCATGGCAAGCGTCCCGATCTCCGTCGCGAGATTGACGAGTTGCAAAACTCTCTCGGCTACGCGCGCTTCACTGTCGAACTGAACGGGCGGCGTGTGGATCGCGGGCCGCATCTTGTCGACGTGCTGGCCGAGATGCGTTATTCGGACGAGCATTTCCGTTGTTTGGTGGGAATTCCGCGTAGCGGTCTGGTGGCCACGACGCGAATACTGCATAACGGCGTGCTGGGCGCAACTATCTGCAAGAGCCCCCCGGACGGATTGGTGTACGAGGCCTTGATCGAAATAGAGGCGTCCGGCGATAGCCAGGCCGCGCTCGGCTTCGCTCACCGCTCGGCGGCTGATCTGATTGACAGGGCCACAGACAAGATCGACCAGATGCCCACGGCCGATCGCGAGCGAATGAGGCGCCTGCTGTTCAGGATGGTTGCCCGGGGGTCCGGGTTCGGGGTGCTAAAAGCGGCGCACCTTTTTGCAACCTGCCGGGGAGAACGGGTGACGGTGGAAGAACTGCGCCGCTCGGCGCTGGGTCGTATCGTGCGGGCTGTGGCTCCCGGCGCGCGCTTTGAGCTTTTCGACATGGGATCGGGCACGGTCTTTTTACTGGACGAGGCTGACCGGGCCTTCGTCGAGAAGAGCCTGCGCCTGCTGGTGCGTGAGCCGCCGCGGCGGACCATCGAGCGGGCGATTATCCGGCTGTGGAGACGCTGGCGGGAGAAGGCCGGATCCTGGCGGGCGCGTATCGCCGAACGCCTGGCGGGCGGCAGGCTGCCGCGTTGTGAACTATGCAGGCAGGAACTAGAGTTTCTCGAACGGCTCGAGGGCTTGCTGCAAGCGGGCCTGGCGCCTAGCCTCAGCGCTAATCGGGCCGAGTTCAGAAGTGGAAGAATCGGCGCCTGCAGGTTGGTCGAGGACAACGGCCAAAAGGTCTTGTTGCTGTCGCTCGGGCACCCGGTGGTCAGAAGAATGATTGAAGCCGTGGCGCGCGATCCGCGGATGCTCTACGCAACACTTGTGGCTTTAGCCGGCGGTAAAGACGCCTTCGGTTCGGCGCGTGAGCGTATCGAGGGTTATTTCATGGGCACCCAGGCCGGTGGATGATAATTTTTCTTGTTCTGAAAACTGTTTTTGAATAGTGTTCCCAAAAGCTTATCCGGGAACGTATCTTACGGGGAGAAGACTGATGACGGTCAAGGTGAGACAGATTGACTCGAAGGCCGATCGCAAGAAGTTCGTCAAGATGCCCTGGAGAGTGTACCGGAACGATCTGCGCTGGGTGCCGCCGCTTCTGGCCGACAAGCTGGAGACGATCGATCCGCGTAAGAACCCGTTTTTCGGGCATGGCCAGGCGGCCCTGTTTCTGGCCGAGGGAGAAGACGGTCTGCCGCTTGGCAGAATCAGCGCTCAAATAAACACGCTGCACAACGAGTACCACAAGGACAAGACGGGTTTTTTCGGCTTCTTTGAATGCGTCGATGACGAGAAGGTATCGGGGGCGCTGCTCGAGACGGCCGAGGGCTGGCTCGCCGAAAAGGGCTGCGACAAGGTGCTGGGGCCCGAGAGTTTCTCCACCAACGAAGAGGTCGGGATGCTGGCCGAAGATCGCGAGGGCCCGCCGATGATCATGTGCAGCTATAATCCGCCTTACTACACGCGCCTGGTCGAGGCCGCCGGTTATCAGAAGGCCAAGGATCTGTACGGCTGGTTTTACGAGATCGGCAAGGTGCCGGAGGCGCCCATGCAGGTGGCCGAAGCGGTGAAGAAGCACCCCGGCCTGACCGTGCGCCCGACCGATCCCAAGAACATGGAGCATGACATCAACATCGTTCGCGACATATTCAACGCCGCCTGGAGCAAGAACTGGGGCTACGTGCCCTGGACCGATGCAGAGGTCAAGCACTCGGCCAAGATGATGAAGATGATCATGATCCCCGAACTCACAGCCATCGCCGAGGTGGACGGCAAGCCGGCGGGAATGATGCTGGCCTTTCCCAATATCAACGAGGCCATCAAGGATCTCAACGGGCGCCTGTTCCCGACCGGCCTTGCCAAGCTCGTCTGGCGACTGATGCTCGGCCGCTACAAGTTCAAAGGAGCCAGGTTGTTCTTGCTGGGCATCAAGCCGGAGTTCCGCGGCAACGTGCTGGGAGGGCTGAGCGTGCTGCTCTACGTCCGCGCCCACCGAGCGGCGCTGAAGCTGGGCATGAAGACAGGCGAGACGGGCTGGACTCTCGAAGACAACAAGAAGATCAACGCCGGCATTCAGTTCATGGGCGGCCGGCTGGGAAAGATCTACCGCGTCTACGGTAAAGACCTCTGATCAGCGGAGTCTTTTTTCTTCTTTTCAGGCTGAAGAGCACGTCGAGCCTGTGCCCGCAATAGCCCAAGGCGTTTGGCGCGCGCGACGAGTTCGGCCGGGATTTCTAACTCGATACCCAGGGCCCGATCGGGCGACTCGTAGAGGGCATGGTAGATGGCGTAAAAGCTCAGCACCTTGCGCACGTAGCGGCTGGTCTCTTGGTAGGGTATCTCTTCGATGAAGGCGTCGAGCGGCAGCTGGCCGCGCTTGGCCAGCCAGCGGTAGACGGCGGGCTCGCCGGCGTTGTAGGCGGCCAGCATCAAGGCCGGCTGATCGCAGAAATTATGCAGCAGCTCGGCCATGTGGGCCGAACCGATCCTGATCGAGATCTCGGGCTGCACCAGTTTCCAGAATCGAAAGCCCTTGAGCTTGATGCGCCGCGCGGTGCTGTAGGCGGTGCGGCCGACGACCTGTGTCAGGCCCAGTGCCCGGGCCGGCGAGCGCGCGTCGGGGCGGAAAGCGCTCTCTGCGCGCATGATGGCGAAGAGCAAGGCGGGAGGCACGCCGGGGTCGCGGGCCGGGCTCTTGACTATGTCGTAGAAGGCACGAGGGTAGGCGAGCTTGGCGTTCGCCAGGGTGGCCCCCCGGGCGGGGCCGGGCAGACCGCCCTCCCAGCCGACCGGCGCCGACCACAGGGAACGGCTGTATTCTCCCATGATCAGCCACAGCGTGGAAGCCACGCGTCGATCATCAGGGGCCAGGTTGGTGCGCGGCAGACTCAGCAGGGTGGCCCGGGCTTCCAGCGGCAGGTTCATCTGCAAGTAGGCGGCGGCGGCCGCGACCTCGGGATGCAGCGACTCCAGCGCGGGCTGGGACGGCTGCTCTTCCCGATCGCCTTGCTTCCCGGTCTTTTGAATCGCGCCCAGCGCGAAGAGTCTCTCGCGAGCCATGAGCGAGTAGAAGTCGTAAGGGTGCTCAGCCGCCAGCCTCTCAAAATCCGCCTTGGCGCCTTTGCCGTCACCGAGAATTAGTCGGGTTCTTGCCCGCCAGTAGCGCACGCGCTCGATGAAGCGGCGCGCATCGAGCGCGGCCGAGATGGATTGATTGGGTTCGGGTCGGTCTTCGAGCTGGTTTGCGTCGTCGTTGTCTTCGTCTGTCTCGTTGTTTTCTTCGGGCTCCGGTTGATCGTCCGCGGATGCGTCACCACCGGCAAGTTCCTCGGCCAGGCCGACCAGCAAAGACTCCACTGTTTGGGGGGGCTCCGCCATGTTCGATTCAGAGGAGGCCAGCAAAAAATCGAGCCAGGGCAGGGCCTTTTCGTGCTCACCCGCCAGAATCGACATCCAGGCCAGGCCGAAGCGGCTATGGGCGGCCGCCCGGCTATCGGGACGTTTCTCTATGCACTGCATGTAGGCACGCTTGGCGACGGTGTCCTGGCCGCTGCGCCTGGCCAGGTCGCCGCACAATGCCAGCGCCCATGAGGCGGCCTCGCCTTCGGGCCATTTGCGAGACACCTCGATGTAGGCCTCAATGGCGGCCCGCGTGCTGCGCCTGGCCAGCAGCCCGGCCAGGTCGACTCCCGCGCGGGCACGCAATTCTGAATCCGCCGCCTTGCTCCTGATGCTTGCAAGCAAGCTGCGAGCGGTTCTGAACCAGCGGTAACGAACGGCCACTTCGGCGAAGAGCAGATCTATCCGGCAGCGGGCGCTGTTGGCGCTCTTGTAAGAGACCAGCGAGCGTAGGCGCATGAACCTGTTGAGATCCTTGCGCCCGCGCGGCCTGGCGATGATGCTCCTGGCTCGGGCAAGCAGCGCCTCAGGGTCTGCGGGTTGCGGACGGACGTGCGCTCTGACCAGCGCGCTCAGGCGCTCGGTGGCCTTGAGCCCGGCGGCGCTGCCCGGCCACAGCCTGGCGGTCAGGCGATACCAGCCGGCTGCCAGGGAGAGGATCTGACGATAGATTTTAGGCTGCCTGCGCCTTTGTTTGCCGGGAATTTTCCAGGCCAGGCGTTCGAGGCAGGCGGCTTGCTGCAGGCGAGCGGCAGGCTCGGCCCTCTTGCCTACCAGTAGATCGGCCGTTTGCGAGGCCAGGCTGCAGGCCTGGTCGGCTTCCCCCGCGCGCAGCAACTCTGCGATTTGCGCCTGGCGCGCCTGCAGCCCGAATCTGCCGGCCAGGGGCACCCTGGCAAGCAACCCGCGGGCCTTTTCGCGGTTGGGCTTGCCAGGCCTGGGGTTAGTGAGAAGCAGGCTCGCATGATACCAGGCGATGTGCGAGGCAAGGCCCGAGGGCAACTCCTTGGCTGAAAGATCCTCGAGCGCCTGCAATGCCAAAGCTCCCTGTCCGGCGCGCATCAGCGCAAGAACGCGCAAGAAGTTGAGCGTGGCTCTTTCGTCCTTGCCCGCTTCACCCTCTTCGAGTGCGGCTTTAGCCAGACGGGCGGCCATGGCCGGCCGGCCGCCGATCAGCGCCTGGGCTGCCCTGAGAGCCCGGGAATCGTGAAGCAGCGGGGGTAACAGGTCTTCGTCTTGCGCTCCCGCCGGCCGAGTCAGAAGAAAAGTGAAAGCCAGCAGGCAGGCAACCCGGCTTGCGGCCCGAAAGGTCAGGGGATGACCTCGAACTCGCGCCCGACTTTATCGAAGATATCGAGCGCATTTACAAGTTGCTGGCGAGTGTGGGTGGCCATGACACCCAGGCGCAGGCGCTCTTTCTTGATCGGCACACCCGGGTGGACGACCGCCGAGGCGTAGACCCCAAGATCGAGCAGGCGGCGGTTCATGCGCAGCACTTTCTCGGTGTCGCGGATCATTACCGGGATCACAGGCGTTGCCGAATTGCCGATGTCGAATCCAAGGTCGGATAGGCCATCGAGCATGTAGTGGACGTTTTCCCAGAGGCGCGCGTGCCACTCGGGCTCGGATGTCAATAGATCGAAAGAGGCGGACACGGCGGCTACCACCGCCGGGGGGATCGAGGCGGAAAACACGAAGGGCGAGGCGTAGTGGCGTAAAAAATCTATCAACTGGCGGTCGGCGGCGCAGAAGCCGCCGACAGCGCCTGCGAACTTGCTGAAAGTGCCCGCGATGACGTCCGCCCCGTCTGGCATATCGAAGTGCTCGAGCAGGCCCTTGCCGCTTTGGCCCAGAATTCCAAGCGAGTGGGCCTCGTCAATGCAAATGGTCACACCGGCCGGGCGGCAGATCTTTGCAATGCGCGGCAAGGGCGCGATGTCGCCGTCCATCGAGTAGACCGAGTCGACGATCAACATCCGATGGCCGTCGACCTTCGAGGTGCGCTCGACCAGGTCTGCCAGATCATCCATGTCGTTGTGGATGAAGGTGCGTATTTTACAGCCGGACATGGCGCAGCCGTCGATTATCGAGCGATGGTCGAGGTTGTCGAGCAAGGCGATATCGCCCCGGCCCATCAGACCCTGGATGGTACCCAGCAAGGCCTGGTAGCCGCTGGCGAACACCATGGCCGACTCGCTGCCGTAGTTGCCGGCAATCTTTTCCGCCAACTCCAGGTGCAATCTGGTCGTCCCGCAGGCTAAAGGCGATCCGCCGATGCCCAGGCCGTAATCGGCAAGAGCACGGCGCGCCGCCTCGATTACCTTGGGGTGAACCGAAAAACCCATGTAGCTATTGGAGATGAAGTTGATGCACTCGCGGCCTTCGACCGTGATCAACGGCCCACAACCGCTGGTCACCTCGCGCTCGTAGGTGTCCAGGCCGGAAGAGCGCAGCATCTGCAGCAGGCCGAGCTGGCCCTGGATCTTTTCGCGGTAGCCGCTCACTCGACGTCATTCTCCAATTGGCAACCGACCCGGGCGCACTCCGCGGCGGCAATTTGGCTCGCCAGCCGGTTGCGCTCGCAGCCCAGCCCACCCAGGCTGCTTTCGATACACCGGCTGTAATCATAGGCCGCCAGGCGGGTCCGCATCAACATGTCGTCGGTCAGTTTGTCGCGGGCCAGTTCGCCCTGGGCCCGGGCCAGGTCGCACAGCATCAGGTAAAGGCCGGAAGCGGCGTCCGCGATGCGGCGCTGGTCCATCTGGTGGGTGAAGACCTTGAGTCCCAGGCGCTTCTTGTGTCCGGCGACGAATGTCGAAAACAGCTCGAAAAGTTCGTCGAACCGCCCGCCGAGCTCGCCGAGAGGCCCGGACAGCAGGGGCCGCAGGGGAGGCGTTTCGGCCAGGTAGGCGCTCTTCCAGGTCAGAGCGGCCGAGGCGATGTGAAAGCGCAGCAACTCGTTGGCTCCCTCGAAGATGCGGCTGATACGGCAGTCGCGCATCAGGCGGGCGACGCCGGTGTCCTCGATGAAACCCGAGCCCCCGTGAAGCTGAACGCTGTCGTCGGCGATGCGCCAGGCGGTCTCCGAGCAGAAGACCTTGGCCACCGATGATTCCCAGCCGATCGAGCCTGGTGATTCGTCTTCGAGGCGGGTAGTCAGCCGGATGACGTTTTCCATCGACTGAATCCCGCATCGCATCGTGGCGACCATCTCGCGCACCATGCCGAACTCGCCGATGACGCGGTTGAACTGCCGCCGCGAGGTCACCTGCTCGAGGGTTTTGGCGGCGGCCTTTTTGGCAAGGCCGATGGAGCCCGCGGCCATCAAGGTGCGCCCCCAGGAAAGCACGTGATTCAAGTGATCCAACCCGCGCGAGGGCGTGCCCAGAATATGGTCACGGCCCACTCGAACGTTGTCGAAATGCAGCGATATGGTCGAAGAGCCCCTGATGCCCAGCTTGTGCTCCTCGGCGCCGCGCTCGACGCCAGGCAGGTCGAGCGGCACCAGGATCATGCTGTGTCCCCGCCGGGAGCCTGCCAGGCCGGGAGTGCGGGCGACGATGGTGGAAAGCCCGGCCAGCCCGCCGTTGGTTACGAATATCTTCGAACCGTTGATGACCAGCTCGTGGCCGTCCTCGATCGCGGTGGTTCTGACAGCGGCGATGTCGGAGCCGGCCTCGGATTCGGTTACCGGAAAACAGGCAATCTTCTTGCCGCCGGCCAGGTCGGGCAGGTAGCGCTGCTTGAGCTGTCGGCTTCCGAGATGACAAAGTCCTCTCAGTCCCAGGCCGGAGTGCAGTCCGATCGTCACTCCCAGGGAACTGTCGGCGTTGCTCAAAGCCTCGATTACCCGGCAGGCACCCTTCATCGAAAGGCCGGTTCCGCCGAATTCGGCAGGGATTGTGATTCCGAACAGGCCCATCTCGGCGGCTCTCTCGATCACGACAGCGGGTATAGCAGCCTCGGCGTCGATCCTGGCGGCATCCACGTGTTTTTTAGCAAAGCGGGTTATAGCGTTGAGCAACAGGTCGATCGTTTCGCATTCTTCATCATCGCCGCCGGCAATCGTGGTCAATTTTGAAATTTCATTGAAGTTGCCGATGATCCTGGTGAACGGATTGCCGGGCGCGCTCATTAGAATTGCACCGTGTTAAGCTCGCGGTCGGCCTGCCGCAGGTGTTGGCGGGTGCCGTAGAACTCGCGCCACAGGTAAAGATATCCCTGCTGCAGTCGCTCGGCGGTCATCTTGGCCGGCCTGAAGACGACGTTGGAATCGTTGTAATGCTTCCAGCTGTGGTCGATGATGCGCTCCTCGGCGATCATCTTGCTCCACATGGGGGTGCCGGGGTAGGGGGTGGCGACGGCGAACTCGGCGATGTTCAACTTGGCGTCGTCCGCGAAACGAAGCATGCGATCGAAGGTGCCATCGTCGTCGTCCTCGTTACCGACTAAAAAAGACAGGTAGGGCTCGATCCCGTGGTCCTGGCATCTTTTGACGCAGGTTGCGGCTTTGGCGATAGCTTCTGTATCGCCCTGCCCGAAGGCCCGGCGCGTTATCGGGTCGAAACCGCCGACCAGGTAGAAGCGGCTGACGCCGGCCCGGCGAATCTGGTCGAAGATGTCATCTTCGACATTGAGAAGCAGTGGAATCGAGGTTCCCAGGTAGCTGAAGCGGATATTTTCGGCCTCGCGCCTTGAGACCACGGTATCGAGCAGCTTTCTGAACCTGCGCCGGGCGCCCGAGGCGAAGATTAAGGCCGTGTCCTCGGTCAACGAGCAGCGCTTGCCGGCGGCGGTGAAGCGCTTCAACGTGCCGAGGACGTATTCTTCCGGGAAATGCCGGATTTTCTTACCCATGTATTTCGGCAGGACGCAGGTATCGCAGGCGAAGGGGCAGCCGCGCGAGGTCTGCAGGGGGTAGTCGTCCGGAGCGAAACTCTCGTCCTCGGCATCCAGGTAGAGATCGACCCGGGGCAGGGGAAGGGCCGCCAGATCCACGGGAGTCTCGGCCTGGTAGACGGGCCGCAGTTCGCCCGCCAGGGCGTCACGACAAAGGCGCTCCCAGACGGGCTCGCCCTCGCCGATGACCAGCGAGTCGAAGTGACTGGAACATTCCGCCGGCATCATACTCGGGAAGATCCCCCCGGCCACGACCGGCTTGCCGGTAGAGCGGATGCGATCGGCAATCTCGAAGGCGCGGGTGGCCGCCGGGGTGAAGAACGACAAGGCGTATAAATCGGCCTCGGGCAGGTCTTCCATTATAGGGTGGATGCGGTCATCCACGAAGGCGACCTCGAACTCGGAGGGGGTGCAGGCGGCCACCGCGGCGATGCCCAAAGACGGCGAGCCGATGTACTCGTTGCAGGGGACGCAGTCGAGAAGCTCCGGATGAGACTGGGCGTGGCGCTCGAAGGCAGGGTAGATGAAGAGGATCTTCATCCGGCCCGGCTCTCCTGCATGAAGCCGTGAAGCCGGCTGACTACATCCGAGACGCTTTCGACGTCCATGACGTCTTCCACGTCCAGGTCGAGTTCGTAGCGATCGCTGATGCGCGAGAGCAGCTCCATGCTCTGGAGAGAGTCGAGCCCCAGGTCTTCGCGCAGCCTGTCGTCGGAGCCGATAGTGTCCGGGTCGAGTCCAGCGAGCTTCGATAGAATTTCAACGAGGTCCTTCCTGATCTGCTCCTGGCTGATTTCTTCCACCTGTTCCTCCGGTTGTCTACGACTAAATGGAGGCACGAAGCTAGCACGCTAGGCGCAGCGTGTCAACACACAAGTGCTTGATTATTCACTACTACCGACCACGGCGTCAGTTTTCACGAGCCAATGAGCAAAACCCAAAATAATCGGGTCGGAATTCCGACTAGGAATTGTATTGATTTTTTTCCTAAGCTGGAGTAAAAGGCCGTACATTATCGTACATGCTCACATGAAGTGAGGCCGTTTTCTGAAAGAGAGGGAAGAGATGGTAAGAAGTGGAATCCAGAAATTGTTGCCGGTCGCGTTGGTTTTATCGCTGGCGTGCTTCGGCATTGCCTGTAACGGGACATACGACTCGCCGCTTGCAAACCAGGTACACGCGGTTTCTTCCGAGGTGTCTGTTTCCGGGCCAACGGTTGCCGAGATTCAGTCGCAGCGGATTAATTTACAAACCGAACTGATGGCCGAACGGATCGAGATCGACGACCAGGCGGCAGTCAGGGTCGAGATGAGTCTGGACGAACTGCACCAGATTGCCACCGAAGAAATGCGGCAGCGCTCGATTTTTCCTGGACCCAAGCTGATCGGCGTCATCTACCCGGTAGCGGCATCAGTCAATTTCCGTCCGCTGCGATCCGTCGCTCTTTCCGCCCAGCCCAGGTTGCTGCCGGTCGGCGCTGTCCGACTCGCTAGAGACGGTGGTTTTGTCTGGAGTACCTCGGTCAGTTCCAGCGGAGCCAAGGCCATCAGGCTGCACCTGGCCGGGATGTCGTTGCCTGAATCCGCCGAGCTTTTCATCTTTGGCTCAGGGAGTGACGCCTTCGGTCCTTATACCGCCAAGGGCCCCGCGGGAAGCGGCGAGTTCTGGGCGCCGAGCATCATAGGCTCGGTGGCACATGTTCTGGTGCGCTATCACGGGGCACCCGTGGATGCCGATCTTGCGGCCGACTGGTTCACCATCGACAGCATCGGTCACGTTGAACCGGCCGCTCTCGACCTGAACGGACCGGACGCGGCCGAGAAGTACGGCATCGGCACACAGTGCTACGGCGCGAGTTGCACCGAGAACGCTTCCGGTCACTACTCGCAGCTAAACGGCGCGGCAGACGGCATCGCCGAGATCCAGTTCATCGAAGGCCCCTACGTCTACATGTGCACAGGCGGGCTTTTGGCAGACAGCGACACAAGCAGCCAGATTCCGTATTTCCTGACCGCGCACCACTGCATCAGCCGTGGAAAAGTGGCCAAGACCATGGAGGCCTACTTCCGGTACCAAAGCTCCGGCACCTGCGGTGACGCCGATCAGGACGGGCTGAAAGTCGGCGGAGGGGCCGCGCTCTTGAAAAGCGCTTCCGGCGGCGACTACACCCTGTTGCGGCTGAACAGCCAGCCGCCCGCGGGAAGCGTGTTTCTGGGCTGGAGCACGGCCGACATCGCCTACGCGGACGGCACGTCGTTGTTCCGGTTCTCGCACCCAGCCGGCGGTCCGCTGGCCTATAGCGAGCACAGTGTCGACGTCGGCAAGGGCACTTGCCAGTCCTGGCCGCGCGGCGGCTGGATCTATAGCACCGATACTTTTGGGGCCACCGAGGGCGGCAGCAGCGGCTCGCCGGTTCTGAACTCCGCGGGCCAGGTGGTCGGCCAGTTGAGCGGCGGCTGCGGCACAAACGTCAACGACGAATGTGACACCGTCAACAACGCCACCGTCGACGGCGCCTTCGCCCGGTACTACGCGGACATCGCCCAGTGGCTCGGAAGCGGTTCAAGCGGCGGCTGCGCGGACGCAGACGGCGACGGCTACGAGGACGACGCCTGCGGCGGCACGGACTGCAACGACTCCAGCGCGGCCATCAACCCGGGCGCGGCAGAGGTCTGCGGCGACAGCCTGGACAACAACTGCGACGGGCAAATCGACGAGGGCTGTGGCAGCACCTGTCTGGCCAGTGGACAATCCTGCAGCACCGGCGGAGACTGCTGCTCGGGTAACTGCAAGGGCAAACGCGGCAGAAAGACCTGCCGCTAGGCCATTTTAGATAGCAGCATCGCTCAGCGGCAGGCTTTGAATTCTTCTTGGCTGGTGGCTCGCATCCGGCAGGTGATCTTCCCCTTGCCGGTCTCCGACTCCAGGCACTGATCGGCGCAATCGGAGATTGCCTGCGCATCCTTCAAGACGGCCACTTGTTTCTTCTCGGAGGAAGGTTCCTTGGCGGAGTCATGCGCTTCGTCTATCTGTTCCCGGATTTGCTCGAACTTGGGCTGGTATTCTTTCTGCTTAGCATCGAGGCGCCGTTCATACTTCTCCTTGATGCGCTCCCTTTCCTCATCGCTCTCAGCCTTGGCCTGGAGACCTTCCTGTTCGGTTTCTAGACGCGAGAGCTCCGCGATCAGCTCTTTTTGCAGGGCATTCAGCTGGCGTTTCAGTCCGGCGGAACCTTCCGTCTGCCCGCCGTCCGTGCCCGGGCCGGTAGCCTGCTGGAGTTGCCGCAGGTGCTTACAGGCTTGCTCGCATTCTTCACGGGAGGCAGTATTTATGCAGGAAGCCATAAGCAGCAATGGCACCATCATAGTCAACCGTTTACGGCAGGCAGGCATCATCCACCTCCATATCGTTCGCTCCATACCATCTCCCTCCCTTCTTGTCGAATAAAAGGGGCCCGCCCGGGCAACACCGGATCAACCACGCCCGATTCCACATACACCGCGGCCGGCAAGGTCATTGACATCTTCGGGATCCAGCCCGAGTTCGGCTAAAATCTCGGCCGTGTGCTGGCCGAGGGCCGGGGGCGGAAGGTTTGGCTTCCGGCAACCGGCAAGCCTTAGTGGCGAGGCCATCTGGGTGATCTTTCCCGCCGCGGGGTGTTCCATCTCGAAAAACATTTCGCGGGCTGTAAGCTGCTCATCTTCAAGCACATCCGATCCCTCTTGCACGGGCTCTACGCAGGCGTCGAGTTTCGAAAAGATCTCCACCCACTCGCTCTGGTTGCGTCCTGAGAAAGCCTCTGACAGTTCGCGCTTGACCTGCCTGCCTTCCTCTCCCAGGCAGGCGCCCAGATCGCGCAGATGGGGACGGCCGACCGCATCGCACAGGGCCGCGAAGAACTGCGGCTCGATCGCGCCCGCGGCCATGTGTTTGCCGTCTTTGGTTGCGAAGATGCCGTAGCCGGGCAAGCCGCCGGCCAGCGGCGCTTCGCCGCGCTCGGGTGGCTGCTCGCCGGCCAGCACGTTCTGCATGGCGAGCAATGCGGTGGTCAAGACTCCGTCCGTCATCGAGACGTCGAGCCACTGCCCGCGCCCGCTCCGCTCGCGCGCAAACAAGGCGCCCATGATGGCGGCCAGCGCCTGCCAGGTGCCGCCGCCGACGTCGGCAATCTGGACCCCGGGCATCATGGGCGGGCCGTCCCGCTCGCCGGAAGCGCCAAGCACCCCGGCCCGGGCGCAGTAGTTGATGTCGTGACCGGCGCGCAGCCTATAGGGGCCGGTCTGGCCATAGCCGGAGATGGAGCACAGGATGATGTCGGCCCGCGCCCGTTTGAGCTCGGAATAGCCGAGACCCAGGCGCTCGATCACACCGGGGCGAAAGCCCTCGACGACTACGTCGCTTTTACGGACTAGATCGAGAAACAGATCTCGGCCGCGCACCGATTTGAGATCGAGCGCCAGCGATCGTTTCGAGCGGTTGAGCGCCAGAAAGCCCTGGCCGATTCCGTTCTTTTGGGGCGGCAGGTAGCGCATCAGGTCGCCCTTGGCGGGATCCTCGATCTTGATCACGTCGGCGCCGAGATCGCCCAGGATCATTGTGGCCAGCGGACCAGGAAAAAGGCGGGTCAGGTCGAGGATGCGCAGGCCGGAAAGCGGCGGGAGCGTTGTGCTCATGGTTGTTTCTCTTCAGGGCTCGAGAGAGCCGGCGCTAAAAGCGCGGGAACCGCCTTGCGTGCCAGTTTTTCCAGAGCCCGCTGGCAAGCGGATTTTTTGTCTTGCCCCGCGGCCGTGATGATCTTCTCGAAGGTCTTGAGGTTCTTGCCCGTGGCCAGTTCGACGACTTTGATCTTGCCCGTGGCCTTGCAGAAGACGAAAGAGACGCTTACCACGCGCGAAATCTCGCTGGTCACGCTGCCGTAGACGAGCACGTCGGCGTGGTTCTTGGTGGCCTCGGGGGCCTCGGCGAGCGTCTCGGTCTGCGCCAGGTCGTCGGTTGCCACACGGGGATCGATAAGCAATAGACCGCGCTCTGCGAGCTTGCGGCCCAGGCTACTGCCAAGGCCTGAGTGGGCCACCCTGCGGCCCAAGTGGCTCTCTTCGATCAGGATCATGACCCGCCTGGCCGTCTGCCCGGGCGAGAGATAGGCGAGGTGCGCGCCGGCGCTGGACTTGTGTTCGAAAATGGCACGGTAGTGTTTTTCTGCCTTGTCGATCCCCGCCTGCGACAATATTTCGTCCGTGTCGATGACCACACTGATGAAGCTGTCTGTGCGTTTTTTGACAGGCAGATTCTGAAAATTGGCAGAGCAAGTGCCGACGTCCGAGGTGACGGCGCCCAAGGCGTCTTTCTTGCCTGGCGGCAAGAAAAGCAGGGGCAGGTTTGTTATCGGAAATCTTTCCCGGCCGGAAACCAGGTAGGCTCCGACAACCAGGGGCAGGGCCAAACTGCCCTGGGCGTTTGCTCTTTGTCCGTCGCCGCTGATGGCCACGAGCTCGATCGAACCGAGCAGTTTGCCGATCGAGTCGAGCAACTCAGAGGCCTTCGGGCCGCGCGGTGGGAGAGGCGCGTCCGAAGCCACCGATCTCAGCAAGATGCGAGTGCCTTCGGCCGACGAACGGGCCTCGAGCGCGCGCAGGTAGTCCAAAAGCGCCGCGCTCGGATCGCGCGTCTCGGACAATGCGCTCGAGGCCTGCCCGGCAAGATCCGAGCAGCTGTCTTCACCCTTGTCGATTTCTCCCGAAAGCTTCTCAGAAATCTGCTTACGATCGACCGACACAAGAACCGCGTTGCGGGATTTATCCGAGCTGCTCCAGCGCACGGCCACCCGCGAGTCGAGGCTTTGCACCGGATCGGTGCCTACCTCGAACCAGGCCGGGCCGTTGTGTTTGCCCTTCTTGGCTTGGCTCAAAGCCGCATCGTATTTTTGATCGAGAACAGTCGACAGATCAGCACGGGCTTCTTTTTCCGCCGCCTCCAGGCTGATGCCCTCGCCGACTCCGACAATGTAGCGGGCGGGCGGATAGGACCGGTGCTGCCGGCTGACCACCCAGGCCGGGCGTCCGATGCGCGCATGCATGCATCCTGCTGCCAAGAAAACCATGGCATACAGTGCCAGGTGCGCTGGAACCAGTTGTCTCTTCATGAAAAACAAGCGTATCGAGCGAAAGTGGATCTGTCAAACACAGCGCCTGCGGACGGCGCCTGCCAGAAGCATGAGCACAAGCAGCGGCCACGAGGCTTCAGGCAACCCGCCGGAAGTGTTGCAGCCGCCGCCTTTACTGGGAAGGCACAGGCCACTCTGACAACTGAGCCCGCTGCCGCAGGCGCTTCCCTCGGCCAGGTCCTCATGGGCGCAGCCCGCGGCCGCATCGCAACTGTCGCTGGTGCAGGCGTTGCCGTCGTCGCAATCGAGTGCATCGGCGGCCTGGCAACTACCGGATTGGCAAATCTCGGAGCCGTTACAGAGATTGGGATCGGCGCAGGAATTGCCGTCGGCGATATCGGTGTGTTGACATCCTGTTGTTGCGTTGCAGGCATCGTCGGTGCATGGGTTGTCGTCGTCGCAATCCAGTCCGGCCCCGCGCGAGACGCATTTTCCGGCTTGGCAGTCGTCGTCGCCGTCGCAGACATCGTCGTTGTCGCAGGTCGCGCCGTTTGCCACCGGGGTGTTGACGCAACCCTGGCCGGAGACGCAGCTTCCGGTAACGCAGGGCACAACGGGAGTGCAATCGGGCACGATGCCGTCAGTGACGCAGACGCCCGCTTGGCAGCTTTCGAAGCCGTTACAGGGATTGCTGTCGGGGCACGGCTCGCCATCCGCCGACGGGGTGCACAGCCCCTGAGTCTTGTCGCCCGCACATGTCATGCAGGGCGCATCGCAGGCGCTCTCGCAACAGACGCCGTCGACACACCTTCCCGAGTAGCACTGGGCGGGGTTGGTGCAGTCTTGTCCGTTGATGGCGAAGGAGCCGATGAAGTCGTTGATCCAGCTCTCGAAGAAGTCGACCTTGGTCGAGCAACCGTAGGAACTGCAGTTCGTGTCACCATAGGATGTGATACCCGCTACGTACTCCACTCCGCCGCGCTCGACGAAGGCCGGCCCGCCGGAGTCTCCGCTGCAAGTGCCCCCTCCATCGGCTCTCGAGTGACAGATTGTGTTCGCGGCCAGCGGGGCGCCGTTGGATCCGGTGCAGCCTCCCGAGGTGGTGCAGACATCCCAGAGGGGCAAGGTGATGCCCAACTTGTTTCCCAGATGATCGTTCTCGTCCATGCCGAAGCCGACGAACTCCACAGGAATTCCGATGTCAGTTCGGGTGATGGCCAGGTCGGCCGGCAGATGGGGAATGGGCTTGATACCGACGGGAGCAGGCGCTGTCAGGCGCAGCAGGGCTATGTCGTTTCCGATGGTTGTATACAGATCAGGATCCCAGTTGGGATGGTAGATGATCTCGCTGACGTGGCGATCCTCGAAATCGCTGCTGTCGAAGCCGAAATGCACCAGGAACTGTCCCGGTTCCCAGCCCTCGGCGCAGTGCGCCGCGGTCATCGCCACGGTCGGGGCGATCAAGGTGCCCGAGCAGTAATAGACCCAGCCGGCTTCATGGGTTTCGGTGAAAACGACCGCCCTGTGTTGCTCGGAGTGATCTGGTACCCCGTTGATAATCGGAATCGTTTGGTTGGCAAACATTCGTCGCGCTTCGGGCCCCTCGCAAGAGGCGGCCAGCAGGCAGGCGAGACAACCGGCGGCATATAAAAATGTTCTCGAGTTCATCCGAATCTCCTTAGGGGTAACGCGAGCAGCAGGCACAAGAGCGGCAAGAGCGGCAGTGACGATCGTTGCGAACCGCCGGCCGTTGCGCAGCCCGAGCCGCCTTTACCGGGCAGGCACAGACCGTCCTGGCAGTTACGGCCAGCGCCGCAAGATGTGCCCTCTTCGAGCACGTCGTTCATGCAGCCCGACCCGGAATCGCAGCTGTCTTCTGTACAGGAGTTTTGATCATCGCAATCGAGCGCTGTTCCCGGCCGGCAGACGCCGGCCGTGCAGATCTCGTCACCGTTGCAGAGATCGTCGTCTACGCACGATGTGTCGTCGTCGACGTTTTCGTGCAGGCACCCGGAGACAGAGTTACAGCTATCTTCGGTACAGACGTTGCCGTCGTCGCAATCGAGGGAAGCGCCGGCGGGATCACAGCGTCCTTCGTGACACTGGTCGTCACCGTCGCAGACATCATGGTTGTCGCAGGCCGTGCCGTCGGCGATCGGGCTGTAGACGCAACCCTGGCCGGTGACACAGGCTCCGCTCAGGCACGGGCTGTCTGAAGTGCAATCAGGCGGGAGGCCGTCCGAGATGCAGGCGTTCGCCAGGCAGCTTTCAGACCCGTTGCAGGGGTCTGCATCCAGGCAGGCATGGCCGTCCGGAGCCGGCAGGCACTGGCCCTCTTTCTTGGCAAGGTCACAGGCGTTGCAGGGTTCGGCACAGGCCGACTGGCAGCAGAAGCCGTCAACGCAAAAGCCCGAGTTGCATTGCCCGGCCGAGACGCACGAATCGCCAAGTTCCTTGGATGTGCCGATCACGTCATCGATAAATGCCGAATGGCCGTCGACTTTTGTGCTGCAGCCGTAATTGCTGCAACGCCAGTCGCCGTAGGAAGTGATGCCGGCCACGTACTCGACCTCGTCGCGAATGTAAAAAGCCGGGCCGCCGCTGTCTCCGCTACAGGTTCCTCCGTCGTCCATCTGGGCGCAGAAGCTGGAAGGCACCATGCTGGCGGGACATCCGCCGCTTTCGCAGACCACGTCGATGTCACCGGTGACGTGCAACTTTCGGCCCAAGTCACCGTTCTCGTCGAGACCGAAGCCGACGTATTCGACCTGGGATCCGACGTCGGCAGAGGTGATGCGCAGACTGGCCGGCAGGGGGGGGATAGGCACGGCCCAGCCGGGAGCGTCTTCCGCGAGCACCAGCAACGAAATATCGTTGGGCACGGGAACGATCGGTTGGTAGCCGGGGTGTGCTATTACTTGCGTGACCTTGCGCTCGGTCATGGTGCCGACCACGTTGCCGAAATATACGGTTGCACCCTGCGGCTCCATCACCTCGCCTGAATCGGTCACCACGCAGTGGCCGGCCGACATCACCACGTTTGGGGCGATCAGGGTGCCGGAGCAAGCAAATCCCCCGTCACTTCTGATAAGATGCAGGTAAGTAACGGCCATGTGTTCCGACGATGTATCGGGTTGTCCATTGATGATCGGGCAGGCTGAACTTTCCAACTTGCGGGATACATCCGGCGACTGGCAGCCGGCCAATAAACCAAGAGTGAAAAAAAACAGTGTTGCCGAATGGATATTCTTCATTTGCGCTCCCGTGATGGCCTTTGAAAGATACTAACCGATTGTCACGGAAGCGCGAAAGGGAAAAACGCCTCTCAGGCCAAACCGGCGCAGCGCTGGACGTAGAGGAGGATGTTCTTGCGGTCTACCGCCGAGATATCGACGAATTTCAGGGCTTGTTTTTCGAAGAACCCCTGAACCTTGCGCCTGACCACCCGGCAGCGGGCCCGGATGATCTCTTTACACCCGGGCAGGGTAAGCTCGATGACCGAATCGTGTGCCCGCGGACGTTCCAGGCCCGAGGGGCTTTCGATCATCAATCCATCCGCGGAGATGTCGGAAAGAAGCGGGATGAAGTATTTGCCGCCGGTGGTCTCGCCGACTAGCAGGTTGACTGTGGCCCTGCGAAATTTTCTATTCTCGGCCTTTTTCATAACTCCCTCCTTTGTGGTAATATACCCTACATGTAGGATATTATAGCACACAGAGCCGGTCAAGTTTCTTGCGAAAGATATGGGGACGGAGTAAGTCTAGTGCCCTGGAAATATGGGGGAAGGAGGAAAAATTCGAGATGAAGGCAACGGGCTGGAAGATCGACCAGGAAGTGAAAAAATGGCTTGCCGCGGACGAGGAGGGTGAGTCGAACAAGGTGGCGGAGTATCGTTTCGACCACTGGCTTGACGACGTGCTCGAGAGCCCGAAACTCGTGCGCCTGGGACGAGTGCTGGTCGACCCGAGCGTCATGCGTGCCAGATTCATCTGTGTTCCCGAACGCTGTGCGCCCTGGTCGGAGCGCGGGCGGCACAAATCCTGCTGCGCGGACATTTACGTGCCGGTCACGCCGGCCGAGCGGCGCCGATTGTCCGAAAGACGCTCAGCGCTTGCGGCCCACCTGGCCAGGGCCGAGCCGCGGCTGCGCAAGCTGCTTTCAGGCAAGGATCTGCCGGAATTCTACCTCGACCAGGACGGCGATGCGCTCTCGCGCCCCGGGGGACGGTGCATCTTTTCGCTCAAAGACAACCAGGGGCGCCTGCGTTGCCGCCTGTACCGGGTGGCCAAGAATGAGGGCATCCCGGTGACGGAGATACAACCATTCACCTGCCGCATCTTTCCGCTGGTGCTGGTCCACCTCGACGGCGGCCGGGTGTTGCTTACAGTGCTCAACCGCAAAAACTGCGCCGGCTTCGAGTCCTATCCGCCGGCACGCTTTCCCTGCCTGGCCGACAAGTCGCTGCCGCCGCTGGTAGAGTCGATGTCGGCAACGCTCGACTGGATCTTCGGCCGCGGCTTTGCCCGCGCCCTGAAGGATCGCTCGTTTTAGGTTAGATTGACACGCCCCGGACCGCATTGTTAGACTGCGCCCGGTTTTTGAATAAAGTCATGCAGATCGAGTCTTGCGTATAACGGAGGCGCTGTTTGGAACGCATTCAGGTGATTCGCGGAATGCGGGATATCTTTCCCGAGCAGGCCCGCTGGTGGCGGCGCATGGAAAGCCAACTGGCCGCATTTCTCGATCTATACGGCTACGGCGAGATCCGCACTCCGCTTATCGAGCAAACCGGGTTGTTCAAGCGCTCGATTGGCGAGCAGACCGATATCGTCGAGAAGGAGATGTACACCTTCACCGACCGGGACGGCGCTTCACTGACGTTGCGTCCCGAGGGAACCGCGTCCGTGATCCGATCGTACATCGAGACCAGCCTGTGGCAGACTGAACCGGTCAGCCGCCTGTTCTACCTGGGGCCCATGTTCCGCCACGAGCGCCCGCAGAAGGGCCGCTACCGGCAGTTTTCGCAGCTGGGCGTCGAGCTGATCGGTGCGGCGCAGCCCGCGGCCGATGTCGAGATGATCGACATCATGGTCAACGGCATGGCCGCCATCGGGCTTATCGACACTTCACTCGAGTTGAACTCCATGGGCTGCCCGCTCTGCCGACCGGCATACAGGGAAAAGCTGATAACTTATCTCGAAGAGCATGCCGAGAACCTGTGCCAAGATTGCCGGCGCCGCATGAAAACAAACCCCCTGCGCGTGCTCGACTGCAAGGTGGAAGGTTGCAAGCAGATTGCCGGACAGGCCCCGCGGATGCTCGATTCACTGTGTACGGAATGCGCCGAGCACTTTGCCCTGGTGCGCCGGGGTA
The DNA here is from genome assembly GCA_035528415.1 of Myxococcota bacterium. Lineage (GTDB taxonomy): Bacteria > Myxococcota > B64-G9 > B64-G9 > B64-G9 > DATKYQ01. Next base: position 32,298 of record DATKYQ010000061.1, on the reverse strand, counting down.
TCGAGAGCATCGAGATCCCCTACAACCTGAACCACCGCATGGTGCGCGGACTCGACTACTACTCGCGCACAACCTTCGAGCTTTTAGCCCCCGGCCTCGGATCTCAGAACGCGGTGGCCGGCGGCGGGCGCTACGACGGGCTGGTCGAACACCTGGGCGGGCCTTCCATTCCGGCGGTCGGCTTTGCCGCCGGGCTCGACCGCATCCTTTTGCGACTCTTGGAAACCATAGCCAATCCTCAAAGACAACAGCCTGTCTTCGTGGTCTCCAGGGGAGAGCAAGCTTGGCTTTCCGGCCTGGGAGTCTTGCGGGCGCTCAGGAGCGCCGGTATCAGCGCCGAGTCCGACGCGCGCCAGGGAAGCATGAAGGCGCAGATGAAGCGGGCTGACAAAGCGGGGGCTCGCTTCGTTATTTTACTTGGGGAAGACGAGATCGAGCGCGGAGTGTTGACGATCAAGGACATGGCCGCGGCTGCCGACTCACCCGACAAACAGTTCGAAATCCAGACCGGCAATGTTGTCGAGGAACTCGTCTCCAGGTTGGCTGCGGACGCAACTCGCGAGGCGCCGCAATGAGAATTTTCTATGAGAGTTCAATAGTCGTCTTGTCACTGGCCCTGATGTCGCAGATTGCCGTGGCCGAACAGACGCATAAAGGCGGGCAGGCTCCTTTTTTCTTCATGGGCAGCTACAATCCCGAGGCCAGCGGCACAAAGCGCGTGTTTCTCGACCGCCTGGTTGGCGAGAAGGCCAAACCGGCGAAGAAAGTGTTGCTGGTGACCTTCTTCGACATAGATTGCAAACCTTGCCGCAAGGAACTTCCGTTTTTACAAAAGCTTTACGAACGTTACAAGGACAAGGGCCTGATGGTGTTGGCCGTAAACTGCGACTACCTGCCCGAGAAGCTGGCCGCGGTTGAGAAATTCATAATTGAGGCCGGCTTCAGCTTCCCGGTTCTCAAAGATCGCTTCGGGGCCCTGCGGCGCAGGTACGGCGTTACGAACTTCCCGACCATGTTCATCCTTGACAGCCGTGGCGTCATCGCCGACATTCGGATAGGTTACAACGAAGACAAGATGCCTTTTCCGCTGGCGGACGTCCAGCGCATGCTGGGAGTAGCGCCGAAGCCTGCGAAAGCGAAATAACGAGCCGGAACGCCCGATGGCGGCGCCCGGGAAGGAGGATGACAATGAGGGGCACAAGAACCATAATTGCGATAATCGCCGGCTTGTCTCTGGCGGCCTGCGCCGGTCAGCGCGCCGCTTCTAACGCGACAGTGACTCACGCGCCGAAAGCCGACACGCAAACGGCTGCCGTAAAGCTACCGCGGGTGATAATCAAGAACTTCTCGGTCAGCGGGATCTCCAAGGATGAGGCTTCCGGGATTGCGGGCAAGTTCTGCGTGGACGTCTCGAAGTCCAAGAAGATCAATCTGGTGTGCGCCGAAGATCTCAAGAACCTGTTCGAACACCAGGAAGACATGATCAAGTTCGGCGCCTGCAACGAGCAGGACTGCCTGGCCAAGATGAGCGCCATGCTCAAGGCCGACTACATTGTTCAGGGGTCGATCAGTAAGGTGGGCGAGACATTCGTCTTCAACGTCAACCTGGTCGAGGGAGCCGGAGGCACCGTCAAGACCCGCATCTCGGAGAACGTGGCCTCGGGCAAGGTTGAAGACCTGCTGATGGCCGCGGACTCTCTCGCCGCAAAGCTGATAGCTGAATTCTGAATTTATTGTCCGGCCGTGGCCGGGTCGGGGGATGACAGGCCATGGCCCTGGATCCCGCCGAGCACCGCTGAGTCTGCGGTCCCGGCGGTTCCCAGCCCTTGGCTGCCCCATATCATCCCGGCCGGGATGGGATCGACACTGGTAGTGCGGTTGCCGGCGGGTCCGAAAAGCAACTGCCGGGACAGGATCTCGCCTTCGTCGCCGGTGATCGTCTGCAGTCCGTTGCGCAAAGCCGTGCGGCCCTGTTCAATTTCCGCCTGCAACAGGACTGCTATCTGGCTGTCGAGACGGATCTTGAAATCCAGAAGCCGGGTCTCGGACGGGCAGGCGGGGTTTCCGCGCCCGCGACCCTTGTTGGCAGAGTACTGCCGTCGATCTCGCCGGCCCTGCATGCGGTAGATCACGGAAAGCGCGCGGTAGGGACAGGGATACTCGGCATCCCGGCCGACAGATTTCTCAAGAAGCTCTAAAGCCCCTGGATAGTCGTTGACCATCAGCCGGCTGATCCCTCCCAGGTAAAGCCCCAGGGCGGCAGAGTCATGCGTCGCGAAGTTACCGAAAAGGGATCGTTCCTGTTCGTTCGGCAACACGCCCACGTCACCCAGAAGCTTATTGAGCACATTCCTCTCGAGTTCGAAGATCTGCTTCGAGTCGCCCTCCGTCTTGGAATCTCTGAGAAGCGAGAAGGGCTCTGGGTTGAAGATTTTTATATCGACCCGAACCTCTTTCTCGAAGCCCTTGAGAAAACTCCCCTGGACGACAAGCCCGGCGCCGAGCGCCCTGCCGATCTCCTTGGCGGCAGCAGCCCGATCGTCGTGGTTCCAGCGTATGCCCCGCAGACGCATGGCCTCGAGCGCCTTGTCCGGGCCGATCACCCAGACCAGGTCGAGTTTGGCAAGGTCGCAAGCCAGCATGCGGGCCAGCGAGCGGCCAAGAAGGGCGTAGTCCGGGTAGACCTCGGGAACATCGAAGGGCAAAACCAGCAAGGGCCTTGGCAGGCCGCTTTGATCGAGCAGGCCCTTCTCGCGAAAATCATCGATGCGTTCCTCGACGGCCTCCCTGGTAAGCGCCGAACGGGAGTTGCCGAGGCGCATCAGGTGAGCCTTGAAGACATCAGTCAGCCGGTCGTCCGGATAATCCTTGATCAAGCCGTCGAAGCTGGCCATGGCTCGCGCCTGCCAACCGAGATGCTCTCGGGTGATCGCCAGATAGCGCCGGGATATTCGATCGGAGCGAAGCAACTCGACGGCCTTTGCCAGCTGCTTCTCGGCCAAAGCCTCGTCGCCAAGCTCGAGGTAGCTCAAGCCCAAAGCCCGCCGGACCCGGCCGTCTTCCGGGTTCGCCTTGATCGCCTCGGAAAGAAGACGCGCGGCGGCCATGTGTTTGCCCTGGCGGGCGAGTTGCAGTCCGGTGTAGGCCGGAGTGCAGCCGGATAGCCCGGCGCCGAGAAGAAAAATTGCGAGTGTGAAAGGTCTGATGCGTTGCATGGCTGACTCGCTCAGAAAATCATCTGGAAGCGGACCTTGAAGAAATTGCCCTGTATCAGATCGGATTCTCCGTCGCGGTCGAAGTCCGGGGCGCCGTTGGAGTCCAGTTTCTTGGAGTCATTGACGATCCACATCTCCACTCCGACATTGAGGCCGCGGGTGATCGACTGCCGGTAACCGAAGACCAGTTCGCGCACGATCCCCTGCTCGCCGATGCCCCAGGCGTTCTGGGCCTCGATCTTACGATCGAGGTAGCCGTATGAGATGAACGGCCCGCCGCCGGCGCCGATATTCAGTTGCTGGGAGAGCTCGATCCACCAGCCGAAGGGCTTGCGCTCGCCCAAAAAAGGCTGCGGGTTTTCGGGGTTGTTGGGATCGTCGAAACCCGCGTCGTCCAGATCGCCGATCACCACCTCGGCGTACAGGACGGTGTCGCCGAAGAAAGAGCCGGCGCTCTTTTTCCAGATGATGCCGAAGTCGAAGCCGTAGTCTTTCCGGCGCAGGTTGTATTTTTCATGAAAGTTGATCCGAGCAAAGCTGTCGTCGGCTCGGTAGTATCCGGCGTTTTCGTAGCTGTCGATGCGCAGGCTGTCCTCGCCGTACATGAACGAGGCGCCCAGGCCGATGATTCCGAAGTTGTCGATGTTGAAAGCCAACCCGACACGACCCGAGTAGAGAAACAGGGTGTCATCGGGGTTGCGTTCCATGATCGCAAGCGACGGCAGTATGTGGAAGTTGCCGGCGCTCAGATCGAAATCGACGCGCAGCCCGTCGCCGCGGAAGCGGCGGTAATCGGTGGCCTGCAGGTGGTACTCGGGAAAATCGGTGAAGCTCCCGCCGAAGGGGTTGCGCACCCGGCCGATCGAGAACTGGACGAAACTCAGCTTGTAGTAGCCCCAGCCTTCGAGTAGCGCCGGGGTCGAGAATGTATCCGGTTCGGAGCCGGCGCCGGTGGCCAAAAGCGCCCCGTGAAAGCCGGCCGTCTCGCTGCCGAAGCTGCTGTCGAAAACCAAAGTCAGCTCTTCGAAGCCGAGTTGCAGGGTCTTATCGGGTTCATCGGCCGCGCGAGAGGGGAAAGAGCGCCTGAAGCTGGCCGGGAACTTGTGGAACAACTTCGAGTCCGAGGCGATGAAGGCAAACTCGCAAACCCCCATCAGGCGCAGGTTTACAGGCGACAAGATCGGCGAGAGGATCGTCTCGGTCTCGGACTCGGGCACCGTGTCGGCAAGTGCGGCCGTGGTTGCAAGCATCAGAGTCGCCAGGATAATTGTGGATTTTCTAATCATTTAATTCTCCGTATGGTCAAATTGCAAAAACTCCTGCGATCATTCGTATCGAGAGCCGGGCGGAGGTTGCAGCTGCTTTCCAAGCTGACCGGCGGCGCTCGAGCCGAATAGCGGCTCACCGCCGTCTACCCGGAGTGTCGTGCCGGTTATAAAGCTCGCCGCCGGCGAAAGCAAGAACACAACTGCCGCGGCTACCTCGCGGGGTGTGCCCAGTCTGCCCAGCGGGATATAGCCGGCCGAATCGAGGAAAGTCTTTCTGAACTCGGGCGCGTAGTTATCGACGCCGCTCGATAAAATTACACCCGGCGCCACGGCGTTGACCCTGACGCCCAAAGGCGCCCACTCGAAGGCCAGGCTCATGGTCAGGTTGGCGACCCCGGCCCTCGATGCCCCGGTGTGCGCCATCATCGGAAAGCCGTTCCATATCTGGGCGATGATATTGACAATCGAGCAGGAATTGCCGCCGGCTATGCCCTTCGCGACAACTGCCTGGGAGATCAGGAAGGTGCCGGTCAGGTTCGTCTCGATCACAGCCTCCCAGCCTTTCCTGGATATACTCAGGGCAGGGGAGGGGAACTGACCGCCGGCATTGTTGACCAGCGCATCGATGCGTCCAAAGCGCTCGCTGATGATCGACAATGCGCTCTCGATCGACTCCCGGCGACGGATGTCGCAGACCACCGTCAGAACACGCCCTGGTGCATCAATCTTCTCGAGGGCTTGCCGGCCGGCGTCCAGGTTGGTCTCATGGCGGCTGGCGATAACCACATCGGCGCCTAAAAGGCGCAACTCGGCGGCGATAGCCAAGCCGATGCCCGTCCCTCCGCCGGTCACCAGGGCGACCTTGTCGGAAAAGAGCCCCTGGCTGAAGATAGACGGTTCGCGGAACATGTCTTCCCCCATGGCGCTACGAATCCAACTGCCTGGCAATAACCTCGTTCATCACCTCGCGCGTTCCGCCGCCGATGTGATACAGGCGGATGTCGCGGTAGAGGCGCTCGACCAGGAACTCTCGCATCCAGCCATAGCCGCCGTGCAGCTGCACAGCCTGGTCAACGACGCGCATGGCCATGTCGACCGCTGCGTTCTTGGCCATGGCCACCTCCTTGATCAGTGCGGCCCCGGCCGCAACTTGGCTGGCCAGGGCGTATACATAGGTGCGGCAGACGTCGATGCCGGTGGCCATTTCGGCCAGCTTGTGCCTGTTGACCTGAAATTTATTAACCGGGCGGCCGAAGACTTTTCTGTCTTTGGTATAGCCTGCGGCCTCGTTGAAGGCCATCTCGGCCATGGTCACGGCCTGGGCCGCCAACAGCAGCCGCTCGCCCGCGAAGTTGCGCATCAGCACCGCGAAGCCCCCGTCGAGATCGCCTATCAGGTTGTCGGCCGGCACACGCACGTCTTCGAATACAAGCTCGGCCGTGTCCGATGCGTGCCAGCCCATCTTATCCAGCTCGCGCCCCAGGCTGAAGCCCTGGCGTCCTTTCTCGACCACCATGACCGAGATGCCCGCGGCGCCTTCTCCTCCCGTTCGAACGACGGTGGTGACAAGATCCGCCCGGGCGCCGGAGGTGATGAACATCTTCGAACCGTTGATCACAAATTCATCGCCGTCACGCACCGCCCGGGTTCTGATGCCGGCCACGTCCGATCCGGCATCTGGTTCCGTGACCGCTAAAGCGGAGATCCACTCTCCGGAAAGCACCCGAGGGAGCCAGCGCTGTTTCTGTTTGTCGCTACCGGCATTGACGATCGGCGGCAAGGCGATGGCCAGCGAACCGAGGCCGGCGGCCAGCCCGGGAGAACCAGACCTGGTCAGTTCCTGGCTGAGGATGACGGCGTGCAGCATGTCGCCGCCGCAGCCGCCGTACTTCTCTTCGAATCCTACTCCTAAGAAACCGGCCGCGGCGAGTTCACGGTAAAGCTCTCGTGGAAAGGTCTTGCCCTTTTCCCATTCGTCGACGTGAGGTTTGAGGCGCTGGTTGACAAACCGCCGCACCTGATCGCGTAGCAAGCGGTGCTCGTCGGACAGGAAAAGATCGTCAGCCAGACAACCCATCTCAGGTTCCTAAAAAAAACAGTGCCGAGGACAGGATTCGAACCTGCACATGGTTACCCACACCAGACCCTGAATCTGGCGCGTCTACCAATTCCGCCACCTCGGCACCGCAAAAAGTAAAATACTAAAAGTGCGATGGGCGGCAAATCTAGAACGGGTCGCGGACAATAGTCAAGGCTTTTTGGGGGGGACTGGTGCTTGGGGTTGACGATGTTATAGCATGTTGCCGTGATGCGCTTGATGACAATGGTGCTTATCCTGTTTTGCGGCTCCCGGGCGGCTGCGGGTCCCGGGGAAAATTCCGCGGGGCACATCCAGGAAGCTCTTTGGCAAGGCATGGAATACATGGTTCGCTCGGCCTCCGATCCCGCTAATTTCGAGGAGTATGCCTCCGACTACCTGTTCTTCTTCGCCGATCTTTCGCGGGCTCCCGATTCGTGGCTTGGTTACCGTGCCAGGCAGGAGGGCCTGCGACTGGGTGAGATCTACCTGCGGAAATACTTCGATCTCGACGACGCCGACGCGATCGTCGATAGCGCCTCGGCCCTCTGGGCACTGGATTTGATCGGTATGGACATCGAGGCCCCGCTGGTTCTTCTGCGCGGGGCGGCGGGGCGCTTTGCCGCCGTCGACTACTGGGGCTTCGATCCCGCAAGGCGTGAGGCTCCCGATCTCGACGAGTTGATCGACCTGTTGATCGGCTTCCACTTTACCGATCGTATCGACGCGGGCGTTCCCGTTTGCTTTACAGAGGCGCTGCTCTACGTGCCCTCCGTCGAGTACCTAGACGACCAGGAGATCGGCGGCGATCGTTACGTCGACCAGAACAACCTGGTGACCCACCTGGTCTATACGCTGTCCGGATATGCCTCCTGGCTGCTCGATCCGGCCCTGGTGCCGCGTGAGCTCGACTACATCCGCGGCTGTTTCGCCGCCTCCCTGATGTGGGCCGACCCGGAGACGCTTTCAGAGTTCACAGACAGCCTGCGACTGTTGGGCTATGGCAGAAGCGACCCTGACGTGGCCGCGGGCACGGAACTACTTTTGGAACTGCAGCTGCCGGACGGAAGCTGGCAACCTGTGGAACCCGAGGACGAGTACGATCGCTACCACGCCACCTGGTGCGCCATGGATGCGCTCAGAAACTACGGTGCCGCCGAGGTCGAAGCCGGCCCGCAAGACGATCAGAGTATCCGGCTGCTAAGCCACTGGGCCCGGCAGTACAAGCAAGGCCTGCCCATCGATCCGATGCTACGGGTTACCGTGAAGGCAGGGACGCCATGATTGGGAGAATCGGGATTGACAGTCTGGCTCGACCGTGCAAGTTTCTGTAGTCGAGATGAACAATGAGACTAAAAGTGTCGAGCTTCGTGATGGTCGCCAGATCCTGGTTCGCTGGCCCGCTGTCGAAGCCGATTTAGACAGACTGACTGCTTATATGACCGGTCTGCCGGCCGAGATTCGCAATCATCTGCGCTACGATGTTACCAACAGCGATTCCAACCGCGTTCGGCTCGCGCAGGTGGACGGCACCGACCACTGGCGCCTGGTGGCGGAAATGAACGGCAAGATTATCGGGGATGCAACCCTTGATCGTGAACCCTTCGCCTGGACCCGGCACGTGGCGCACATGCGAGGTGTGGTCTCTCCCGAGTTTGCCAAAACGGGCGTGGATCTCGTCTTGTACCGGGAGTTGATTGAATTGGCAGCCGAGAGTGGTGTCGAGTTGCTCTATTACGAAGTGATGCGGGAACAGGAAGCAACTATCGAAACATTGACCGCGATCGGCTTCTCGACGGAAACTGTCCGCAAGAAATATGCGCGCGACCTCAAGGGAAATCTACACGACGTGATGATCATGTCCCACCGTGTCGAAGAGGCATGGCGACAACTCGAAGAGCAGTTGGAAGACCTGGAAATTCGCACCTTGATTGCTTTCGATAGCTAATCATACCGGAAAAAGAATCGTGATCTATCAGGGCTGCTTGGCGTCGGCGGCGCCCTTCTCGCGCCCCTTGGGCGGGGACACCTCGCCGCTGTCCGGACCCTTGATGGCCGGCGGGGAATCACTGTCTCGATCAATGGGCGAGAGCTCGCCGATGTTCTCCACGTAGACCCGGGTGCGTCCCCGGAAGGACCAGGCCACGTTTCCGTTGTACTTCCAGCCCAGGTACTTCGATTCGCCCCCCGAAACTGTGGTTACCAGCAGGGTGTTGTCCTGGTTGCCGAAACCCAGCGCCTGGCCCCTGGGCGTTTTCTTGTCGCCCCGGTCGGGATCGACCGGAATCCATCCGTAACCGGGCAGGAAGATCTCGACCCAACGATGGAAGACATTGTCCACGTAAGCGTCGTCTCCACGGGTGACCACTCCGCCGACGTAACGGGCCGGGATCCCGGCCGCGCGGCACAGCGCAATCAGAACGAAGGAATATTCGGAACAGGACCCGGTTCCCCTTTCGAGCAACAGCGGCACTGGATCCCAGCCCCCGGAGAGTTTGTAGTCGAGCTTTCCGAGCACGAATTGGTAAATCTTGCGGGCAATCCAGTAGGGATTGGTTTCGCTGCCCACCGCCAGCCGGACCGCCTTTCGAACCTCGGGATTGTTCAACCTGTACTTCGAGTTGTTGGCCAGGTAGTCCTTGCGGATGGCCTTGGGTATGGTACCCAGCGGTCGCACCTTGTCGGGCTGGATCCAGAAACTGGTCTTGTACAGTTTGATGTCCACCGACATTCTGAATTCGAGGCTCTTGCCGGCCTGGATGTCGGAGCTCTTGAGATGAGCGACTTTTTGTTTCCAGCGGTTGGTATGAAACTCGACGTCGGAAGGAGAGAAACTGGGACCCCTGATGATTTCCTGGTTGTACCGGTTTTCGGGCACCGCGATGTAGAAGTCCGCCTGGCTGATCGGATCCGGTCCCTGGTTCTGGAAATGGATGGTGTAATCGATACGCAGGCTCTTTTGATCGCGGCGCAAGATCGCATCGCCTTTGCTTACGTTGAGCACATAAATCTTCTGGTTCTGGTAATCAACGTTCCACAGGCGCTTGCCGTCCCAGGCCAGCCCGAAAGGATGCGGTCCCGGACTCTTGAGAATGCCGATGACGTGGCCCTCCCGCGGGTCGATGCGGTACAACTCGTCGTGATCGCGATCGGCGGCCCACAGGTACTTGCCGTCGAAGGCCAGCCCGGTCACCGCGCTGGCCGGCGCCGGGAACCTGCGCATCAGCGTTCCGTCGTCGGGATCGAGACAATTGATGACGTCATCCTTACCCGAAGCCAGGTACAGACACTCTCCATCCCAGGCCATGCCGCGCGGGCTCTTGACGTCCACCTTGAAAACCCGATCGACTATTCCTGTCTTCGGATCCAGCCGGAAAATCTCCTGTTCGTCCCGATCGGCGATCCACAGGTGCCGCCCGTCCCATGTCAAGCCGGTGGGGCGCTGACCGGGCGTGGGGAGCTCTCCAATGACCTTGGCGCTGACCGGGTCGATGCGGAACAGCTTGTTCGCCTTGCGATCAACCACCCACAACGATTTGCCGTCGAAGGTGGCGCCCATGGGACAGTGTCCCGGCGAGTTTGTTTCGCCCAGGATATCGCCCGGCCGCAACGCCCGAGCCTGCATGGGCGCGAAAACAAGAGGCAACAACAGCAAAAGACAGCGTTGCGATTGGAACGTTTGCATGAGCATCATCCTCCGGGCGGCATGTTACATTCTTTCGTTTAATGGTCCTAAAGATTTTTCTGCGACCTCCCCCGAAGGCGTCGCTTCCGGAAAAGGGGAAATACAGAGCGTACAGTGAATCACAGGCAGAGCGTCACGGCCAGGTGGTCGGCGTCGACCAGCATCTGGCAGCGCAGCGGGGTAGGGCAGTCGGCGTCGGTGCAGCACAGGTCGGAGCACACCCCGGAGATACACAGGTTGCTCTTGCAGTCGCCGTCCCGGCCGCAACCCGCACCGGCCAGAGCTTGGCCCGGCCAGTCGGCCGGGAAGCAACCCTTGGCGAAGCCGGGGGCGTTGGGGTAGCCGCTCTGGATGCGGCCGCAGGCCCAGCCGGAAGGGCAGTCGGCCGAGGAGCAGCAGCCGCTCGAGCAGAATCCCGAGTAGGCGTCGACCCCGAGACAGACGTTGAAGGCGCACCAGTTGTCGCCCTCGCAATACGAGCCCAGGGCGCCCAGGCCCGGGTCGAGGAAACAATAGGCGCGCATGATGCCGGTCTCGTAGTTGACGCTGCAGATCGAGGCATAACCGCAATCCGAGTCGGTGCTGCAGTCGCTGGTGCAGATGCCCTGGTTCTGGTTGCAGATCATGCTGTGGCAATAGGGGTTGTAAACCGCCTGGCCGGAGCAGTAGTCGCCGTACTCGCCGTGGCCGACGTCGATCGACATGCCCAGCACCTGTGTCAGCAGCGACTCCGAGACGCAGAACCAGGCACTGGTCACCTCGGTGCAAGACCAGTCGGCAGGACAGTTGGCGGACGAGCGGCAAGGGCTGAGGCAGACAGAGGGCTCGGTGATCGAGACACAGTTTCTGTTTTGGCAGTCCGCATTGCTCTCGCAGGGTGAGCCGTCGGGAACCTGGCCCTGTTGCACAACGCACTTGCCCGCCTGGCAGGCGTAGCCCGAGGGACAGTCGCTGTCGTGCGTGCAGCCGCTCGGAGGCAGGCAACCCCCCGAGCCTTGATCGCAAGTGGTGCCGTCAGGACAATCGGCGTCTGTGCGGCATCCGGTGCGGCACTCGCCGCTGCCGGTTTCACACCACGAGCCCGAGGGACAGTCGGAGTCCGAAAGACAGCCCGAGGCGGTCGTGCGACACACACCGGTTGATCGATCGCAGTACTCGCCCGAGTCGCAGTCAAGATCGTCGAGGCACCAGTTGCCGTGCCGGCAAATCCCGGCCACGGTGTCACAACGTTGCCCGGCCAGGCAGTCGGCGTTCGATTCGCAGGCCAGGCCCGAGGCCGAGCAGCTGAAGTCGGTCAGGTTGCAGACCTGCTCGGGCGGGCAATCCTGATCCGACTGGCATTCGGTCGCCCGGCAGGTTTGCGCGTCAGGATCGCAGTAACTGCCGGGCGGGCAGTCCTGGTTGGTTGTGCAGGGGACCCGGCTGGGAAGGCAGTCGCCGGCCAGCACGTGGCAGACGTAGCCTTCGGGGCAATCTCCGTCCGAGGTGCAGTCCGGCAGGTTCGAGCAGATGCCGCCGCGGCAACGCTCGCCGATTCGGCACTCGCCGTCTATCTCGCAAACAAGCGGCCGCCCGTCATCGGGCTCGCAGCGGCCGTCGACGCAGATCATATCGATCGTGAAACAGGTCGCGTTCTGATTGCAGGGGATGTACTCCTCGCGGCAAGAGCTTGAAGACAGTGCCATGCAGAGAAACAAGCATGTGAGCAGCGGCCGCATTTCTCAACAATAGAGCAAAACGCCGAACAAGGAAAGAAGAGGCGTGCCGTGCATCCTACAGCAGCCGGCAGATGGCACCGGGTATCATTGCCCGGTTGTTTTCCTCGATGCACTCGCTGCGCTGGTCGTCGTAATCGGTAACGACAATAACGTCATGCGGCACGTCCGAGGGAGCATCTATCCAGTCACAGGATATCATTTCGCACTGGCCAGGTTGCAGGTCGGATGCGGTCTGGCTGCTGCAGGCCAGCGCGGCCCCCTGGTCTGGGTCGCCGTCGAAGAATCCGACAGACACGCCGGAAGCGATAGGATTGGTGCCGCGGTTGCATACCCGCACGGTTAAAGTCACAACCCCGTCCGGGCAATCGGCCGAGAAAACACCCTGGCCGGCGGTTGTGTCGGGCGAGTATTCGGGGTGCAGATCGCCCTGGACGTTCTGGCGGAAGTTGTTCAAGCCCGCCACCTGCCAGTTGAGCTGGGCCTGGGAAGTGCGCGGTACGCTGCCGTCCTCGTTTATGTTAGTGACCGAGTAGGCGTGCTGGTTCCAGATGGTGCGCGAACCAACCCAGCGGTCCAGGCTGTCGCGGTAGACGCGCACCCCGTGGATGCTGCCGCGCCACTCGGCCCTGCAGGTGTTTCCCGAGCCGGGGGCGCCGGCCGGCGGCGGGGCGCAGATGAAGCCCCCGCCTCCGCACTCGGCGTCGGCCGAGCAACGACACAGCCCGGCGTCGCAACTGCCGCTTGTGCAATCTGCGGCCTCGTTGCAGGGTAGACCGGCGAAGAGCGGGTCCATCGGGTTGCCGCCGGGGCTGGTGTCGTAGGGAAGTCCACCCATCCCGCCGGTCATGTCTGGAGAGGTGCCGCAGCTCTCGTTCGAGGGCACAACCAATTCGGCGGCGAAGTCGCCGTCTGTATCGGCCACGATCGGGTTTTCGTTCCAGGTGCACGAGGATCGCCACTGGGAAAACAGCACCCGGCCGTTTGTGCCGTCATAGACGCGGACGAAACACTCGTCGGCATAGACAGCTTCTACCGAGCCGTTGCCCTCGAAATCGAAAAGCGAGGAACCGGTGATGTTGGACGAGTGATCCTGCGAAGGCTGGGTCCATAAAATACCGTCGGCGCGGCCGGTGGGACAGAAAGCCGGATCCACAGCCCCGAGGCAGTCGGGATCGAAGACGGTGTATGAGTCGGAACCGGCCGCGGCCAACTCGGCCCGGCCGTCGCCGTCGAAGTCGCCGATGGTGGGAGGGCCCCCGCCGTTCGATGAAGGCAGATTGAGCGGCCCGAATACAGTCCTGCCGGAAACCGTGTCGATACGCGCCTGGCCGTTTGCGACAACAGCGATCTCGGCGATGCCGTCAAGGATCGTGCGGTCGTCCGCGGCTGGGTCTGATGTGTAGCTGCCGAAGTCGGCCACTGCCGTGTAGCCGTTGGTGGCTCCGCTCCATTCGGCAACCCATTGTCGGCCGGCCGGATCGAACTCCCACAGCGCCAGCCCGCCGGCCAACTCGACTTTGCCGTCGGCGTCGAGATCGGCCGCAGCCGGAAAGCCGATACGCCACAACACCCCGAGACCAAGGCTGGAGTCGATCAGCAGGCCGGTCGAGTCGTACACTATCCCGCCGGAGAGAACCTCGGGCAGGCCGTCGTCGTCGAGGTCGGCAATCGACGGTCCTCCCCAGCCGGTGGCGCCCTCGGCAAAGGTCACCGGGGTGCCGTTTGAATCGTGGCCGGTCCAAAGGATCTGCCAGGCGCCCGCGGCGACATCGTAGCGGTAGGCGATGACTCCGCCCGTGTTCAGGTGGACAACGATATCGGGCCGCCCGTCCCCGTCAAGGTCGGCCGCCGCCGGCGGGTTGCAGCCGTTGAGGTAAGGCCCCAGTGAGAACTGGGTTCGGCAATCGGATCCGTCGATGATCCGCAGGACACCGTCCAGCGTTGTCATCACACCCGAGTCGCCGTCCAGGCCGTCGTAAGTGTTGAAGACGATCGACGGCTTGATCGTTGCCGGGTCGCCGTCCAGATCGAGGTCGACCACGATCGGGGTGCCCAGCACCTGGAGGTGGTTGGGGTACAGGTCACCAACCGGCGGTCCCTGCCACTCGCATTGAAGCGAGGGCTGAAAAAGGCCGGCCACGATCAGGCGAGTGCAGTCGGGATTTGTGTCCGGGCGAGGGCCGATCCCGTAGGGGATGCATTCTCCGTCCTGGCAGTAAGAATCTTCCTGGCAATCGGCATCGGCGACGCAGCCTCCCTGATCGTCCAGGCAGTTTGAGAACATGCAAATCTGTCCCTGGGAGCAGCAGATCCCGGCGCAGTCGATGCCGCTGTCGGCGATGCCGTCGCAGTCGTTATCCAGACCGTCGCAGGTCGTGTCGGGAAACTGGTGTTCGGGCGGGTAGGGGCACTGCCAGGCGCCGTCCCGGCAGACTGCCTCGGTTCCCTGGCATACTCCAAGTTGCAGGCAATAGCCGGGGTTGGCCGTGTCCTCGTCGGTTACACCGTCGCAGTCTTCGTCCAACCCGTCACAGCTCTCCGAGTCTTCGGGCAATACCTGGCCCAGGCAGTCTCCAAAGGTGTGATCACCGCGGCAAATGGCGTGTCCGTCCCGGCAGATGCCGACTCCCTGGCTTTCGTCGGGACCGTCGTAGCAGGAAGTCTTGCTGCCGGGCGTGCAGCCGCAATCGGACTCGTCGGTATCACCATCGCAGTCGTTGTCCTTGCCGTCCGAGCACTTTTCCTCGGCAGCAGGATTGATAGACTTGTCTGTGTCGTCGCAGTCGGGCCCGTCTGGGCAATCCCGGCCGTAACCGTCACCATCTTCGTCAAGGCACTCATCCCCGCCATCGGTGCCGCCATCCGTCGATTGCGCCGGCCTGCAGAAACCGTCGCGGCAGCGCTCGCCCTCGTCGCACTGGTCGTCTGTTTGGCAGGGTGTTTGGCAAACTCCCGAGACGCACTGCAAGCCGGCGGGACAATCGGTACTGGTGACACAGGCATACCGGCAGAAGCCGTCGATACAGGACTGGTTCGCGGGACATTCGTCGTCGCCGGCACAAGGCACCAGCCCCTGTATTTTTTCAGTGGAACAGGCCAGGCACAATGATACGAAAAGAAATCCGACCAGCAGGCGAAGCGAAGTACTCAAGGGCCACTCCTTGCACGATAGCTGGTTCATACCGCAATGATACGCTGTAAAGGCGGCGGAGACAACCCGGGATTCTGTGTGTCTAGAAAACCTTTCCCACTAGTCTCCGGCCGGGGAGTTGGACGGGTAGAACTCGATTTCCAGCGACTCTCCCGCTCTGGGTGTGACGTGTCTTGACTCGTCCTGGTACCCCTTGCAGCGCGCAGTTACCTGGTGTTCCATGCCCGAGGGAAGCATGACGTTTCTCAAGGGTGTCTTGCCGTTCAACTCGACCTTGTCGACCATGACCGTGCAGCCCTTCGGGTCGGTCTTGATCGAGAGTATAGACATGGCAGTCTTCTTGGGCTTGGCTAGCTTTGCCAATTCGGCCTGTGCTTCTTCTTCTGAGATCGGCTTGACTATCGGTTTGCCGGTCACCAGGGCCGATGCCGCCTTTCCGCTCTCGTCGGCTTCATGGCCGGATTTGTTGCCGCCCGAAAATGCGGCAATCAGGATGATCAGGAGCAAGACGGCCGCCCCGCCGATAATGAACGGGCGATATTTCATGAATAAATGCAGATATGACCGGCTGAACTTCAAGAACGGCTCGAAGGGGGGCGGGGTGAGTTCAGCTTCTTTTTGACTGAACTCGGGTTCTGGTTCTGGTGCAGGCGAACTTGTCGCCGCTGGATCTTGCCTTTCGGTCAAGGCTGGCGGCCGGTCGATCTGGCGCAGGGTGATTGGCTCAACCTTTTCGGACGTTTCTGGTGCGGCGGCGGCGGGGCTGTCGGGTTCGATTGGTTGCTTGTCGGGCAGATCGCAGGACGTTGACGGCAACAGAATCTGCGGATCGACGGGTGCCTCTGCCGACGCCTCGATTTGTTCAAGCATGTTCTTTTTCAAGCGGATGCGATCGGCCAGTACATTCGCGACCAGTTTGCGGATCTGCTCAATGCCGGTTTCCACACCTTGAATCTGCATCCAGCCGCGCAGTCCGGCGGCAAGTGCGCCCGCGTTCTCGAAGCGCGCACCGGGGTCTTTCTGCAGGCAGCGATTCACCAGCGTTTCGAGTTCGGGATCCACGTCGCGCCGGTAATCGCCCAGGGCCGGCACTTCACAATTCATGACGGCCCGGCGGGTATCGAGATCACTCTCGCGCTTGAAAAGATGCCGGCCGGCAAGCATTTCCCAGAGCACGACGCCCGCTGAAAAGATGTCGGTCGCCGGCCCGACCGGCTGGCCCATGCACTGTTCCGGAGACATGTAGCAGCTGAGCCGGCTGGGGTGAGGCTGGCTGGCCAGGGTGCCGATGTCGAAGTTTATCAGTTTGACCCGGCCATCGATCAGCACCACGATATTGCGCAAGTTGATGTTGCCGTGAACCAGGCCGGCCGTGTCGGGCATGGCGTGGGCGTAAGCCAGGCCGTCCGCGGCCTGCGCCGCAATCCCGGCCGCCAGTGCCGCGGGCATGCCCGCCACGATTTCGGCCACTTTTCCAAGCAGGAAGCCCAGACCTTCGCCGGCCAGGTACTCGATCACGGTGAAAACGGCTCCCTTCGATTTACCTATCTCCTGAACAGTGACCAGGTTGGGGTGATCGAACCGGGAGGCGATCTTGGCCTCGGCCAAAAAGCTTTCCAGTGCTTGTGGATCACGGGCCTGATGCGGAAGTATTTCCCTGAGGACAATGAACCGCTCGGGTCCGGACAGGTCCAGCCTGGTTGCCAGGTGGATCGCGGTCATGCTGCCCCTGGAAAGTTGGGCCAGTAGTTGGTATTTCCCCTTCTGCCCCTGTAGCTTGCGTCGACTCATGATCAAGGTAAG
This sequence comes from Myxococcota bacterium, assembly GCA_035528415.1. GTDB lineage: Bacteria > Myxococcota > B64-G9 > B64-G9 > B64-G9 > DATKYQ01. The sequence continues at coordinate 15,381 of DATKYQ010000061.1, read as the reverse complement.
TGGGGCGCTAGAAAGTCTTTCCCAGCAAGCGATCGATGTTGTGAAGCAAGATGTCGCTGGCGAAAGGCTTGATGACATACTCGTCCGCCCCCATTTCGAAGCCCTTCTGTGCATCCTCCAATTTGGGAAAGGCCGCGGTCAACATGATTACGGGGATCTCCCGTGTCGCCTGATCGGACTTCAGGCGCCGGCAGACCTCGAATCCATCCATCCGGGGCAGATGCAGGTCGAGAATGATCAGGTCGGGCTTTTTCAGCAACGCCGTTCCCAAACCGGTTTTGCCGTCCCCTGCCTGAGTTACCTCGTGCCCCCGCCCGGTCAGGATCTTCTCGACCAGCTTCCGTAAGTCCGGATCATCGTCGATTATCAGGATATGAGCCATCGCAATCAACCATATAGTCAATTTCGACTATCGTTTTTTTCAGTACTACATAAGGATTAGAGCCTGTCAAGTGGGCTTTGCGTGGCCTTGTATTTGAGGCCATGCCTCACTTCCTTGTTACTTGCAGGCGGGACGTTGCTTGGTCAGTTCGTGTAGTGAAACCGCACAGCGAAAGCCGACGTTGGCATTGCGCCCGGGGGGCCACTCACCGAATCGATAAGAGGTCCTCAAGGTCTCTTCCTTGCTGATCCAGGAGCCTCCCCGAACCGTGCGGTACCTCGCGGAAGCGGGACCCTTGGGGTTCTTGTCCGGAGTATTCTTGTGAAAGTCCGGATCGTATCCATCGGAGCACCATTCCCAAACGTTTCCGATCGAGTCGTACAGGCCGAAAGGACTCCGGCCCAGTGGGAACGACTCGACCGGTGAGGTAGAAATGTATCCGTCCCGGTAGTGCTTGATTGCATTCCCTCTCGGAATTTTCTTCTGGGCGGTCTGATCTGCGAAATTTCCGACAGCCTTCTTTTTCTTGCCGAGGGACACAATGCCCTGGTTTCCCCAGGGATAGATCCGGCCGTCCACACCGCGCGCGGCCTTTTCCCATTCCGCCTCTGACGGCAGGCGCTTGCCCGCCCAACTACAATAGGCACGGGCCTGTTCCCAACTCAGGCAATTGATGGGATGGTCTTTCCGATCCAGCTTGCCCCAGTTGCATGCCCAGGCGGTTCCCGGCTGTTCGGTTCCCATCCAGAAGGGCATATTCAGTCCTTCCGGGGAACAACATCCCGACTCCACGCATTCTTTGTATTCCGCTACGGTGACTTCGTGTTGATCGATGTAGTATTCGACCATTCTCACCATGCGGCCCGGTTTCTCATCGTCATCGCAACTGTCCTTGATTTTTCGGTTGGCGCCCATCCAGAATTCCCCGGCGGGCACCTTGCACATGGGACTTCCACGTTCGCTGGGAGAAGGCCGGCAGCGCGCAGCCTCGGCCTGCGCCCGGGCCGGGCTGGGCTCGAACCAAAAACCGCCGGCCGCCGCCAAGGCTGCCGCACCAAACATTGTTACGATAATCTGTAAGTGGTGTCGTTCGAAGGTAGAAGCGTTACGCAAAATGACCCTCCAGCACGGCGTCTCATCCGACAACCTGAATGCCCCTGCATCGTACGGGCGATCCGGGGTGACGTCAAGATTGACAGCCTGACGCAGGCGTGCAACCTTCTGTTTCCGAGATGATGCAGCTTCCGGATTGAGACAATGGAGATCGAGAAAAAGATCGAGGCGCCGGGGGTTGCTTACCTGGCGGCCACGCTGCACCGACCTGATCGGCCGACCGAGGGCGGCGTTGTCGTCTGCCACGGGATGCTTTCCAGCAAGGCAAGCCAAAAGCACTCCCGCATCGCCCGTGGTTTGTGCGGGCGGGGGTATCTTGCCCTGCGTTTCGATTTTTCGGGGCGCGGTGAGAGCCCGGGCGACCTGATCGGGCTGACCTTCACCCGCCAGCTGGGCGAGTGCCTGGCCGCAGTCGAGGCGCTACGCCGGGAGGGAGCGCGGCGGGTGGCGCTGGTTGGTTCGAGCATGGGCGGGGCGGTAGCCGTCATGGCGGCCGCGCGCGGGGGCGTGGCCGCCCTGGCGACCATGGCCGCCGTGGGTCATACCGATCTGTTGCCCGAGCGGGCGGTCGGACAAAAAGGTGTCGCACTATGGAAGCGCAAGGGCAGCATCCTGCTCGACCACCAGCGGGTGGGCTACGCCTGGGTCGAAGACGCGCGTAAAATCGACCTTATTTCTGAAGCCGCCAAGATAGATTGCCCGTGGTTGATAATGCACGGCGAGTGTGACGATGTGGTTCCGCCGAGCGACGGCGCGGACTTGCAGGCGGCCTGCCGCCAACGGGCCGAACTGGAGATTGTGCCGGGCGCGGATCACCGCTTTTCCGACGATAATCATCGCGACTACGTGGCCGGCAGGATCGTCGATTTCATCGCCGGGAACCTTTCCTGATGAAAAGAGGGCAAGATGAGCGATAGTGAAAAACTTCCCCCGACTTTCGGGCTCAAGGACGTCTTTACCGGCATCAACCTGGTGGGCGGAGTGCTGGCGATAGTCTTTTGCATCCAGGGACGAATTGACTACGCGGCCTACGCATTTCTGCTGGGTTACGTCTGCGGCGATTCTCTCGACGGTTTCGTGGCTCGTCTGACCAACAGCAGCAACAAGTTCGGCGGCGAGTTCGATTCGATTAGCGACCACGTGGCCCAGTGCGTTGCGCCGGCAGCAATCATTTTCACATTTTACCGCGAGATGAACCCCTACCTGGCGGGCGCGCTGGCGGCAATTCTTGTCGTCTCGGGCTCGATCCGCCACGCCCGCGCAGCCACCGTGGCGGTCAACTTCCCCGGCGCCTACATGGGCCTGCCGCGGACCATCTCGTCGTTCTTGATCATTTCCTACCTCAGTTCCGGGTTGCTGGTTCATGTCCCCGGCGGCCGCTGGATAGGCATCGTGATGATCGTGCTTTTTTCAGCCGCCAACCTGTTGCCGCTGCCCTTCCGCACCCACAAGAGCGGGCAGAAATTCTTCGAGAAGATGCTGGCGGCGGGGTTTTTCTCGATGACCATACTGGCCCTTGTGTTCATCAGGCCCTACACCTTTGACATTGTCTTCGCCTGGATCCTGATCTACGCCCTCTTTTCGTCCATGGCGCTCGAGCCGCACGAACGACGGGCCTTTTTCGCAAGGGCCCGCGAGTGGGCTTACGAGGTCCGTCGGGCAAGGTGATTTGAAAAGTCGTTTCCTGGACGGCGCTTGTGATTATGCTACACTAGGGAAACGGGAGAGCGTGCGTTGGAACCGGTCGAGAACATCAAGGTACTGAAGGTATTTCATGAGGCTACCGTCTCCGACAGAGGCGGCGAGGTCTTGCTGCGCTGCGGCGACGACACCGCCCGGGTCTTCTTCGTCGGCGGCAAAATCGCCTGGGCCACGGTCTCTACCAATAAACGCACCTTCACCGAGTACTTGATCGAGAAATCCGCTCTCAAGAAGGACGAGGTCCAGGAGGTCTTCGAGGAGTGCAAACGAACGGGCAAGAACTTTGGTGAGACCATCGTCGAGTGGGAGCTGCTGGACGAACAAAGCCTGCGCAATCTCTTGCTCAGGCACCTCTCCGAGTGCCTGCTCGAGGTTTTCAGATGGCCTTCGGTCGAGAGCATGTTCATGCCGGAAGACCGGCCCTACAAGGGCAGCCTGACTTTCGACCTGGTGGAGCTGCTCGAGAGCGTCATGCAGCTGGACGCCGAGGGCAAGTTGCCGTTTTCGGGTCACGCCATGGGCGAGATCCTCGACGAGTTGGGCGCCGGCGGGCAGGTTCAACCAGAAGAGGAAACGGCGACGACCGAGACCGTCGAAGAAGCTTCTGAGAAGCAATGGGGAAAAGAGACGACCCAGCCGTTTGTGCCCGCGTTTCCCGAGAGGGACGAGCAAGAAGATCCGCTGCCTGAACCCGAGGCCGAACCAGCCGAGCCGCCTGTCCGTCGCGGCAAGGGAAAGTTCTTTTTGCTCACAGTTTTACTGATCGCGGTGGGAGCGGCCGCCTATTTTTTGAGCGATCGCTTTTTCGGAAACAAGACCGCTGGGTCTGAGGAACCGCAGACAAGGCTGGTAGCGGTACCCGGGCAAGCGGATGCTGATGCGGGGGTGAAATCCGCTGATGAGGGTGTGTCGGCCGCTGCTGACGCCGGCACGCTGTCCGCTGCTGACGCCGGTGTATCGGACGCTGAGGATGCCGGCAAACTGGACGGAACGGCGGACGTTTTAGCTCCCGCGGAAAAAACAGGCAGCATCAAGGTACTGAGCAAACCGAAACGCGCCAGTGTCTATCTCGACGGGATTTACACCGGGCGCAAGACCCCCTGCACGCTGCGCGGCGTTCAGGCAGGCAGCCAGCACGTAGTCTTGGTGGTGAAGAAGGGCAGGCGTGAGGCGCACCTGCGACTCGGGATTGACGAAGATCGGCAAAGCATCGCCAGGCTGGTGCTGAAAAGATCCTCAAAACACCCTCAGGGCCGTGTGCCCGTAAAGATCGAGTCGGATCCCCCCGGCGCCGCGGTCTACGTAAACGGCGGCAAGGTAAAAAAAACCACTCCGACGGTTATTAAACTGAAAACCGGACGCGATACGAAGCTTCAGATACGCAAGGATGAACTCGAGTGGACACGCACCGTGCGCCCCGTTCCCGGCGAAATAATCACAATCAGAGCTAAATTGAAGTAAGGTCTTTTTCAGGCATCGCTATCGGCTCTCCAGGCAATGGTGGGCTTGCCGAGTAGACCTGGTCGACACGGATGCGGCCCAGCTTTCCGGCCGGGCTCGGGCTGATTCCGTCGAAGACTCCCTTTACCTGATAGGCTACCGGATCCATGGTGATCACCGCGGCGGCCACACGCTGATTAAGCTTCAAAGCCTGCAGGTTCTTGCGAAACAGCCGGGTGCCGAAGAGCATCAGGTTCTCAGCGTCGGGCACCAGCGAGAAGGCGGGAACAATCTCGGGATAACCACTCTCGCCCTTGAAGGCAAGCACTTTAAGAGCCTGGCTGCGGGCGAACTTCTCGGCTACCCGCGGCGGCAAGCCCGACTTTTTGCCCCTGCCCGTGACTGCTCGTTGCAACATCAGCGGAAGCAGCTCGCAGGCGACGTTCAGTTTGGAGAGTCTACGGGCCTCGCTAACCTCTAGCAGTTTGAAAACGGCCGCCCGGCGCACGCCCACGTAGGCATTGTAACGAAACATGTCCTTTTTGTTCAGGTAGTCGAGGTACGGGCCTTCCTCGGCGAAGCATTCGAAATCAGCCCGAAGTGTCCAGACGCACAGGTCTTCCGTTATCACACAGGCCGCGATTCTATGATCGCGCTCGAGATTCGCGCGGGTCTTGTGAATCAGAAATTCCGCAAAAACCAGTTTTCCACCCCCGACAGTATCCAGCGAGATGATGGGAACGACGTTGGGTCTGCCCTGATCGTCGAGTGTGGCCATAAACTTGGGCACCATTTCCCCGTGCAAGGCGTTTATCAAAGCAGGGGAAAGATCTTTCCCGGCGGGCAGGCCGTTCATCCGGTTGCTCCCTTGTTGGACTCGCGGGTCGGTCCCGACCACCTGACCGACTCGATCCCCTCGCGGCGCACGATTTCAGCAAGTCGTTCCATGTCGTCGGTCTCCAGCAGCGGGACGCCGCCCAACGCAAATTCGCGATCGAGCATGTCATACTTCGAGGCGCACATGTTCGAAAATGCCAGCAACTCGAAGCGATCGAGAGTGGGCACGTGATCCCTGACATGCCTGGCGATGGCGATGATGTTGTCCTCGTCGTCCGTGTGCCCGGGGATGACGGGCGTGCGCACCCAGACCGGGATGCCCTTTTTAGCGACCCTTTCCAGGTTGGCAAGCACCAGATCCACGGGGCCGCCGACCAGCTCGCGATGCCTGGTTGGATCCATGACCTTCAGGTCGAAAAGAACGAGATCCACCCAGTTCAGCAGCGGGCCGAACCATTCGAGGCGGGTAACCCCGCAGGTATCCAGGGCCACGTGCAACTTCTCGGCGCGACACAGTCTCAAAAACTGGTTCGCGAAAGTAAGGTGCATAAGCGGCTCGCCTCCCGAGAGGGTCACCCCACCGCCCGAAGACTCGTAGAAGGCGCGGTCCCTGAGAACCTCGGCAAGCAATTCTTCCGGCGAGTAATCATTGCCGATTCTCTGCAACGAGTTCGTTGGACAGGCCGCGACACACTCATAACAGGTCTCGCACACAGTCCGGTTGATATGCACCTGCCCGTCCGTCAAGTCGATTGCCGAATTTGGACAGGCGGCCCGGCAATCGCCGCAGCCGATGCAGGTGGCGGCCGTCCAGGCCAACTCGGGTTGCGGGCGCATGCCTTCCGGGTTATGGCACCAGGGACAACTGAGCGGGCAACCTTTGAAGAACAGGGTAGTGCGGATACCGGGGCCGTCCTCGGTGGAGAAGCGCTGGATGTTGAAGAGCGTGCCTTTTTCCCCGGGCATGACGGCCTGCCTCAGACCGCGTGGCACAGGCGTGAGATGATCTCGTCCTGAATCTCGCGTCCCAGCGTGACGAAGTAGGCGTTATAGCCGGTCACCCGGACAAGCAGGTTGCCGTATTCGCAAGGTTCGCGCTGTGCCCGGCGCAGTGTCTCAGGATCGATGATATTCACCTGCAGGGCCGTTCCGCCCTGTTTGGCATAGGCGCGCAAGAAAGCGGACAGCTTCTCGATGTGCTCGTCGTCGCGCACCAGAGAAGGCGACAGCGTGATGGTGTGGCTGTCGCCGTTGGGGGCGCTCTCGAGGCCCAATCGGGCCACCGAGCGGGCGTTGGCGGTCGGTCCCAATCGGTCGCGGCCGGTTACCGGACAGCTGCCGTTCGACAGATAAGTGCCCCGCTTGCGGCCGTCGGGAGTCGCCGCCGTCCTGGGCGCGTAGGAAACCCAGTAGTTCCAGGAAAGGTAACCGCCGCGGTAGCGCCTGCCGGTGGCGGGCGAGGTTTTCTTGACCAGGCTTGTGGTCCAGAAGGTCGAGACCCGCCGCGCCAGTTCGTCGGCACGCTCATCGTCGTTGCCGTACCTCGGTGCCTTGTTGGAAAGCAGCAGCCTCAACTTCTCGTGTCCCTCGAAGTTTTTCTCGATGGCTTCGAGCAGCTCGGCCATCTCGACTCGCCGCTCCTGGTAGACCAGGTGCTTGACCGCTAGCAGCGAGTCAACGGTTGTCGCCAAGGCCACGCCTTCGACCGTGATATAGTTATGGCGGGCGCCGCCGGCGGTGATGTCCCGGCCCTGCTCGGCGCAACCGCCGACAAGCAGCGACAGAAAGGGTGTCGGTGCGAAGCGGGCCCGGATGCCGTCCGCCAGATTGTTGACCGAGATGATCCTCTCGAGCTGCGCCGAAAGCTGGGCGCAAAAGGCCTCGTAGAAATCATCGAAGCCCGAAAAACTCACGGCCGGGCCTGTTCGCGGGCCGATCCGCTTGCCGCTTTCGAGCTCGCGGCCATTGAATAGAGCCAACTCGACGGCCTTGGCCATGTTGAAGTTGACATCCACCGTCCCCGAGCGGTCGCAGCCCTGGAGCGTGTTCTCCAGGCAACCCACCGGGGCGTAATCCCAGAGCTGGTCTTCGGGCAGTCCCTGCCAGGCCAGACCGCGCATCGAGCTCTCGTCGAAGTTGAGCAAAAAGGGCGAGCCCTGCGAGCGCGCCACCAGCGCGGCTACCCGGCGCATCAGATCGGGCGGAGTATTCGCATGCAGCCTGATGTTGGGCTTCGGTTCGAGCAGGTTGATCTCCTCGATCACCTCGAGCATCAGCCAGGTCAACTCGTTGGAGGCGTCATTGCCGTCAGCATCGATGCCGCCCAGGGTAATGAGCTGGCCGAAGGACGAGTTGATGCCCTGGTTGTTGCCCACCCGTCCCTGGTAGTCGTAGGCGTAGTTGTGCTTGATCCAGAAGCACTCGAGCAATTCCTTGGCCTGGTCTCGTGTCAGCCTGCCGGCCTCGATCTCGGTCCGGTAGAAAGGATACAGGTACTGGTCGATGCGCCCGTGTGAAAGTCCCGCGCCCGGGTAACTCTCGGCGGCCATCACCAGCATGTGGGTGAACCACAGGCTCTGTAACGCCTCATGAAACGTCCCGGCCGGCTCCCAGGGGACCTTGCCGCAGATCTTGGCGATGTGCTCGAGCTCAGCAGCCCGGCCCGGATCCTTGGCCGACTCTCCGAGGCTGCGGGCCAGCTCGGCATAGCGCCCGGCAAAAATCCTTGCGGCTTTTGCCGTTCTAATAATGGAGCGGCGCACGTCGTTGCTGCCAAGTTTTTCGATCTCGGCCACCATGCCACGCATGCCGAGACGCAGCACCTTGGGGTAGTCCGGGATGATGTGCCCGGGTACGGCGCCGCAGTTTCCCACGCCTTGTGCGTCGAGTTCGCGGACTTGATCGAGGAATTCGTTCTCACGGCGATCGTAAGACGCAGCCTCACTCTTTGAAAGGCTTAGCGACAGCGCCGTGCTGAACTGCCCGCCGACGATCAGCTCTCCATCCAGTATTTGCACCGGGAGTTGGCGCTCGATGATTTCCGCGAAAAAATACGCCCGGCGATCTATAAGCGGCAGCTCAAAAAAACCGTCGGGCAACGGAACGCTTTTCGCGCAGGCAGCCAGACAATCTTCGAAGGCTGCAAGGAAAGGAAACATCTCGGGCACCACGGTCCAGTTGTGGGGGCAAAAGACGCGGTCCCACAACGTTCCGGTCGTGTATGCCTTGACCTCGTTGCGAAAATGATCGCGTGTGCGAAAAGCAAAGTACTCGTCGCGCAGGCGCCTGACCCTGTCACTAAGCCGTTCCTCTGGATTCCAGATCATTGCATGAACTTATCATTTTTCATTCATAATCCAAACGTAAAATGCTATTGTGGCAGGCATTCGCCGCATAGCGCGCGAGGAGGGAACATGGAAATCGAAAAGATCCAGCAAGCTCTCACGGATGCCGGCCTGGACGGCTGGCTGTTTTACGATTTTCACAACCGCGATCCGATCGCCTACCGCGTGCTGGGGATGGACTTCGGCAAGTTCACCTCGCGGCGTTGGTTCTACTTCATCCCGGCCGGCGGCGCGCCGCGGCGGCTGGTACACCGGGTCGAGCCTCGCAAGCTCGATTCGTTGCCCGGCGAGATCAAGATGTACCTGAGCTGGAAAGAGCTTCACCAGGCACTACCCGAAGTGCTCGGCGATGCAAAGCGCATCGCCATGCAGTTCTCGCCGTTGGCTGCCATACCCTATGTCTCAACCGTTGACGGCGGGACGATCGACCTGGTGCGCGGACTGGGCTACGATGTGGTCTCCTCGGCCGACCTGGTGCAGACCTTCGAGGCGGTCATCGACAAGGACGGCTACCGTTCGCACCTCGCGGCCGGCGAGAAAATGCAGCGCATCAAGGACGGCGCCTTCGAAAGGATCGGCGAATTCGTACGCAACGGTAAAAAGCTTTCCGAGTACGACCTGCAGCAGTGGATCGTCGAGCGCTACCAACTGGAAGATCTCAACTGCATGGACGAGTTCCCGATCGTCGGGATAAACGAGCACCCGGCCGATCCTCACTTCGAACCCACCAGGGAAAATTCCCACCAGTTCAAGCCCGGCGACATGGTTTTAATCGACCTGTGGGCAAAGCTTGCGAAACCGGGGTCAATTTTCTACGACATCACCTGGTGCGGGTTCGTGGGTACCAATCCTCCCGACAAGTACCGTGAGATCTTCGGCGTCGTGCGCGACGCACGCAAGGCGGCGGTTGCCTTCGTGCGCGAGAGGTTCAGAAAGGGCGAGCCTTGCCACGGCTATGAAGTCGACGACGCCTGCCGTAAGGTCGTAACCGATGCCGGTTATGGCGAATACTTCATCCATCGCACCGGACATTCCATCGGCGAGGAGGTGCACGGCAACGGGGTAAATATCGACAACCTCGAGACCATGGACGCGCGCCTGCTGGTGCCGGGAATCTGCTTCTCGGTCGAGCCCGGGATCTACCTGGCAGGCGAGATGGCGGTACGCTCGGAGATAGACGTCTTCATCACAAGTGCCTCCGAGGTGGTGGTGGCCGGGGCCGAACAGGAAGACTTAATCCTGATAGACACATGACGGAGGCGGCATGACCGTATACCTGTGGCTGATACTAGGATACCTGCTGGTGCTGGGGGCCTATAACTTCTGGCGGGCCAGGAGAGTCAAGAACCAGGATGATTTCATGGTGGCCGGGCGCAGCCTGCCGCTGACGGTGATGGTTTTCACCCTGATTTGCACCTGGATCGGCTCGGGCACCTTCATCGCCGGGGCCGAGTACGCCGCCCGGGCGGGTTGGTCGAGCATGTGGCTGCCGGCCGGGGCCTGGCTGGGCATCATCGTTATATTCTTTTTAGCCGGCAAGATCCGCACTTTCGGCCAGTATACCGTGGGGGACATTCTCGAGGAGCGCTACGGCAAGTTCGCCCGCGTCTTCGGTGCCATCGCGCTGATCATCGCCTTCACCACGATCGTCTCCTACCAGTTCCGCGCCGGCGGCTACATTCTCAACGTGGTCACCAAGGGCAGCATCTCGGTGGCCGAAGGACAGGCCATCACCGCCGCTTTCGTGATCCTCTTCACCGCCCTGGGCGGCATGGTGGCGGTGGCGCACACCGATTTGCCCAACGGCATCATCATTGTCCTGGCCTGCTTGGGGGCCGTGCCATTCATTGTGTCGCTGGCCGGCGGTTGGCAGCACGCGGTCCAGGTGCTGCCCGCCAGCCATTTTCAGACTTTCGCCCAGGACTTCGGCGAGTACCCGGCCTTGAAGGCCGGAGGCTACTTTTTAGCCACCATGATGCTGCTGATGGGCGTCCAGAGCATGTACCAGAAGTTCTACAGCGCCCGCTCGCCGCGCGACGCCAAGCTGGCCGTGGCCATCTGGATTGTGGGCACCATCGTTGTCGAGGTGCTGGTGATCGTCATCGCCATCTACGGCGCGACGGCCAACTGGGACGCCCTGCAGGCGGGTAAGATCGATCCGGCCGCGATCGTACTGGTGGCCGCCGAGAACCTGGCAGGCGCCGGGGGAGTGGGGGCCGTCTTCGGGGTGCTGCTGCTGGCGGCCGCCTGCGCCGTGGTCATCTCGACCGGGATGAACTACCTGCTCAGCCCGAGTACCAACGTCATGCGCGATATCTACCAGCGTTTCATAAATGCCGAGGCCTCTCAGAAGAAGATGGTGGCGCTGCAGAAGATTTTCGTGGTCATCATCGGCCTGTGCGCCTTCGCCATTATCTTCATACCCACGGTACTGAACCTGAAGATCTCGGTGCTCAAGTATTCATTTTTCGCCTACACCATGTACGGTGTCTCCATAACCCCGGCGCTTCTGGCGGCGCTGGTTTGGAAGCGGGCCACCCGGGCGGGAGGGGTGGCCTCGATCGTCTCGGGCGCGGCAATGGCCATCGGGTTTGAACTCGTAATTCCCAACGCCTTTCCCGGCCTAATGGTAGGCCCTGCCGGCTACCAGGATCCCTGGGGCGTACCAAGCATTTTCCCCGCCCTGGCGGTCTCGGTGCTGTGTCTGATCGTGGTCAGCCTGCTTACAAAAAAGCCCGATCCTAAAACGCTTGCCAAGCTGTTTCCGACATCGCTCGAGGCGCAGCTCAATAAAGAATAATTGCTCTCATGAAGATACCCTCTAGGTTCCGCGCTCACATGATTGACCAGGGCATGGACGTCTTGTCCACCTTCTTCGTGCCCAGGATCCACCTGCTGGTTGACTTCGAAGGCTCCCTCGACCGCGACCGTCTGGCCGCGGCCCTGCGACTGTGCCTGGACGCCGAGCCGGTCCTGGGTTGCCGCTTCGTACCCCGCTGGATAAGGCCCTACTGGGCGCGTCTGCCAAAAGACCAGCTCGATCGGTCGCAACTGCTTCAATCCGGACAGGACGTCGACTCCTTTCTGGCCGGAGACTTCGACGAGAAACGTGGCCCGCAGCTGCGGGCCCTGCTCGTGCCGGGCGAGAAGGGCGACCGGCTGGTTCTCAAGGTCAATCACCAGGCGGCCGACGCCGGCGGAGTGAAGGAGTTGGGCTACCTGCTGGCCCGGCTGTACCGCAAGGTAAAAGACGATCCCGGCTACCGGCCCACGCCCAACCTTGGTTCGCGCAGCCTGTTCCAGGTATACCGGCGCTTTTTGCCCTGGCGCTTCTTCGGCCTGCTCGGACGCAGCATCCGGGAGCTATTGGGCAACCTGAGACCGTATAAGAGTATGCCTTGGCCGTCGGGCGTCCAGAAGGCCGGCACACCTGTCTACGTTTTCAAGCACTTTAGTAAACAACGCCTGGAGGCCGTACGCTCCCTGGTTAGCGAATACAATGCCACTCAAAACGACCTGATGGTAACCGCCATGCTGCGCGCCCTGGTTGAGCACACCGGCTGGAGCCCGGAAACCGCCCTGCGCCTGACCGGCACGGTCGACCTGCGTCGCTACCTGCCCGACCGACGTGGCCGGGCCATCTGCAACCTGAGTTCCTTTTACTTCGTAAACCTGGGTTACGAACTTGGCCTAAGCTTCAAAGAAACCCTGGCCCGAGTGAAAAAACAGATCGACAAACTCAAGACCGATTACTTCGGACTAGGCTTCATATTCGTAAGCTACCTGAACTCTCTCCCGTACCCGTTTGCACTGGCCAGGATCCTGCTTCGCAAATTCTTCCATCGAATTCAGCTCTCAGGCAACATGCCCCCCGGCATGACCAACATGGGCATTATCGACGACCACTTGCTCGACTTCGGCAACCCCCGGGTCTCGACCGCCATGCTGGCCACCCCGGCAAGCCAGCCCCCGATGTTGGTAAGCGGCCTGACCGGCTTCCGCGACTCGCTCTCATTCAGCATCGGCTTCTACGAATCGGCAGTCGTGCGTGCAAGAATGGAAGAACTGTTCGAAACCGTCGACCGCGAGCTGCCCGGCAAGGTGATCTCTTGAACTCGCCGGCATCGGACAGCGCGCCTGTGTTTGTCGTTGGAACCGGTCGTTCCGGTACCACCTTGTTGCGCATGATGCTAAACGCCCACCCGCGCATCTATCTCACTCACGAGGCATCTTTCTACCTGAGCACCGCCGGGATCAGCATCGAAACCTCGCTTGCCGATTGGCTCGACTATTATTCCCGTACGCCGTCTTTCGCCTGGCTGAGACTTTCTCCCGCCCGCATACAAAACCAACTGCCCGCCGGGGCCCGCTGCGACCAGTGGCCCCTGGCCTTTCAGGCGCTGATGCGCGAAAAAGCCGGTCAATACCAGAAACCGCGTTACGGCGACAAGACTCCGCTACATGGGCTTTACCTGGGCCGCATTCTCGAGGATTTCGATTCTCCCCGCATCATCCACGTGGTCCGCGACCCGCGCGGCGCGGTTGCATCGCTTCTGCGCATGCCCTGGGCCCCGAGTTCGGCCTATCTCAACGCTCTCTACTGCGACCAGCAAGTCAAGGCGGTCCTTGCCCAGGCCGATCATCTCCATGAGTTGCGCCTGGAAGATCTGCTGGCCGATCCCAAAGGAACCATGAGCGGAGTCTTACAGTTCATAGGCGAGGACTGGGACGATGCCGTCCTGGATCACGCCCGACATGCTCCGGCAGACGACATGCCGCCCTTCCCCTGGTTTGCCGGCGCCAGACGCAACCTTGGTGTTTCCACCGGCGCTCCCGCCTGGCAAGAACAACTGAGCCCGGCCTGGATCCGGATCATCGAAGAAATCTGCTCCTTAACCATGGAACGCTACAAATACCCCCGCGCCGATCTGCCCCGCGAGGCTTCGTCTGTAAGACGCGCCTGCGCTCGTCTCGGCGAGGGGCGAAAGATCGCAAGTTCCCTGCGCCGCTTGCGGCGCCTTGCCCGCATGTACGCCAATCAGAAAACGCCCGATCCCCAGGTCGGCATGGAAGCCCTGCTCAACATCAACCCCAAAGCCTGGTCTTTGTATCCGGGCTTCTCAATACCGGACCTTCCACAAATCAATCGCCGCGATCGAGTGCCGCGATCATGTCCTTGACCACCTGCAGAATCACGGTCAGCGAGCGTGGACGCACGTTGTCCAGGGTGTCGTGGCGCGTGTGGTAGTTGAACACCAGCTTGCTGGTGTCCTGCGCCAAGAGGCAGGTGGCGCGGACGCCGTTGCGCGTGAAGGCGCTGGCGTCGGAGGCGCCGAACGGAATGGCGATCGAGGTGATTTTCAGGCCTCGGTCGTGCGCGACGCGGCGGGCGAGTTCCACCAGCTTCGGGTCGTGACGGGTAACCGGCAGGATCTCGCGCTCTACCACGCGCAGGTAGCGCTCGTCGCAGATGTTGTCGACCACGATGGCGTAGGTGGGTATGTCTGTGTTCTCCCGGCGCTGGGTCTCGGCCCAATGCAGGGCTCCGCGTAAGCCCGCCTCCTCTGAGCTGCTGCCAAGCAGCACGACCTCGGTGGAGTCGAGACCCTCTCCGTGCGCGATCAATTCGCCCAGACCGAGAAGCACGGCTACGCCGGCCAGGTCGTCCATGGCTCCGGGTACCGGCGTCTTCGAGCGGAAGAACAACAGGCACAGCACCAGCGGCAGGGAGCCGACGCCGACCCAACCCATGCTAATCACGGCTGCGTCGCCGCCCCACCCGGTGATCGCCAAGAGCGCGCCGATGGTCGGGATGAATGAGCATAGGATGATGATTATCAATAGCAAGATCGCCCAGTTGCCCAGATAGTGCCAGAGCGTGAACTCGTAGGCCGAGTCGAGGTGGGCGTTTACGATAACTCGTCGTTTGCGTTCGCTTCTGCAGCGGATGACGCCGGCGACGTTGACTCCCTGCTTTTTTTGGAACAGGGGGTCGAGCACGCGGCGGTAGTTGAATGTTTCCAGAACGACAGTCAGTACAAACAACATGCCGAGGATGCCGCCGAACACGGGGTTGAACATGTAGATCGTCACAGCGGCGGCGTACACGAGCGCGCCAATGGGCAGGACGCTCAAGAAGGCGGCGGGGTGGCAGTAGAACGGCTCGCGGCGCACCTCGAAATTGAGACGTTCCCAGGCGTCGCCTACGCGGTCGCCCAATCGTTTTTCATCGTCAGAGCATGACTCGCGGCCACCAATATTTGTCAGGACGTCGTCCATGAACTGGATCATGACGTCCTGCTGCGCCTCGACGTCGGTGTCAAGGGTGGTGTGGAGCACTGACATTGGCCTTGAGTACTAGCACTATGCTTGGTTTTCGGCAAGGTAGTGAAAGGCAGGGACGGAGGCGCAACCAATTGAAAGGCAGGGACGGCATAATAGGAAAAGCGGCGTCCTTCCTGATAGGTTGTTGGTGCCAAAACCCAAACCTAAAAGGAGGAGCCGCTAATGAAGTACAGGTACCATATTGGAATGGATGCGCATAGCAGAAACAGCACATTCGCC
>DATKYQ010000060.1:0-3032 GCA_035528415.1 Myxococcota bacterium | reverse complement strand
TGCGGAGCAATGGATCAAAGAGGGCAAGAACGCGGTCAGATGGACGCGGTTGTCCTGCCACTGGTTCGAGGACAATCAGGTGCGGCTTCAGCTCTTCGCGCTGGCGTACAACCTGGGTAACTTCCTGCGCCGCCTCGCCTTGCCTCGTTCGGTGAGCCAGTGGTCCATGACCACGCTGCGTGACCAGGCACAGACCATCAGGTGGCAGAAGTGACAGAAAGCGGCAAATCGGCACCACACAAGGCAGCCGAGGTGTGCAGCCCCCTTCGGGGACCACTTCGCAGAAACTCGAATCGAGGTACACATTTGAAGAAAGAAGCGGTACACTATCAGCCAACTTAGGAGGGAAAGCATGCAGAGAGGGTCAACTGGTTTATTCCCATTGACAAGAAGCAAGCCGTGCTGGCCGCGCTGGCCCGGCACCCGCCCCGGGTGATCGCGGTGCCGGCCGCGGATCCAGATCCGCGACAGACCGGTTTGCGCGCCTGGTTCGCCCGGCTGTTCGGGCGATGAAGAAGCGCAACTTTTCACTTTCAAGCGGGTTGATCAGTTGAGGAGGTAATACATGCCAATTCCCGAACCAGGTCGTGACCGTAGCCCGACAGTAGGAGCTTCGACTGCGCTGCTGGCCCTAGTCCTGACCTTGTCGGCCTGTGGCGCGAACTCGGAGCCGGCCCAACTCAACGGCTCCTTTCTGGAGACCATCGACGGGATCCGGGTGGTGCATCTCTACGGCTCGCCAGCCCAGCGCGGATACGCCCAAGGCTATCTTTTGGCAGACGAGATCATCGAGCTGACGCAGACCTACCTGTTCGACTACGCCTTGTCTCAGATGACGGATCTGAGCTATGCCCAGGTGCGTGAATTGCTCGAGGTCAACGGATCCTGGCCTCCGGACGTACGGATCGAGCTCGAGTCCATGCTGAGCGGAATCCAGGATCGCCTGGACCCGGAAGACCGCATGGTCACGGTTCCAGGCGAAGGCTACCGGGAGATCGAGCTGATCGACTTGATGGCCGGAAACACCCAGGGAAACTGGACAAGGATCGGCGGATGTTCCGGCTTCGCCGCCTGGGGTACAGCCACAGGTGGTCCGACCCTGCATGCCCGCAACATGGATTATGCCTCCGGCAACGGAGCGATCCTGGGCCACCTCCTGGTCGAGGCTATCGCGCCCGATCAAGGTCCCGATTGGATCACCATCGGTAACATCGGCACCGTCGGCTGCGGGAGTTGCATGAACGAGTACGGATTGACCATGGAAGCCAACAACGGCGGCGACGGGTTGGCTCCATCGTACACAACTGGCGTCAGCGCTACGGCATTCGTGGCCCGCGAGGCGATGCAGTCACACGGAGCCGAAGCCGACGCGCTCCAGGCAGTTCTGGACACCTACCGCAAACGCCGACTTTACGTCTCCCAGAATGCCCTGTTCGCAACGCCCCACCGCGTCGACAAACCCGATGACCAGGTTGCAGCGGTCCTGGAAATCGACGGAAATCAATTCGACTTGGGTGCCACCTGGCGGGCACCTAGCGAAACACAATACAGCGGCCTTGGGCGGACCGACGTCCTGATCGAGACCAACCATTTTTTGAAACGAACTACACCACCGGATTCGGGGGACTCCTGGGAGCGCTACCAGGAAATCAACCGCAGGATCGCTGTGGCCACCGACGCCTCCCAGCCGGACAACCCCACCGGGGATGGAGAAATCGACGCCCAGGATGCAAGGTGGATCATGCAAGGTCCGCAACGTTCATCCACCCTGATCTACTTTCTTTTCGAACCCAACTCCATGCGCATTCAGGTCGCCTTCCAGACCCAAGAAGGCGTGTCCGCTCTGGAAAACCAACCCACCGATTTGACTTGGGAGCAGCTCTTTCCCTGATTTTCAGGCGCCACCTCAGGACGGGTGTACCCACTCAGCGCACCTCGAAGCCGATCCGATCGCGCACCTTCATTCCGCCCGCCGGCCAGTTTAAGTACAATCAGCGGAAACGGAAATCTGTATCTCAGTTCTGCCCGCTGAAGGCTCGCCAGACGGAGAGCAATGCCGTTTTAGACCATTGAAACCCGAGACCGTTGAGCCGGTCTACCACAAAAGCTCGATGTCTTGACTGGCGGGGCCGGTCCGTGCTTCGATCGATTCATTGAAAGCAACCGGCCACAGCATGTTTGCTTCCTGCGCGGCGGCGATCTTTTTTCTGCTTGCCGGTTGCTCGGGGAGCATCAGCGGGTTCAAGGACTCCGGTACAGACGGCGGAGTCGCCGACGGTCTTGACGGTTCCGGAGAAGAAGATGGAGGCGCGGACAACGGTGGCAGCGGAGACAACCGGGACGACGGCGGCGCTGCCGACGAGGCCGTCTGCGTCGATCTCGACAACGACGGCTACTGTCGGAATGTCGACTGCGACGACCTGAACGCCGGCGTCAATCCGGGCAAGAACGAGCTATGCGGCAACGCCCTCGACGACAACTGCGACGGCAACGTCGACGAGGGCTGCCTGACGGGCAAGTCGTACTACGTCGACAAGGATTCGATCGGCGGCGCCTGCTCGGACAGCGGACCGGGCAGCCTAACCCAGCCCTGGTGCAGCGTCGCCATGGCCAACGCCACGCTGCAGTCCGGCGAGACCGTTCAGATCCGGGCAGGCACTTACGAAGAGACCATCCAACCTGCCAATTCGGGCTCTTCCGACACCGCGCGCATCGGCTACACCAGCTACGAAGGCGAGATGGTCACCTTTCAGCAGGCCGTCTATTGCGTGCGGTTGGTGGATAAATCGTACATCACCGTAAGCGACATCAAGTTCCACGACTGCGAGCGCAACCTGTACCTGCAGAACTCCAGTCATAATAACATTGTCTCTTGCGAATTCGACACTCCTGCCGGCCCGGCCACCTGGGCCGGCTCGCGGGTATACGACGGCTCTTGTTACAACCGCATCACCCACTGCACCTTCTCCAGGTACGGGAATGAGTCCGGTTCCAGCGGCGCCTGGGACGACAACGGCTGCATCCTGGATCTG
>DATKYQ010000059.1:0-15593 GCA_035528415.1 Myxococcota bacterium | reverse complement strand
TGCGGTACAGAAAAAAATCAAATAATTCAAAAACAAGGGGAGCATACAAAGAAAAACTCATCTACCCGGCACAGAACAGCCATAATCAATGTGACATTTTCCCTGGGCAGTTAATGTGACATTTGACCTGGGCTACGACAGGGACTCAAGGCGTCTGGTAGTTGAGCACCAGGAAGACGGCCACGTCGCTCTGGCTCGATCCGTTGTTGGTGTAGGTGACGGCGAACTTGCGCGAGCCGGTGTTGTAGATATAGGCAGTCACGCCGCTATCAGTGACGGTGTTTGAAGGCGCACCCAACTCCGTCTCCCAATCGCCCTTGCTGGTTCCCAGGCCGTGGCCGGCCGCGGTCCTGCCGTAGTATGGCAGGTAAAGCGATATGATCACCAGCCGATCGACATCGTAGATGAAGACCGTGTCGTCTCCACCGATCAGTTCTATTCCCAGGATGCGATAGGAATCGAGGTAGAAATCCACGTTTTGTACTCCGTACTGGGTATCGATATCCATGCTGAAACCGTAATCCCAATCGGGCACGCCCAGTATGCCCTGATGCACGTTGCGCTTTGTACCGCTGGTGTAACCGTCCCCGCATTCGATGGTCGTGCCGCCGAAAGTGATCCTGCCCGCCGCCGGGTCGATTGTCCCGTCGGGCGGGTGCGGGTAGGAACGCGTGACTGTCATCAGACTGGCCTGGTCGAGGTTGTTGTAGCCGACGAAGAAACCCTGTCCGAAGTAGTACTCCATCTTGCCGCCGGGGTACTCGCCGTAGGCGGGAACGATGCCGGAGCGATCGGGACTTGCAAAGCGGCCCACGGCATGCACCTCGCCCAGAGTCGAACCGACACCCAGGCCCTCGATCGTCCTGGCGTTGAGGCCCTCTCCTGCCGCGACTGAGATGATGTGATCCTCGTTGTCGAACTGCTGGTTCGGAGAGGCGTTGGAATCGATACCTGTTGCCGACATGGTCTGGCCGAGAAACGCGAGCGTATAGGTGGCCGAGTCGACGGTCGTCCCCTGCTCTCCTAACTCGGCGCGCACCTGGCCCAGGCTGAAGAAGTTGCTGCGGCTCTGACTGACCTGGATCGGCCCGATGCCGGTTCCGGGTGTGATTATCCACGGCGGACCGGGATCGGCGCCTGGATCACTACCGGGATCGCCACCCGGATCTCCGCCGGGATCGCCGCCAAGATCGCCGCCGGGGTCGCCGCCAAGATCGCCGCCGGGATCGCCGGCGTCAGGCCCACCCTCGTGCGCCTCGTGGCAAACCCCGTCCGAACAGACGAAGCCGGGACTGCAATCGTCGTTCGTCACACACGCGCTCGAACCATCGCTCGAGCAACCGGACCATGCAAATAGGGCCAGTAAGCCGAACGCCGCTGATAACAAGAGACTTGTCTTTTTCATACCCTTGAGACTACCACAACAAGCCATTTTTGGTCTTATCTTTTTCATTTCCAAAATACCCGCAGAAAAGTTACAAAGGACAATCACATCTCGAAGGAGGAATCACTTGTTCAGGGAGGCGGTAGGCGATCTCAACCGGCTGAGGCAGATTGTTACAATCGTCGTCAAGCACGGCTTCGGAGATCTCTTCTTCCGGGCGCGCATCTTCGAGCGGCTCAAGATTCGCAAGCCGCAGACCGAGAGTGACCGGGCCAAAGCGCCGGCCGAGCGCTTCACGCGCATGCTCACGGAGTTGGGTCCAACTTTTATCAAGATGGGCCAGTTACTCTCGACCCGGCCCGATATCCTGCCGGAGGAATACATCCAGACCCTGACTACCCTGCAGGACAGTGCCCCGCCCTTCGCCTTTCAAGATGTTGTGCGCATCGTGCGGGACGACCTGGGGACGGACCCTGAGAACCTCTTTTCCGCCATCGAGCCCGAGCCGCTGGCCTCCGCCTCGATCGCCCAGGTGCACCTGGCCACCACCAAGGACGGGCGCGAGGTCGTTATCAAGGTCAAGCGCCCGGGAATCGAACAAAACGTCCGCGGCTCGCTGGACGTTCTTTACTACCTGGCGCACCTGGTCGAGGCCGTGGTCGAGGAGGGCGCCCTGTACGAGCCGGCCGAGGTGGTGCGCCAGTTCGATCGCGCCATCGGCTTCGAAATGGATTTCGCGCGCGAGGCGCAGAACCTGCGCGCCTTCGCCAAAAGCTTCGAGCAGCGCACCACCATGGTTATTCCCGCGCCGCTCGACGATCTCTGCGGCCCCAACGTCCTGACCATGACGCGCCTTATGGGTAAGCGGGTAGCCGATGTGAAGCCGGGGAGCGAGCTTGCCCGGCGCGCGTCCATGAACCTGATCGAGGGGTTTTACCAGCAGGCTTTCGAGGACGGTTTCTTCCACGCCGATCCGCATCCGGGCAACCTGATAGTCATGGAAGACGGGCGGGTGGGACTGATCGACTTCGGCCAGGTTGGGCACCTTTCGCGTGGCCAGCGCTCGACGCTGACGCTACTGGGACTGGGCATCGTGCTCAAGGACGCCGATACGGTCTCGCGCATTGTCTACCGGGTCGGCTCGCAGAGCCGGCGCGCGGATCTGGGCAAGCTGAAAGAAGACATTCGCGAGACGCTGGAGGACGGCCTGGAGGAGAAGTTGGGCCAGATCGACTCCGGCCAAGTGCTGGGCCGCCTGCTGGATCTCTCGACCCGCCACCAGGTGCGCATTCCGGCCGAGTTCACCCTGGCGGTCAAGGCACTGGTCACCATTGAAGGCATCGTTCGCAAGCTCTATCCGGAAATGGAGCCAGGCCAGGTGGCGGCGCCCTATGTCAAGAAGCTGCTGGCCGAGCACTACTCCTTGGACGACCTGCGCGGAGGTGCAGGGCGCACGCTGTTGCAGCTTTCGAACCTGCTCAGCGAGGTGCCCCAACAGGTCTCCCAGATTCTAATGGACCTGGAGGGCGGCCGGCTGGCGGTGCAGGTGCGCGACCCGGAGAGCGCCCTGTTGCGCAGGACATTGCGCGCTGCGGGAATCGATCTTTTCTGGGGGCTGGCAGCCGCCGGCTTGTTGATCGGAGCGCTACCCGCGGTGCTTTCG
This sequence comes from Myxococcota bacterium, assembly GCA_035528415.1. Lineage (GTDB taxonomy): Bacteria > Myxococcota > B64-G9 > B64-G9 > B64-G9 > DATKYQ01. Next base: position 12,546 of record DATKYQ010000059.1, on the reverse strand, counting down.
CCCGATCCGACTCCGGCTGCTGCAATTATCTGCCTGCTGGGCTCCGGCCTGATTGCCACCATTGTCACCTTGCGCTACTTCCTGGCCCCGGCCATGAGAAAGATGCGCATCAGACCCTGGCTCGAGCGACGCTGGGGTGACCTCGAACGCCGCCGGAATAAATAAAATTTCTCGCCCCGCCATTTACTTCAGGGTTTGCAGGCGTTTTTGGGCCCTGAGGATGTTTTCCTTGGCGCCCCAGTTGTACGGGTCGTAGCGGACGGCCATTTCCCAGAACTTGACCGCTTTTTGCAGGTGTTCGCGGGCCGCGGGGGTGTCTTTCTCCCGGGCCGCAAGCAATCCCAGCGTGCCGTGTCCCACCCCCAGCTTGTAGAGCACCTCGACCTTGTGGGAATCCAACTGCAAGGCTGCCGCGTATTTGGTCACCGCCGGGGCGTAGGCCTTGGCGTCGAAAAGCGCATCGGCCTTTTTGATCAGGGCGGCCACCTTTTCAGCCTCGCCACCGACGCGCAGCCCGACCGGTATCAGCCTGGGAATCTCACCCGGGGCCGAGACGGTTTTTTCGGCGGGCGCCTTGGGGGGCTTGGCCTGCTTGGCGCGCTTGATCACAACCCGTGAGTATCCGGCCGAGGGATCTTGTTTGCCGGGCTCGGCCTCGGCGGCCGGTGGAGCCTGGGACTCTTTCAGGGTCACCCCCCCCATCCTTTTGAGAGGCATATTGTCTACCAGCATGTGATCCGTTCCCCGGATCCGGCCCGAGAAATTTCTCAAAAACTCGAACTCGGCCATGCCCTCCTCGCGGACAAACATCTTGCCTGAGATTTTCTTGGCGGCGATCTTTCCTTTGTACATGTGCTCGAGCTTGTAACACTGTCCCTCGAACTCGGGATGCAGAACGCGGTAGAAGGTGATCGCCGACCCGGCCTGCTCGACTTTGAAATTCGTGTCCCCGGTGTTCAATGCCTGGTAGGACCACTCGCCGGCGAAGATCCCCGCGGCCAAGGCACGGGGAGCGCCGGCCAGCAGGAACAGGGCGGAAACAACAGCAAAAAATCTCGGCATCTGAACCCCCTTGGGCAAAGAGACTTTGTCGATGGTACCATTTCGTGTGAGCGGTGCCAATTGCTGGTGCCGCCCGGCCGTATTTGCTACTCTACTATCCGACGCCTGAGAAGTGGAGAATATTCGATGATCTCTCTTTTCGAAAACGGGTTGCTGCGTGGGGCGGCCGCAATTATTTTTGCCTTGCTTTTCGGCTGTGCCGTAAACCAGGGCTGCCTCGAAAAAAAGAACCTGCAGCCCGTCGTGATCTTCGAGGGCCATAACGGCCAGACGACCCGCGTCAATGTCGAACTTGTTTCCAACGATGAAGATCGGGCGCGTGGACTGATGTTTCGCCGGCACCTGCGGCCTGACGCCGGCATGCTGTTCGTCTACCGGTTCGAGGACAATCACGCCTTCTGGATGAAGAACACCTATATCCCGCTGGACATGATCTTCATCGGCGCGAACATGCGCGTCGTGGGTCTGGCCCGTAAAACCCGGCCGCTGACCTTGCAGCGCATCCGGGTCGAGATGCCCTCGATGTTCATCCTCGAGGTCAACGCCGGCTACGCTGCGGCCCATGGAATTTGCGAGGGCACGCATGTCAGCTTCGAGGGCATCGAAACAAATTACTGAAGGGGGATCCAACATGTCGAGGCGCAAATGGGTAACGATCGTCGGGCTGGCACTTGGCCTGCCCTACCTGGCGCTGGGAACGCTGGTCGTCCTGCGCAGTTCCCGGTGGGCAGATCCAGACATGGCCGCCCGCGACTTCCTGGATGCGCTGCGCAAGCGCGACGCCGTGGGCATCTATCTCTACGCCGACATGCTCGGCCCACGGCTTTCCGGAATGATGGAAAAGAGCGAGCTTGCCGAGGACGAGAAGAAATACCTGTGGGCCAAGGATTTCGGCCGCTGGCGGGAAGAGATGGAAAAGGGCTCTCGTTCCATGGATTCGCTCAGGCAAGAACGGGCGTTAATCTCCCCCCAGACGCGTATTTCCGCGCTGCATCCCGACAACTTCCGTGCCGAGGTACGCAGTGGAGAAGATCTCAATCTGGTTGCGTACCACGATGTTCCAGGCGAGTGTTACCATTGTTATTTCAAGCTGGAGTTCCCCTCGATCGAACAGGCACCTCCGGTTGATCTGTTGCAAAACATTCAGACGGCCAGGCGGCGGCGCATCAAGTCGGTAGTCGTTCGGGTTGAGATCAAGCGGCGCCCCGAAGTCGGGCCAATCGAGTCACTCCTGCTGAAGTGGCTCTGGCTGGACAAGATTGCCTGGCTGTACCCAACGGGCCTTTTCGGCGCGCAAGGCGACCCGGCCAAGCTCTGGAGCGCCCATCTGAGCCTCGACGTCGATAAGCTGACCATGGAGACGTTCTGAATCTTCAGGATTCTTCGTGACCCAATAGTTTACTCAAGAGCAGGTCTCCCAGCGACTCGCGCATCATGTTCTCGACCATCTGTTCGAACTTGCCGCGCTGGTTGTCGTCGTTGTAGATGAAGCGTATGCCCATGCCCAGTTCCTCGATCTCGGGGTGCGCCTTTTCCTCCAGGGCGTTTATCCAGATGACCGTACCCTTGATCTCGACCGGCTCGGCCAGAGTGGGTATTACCAACCTAAAAAGAAAGGCCGTGCCCACGGGCAAGGGCCTGTCGGTCTTGATGAAGGTGCCGCCCTTGGAGATGTTCTTGGTGTAATCGGCGAAGAAGGTGTTCATCTTCTTGTACTCCACCTTCAACTCGATGGGCGCGCGTATATGCTCGCGTTTATCCTCGCTGATTTCGTCGCTCATCGAAACACCCGCAAGATTGAAGTTCGTAACTCAGTTTCACATCGTAGCCCGGCCGAGGGTGTCCGTCAATTTTTTGCGACCCGAGCGCCGCCTGTGCTACACAACACACATGAGCGCCGCCGAAATGAGGATCTCAGGGTCTGCGCCCAATCCTCGCCCGGGCTACACGCTTCCTGGGCCCTCTTTCTGGATCGCCGGGGGGCTGCTGGCGATATTGTCCGCGGTATTCGCTTGCACGCCGCTTTTCAATCTTCTGGGCTACGAGTTCTCGGCGGCAATATCGGCCCTCGTCTCGCTGACCGCCGGGCCGGTGGCCATCGGGGTGGTGCGCAGGCGCCCCGCCGTAATGTCCAGCGGCACCCGCCCGGGAAGCGTGGCCGTAGCTCTGTGCCTGAGGGCGATCGCTCACAACCTCGTCACCCTGGTCGTGCCGCTTGCGATCATCTTGCTCAACGCCCTGCGGGTGACCAACTGCAACCTGGCGCTTGGGCTCTTGTTCTACCTGCTCCTGCCCGTAGCAACTTCCGTAGTCTGCTCGATCTGGGGAACCGCCGTGGGCCTGGGAGTGCGCTGGCGCTTCGCCGGCGGTACCGCCTATGCCCTGGTGTGGCTGGCAGTTGCCTCTTACAACGCCTGGGAGTTCTGGCGCGGTCCGCAAATGGACTCATACAACCAGATCGTCGGCTGGTTGGCGGGGCCCATATTCGAGGAGGTAATCGAGCCCGGAGGCGCACTCATCTGGTCGCGCATCTTCGGGTTGGCCTGGGCGCTGGCCTTCCTCTCGATCGTAACCGCTTTTTTCGATCCCAACCTCAACCGCTCCCGGCCGGGTGTCTTCTTTCGCTACCGCAGGGTGGTCTACTTTTCCGTCGCCCTGGTGATTGTCGGCCTGGGTCTCAAGCTGTGCGACACACGTCTGGGTTTCGGACGTTCGTTGTCGGCCGTTGAGGCAGTACTGAGCGAGGTTGCACTTACCCCGCATTTCGCAATACATCACTCTCCCGGCCTGACCCGGGAGGAGACGCGTCTGCTCGTCGAAGACCACGAGTTTCGCTTTCGGCAAATCGCTGCAGTGCTCGGGCGGCAGGATCTGCCGCGCATAAACAGCTACGTCTTCCCGTCGGCATCTTCCAAGCGCGGCCTCACCGGCGCGGGCCGCACGCAGTTCGCCAAACCCTGGCAGTTCGCCATGTTCCTGAATGCCGCGCCGTTTCCACACCCCGTGCTGAAGCATGAACTTGTGCACGTGCTGGCGGGGGGATTCGGTTCATGGCCTTTCCGGGCCTCGGCCCGGGTGTTTTTCTGGCAAAACGTGGGCCTGATCGAAGGCCTGGCCGTGGCAGTGGACTGGCCGGCCGAGAAATACGATCCGCATACATGGAGCGCCGCCCTGAAAAAAGCCGACCTGGCCCCGGATATTAACTCGCTTTTCGATCCACTGGGATTCTGGACCAAGGCCTCGCAGCGCTCCTATACTCTGGCCGGCTCGTTCGTGCGCTACCTGCTGGATCACTACGAATTCATCATGTTCAGACAGGCTTACGGCGCGGGCACCCTTGACAAGATCTTCGGCAAGCCGGCCAAGCGACTGATCGAAGAGTGGCGGGCGTTCTTGGACGGTGGCGAGTTGGATCCAGGCATCGTTGATATCGCCCGTTTGCGTTTCGAACGCCCGAGCATTTTTTCACGCAAGTGCGCCCATGAGATCTCGGCGCTGAGATCCACGGTCGCGGTCGCATTCGGAAAAAAAGACTACGAGCGGGCCCGCAGCGTTTTGGAGAGACTGCTCTCCCACCTGCCCGGCGATCCGACCGGGCTGCAGGCGCTGGCCGAGGTTTGTGTGCAGCAAAAGAACTTTCCTGAGGCAATCCGCTATCTCGAAGACCTTGTCGGGCGTGAAGATCTCCCGCGCACCAGGCGAATTGCCATCGGTGGCCGCCTGGGAGACGCGCTCTTTCTGGCCGGACGCGGAGCCGAGTCATCACGGCACTGGAAAGCAGTGCTCGATGCCCACCTGGACGACGGCAGCGATCGCCTGGCCGCGGTCAAGATCGCGGCCCTTGATCGAGGGGAGGCCGGCGCGAAGGTTCTAAGTTTCCTGGAAGCAGGCAAGCTGGACATCGCCGGCCTGCTCGACCTGCGCGAGGCGGCGGCCTTGGCTCCTGGCTGGGGCGCCACCTGGTATCTTATCGGCCGGCAACTTTTCAACCAGGGCATGTTCGAAAGGTGCATACCCTACCTGGAGCGAGCGGGAGAACAGGGTCTCTCGCACCCGGCCCTGGCCGCGGAGAACATGCGTCTGCTGATTTCGGCTTGCTACCGCCTGGGTAAGTTGAAAAAGGCCGCTGCCATGTTGGCGGTGCTGGCGCAGCTCCCGCGTCACCCGGGAGAACTGCTGCGGACGCGGGATTGGCTTTCAAGAGTAGCTTTCGACAACTCGGCTCCGGAAAACAGGGGAACGCAAAACCCCAGGTGAGCGGAACTCAAGGGTTACTGCCCAGCGCCCTCTTCCCCTGTATCCTGTCCGGCTGGGGGCTGCGCGCTGGTTTCCGTCCCGCTGGTGTTTCCAGAGGGCTTGTCGCTGCCCGATTTGCTGACAAATGTGAAGCTTATCTTTTTGAGCCCGAAAAGGTCCTTGAGATCACCCAGGTTTTGCAAGGAGGCCCAACGCTTGCCGTCCGGGCTGAATTGCATGCCCGCGCTGGACATCAGCATGTAGACACCCTGTTGGAACTTGATGTCTATGGTTTCTCCTATTTCGAACAGTTCGCTCTTGGCCGAGATGGTCAATGGAAAAGACTCTCCCTTGGCGATTTTTAGCAGCAATCCCTTTTCCTCGCCGGCTTTTTCGATCCCTTTGCGGTCAATCTTGCCTGAGCGCCACTCGGCAATCGTGATCGGCTTGAGATCATCGGTCTTGATGGTCTTGATGCCTGAGCAGCCGAGTAGTGTCGAAAAGAAAAACACGAATAGTATCAATGGCACGCTCCGTTTACCTTTAAAACTCATGTTAACACCATCCCTTCTGTGCCGCATACGACATGGTCACTGACCTCCTGATCTCTAGGGCAGAAGCAGAACACAAGCCCAGGTTTCAGTCAAGGCACAGGATCGTCAATTTTGGGGTAGCCTCGTTTCGACGCTACCAGGCGGTGCGCTCGCCGCGGGCAGTTTCTTCGGCCGGGGGTAAATCGAACATCGGCACCGTCTCGATCCGCCCGGCGTTGTCGTTCCAGCGGCTGACCTGGACACGGTCGCCCTGGACCAGAAGCAGGGTGAAGCGCCGGGCGTCATGGTCGATGCGCTCCCAGGGATTGTCGACCGCTACCCAGGTGCCCGAGTTGGCGTAGGTTGCCCGGCCGTCGGCCACCTTGCGGGCGTCGACCAGGTGGGTGTGGCCCATCAGCACCAGCTTGACCCCTGTCAGGCGGGCGATCCGATCGGCCCGCTCAGCCAGCATCTCAGCAGTTGAATCGTGTTGTCGGCGCAGACGCCAGCCCAGGTAGTTGACCAGCCAGATCAACACCGCCAGAGTGGAGATCGCCAGCACGGCCATCAGGACGGCTTTAGCGAAGACATTCTCCGCCAGCCATGGGGTGGCCTGGATCAAGCTGAAGATTAGCAGCCATACGTACAAGGCGCCGAACGCGGTGGCCGAGAACCAGGCGACCCGCTTGAAGATCGGCCGGGTCATGGCCTGGACCAGGGCCAGCTTGGAGGCCGAGGCCGGGTGAACCTTGATCTGGTTGAGCTGCTGGTGCAGCTCGGGCAGCTCGCTATTCTGGCTGGCCTGCCGGAAGTCGTCGGCCTGCTGGGCGTCGTCTTCCCTGCTGGGACCAGTGGAGCCGGCGGTGGTGTTCGGTCGCAGGGTGCGGATGAAGAAGGGGTAGTGGCCGCGGGCGATGCGCAGCAGGTCGAGCAGGTTGTAGCTGCGCAGGAAGTCCAGGTATTGCTCGAAAGACACCAGCTTGGGCTGATAGGGGTTGATCCGGTGGACGCTGTTGTAGAAGTAGCGCACGAAGATGGAGCCCAGCGGGTAATCCAGCACGTCCTCTTGCTCGCCACGGCGTTGCCGTGTGGACAGGACCGGGCGCAGCGGGTAGCGGATGGAGTTGGAGGACTCGTATTGGTTGCCGTGTTCAATGTAAAGCCGGCCTGGGATCAACAGAAACCACTGGTGGAAGCGCACCCGGGCGGCGGCCTCCTTGGGGCTCGGGCCGCCGGGCATGCGGGTCAGGTGCTCGCGCAAGCGCTGCTGGACGGGCTCAAAGAACAACTCCAGATCGTGGTTGCCTCTGAGGATTTCGACCTGGAAGCCAGCGGCCACGAACCGCGCCAGGGCTTCGATGGCGATCGGGTGACCGGCGACGATCTGATCCAGCCCGTATACCGATTTCCTCGGCGTCGGGTTGAGGCCGAAGCGGCGCTCGGCCATTCGCACCTCAAAACCGTATTCGGCCGCCACTTTCGGATCGGGGATCCGGGTCATCGTCAGAAAGTCGAATGCATCGCCGTTAATCACCAGCACCAGGCTGTCCGGATCCTGACCGTAGCGCGCCTGGAGATGCTGCAGGAGGCGCGCGAAGGACTCGTCGTAGAAGAACTCCTCCATGGGCGAGTAACGGGGCGGATCTTCGGAGCGGCCCTGGCCCATATGCAGGTCGCTTACCAGAACAAAATCGGGCACGTCTGGCGACGGGTTCGACGCAAGGCTGGCGGTCATGGGGCAGAAGCAAAACACAAACCCAGGTTTCAGTCCAGGTTTCTGTCAAGGCACAGGATCGCCAATTCGGCTGGTTTTCAGTTAATTTGGGGCGCACCTCGACCGCTCGGCTCAGCGCCTGTGAATCACGTACACCTCGGGAAAGAAGCTGGCCCGGTTGGGGCCGGTGAACTCCCGCGTGGTTACGCCCCTGAGCGTCCCGTCCGTGCTCAGGAACCAGAAAGTGTACGACTCGCCGCCCTTTTCGACGCGGTTGATCGAGATGACCGTTCCCCATTCTACGGGCACCGCCTGCCCGAACTCCAGAGGCTCCCAACTCTTGGGCGCCGTCTTGATGTCCTCGGGCGGCGGCGGAACGTCGTCGCTCTCGGCCGCCAGGGCCTCTACTCCCAGCTGTAAACAGATGACCAAAATAGCACCGGCAAATACGGCCATTAGAAGCGTTGTTTTCTTGCCCATCGAAGACCCTCCTGAACAATATGTAAAAAGGCGTCAGATGATATTCCAGCCCGTGCGACTATTCAATACCGGTGTTCTAAACACTTGACTAGTTCATCGAAACCTTGGATCTTGCCGCTGTAATTCTTGTAGAGGTAAAAGATGTCACAAGACGCTGGACGGCATGAGCAAGTGGTTCTACAGCCGCTGGCAATGCATGATAATTACGGCCCATTCTTGCGTTCGTTCTTCGCCCGCTATTTCAACCCCATCAGTTTCCCCGAACAGGCCGTCAAGCGCATCCGTGAGCTTGCAGTCGAAGGCGACATCGTCTACCTGTCCAGTTCGGCAAACCTGCTGTACTTTTTATACATGAACCACGTTTGCAACCGCTACGGGCTGCCTTTAGCCAGGTTCGTCAACGGCGTCGATCCCACACTGCTGCAGCCCATCGGCCGCCTGCTCGAACGCATGCGTACACTGGGGGCCGAAAGCGACGAAGATCTCGAGGAGGATGGCGAACACCTATCTCGGAAACAGCTGACCGGCGTCCTCAGGCGGCACGACGCCGCAATGCTGTTTCTCGACCGGCCGGCAACCATCACCAGTCCCGAGCAAGACGGCGACGAGCAACTGCTCGAGACGCTGGTCTCGGCCCAGCAGACACAGGATCGACCTATCTATCTCGTTCCCAATCTGGTTTTCTGGAATCTTCACCCGGGAAAAGAATCCAAGGTACTAACCGACGCCGTTTTCGGGCTGCAGGAATCTCCAGGATTCCTGCGCTCGTTGTTCATGTTGCTCGGCAACTACCGTAATACTTTTGTCAAAGTGGCCGACCCGATCAATCTGCAAGACTTCATAACCGAGCATTCCACTGCGAATATCGCCAGGCAAGCCAAAGCCTTGCGACGACGTCTCGATCGGGATCTCTCACTCGAGGTTTTCGACGTCACCGGCCCCCGGATCCGTCCCCCGGCCGATTTCAAGCGGTCCATCCTGCAAGATCCCAAGATCATCGACGTCATCTCCTCGCAGGGCGATGACGATGACGCCAAGGTCGAGGCCCTACGCAAGAAGGCTTACGATATCCTCGACGAGATCGCGGCCGAGCCCAGGATCCGCTGGCCGATAATGTTCGACAAGGCGCTGAACTTCATCTGGCGGCGCATGTACGAGGGCATCGTCGTCAACGAAAGTGATTTCGAGAAAATCCGGGCGGCCGTGCGCAAGTCTCCGGTGATCTTCTGCCCCAGCCACAAGAGCCACGTCGACTACCTGATCCTCAGCCAGTTGTGTCTCAAGTACGCCATTCCCATGCCGCACATCGCGGCGGGCATCAACTTGACTTTCTGGCCCATGGGACCCATATTCCGCCATTCGGGCGCCTTCTTCATGCGGCGGTCGTTCAAGGGAAACAGTCTCTACCCGACGATTTTCAGGACCTACCTGCGCTACGTCATGGCCGAAGGGTTCCCGATCGAGTTCTTTATTGAGGGCACGCGCAGCCGCACCGGCAAGTTGCTCAGCCCGCGCTTCGGCATTCTCTCATGGTTGATTGAGGCCTTTCAGGAAGGGGCCAGCAACGATATCCAGTTCATTCCGATTTCGATCGACTACGAGAAGATCGTCGAGAGCGGATCCTACGTCAAGGAGCTTTCCGGCGCAGACAAAGAGAAAGAAGACGTCGCCAGCCTGGTAAAATCTTCCAGCCACCTCAAGTCGAAGTACGGCAAGATCTACGTGCAAGTGGCCGATCCCATATCGCTGGCGGAACACATGCATCAACGCGGCCTGAACGCCAAATCGTTGAGCGACGAAGAACACCGTTCGCTGGTTCGGGAGATTGCCTACCGCGTTCTGTACCGCATCAACCAGGTTCACACGGTTACGCCGTCGGCCCTATTGGCCTTTGCGCTCCTTACCCACCGCCGGCGCGGCATAAGTCAAGGCGATCTCGAGAAACGCGCCCACTGGGTGGCCGACTGGATCCGCACAAGCGGGCACCAGCGTTTCTCGGCGACCCTCAACGATTTTCCACGCGGACTGGCTGAATCGGCGGCTCGTTTCGCACGCGACGGTATGATTTCGATGCGTCACACGGGCCAAGAGCTGATCTACTCGACAATCGAGCGCAAGCGACTGGCCCTCGACTACTACCGCAACAACATCATCCATCATTTCTTGCCGGCCAGCATATTCATCTTGGCGCTCGAGTCGTTCTCGGTGGAGGCGGTTCCCTTCGACGCCCTCGGTCCTCGCATCCGGGAGCTCTCGCGCCTGTTCAAGTTCGAGTTTCTTTTTCGCTCCGAACGGGATTTCGAGGACGTGGTGCGCGGTGCTTTGGCCAAACTCGAGCTCGAAGGAGCCGTGCGGGAAGAGAACGGCTTCGTGGTCAAGCTGGCCGAAGCCAAGGACAAGCGTACTCTCTTCAAGGCCGTGCTCGAGCACTACGTCGAGAGCTACGCGCTCGCGGCCGGCAGCCTCTCGAACCTGCTGGCCGGCCCGCTGCCGCAGAAAGACTTCCTTTCCCGCACCCTGAGCCTGGGCCGGCGCCTGTTCGCCCGGGGCGAGATCGAGTTTTTCGAGTCAATCAACCGCGAGGCCATCAAGAACGCCATCTTGACCTTCGCCGATCGCCGGGTACTCAAGCCCGTAGCCATCGAGGGCCGCCGCGGCCCGCGCCTGGAGCTCCTGCCGCCGTACGACAGCCAGGAAAAGATCGACGAACTGGCCGCATCTATCAAGCGTTACCTCGGCAACGAATCATGAGTCGCGCCCGGACGGATCAAACTCCTCCTACAACTTCTTCGGCGCCGAACAGATTGGCGGGTCGCTGCTTTGATCTCATACGTAAAACCCACAGGCAGCAGATTACCCTTTTTCCAGTGGCCGCGGGCAGGTGCCGGGCGCGTTCCTCCAGCCTGGCCAATGTTTCCTTGGCCTTTCGCAAGTCGCTTTGCAACTTGACTTCTCCGACCAGTAGCTTCTCTGTGTTGCCGACCGCGCCAGCCACCAGATCCAGTTCCATTGGTTTTCCGTCAAGACCGCTTCCCCACCACCTCGATGCGGGATTCCAGCGCTCACCCAGAACGGGAGCACGCGCCACGGAGCGGCGAACCATTTCTTCCCAGCCAGAGGCCAGGTGATGGTTCCAGGCAACCCGTTGTTCATCCCAGACGATCTGCGCCTGGCCTGCCTCCAGGCGTGCCCGGTGACCCTCGACGAAGCGATACCAGAAGCGCAGAAACGGATCCGCAATCTTGTATAAGCTGCGCTTGGTGTCTTTCGTGGTGCGGCCGAACGGCACATCCCGCGCAACCAGGCCCATGTCCACGAGAACCCGCAAGGGGCGGGACAGGGACGTGGCCGGCCGCTGCAACCTGCCGGCGATTTCGCTCATGCGCTGGCAACCCTTGCCTATCAGGGCCAGGATCGATGCGGCTTGCCGGGTGTCGCGCAAGTCGTCGCGCAAAAGACGCTCGGGTTCCCGGTGGAGTACTCCCAACGGGCTCAACACCAGGTCCACGACCGCCCGTTCCAGGCGACCCCGCTCCACCGCCAACTCCCAGTAGCGCGGAATTCCGCCCCAGACCGCGTAGTGCCGCACCGCTTGTTCGGCGTTGGCAAGCTTCAGGGCGGGCATGATCCAACGCGGCTCGAGCGGTTCGATCTTGAGTATTTCGTCCGCCCGACCATACAGGGGGGCGCCCGGCTCCAGCAAGGCACCCTGCATCATGCGTTGGGATGAGCCGAGCACGATGACATTCAAGTTCCCTTCGGCAAGCCGGTCTATGAACTTCTGCAGCAAGCTGGGCAGGGCGGGAGAGGCGGCAACCATGGATGGAAACTCGTCCAGAACCAGCGTCGCTCCGGAGGGGGCGTCTTTTTCGAAGCGCTCGAACAGTTCCGCCCAGCCGGGATATTCCACCCGCGCAAAGCCGGGAATCAGGCGCGAGATTTCCCGGGCGGCGTCCCGCAATTGCAGGGCCTGCTCGCGGTCGTCTCCCGTGTAATAGGCCGTAAGACGTCTAGCGAGCGCCTCCCGCACCAGCCGCGACTTACCGCACCTGCGGCGGCCGTACAAACAGATGAAAGACGATCCCCGCTTCTTCAGTTGGCGGGAAATGCGCCCGAGTTCTTCGGCACGATTCAGAAAAGGCAGAATCATATCTATTATGTAACAGAAATATTATTTTGCTGCAACATAATATTTTAACACCTCCCATAAAGGGGGACGACAAGATGAAAACGCACGCAGTGCCTCGCTCGGCTTGCCGCCCCGGTTGCGAAAACTCATAAAGGAATCGAGCGCCCGCTGAACCTCGCGACTCTTTGCCGCCACGTTTTTCAGGAAACTGCTGTAAAAAATGGTGCCTGATTTTATCCTTGTCGCCTCCGTGTACCCCTTCCCGAAATCCTTGACAGTTAGGGTGTAGAAATAGGTGGACTAAATCCCTCCTTCTTTAGGCGGCGTGAGTCGTCGGAAAGGAGGAGCGGAGATGAGCGATGATCGGAAGAGAGACGAGGGCGGAACGGAGT
>DATKYQ010000058.1:0-72363 GCA_035528415.1 Myxococcota bacterium | reverse complement strand
GTCTCCGTCGATGTTCATGGCGCGGTGCCGGATATTCCGCGGCTTCGTGCCGCGGCCCCATTGAAGCGACGACCTCCACCTGGGGGAGCGCCGCGCTCTGTTTTATATTCCGCGGCTTCGTGCCGCGGCCCCATTGAAGCGAGCATGGCGGGGCTAATCTCTGCGGCCGTCTCGATGATATTCCGCGGCTTCGTGCCGCGGCCCCATTGAAGCTTCAGCGGTGCGTCGCCGTCTTCCTCGTCCACCACATATTCCGCGGCTTCGTGCCGCGGCCCCATTGAAGCGACTATTTCCTTGACGGTCTGCATCACTCACCTGCTTTATATTCCGCGGCTTCGTGCCGCGGCCCCATTGAAGCACTATTTCCTTGACGGTCTGCATCACTCACCTGCTTTATATTCCGCGGCTTCGTGCCGCGGCCCCATTGAAGCATGATGAATCGCGGCATGGGCCAGCAAATATCCGCCGGATATTCCGCGGCTTCGTGCCGCGGCCCCATTGAAGCTGAAAACATGCAGTTCCCGTCTTCCCAGGAAATGCGCATATTCCGCGGCTTCGTGCCGCGGCCCCATTGAAGCCCCCAGGCGTGGATAGCCTGAGCCGCGATATTGGTATATTCCGCGGCTTCGTGCCGCGGCCCCATTGAAGCCAGCGGGTACGCTGGGCGTCTTTCCTGGGCGACGTGTATATTCCGCGGCTTCGTGCCGCGGCCCCATTGAAGCGTTGATCGACAAGGAGTTGCGGGCGGCGTCTTTTTGATATTCCGCGGCTTCGTGCCGCGGCCCCATTGAAGCACGGGCACATCCGCCAAGCTTGGCAGCCCTGGATTGGATATTCCGCGGCTTCGTGCCGCGGCCCCATTGAAGCTGGACGTTGGACGTTGCCGATGATTCCGGTGTTTGATATTCCGCGGCTTCGTGCCGCGGCCCCATTGAAGCAGAGATGAAAAGTTGAAAACAAAAAACAAGTTCAAGGATATTCCGCGGCTTCGTGCCGCGGCCCCATTGAAGCGTGACAAAGCGCACAGCATCACCCTGGGCGACCGTATATTCCGCGGCTTCGTGCCGCGGCCCCATTGAAGCGCGATGTCGCCGCTTACGGATGTGCCGAACAGGTACAATATTCCGCGGCTTCGTGCCGCGGCCCCATTGAAGCACTAAGCAGGATCAACAGGACGCCCGGAGGTTCCTGATATTCCGCGGCTTCGTGCCGCGGCCCCATTGAAGCCCGGTGACATCGCGAATCTCTCGGGGCTCACGTCATATTCCGCGGCTTCGTGCCGCGGCCCCATTGAAGCATCTCCCCGGTGGCCGCAGTCGACATCAGAGTGGTGATATTCCGCGGCTTCGTGCCGCGGCCCCATTGAAGCATCCCGGTCGAGATTCCAATAGATAAAAACGTCTGTATATTCCGCGGCTTCGTGCCGCGGCCCCATTGAAGCACTGGTACTCAACTAGGCGAGTACGCGATCCTTGCATATTCCGCGGCTTCGTGCCGCGGCCCCATTGAAGCTACAGGTACGCGCCTCAAGCAGACGCAGGAGATGTATATTCCGCGGCTTCGTGCCGCGGCCCCATTGAAGCAGAGCTTTGAGCCACAGATACACCTCGACAGACTTGATATTCCGCGGCTTCGTGCCGCGGCCCCATTGAAGCCCACTCATGCCGTTCATAACGAGCTTGACGGCCAGAATATTCCGCGGCTTCGTGCCGCGGCCCCATTGAAGCAGTCTCCAGGGAATAGTCAACTTCAAGGGTCTGCCTAATATTCCGCGGCTTCGTGCCGCGGCCCCATTGAAGCGCGCAACAAAGAGATGGTCTCCACCTGTGAATAGCCATATTCCGCGGCTTCGTGCCGCGGCCCCATTGAAGCATAGCAGTGGGTGGATATGACCGACGGGAAAAGTTATATTCCGCGGCTTCGTGCCGCGGCCCCATTGAAGCTGCCAGTATCGCGTCGCGGACACGCTCGTCAAATGATATTCCGCGGCTTCGTGCCGCGGCCCCATTGAAGCACGTCGCTGGATGCGGTCAGGTACGCCTCCACGAAGATATTCCGCGGCTTCGTGCCGCGGCCCCATTGAAGCTTAGTGGTTGGGTGTTGGTTGGGTGTTGGTTGGGTGATATTCCGCGGCTTCGTGCCGCGGCCCCATTGAAGCCATGATCTGCGCCGGGGCTGGTGGCAGTGGTGCCAGACACTTCGTGTGGTGCTTCATTCTGCGGCAATAGACGGTCCTCGGCGATGAACGGCACGGGGATGTCATAGCCGCCTGCTATATTCCTTCTCGAAGGAGGCGGCGCATGGAAAGACGGAATTTTCTCAAGGGCGTGCTCGGCGGGTGCCTGGGCGCGGCCGGGATTGCACTGGGGGCTCGCGCTGAAAACGACGACTCTCCCTTGCGGCGGCCCGGCGGCGGCGCGGTCCGGGATGATTCGCCGCGGGACGACGCGCGGCTGGTCGATCTCTTCGCACACCCCTGGTGGGACATGAAGGGACGGAGGTCGAGTAACCACCTAATAATACGAGAGATGGGTGACCTCCCCATTGCTCAAAGGTGAGCGCCCGCCCATTTCAATAATCGGTCGAACTATCTTGCATTGATCGTTGCAGAGACTTCCGCCGATGCGCTGCTTTCGTCAGGTTCGAATCCTTTGCTCCGAAGCAGTTCGAACACCTTCTCCAAATTTGCGCGACCGCTGGAACGCTTCTTGTAGAGACGGGTCGCTCCTTCACGGACAACGTCCTGGTTGCCGGCAGTGGCATCAGAACCATTCTCATAGACGGAAGCAAAGAGAGGTCTTTGCATCTTGAGGCAGGTTCGTCCGGCCTCCGCGCTGCCGCCCTTGCTTCGCGCCTCGATGAGGATCATCGCTTGCGAGAGGCCGCATATCGTGGAATTCCTCTGCATCGCGTTGCCGACGCTCCACGGCGCATCGGGAAGAAACTCGGAAACCACGGCAACTCTTTCCCAGTCCCAAACCTGTCGGATTTCTTCCTTGAGCCGGAACGACAAGATACCTTCGGCCAAAACAACCGCTGTCATTCCGTTTGCCCGCAGGGCTGAAGCGTGTGCAGCCATGTCAGCCCCGGCCGCGTAGCCTGACACCACGCAGATCCCTTTCTGTGCGAGTTGTTCCGCGCAGTCTTTGGCGACGACCAAACCCTTCTCCGTTGCTTTACGTGAACCGCAAAAGCCAATTGACGGGCGACCAAGGATGCCCGGGTTCCCCTTCACGGTCAGGAAAAGCGGCGCCTTGTCGCCGAGAGCGTTTGTGATCGATCTTGGATACTGTTTGTCTGAATGAAGCAGCACTCTTATTTCCGCGGCTTCGAGTTTGTCGACTATCCGCTCGGCGTTGTCGGGAGTAGTGCGCAACCTTTCCACCAGCTTTTCACTAAGGCCGCCCTCCGCCGTCACAGGGTTGGTTACGAACTCGTCAAGCGCGATCCCTTTTTTGGTGCACCAGCGCATCACCGCCTGGGCGCGAGCCGGGCCTATGCCTTGGACACCAAGAAGCCTGAAAACGGCCTTGACTGTTGATCGGTCGGTCATTGTCTATTCGTCCTGGACATTGTCATCATTGCGCAGTGTCTTCTCGCATGCAAGCCCCAAGATCGCGCGTGCACCGGCCTTCTGGAGCTTCATTGCAACGTAGTTCATCGTGACTCCAGACTGGTAGAGGTCGTCGATCAGGGTGACGACCCTTCCCTTGACGGCCTCACTCTCAACCTTGACGGTGCCATCGAGGGCTTCAAGCTTCTCGCCGACAGGCAGGTTTTTCAGCTGAGGTCTTTCCTTTACTGTTCGAACCGCCGAGCTGAGGTCCGCCCACTGAAGTTCAGCGGCAACCGTCTTCGCGAGGTGTGTCGGCAGGTCGAACGGTTTGGAAAGACTAGAGGGGGGTACCGCCACGACGCACTGAGAGTAATTGTACGCGCGAATGTCTCGTATGAACCCGGCCAACCTCGATGCGAGATTGTCGGCGGCCCTCATGCTGGTGTCAGTCGGTCTGAGTCCACCGTAGGTCTTGGCACTGGCTCGAAGCGCCCCTGTCTCGGTCTGATCGTTATCGGGGTTTCCGTACTCGCGTTCATAGTCCATTGCGAAAGACAGCGCCAGGCAGTCCCTGATTGCCACCGCCTTGTCGATGTCCCCAAGCCATTTCGAAAGGTCCTCGATATCCTCGTCGGCTACGTTCTTGAGAAATGTATAGACGAGATTGACACCCTCCTTCTGCCGGAATCCGATGTTTTGAATCTCGAAGGCGCACTCGAATGCGGGGACGAAGCTATCCTTGAACGGGAAGGCAAGGTTCCAGTCATCACCATCTTTTCGTGGTTTGTTGAGCCCGACATGCACCTTGTCGCCACGAGCCAGATTGTATTCCGCCAGGCTCATGCGTCTGGGCTTCCAGTCGCACATCTCCGCGATGAGATCCCTGGTGATGGTCTCTTGACAAAGGCGTGCCGGGTCCATCTTTCCTCCTTTGCGTGCACCCCAGTTGCTTTACGTCGGCCATGATACATCAAGGGTCTGACATGGTGCCATGAGGCGCCGGACTTGGTTGCCAGTCTATCAGCCTTGGTAGTTGCAATAAAGAGACCCTTCTACAGGCGCCCAGCCGTCCGGGCACATCAGCAGTGGTGCCAGGCACTTCGAATGAGTAACACGGGGATGTCATAGCCGCATGCTATATTCCTTCTCGAAGGAGGCGGCGCATGGAAAGACGGAATTTTCTCAAGGGCGTGCTCGGCGGGTGCCTGGGCGCGGCCGGAGTTGCACCGGGGGCTCGCGCTGAAAACGGCGACTCTTCCTTGCGGCGGCCCGGCGGCGGCGCGGTCCGGGCTGATTCGCTGCAGGACGACGCGCGGCTGGTCGATCTGTTCGCACACCCCTGGTGGAGCACTATCTTCTGCCAGCTTTCACACGCCGGGCTGCTGGGCGCGGTCAGCTCGCTGGCCGGACGCCTGCGCTGCTCCGTGCAGCTCGGCCGGCCCGAGACTCCGGATATCATCGCCTTGCCGGCGTTCGTGGTGATTGTCGATCGCGCTACAGTGGGCCGCTCACTCTGGGACACTTACCTGGAATATCGCCGCGAGGCGCGCGACCGGACAGCCTGCATCATCGCGGAAAACGGATCTTTGGCCGCCGGCTGGCCGCTCGAGGCCGACATGCGGATCATCGACCCGGGCCGACCGCTGCAGATCCAAAAGACCCTGCAGATCGTCGGGTCCGCGCAGCGGGTCGCCCGCGACATCCTGGGCTGTGATCATCGCCGAGCGTGACCAGGAGGCGACATTCACGGCTTTGCAATAGAACGCTCTACAACAAGGTGATGCAACGGCGATGTTTCTGTGATAACTACAACCATCAAACACTCAGGAGGGGTTTCATAATCACAATTCCCGCCATGAGATGCTCGCCGCTCGAGTTTTGGATTTAAAATGTCGTGCGCTGCAAGGGATTCGGTGATGTTTGCGACAGGTTTGCGACACGCTTTGCGACAAACCGAAGGGCAAGCCAGCTCGGCCGAATAATATAAAGACTCTACATCAGCCTGGAGGTTGTCGCGCGGCACTGGCCCGGTGACGATGATGTTCTCGAGACCACCCAGGTCGTCATCGACCTGGCCGCAAAGCTTTTCGGAAGAGATTTGTTGAAGAAGCTTGGAATTATTTTTTGATAGCCCCATCGCAGGGTTGCTTTTGACAGGTGCGAGGAAAAGTGTAAAAATTGCTCATTGATGGCCAACAGACTTCGCCCAGATACGTTGGGGAAATACAAGCTTCTCAAGCTCCTCAATACGGGCGGCATGGCCGAGATTTACCTGGCCAGGCAGACAGGCATCGAGGGGTTCGAGCGGCTGGTGGTGGTCAAGCGCATCCTGCCGCACCTGGCACGCGATAAAAGCTTAATTGAGATGTTCCTCGATGAGGCTCGCATCGCCGCCAAACTCTACCATCCTAACATCGTGCAGATATTCGACCTGGGAAACGAGGATGGCGAGTATTACATCGTCATGGAGTATCTGGAAGGCGAAAGCCTCGACCGTCTTGTGGCCGAGACCAACAAGATCAGCCGGTTTCTGTCCCCAGAACTGGCCGCAGGGATCATGTCCCAGGTGTGCGAAGGCCTATACTACGCCCACTCGCGAGTGGACACCGACGGTAAGACACTCAATATCATTC
Source organism: Myxococcota bacterium (assembly GCA_035528415.1). Taxonomy (GTDB): domain Bacteria; phylum Myxococcota; class B64-G9; order B64-G9; family B64-G9; genus DATKYQ01. The sequence continues at coordinate 66,174 of DATKYQ010000058.1, read as the reverse complement.
ACCGCGATGTCAGCCCTCAAAACATATTCGTGCTGTTTACAGGGACGGTAAAACTAGTTGACTTCGGGATTGCCAAGGCCGCCGACAAGATTCACAAGACTCGCACCGGCCAGATCAAGGGCAAATGGCAATACATGTCTCCCGAGCAATGCAAAGGGCAATCCCTGGATGCCCGCTCGGACATTTTCTCACTGGGAGTAGTCTTGTGGGAACTGCTGACGCATAGTCGGTTATTCAAACGTAAAAGTGATTCGGCAACAGTCCTGGCCATCGTACAAGAACCAATCCCGCGAGTCCGCGAAAAACAATCTGATGTGCCGGCCGAACTGGCTGACATTGCCGACCGGGCTCTGAAAAGGAAACCGGCTGATCGCTTCCAAGACGTCGGGGAGATGGGCGCGGCCCTTATGAAGTACATTCGAGAGAGCGGGCAGCCGGCGGACTACACGGCGATCTCCGACTTCGCCGGCGTTGTCCTCGCCGATCAGGCGAGGGCATCGCGGCAGCTCCTGAGCGAAATTCAAAACAAAGAAGCGAAAGCGGCATCGCTCGGTGTTCTCAAGACCGCGAGTGAATCGCTTCCGCCAGAGGTTCGTGATGCGTCAGCGGGCTATGAAAATCTTGCCGGTGAGAAAACGAAAATCCGGTATCTGAAGACCAGGCGGGCAAAAACTGCTGCGCTCGTTGTCTTGGTCATAGTCGTATTCGCTTTTATCGGCGGTTGGTACTTGTGGCAAGGCCGCTCTCCGGTGGAATCGGAAAAGCCGCCGCTGGGAAAAACAGACGATAAAAGTGCATCTGCCGGTCTTCCGGCGATCCATGACGGTGGTGAGTCTCCGGTAAAGGAGAAACCGGAGACAGTAGCGGTGCGGCTGGTTAGCGTGCCACCCGGCGCAACCGTAAGAGGAGAGAAAAAGATCCTTGGTAAGACGCCGATTGATCTGCAGCTGGCTGCCGGAGAGGGCAAGACTGTTACGCTGGAGAAAACTGGCTACCAAACAGTGAGACAAATCGTGTCGATGAAGGATGCGCCATTGTTGTCGGTGGAGCTGAAATCTTCAAGGAATCGAAAGCGTGCCAAGAAGAAAAAGGGAACCACGGACAAGACAAGGGTAGCGATTCGCGAAGCGGAGGAAAGGGCAAAGAGTGAAGCAAGGATACTTTATTATGAGGCCTACGTCATCAAGGGAACCAGTCCGGAGGAGGCGAAGAAGAAGCTTGAAAGAGTCCTCCTGATTGTGCCGAAAGACAGTGTCTACCGAACAAAATCCAGAAATTTGCTGGCCAAACTCGGGGGCGACGACGTGACTCCTGCCCCGGACGGCAAAAGGCCGAAAAAAAAGATGCCGACCCAGGTCGATGCAGATGAACAAAAATCAAGGAAACTTCGCGAAGAAGGAATCCGGCTATATAAAAAGGGCCAGCTAGGCAAGGCAATAGATCTATTCAAGAAAGCCTTGGAGCTCAACCCCAAAGACCACGAACTGCTGCGCTTGATTGGATCAACTTACGCTTTGGGAGTAAAAAGGAAAGAAGCTTATGAATATTACAAGCTCTACGTGGCTACATGTCCGAAGTGTAGGTATGCACCTTCGGTTCGAAAGATTCTCAAGGACTATGAGGACTATGAAGAATATAACAGATGAACTGAACCGGCCATGGCTCGGTTTTTTCTTGTTGGTACTGGCTGTGGCTGCGTGTCAGGGTCAGCCCGCTTCCAAGCCGGAAGTGACGTCGACGACGCACCATGCCAGCAGCAGTGGTGCCAGCAGCAGTGGTGCCAGGTACTTCGGATGGAAGATCCTCCTGTCAACCTGAAAAATCCTTTTGTTTCCAAGTGATCGATATCGTTTTTCCTGAGAGGAGTGAATTCATGAAGCGGTTTATTCCCGCGATATTGATATTGTTGGTTTTTTCAGTCGGGTGTGTGCGCGACCCATTCTATAGGGCTATAACAAAGGGCGATCTCGAAAAAATTCGTACTACGGTAGAAGCCGATCCGGGCAAGGCGGTCGAAATTCTCGATAATGGGGGCTATCCGCTCCACATCGCGGCGGGTTATTACGATCCTGAAATAGTCCGTTACCTGCTGTCCAAAGGTGCCGACCCGAATTACCGATATAAAGGAAACGGCATGACCCCGCTAATGAAGGCGTGGCCGGGTGAGGTGATGTGGATGCATAAGATATTTCAGGAGCGGTTTCCCGAAAATCGTGTTGTTCCAACGAAGGAGTACCTGCCGATACTCCTTGAGGTGGTGAGTCTCGTCAATGAAAGGCTGAAGGAGGTCCGGGCAGCGGGTGCGAAGGGAGATAACATGGCATTCATCCTCCTCGACGCAGGTGCCGATATCAACGCCCTCGATATTGAAGGACGTAACGCTCTCTGGTATGTCATGCAAAACTACGGCCCTGTCACTTGCGAGCTGCTTCTCGAAGAAGGAATAGAGGTATTGGGGCCGTGCCTGGCAAAGCTCAAGTCAGATATAGATAAAATTACAAATGATACTCTTAGTCGGGAAGACCTCACAATCCATGAGACATATTGGATTGATTACGGCTCTTACAGCCAGAAATATGTCATCCGCTTCTTCGCTTTTTCACGACAACTTACCCATTTACAGATTATTCTAGAGCTCGCTAGACGTAAAAGAGGAGTAGAAGTTGTTGTACCGTGAAACCTGGGGCGAAAGGGACGGCAAGATGAAAAAGCGTCGCCTTGTCGCCGAGAGCGCTTGAGATCGTCACGTTTTGAACGCGCCCGCCAAGCGCACCGACGGTTTATGCCTCGCCGCGTTTGTGGGGGCGGTTCGCGAGACGCCCCTGCGGATCAGATACAATCCGAGTCCCAGAAGTTGGGGACGCATATCTTGAACACCGGGCAGCAGTGATAGCAGTCGCAGCATTCGTCGTAGTCCTCGCAGTCCTCGTCCGCCTCGATGCAGCACCGGCCGTGTTTCTCGCAGGTCTGATGCTCGCCGCAGTCCTGGACGTCCGACCACTCCAGGCACTGGTCGGCGTCCTGGTCGCCGCAGACCACGTGGCCGTCGCCCTCGCAGGCTTTCTCGCCCTCCGGCCGGCACTCGTCGGTGCACTCGCCCGGACAGGCGCCGGCGGCGCAGTCGCCCTGGGTGCAGGGCTCGTAGCCGCCCCACTCTAGGCAATCGTCGTCGTCGAAATCGCCGCACATCTCCACGCCGTTATCGGGAGCGGCGGCGCAGCGCAGTTCGCCGGCGCCGCATTCGTCCTGGCAGGCGGGCTGGCCGCCCTGGCAGATTCCCTCGCTACAGGTCTGGTCGGCCTCGCAGGCGTTGACCGGCCCCCACTCGAGGCAGTCGTCCTGATCCCATTCGTCGGCGCAGACCTGGTAGCCGTTCTGGCCCAGCTCGTCGCAGGCCCGGGCACTCCGGCGACTGCATTCGTCCTTACAGGCATCGACCTGTCCGCCCCCGCAGCCGCAGACCGCAAACACCAGCCACGGCAGCATGGCAAGCAGACCGGACGATCGGCAATTTCTCATCATGGGTTACCTCGATTGCCTTGATCTTACACAAATAGCCTGTTGTAGGCAAGAGCGCGCCAATGGTTTGCGTCTCGACGCGTTCGTAGGGGCGGTTCGCGAACCGCCCCTACGTCGTACGTGGTTGACTCGATGTCTCGCCGGTTGTATCTTCGCACCCGGTTCGAATGCACGGAGGTATTTGCCATGACCGAGAATCCGGCTATCGGGGACGATCTCTTGCCGGCCGTTCAGGCGCGGCCCGGTTTCGTCAAAACCTGGTGGGTGGCCATGCGGCCCTTCGCCTTGCCGGCTTCAACCATGCCGGTGATCTTTGGTACGGTGCTCGCCGTCACCCTGGGCGGGGCGAGATTTTCTCCGATCCTTTTCCTGGGCGCCTTCTTCGGCATGGCCTTTCTGCACACCGGCGCCAACCTGCTCAACGACGTATACGACTTCAAGAAGGGGCTGGATGCCCGGGTCAACCCGGTCTCGGGCGCAGTGGTGCGCAAATGGGTCTCGCCCGGACAAGCGCTGATCGCCGGCTTGTTGTTTCTTTTGCTTGGCTCGGCCATCGGCTGCCTGCTGGTCGCCGCAGTCGGGCTGCCGTTGCTGTGGCTGGGCATCGCCGGAGTGGCCATCGGCGTGTTCTATAGCTTTGGTCCCTTCGAGCTGAAGTTCAATGCCCTGGGCGACCTGGCAGTGTTTCTGGACTTCGGGGTGCTGGGTGGGCTGGGCGCCTGGATGGTGCAGACCGGGTCGCTCTCCTGGGTGCCGGCCGTCTGGGCCGTTCCCATCAGCTTGCTGGTTGTCGGCATACTGCACGCCAACAACTGGCGCGATATCGAAAGCGACAGCGGGGGCGCCATACGCACGGTTGCGTCTATCTTGGGTGATCGCGGTTCGCTTTTCTACTATGCTTTCCTGCTATTCTTCCCTTATCTTTTCGTTGCCGGCTGGGCCGTGTTTTCGTTTGCCTCTGATCTCGGGCCGAAGATGCCGCTTTCGGCGTTAATGGTTTTTATATCTTTGCCGCTAGCAGTAAAACTTTTTCGCAGGGGGCTGCTACGCAAGAGTGCAGAAAATCCTCTCGACTTTCTGGCCCTCGACGGGGCCACAGGGCAACTCAACCTGGTCTTCGGCCTGCTGTATACCGCCTCGTTCGGGGTTGACGCCCTGGTGCGCTATCTGGGCTCTTGAACAAACGATCTTGAAGGAACGGAGGTCGAGTAACCACCTAATAATACGAGGGATGGGTGACCTCCGTCCCCATTGCTCCGTGTGGTATTCAGTGGGGGCGGTTCGCGGACCGCCCATACAAACTCATCGTTCAAGGAGGTTTCCCATGATCACCATTCCCGCCATGCGCCTGCAACAGTTCGGCACTCTCTTCTACCAGGCCGCCCTCTCGTCCGGCGACGTGCGCAAGCTGGTTCGCTTCGAGACGCTTGCCTACCAGGGCTCGCAAAAGGCCAAGAGACGCTCGCGTAAATCCAAGGCCGGCGTCAACTGGCTGGAACTCGAAAAGAAGATCTCCGGCAGCGAGAAGGCTTACCAGCGGCCTATCATGCGCAAGAAGATCGACGACCTGGTTGCCTACTACCGCGAACGCCACGAACACATGGACCTGGCGCCCATCCCCGGCGCCGTCATCCTGGTGTCCGACAGACGCCTGGATTTCACACCCGCCACCGCCCGCAGCGTCATGGGTCACCTGCAGCTTCCCGAGGAAGAAGGACTCTTTCGGACACTCGACGGACAACACCGCCTGCTGGCGCTGGCCGCCTTCGCCGACGCCGAATCCGAACGGGCCGACGTGGCCGAATCGCTGCGCACCATGTCGGTGCCGGCCGTTATCTTCGAAAACCTCTCGGCCGGACATTCGGTCGAGATGTTCGTCACCATCAATACCAAACACACCCGCCTCAAGAAAGACGTGATCGTCAGCCTCTCGGGCCGCAGACTCTACAAGGACGAACGCATGGCCGCGGCGCACGATATCATCCGCTCGCTCAACGATCGCCAGGACAGCCCGCTCTACGGCGACATCCGCATCCTGGGCGTCGGCCCCGGCAAGGTCTCACAGGCGCCCCTGGCCGCGGAGATCGATAGCCTGTTCCGATCGCAGGAGACCGCCAGCATGGCCGGCGCCAAGCGCTTTCGCGAACAGGCACGGGGGTTCTTCCTGGCCTACTTCAAACAGGTGGCGGGGGCTTTCCCGCAGGCCTGGAAGGGACGTAAATACAGCCTGAAAAGGGGCACCGCGCTTCGGGCCTTCATCCGCGTTGTGCCGGACGTCATCAGCGCCTGCCGCGAACAGGGGCTCGACTATTCCTCGGGGCGCGACCTGGCGCGCCTGCTCGGGCCCTGGGCCGAACGCGTCGGCGACCGGCGCTTCGAGACCGACGGCGAATGGCGCCTCAAGAGCGCCGGCGGCGGCTCGCGCACCGTCGATCTGCTGGTGCGCGAACTGAAAGACGCCCTGGCTTGAAACCTCAGGGGCTTACACCAACTCCCCATAGCTCGCCCCTCAAACCGGAAGAGCGCTGGACGGGCGAATCGATCGCTTCCTGGATGACCTTCTTGTCGGCGCACAGGGTGACGCTGTGCCGTGCCCGGGTGACGGCCGTGTAGAGTAACTCCCGCGTTACTACCGGCGATCTTTGCTCGGGCAGCAGGATCAGCAGGTTGTCGTACTCCGAGCCCTGACTCTTGTGGGCGGTCATGGCAAATACGGTTTCGTGCGGCGGAAGGCGCGCGGGCAGGTACGAATTTTCCTTGCCCGGGAAAAAAGCCCTCAGCTCGCCCGGCTGCTCCCGGTCGCGTCCGATTACACCCATGTCCCCGTTGAAGAGTTCCAGCTGGTAGTCGTTGCGGGTTACCATTATCGGCTGGCCGTCGTACCAGAGCTTGTCACTTCGTTTTCCGAGACGGCTGCCCAGCAGCCTTTCAACCAGCGGATTGATGCTCATAGAGCCCGTGGGGCCGTGGCGGTGGGCGCACAGGATGCGAAATTTTCCCAGGGCCTGCAAACGCTCTCGCGGGCTTTCCTGCATCAGAATGTTTCCGTAGTGCTGCTTGACTAATGGTTCTATCTTGCCCGCCAGCGATTTTAGATCGCCCATCTCGATCAAGCTGACATCCGGCCAGGCGTCGTTTTCCAGGCACTCGATGGCGCGGGCTCCGTTCCCCTGGTTGATGGCCCGGGCCAGGCGGCCGATGCCTTGCCGTGCGCCGAAGCGGAAGCTGTGAGTCAGATTGGTGATGCAGTCCCAAATGCCGGGACCGTCCGGATGCTTTTCGGGTTCGGCACTGCCGCTGTTGCAGATGTCGCCCAGTACGGCGCCGACTTCCACGGAGACCAGTTGGTCCTTGTCGCCGAGCAGGATCAGGCCGGCTTCGCTTCTTACGGCCTCGAACAGCTTGGTCATCAGGGGCAGGTCCACCATGGAGGCCTCGTCGACGATGACGACGTCGGCGCCCAGGGGATTGTCCGCGTTGTGGGTGAAGCTGGTCGGCGTCCTCGGGTTCGTGCCCAGGCTGCGGTGAATGGTTGCGGCGCTTAGCTCTCGAACCTGGTCCTTTATTCTCTGCTCGCAATCGATTTGCCGGCCGCCTTTTCCGTCTAAAGCGTCCCTGACGGATTCTTCCAGGCGAACCGCCGCCTTGCCCGTCGGCGCCAGCATGCTTACCCGCGGGAAGTCGTCTTGTTTCTTGGCGGCCTGCTCGAAGAGCAACACCAGTATCTTGACCACCGTGGATGTTTTACCCGTTCCGGGGCCGCCCGAGATGACGGCCAGCTTGCGCCTTAGCGCAACCTCGGCGGCCCGGCGCTGGGCCGCGTCGGGCGCATCGGGCCCGGATGAGAACAGGCGCTCGAGACCGTTGTTAAGCAGGGCCAGGTCGATAGCTTGCACCTGCCCCGCCGAACGCCGCCTGATCTGTTCGGCCAGCCGCTTCTGATACAGCCAGTAGCGCGTAAGGTACAGGCGGCCGCCCGCGTCGAGCACCACGGGCGTGCGCGGCTCGGCGGACGGTGAGTTGTCAACCAGGCTGCTTTTTCCAAGAGCCGCCAGCCAGGCTTCAGACTCCGGCCAGCACAGCCCGCCGATCGTGCCCCCCTCCGGCAGCTCTATCCTGGTTCCGAAAAGCCGGCCAAGATCGGCGCAGACGTGCCCGTGCATGGCGTATCGACAGGCCACGGCCGCGCCCAGGATCAATAGAGGGTCTTCGCTTTTCGAAAGACGGGCCATGGCCTTTGCAAAGTGGACGTCCAGCCGCGAGAAATAGCCGGATTCGCCAAGAGCCTCCAGAGTCGGAATCATGAGACCGGCTCCCCGGCCGGCGCCCCGGCCGGCGCCCCGATCATGGCGTCGAGGGCCTCGATCATCCCGCAAGAAGGCCTGGCCCTGAATACGCCGTAGTCAGGGCCCTTGTCCGGTGACATGCCCCGGATGAACAGGTAGAACACACCGCCCACGTGTTTGTCGTAGTCGTAGTCGGGCAGCCGATAGGCAAGGTAGCGGTGCAGTGCCAGGCTGTAGAGGTGGTACTGCAGATAGTAATGATGCCTTGCCATCTGCTCGCGCATTCCGGGCTCGGCGTAGTCCGGAAAATGTTCTCCCAGGTGGTTGGTCTTATAATCCACCAGGTACCACTTGCCCTCGTGCTCGTAGACCAGGTCGATGTAGCCTTGTAAAAACCCGTGCAGCTTGGACATGTCCAGCTCGGCGAGTTTCAGGTGGTAGTCGGGTGGTATGGACGGACTCGGGTTGATATCGAAGATCTCGGCGATCGGCCGGCCGTCGTAGTCGGCTGGATACCAGAAATGAAGCTCGCGCAGGGTCTTTTCGGCGGGTAAATTTCTGAGCTTGAAGCCGGGCTGCTGCCGGTCATAGCAGGTGTCCAGGGTGTCTTCGACCGCCCGGCAGATGATCTCTTGCAGTTTCTGTGTCTCGAAGCCGGAGGCCTTGATCTTGTCAGCGACAATTTTCTCAAGATCCCCGCGATCCTCGAAGCTGAAATCAAGATCTTCGAAGATCGAGTGCACCAGGCTGCCCACCCGGCCGCCCCTGACCATGTCCGCCAGCGGGACTCTCTCGTCCGCCTGTTTCCCCGCCTTGATTAGTCCGTCCGCTTCCTCGCCGGCCTGGTCGTGATCGCGGCCCCTTTCCTGTTCCGGGTCGATGGTCTTCGGCGTACTAATGATGCCGGAGTATGAAGACGTGCGCATGACCCGGCGGAGCGTTCTTTCGGGAACACGGCATTCGAGGCCCGCGCCCTGCTCGGCTTTCAGATCGAGGCGGCTCGCTTTTACCAACGGCAACTCCACGGGGCGCACACGAACGGCGCCGTTGGACGCTTCTTCGAGCGCCTCGAGTTCTTCGAGCATTTGATCGTCGCTCAACTTCTTTATGTGTTTTTTTACCTGGTTGATGTCGGCGGGCGTCCGCGGGCGGAAAAGCAAGTAGCCCAGCGGCGAGTTCTCGGAAAATGTGAAATATCCCCAGTTCAGCACGCAAAGGTGCTTGGCGCGGGTCAGGCCCACATACAAAAGACGCATATTCTCAGCCATGACTTCCATTTTTTCGATCTGTCTGTGCGCCTCGAGATCCAAACCGATATCCAGTTTGGCCTTGTAGTCGTCATCCGGGTCGTGATAGGATGAGGGCTCCTTGCCGGAGGAAATCCTGAGATTTCCGTCCCAAAAGTAGGGGCAGAATACCACCGGGTACTCCAGGCCCTTGGCCTTGAAGACGGTGACCAGCTTGACGGCGTTGTCGTCGCTTTCGAGCCTTAGCTGGGCCGCATCCTGGGTTTCCGTCCGGGATGCCCTTCTCTGGTCGAGCCAGCGGGTAAGCCCCTCCACACCCAGATGCTCATTCATTGTTGCTTCTTGCAAAAGTTCCGCAAGATGCAGGAAGTTGGTTATGCGGCGCTCTCCGTCGACCAGACTCATCAGCCGCACCACGACGGACATGCTCTTGTCTTCAGGCCGATAGCGCATGACTTTCCGAAACATTTGAATGAAGCCGGACTTTTCCCACAACACCCGCCAGTCGCGGAACTGCACGATCCACTTTTCCAACTTCTCCGGGCCGCCGTCTTCGCCGCTCAGGGTTCCGAAGATCTCGTTGCCGTTCAGGCCGATCAGATCGGTGGCCAGGGCGGTTTTCAGTTTGCCCGAATCGCCGGGTTCGGCCGCCGCCGCCAACAGCAGTGAAAGATCATCCGCCTCGGGCGAGTTGAACACGCTGGTGTCGCTTATTCGCACGCTGGGCACACCCAGCCCGCGAAGGGCATCCTGGATCTGCTCGGCCTGTTTGTGCTTCCTGACCAGCACGGCGATGTCACTGGCAAGCAGCTCCCTTTTCCCGGTTCCGCGGTCTTTCTCGATCTCGATCAGCGGCTTGCTCTTCAGAAGATCGACGATGTCGGCCGCGACCAGATCGGCCATGTTATCGTGGGCCCACTGCACCGTTACCCCGCCGGCGCCCCTGCCCGCCGCCGGGATGAAGCGTATTTCGAGCGGTGCGACTTTCAGCCCGTCTATTGTCAGCGCGTCCTTGGCGCCTTCCCGGTGGTTTACATCCAGGTACGAAATATCATCGGACAAGAAAGGCTGACCAGTGTCCGACAGGCGGCCGAAAAGAAAGTTGATACCCTCGATCAGCTTGGGATCGGATCTCCAGTTGGTGCTCAAGGTGAAGCACTTGTCGGCTTGTTTGGCGGCCTTCAGGTAAGAAAAGATATCGGCTCCGCGGAAGCGGAATATCGACTGCTTCGGGTCGCCGATCTGGAACATGGGGGCGGCCTGACCCGAAAAGAGACGGGTGAAGATCTTGTACTGAATCGTGTCAGTATCCTGGAACTCGTCGATCAGGGCGGCGCGGTATTTCTTACGGATGATCTTCGCCAGCGGCGTATCCGCCGAGTCGCCAAGCGCGTCGTGCAGGCGGGTCAACATGTCGTCGTAGGACTGCTTGTTGGCCTCCTCCTTGCGCAGGCTCAATTGCTCACGCGCGTAATTGACGAGCTTGAGCAGGAAATCGAGTAACTTGCTTTCAAACAACGGCTGATAATCACAAAGTGCCCGGCAGGCATCGAAGAAGGCGTGCTCGGGGACTTTCTGGTTCTTGTTTGTAGAGGCTCTGAGCTTCTTTGCCGAGAATTTCTCAGGCCAGGCTTCTTCGCCCAGTAACACGGCTTCCTGCGACTCGAGGTCTGCGTCGACTGTTTCTATATATTTCGGCAGGTCCGCAATTTTATATGATTTTTTGTTCAGGCCTGGATAGGCCGCTTCCAACAACTTGGTTATCTCGTCCCTGTGCTTTGTCCAGATATGGCGGGCATCCTGGTAGGCCTTGGCGTACTGGATTTCGGGATGGATCGGATCTACGGAGTCGGGAACGATGATCCTGTCCGGTTGCGCCATGGCTTTCGAGATCAAATCATATAGTTCGCTCGGCGCGTAGTTCTTGTGCCTCAGGTATTGCACGAACAGTGGGTGGGCCCGGCAGACTTCGAGAGCCCAGAAGTCGGCCAGAATTTGACGAACGAGTTGTCGTTGATCGGCCATGAGCTCCATGTCGAAGAGCACACCGCTTTCGAAGGCGTTTTCGTGCAGCATCCGGTTGCAGAAGCCGTGAATGGTGAAAATGGCTGCTTCGTCGAAGCTGCGTATCGCCAGCAGCAGCTTCTGCCCGGCATCCTTTTGACTTTCAACAATTGCCTTCAGTTGCTTGTCGTCGACTGGTTTGCCGTCAAGCAGGTCGAGCGCCAGGCGCAGCTTTTTGCGAATCCGATCGCGCAGTTCCGTCGTGGCCGCCTCGGTAAAGGTCACCACCAGGATCTCGCCCACCTGCAGGCCGAGCTCTACTATCAGGCGCAGGTAGAGCGTGGCGATGTTGTGAGTTTTTCCCGTGCCGGCGCTGGCTTCGATCAGGTTCGAACCGGCCAACTCGATCTTGACAGGTTCGAGGATTTTTGGCTTCATGCCGCACCCCCCCCGATGTATTTCTTCAGGGGTCCGAACACTCGCAGGGCCAGTGACGCAAAGCTCATCCGCGACTCTGAATTCGGGTCAGTCAGCGGATTGGTGTGGCCGAAAATACGCTTGATGTAGACATTTTCAGATTCACCCGGTCGCTTGAAGCCGCCCAACCAATTTCTTCTGACTTTCCCGATGTCCAATGGATTTCCCAAAAACACATCGAAATCGGAGGAATATTCTTCTGCATATGCCAACGAGGTCTTGGGAAAGAAACGCAGGGGCTCTTTTTGACCCAGCCGGAACAGATCGATCAGATCCCCGAGCAACTCACCGGGGTCGTCATCGATCTTCCTGAGCTTCAGGACGACAGGCTGCTTACTCTCGGCGTCTCGCCCAATCAGCATGCTGTTTTTCGGGTAGGACTTTTTTTTGGAACAATTAATCGCCAGGTGGCGGATCCACAGATCGAGCATGCGCTTGGCGTCGATTATTCCGTATCCGGCCCGCACCAGCGCATGCGGCCAGAGATCGCCAATCCGACCCACCAGCCGGCTGCCTCCCAGCCGGCTGTCACCCAGTTGGATCTTCAGATCGAGCGCCAAGAGCGCCTCGACATTGGTCTGCCGGCGCTGCAACTCGGCCAGCGGCAAGGCCTGCATCGACAGCTGGTGAAACTCCGCGCTTCCCAGGTTGCCGAGCGGCAAGACTCCCTTGGCTTTCAAGATTTGCCGCAGCTCGTCGGGATGGTAGTCCTTCTTTTCGCCCATTCGCTGAATCAACCAGTCGCCGAGATCATATTGTTCTAATCCGTTCAGCTCCAGGGGCTCGCGCTCGGGCTCTTGCTCGGCTGCATCAGGCAGGTATATGCCCAGTCTCTTGTTCAAAAAATACTTGGCCGGCATCTTGAAAAACTGGATCAGGTCGTCAAGACGCACTTCCGTCTTGTCCGCTTCCGGCAAGGCCTGCTTGATAAACGGCTCAGGCGACTGTCTCTCGTTGCGGGCCGCGCCGGCCGCCAGGCAGTAGTCCCGGTCATAGCTGAACAGTTCCGAACGGGGGTTTGTGAAATAGCTTAGGCTGAACGGCTGCATGGGATGCCTTATCACCAGGCAATCGCGAGCCGGTTGGTCACTCGGGCCACTCTCGGCGGCGGCCGGGAACTCGTCGAGATAGTCCAGAAGCTCGCCCACCAGAACCGAGGGAGGGATGGGCTTGTTGTCATGGATGCTTTGACCCACGTAGGTGATCAACAACTTCTGACGGGCACACAGCAGTGCCTCGAGGAACTGGTAGCGATCGTCGCTTCGAATCGAGCGGTCTCCCGGCCTGGGCCTGCCGGCGATCAGGTCGAAGCCCAGCCTTCTCTGGACGCGCGGGTAGTCGCCGTCGTTCATTCCCATCAGGCAAACGATCTTGAAAGGGATGCTGCGCATGGGAAGAATCTTGCAAAAAGTCACACCGCCGCTGATGAATCCCCGTGACGAGCTTGGCTGCGCAAAGCGGGCGCTCAGATAGTCGCGGATGACATCCAGCCCGATTCGGCCGGTGAAACCGGCCTGCCCTGATTGGTCGACCAGTTCGTGCAGCACGTCCCGTATGCGTTTGAGAAAAAACCCGTCGGGTTCCGAATCCGACAGCATGCGGCTGATGAGCCGGACGAGCGTGTCTTGCCACTCCTTCGGTGTGCGGACGGCGCGAAGATCCTCGAGTTGTCCGAACAACAGCGAGCAAAACTCGGCAAGCTTGCCGACCAGCAAGGCATCCTGTCCCTCGACTTCGTCGTAAGGCAAGACGCCGCCGAACATGAGACGTTCCCCGCCCGGCAAGGCCAGCCCGAGCAGCAAGCGGTCCAGCCCGAAACGCCAGGTGTTCTGTTCGAAATCCGGCTGACCCAGCTTTTCCCGCTGGGCTCCATCCACGCCCCAGCGCACGCCCGCTTCCTTGGCCCAGTGATGCGCCAGTTCGATATCGTCGGTCGAGAAGTCGAAGCGCTTGCGGACGGCGTCTTGGGAAAGCAGGTCGAACACCTCCACGATGGAGGCCCGCCCGCCCGCGGCATCTAAAAGCGCCAAAAAGGCCTCCACCACGGGCGCTTCGCGGCGCAAGCTGCGGTCGCTGATCGCGTACGGGATTCTGGATCTATCGTCAAGGGTGCCGAAGACTGCATCGATCAACGGCGCGTACTTTTCTATGTCGGGCGTCATTACGATTACATCGTGAGGCTGCAACTGCTTGTCACTGTCGAACATGGCCCGCAATTGATCGCGCACCACTTCCACTTCACGCATGGGAGTGTGGCACGAGTGGAATACGATCGATCGGTCGTCCGGGCCGATCTCGCAAAGCCCGCCGGCTGCCTGATGCCCCTGGCGCAGCCGCAGGATATCCGACTGTACGGCCGTGAGAATTGTCCCGGCCGCCGCCGATTCGTCTTCGACAAACAGGTTGTCGCCCGGCTCCGTGTAGTCGACCCTGGATTCAAGGATTTCCTGGAAGTCTTTTCCGATACGTCCCATGGAGGCCAGCAGCGCGTTTCCTTCTTCGAGGTGGAGATCGAAGCGGTCCTCCTCGAGTGCTGCAGCGCTGCTGATCTGCTCTCTCAATATCCCCCGTTTTGTCCGGATATTGGCCCAGTATTCTCTGGATGGGCTGAATTGAAACAGATTTACTTGCACTTGCTTGGCAACGGCGGCCAAGACATCCACATACAGCGGCGGCAGGGTGGTGATTGAGAAAAGCGAGACACGCTGCGGCAAGCCGGAGCTTGCCGGTATCCCTTGCTCCACGGCCTCTATGAAGTCGCCGGCGATCGCGGCCGCGTGGCGCGCCTGGTGCTTTTCACCCAGCGCGCCGGTGATTGCTTTCCACAAAAGCGGCTGCCACAGATTCCCTTCGTCCACCGACCATTTCGTCTTGTCGTCGGCGTCCCAGGCCTGGATGATGTCGGCCCGATACATGCCGTATTGATCGAACGTGTCGGCTATCCTCTCGGCCAGCTGGTAAAGCCTCAATCCGCCGCCATGTTGTTGATCTTTTTCCCTCAAGTAGTTCTTCAGGGGAGCGAACTCACTTTGGATGAGCATCCCCGGAAGCAATGCCATCACCAACCAGGTCAGACGCTCGGCCCGGTATGGATCCGAGTCCGGCAAGGAGCCTTCAAGGCCGCGCCTGTAAAAAAGCTGTATCAGATCCCGCGGAAAAGGGAATTCGAAGTTGGCGCATATTCCCATTCGTTTCGCAACCTGCATGCTAAGCCACTGGCGCATGCCCAGGCTCTGCACCGAGATCAACTCCGGAGCGGTAGATGACTGAAGCGGCTCTTTCAGCAGTTCACAAAGGGCGCAAACCAGGTTCTCCATCCTGTTGCTTGTGAACACGTTAAACATCTTCACCTCACCCTTCCCGGAAAACCGATCTTAGCCCCGGAAAGTACAAAATAGAAGCACTCTCCCGGTGGTTTGACTCGCAAACTCATTGGTTGTATTTTCGCACCTGACTTGTAGCTGCGGAGGTTGCTGGCTTGAGCAAAGCCTCTTCGGCTGAAGGTCACTCGTCTTCGGGATCACCCGGATCGATGAGCGCTTTGCCCTGGATCGTCAGCCTGTGGTCTGCGGAGATCTCACTTTCGCCGTCGCCGTCCAGCGAGAGCAGTTTAGGCGGCGGTGCGGCCATGACCGTTCTCTTGTGAGATGTGTCGCTGAGCGCGGCCTCTGCCACAGCCGCGGCGCGCGGCACGGCCTTGAGATCGCGGGTGGGCGACTCCGACAGCTCGTCATCGGTAAGAACCCGATCGGGATCCAGCGAGGCCGGGTCGGGCTCGGGAATTATCTGAGCAGGCGGGTCGGGTTGGGTGTCCTCCCCGGCGAAGGCCTCTTCGTCCAGCGAAACGGCGGTAGGACGGTCCGGCCGCTCCTCGCCGGTCGCCAACTGATCAAGCAGGCTGTCTATCTCGCGCAGCCTCGAATCCAGCCGATTGGCCCTGAAGGTGGCCACGACCTTGGCCTCGGCCTTTTCCATCAGGCGGCTCTCGCTCGAGGCCTTGATGGCATTGTAGCGTTCCAGGTATTCAAGGGCGTCGGGGTAGTCGTCGGACCCGAAACCATCTTTTGCCCAGCGGCCCAATAACCTTGCGGCCTTCTTCAGCGTGCCCTTGCCCGAAGGCTCGGCGGGCGCCTGCTGTTCGGCCTGCCTGCTGCGGATCATATCGTTACAGGTGCGCAGGATGTCCTTGGGCAGATGCGCCGGCAGATTCCTGAAGACCTTCAGGATCGGCTCGGTGCCGATGCGCTGCTCCGAGATGGCCCTCAAGACCAGCACCGTGCAGACCGCTATCCCGAATGCCTCGCGGACGCGCTTTTTCATGTTACGGGCCATGAAGACGCTACCCAGCAGCATCACCGGAACCACGAAGAGCGGGTTGGCCAGCACGGTGGTCGTGCCGATCAATGCGCTGCCGCCCAGAAGCGGCACCAGCGCCGAGGAGTTGGCCACCAGTATGTAGGCGGCCAGCCCGGCCAGTTCCTTGCCCAGGCCGAGACTGAACAGTCCCCGGGCGCCGAGCAGGATCTTCATTGCGGACGACTCGGTGACCTCTTCGGTCTCGAACTGGGACAGGAGCTGCCTGCGGCTGCCCTCGTCCAGACCGTCGACCAGTTCGCCGACCTTGTGCGTCAACTCGGCCTGCAGTTCGCCCGGCAGCGTGCCGCGCTCGGCCGCCGCGGCGATGATGCTCAGCGTGTTCAGCTTGATCACATCGGAGAAGGTGGGATCGTTGACGGTCTTGTGAGTGAACGGGTTGAGACGCACCTTGGCGTAGTCCTTCCAGTACTCCTTCGAGAAGAACTTCAGCTTGCGGGCGTCCTCGTCGTCGAGTTGCTTGGCGAAAATCTCTTGAGTGCGCCTGGAAATATCGTCGATCAACTCGTGGCTCTCCACGCGGAAGAAAGCCAGGTCGGCCGGCAACCCCAGCCCGTTCCTGAGGTGCATCCAGAGCCGCAGGCGCAGCGACTCGGTGGCGACCTGTTCGTCCTGCAATGATTGGCTCTTTTCGGCCAGCCTGCGCTCGAAGGCCTTCTTACGTTCTTCCTTCTTCAGGTCGCTGTCTTCGCCGGATTCCGATACGAGCTTGTCCTTGATCTTCTTGGCCACCCAGGAGCCGGCGTCCTTGAGCATGTCGACTACGAGTTTCTGCAGATAGGTTTCCTCATAAAGGGCAATCAGGGTAGACAGGCTCCCGCGGTCGGCGTACGCAAGGCCGGCCAACACGTGTTCTGGCTCGATGTAAAGCTGCGCCACGCTAGGCCCTCCTCCCCGGGGCGAGACAAAGCATAGCGCAGCCGGAGGGAAGATTTCCAGACATATGTTAGGAAGTCTTTAGCACCGCCAGGTAGTCCTTGAACTCGGCCTTGAGCCCGGTGTAGTCGCGCTTATCGACATTCAGCTCGGACGCTATCCGGCGGATCTCGTTGTCTTCAACCTCAGAAATCGACTCGTCGGCTGCCGAGACGGCGAACAGGCAGCGCAAGAGAGCCAGTTTCTGCTCCGGGGTCGCCAGCCCCTCGAACTCGCGGGTTACTAAGAAGTTCTCGGTTCCGCCGAAGAGCCGGGCGTGGGTCTTGGCCATCTGCACCACCAGGATGGCCTGGTCGCGGCCGAGGCCGCCAAACTCCGAGACGATGTGCTCCATGGTTCCGATCTCCTCGGGGCTGGTGTCCAGATCGGCGTTGGCCACGCGCGATAGCAGGTAGGCGAACGAGGCGATATAGCGCGCTCGTTGCGGCTCGAGTTTGTCGAGCTTCGATACGATCCTGCGGATGGTATCCGTCGCGGCGCCTGCCTCTTCAGGCTTGTCGGTTTTTCCAAGTCCTAGAAAATCCAGAATAGACATACAGGCCTCCGCGGTTTCTGCGGCACCTGGTTTGCAATGGTACCATGGACAGTATCCCCGGAAGCTGGTTGAATGGCAACAGTTGCAGACGACACGGTTTGGATCGATGGTGCAACCCCAGTGTTGACATTTATCGATAAATTAGATACATTGTCTCGTAGCAAGAGTCGGGCCGGTAAGGGATGAAAAATGCTTGAGTATCTAGTCAGGTCGAACGCGCGTCGCGGTCTGCTGCTTCTGTTGTGGCGGGACAATCTCTCTGGTTGCGTTAGCGATTTGGCACGACGGGCAGGGCTGTCATTCTCGGCTGTGCATCGAGAGCTTGAGGAAATGCAGGCCGCCGGACTTGCAGTTTCCGTGCGCATGGGCAAGAAGGTCGTTTACCGCGCCAACCGGGATCATCATCTGGGAGGATTGTTGTCCGAATTGCTGGCGACAGCTATACAGACTCCGATGCGGGGGCAGAACGATCGAGAGGAGCATGATCGAGTGATGAAAAATCTCAAGTGGCTTGGTCTGCCACTCTCGGGCAGATCGCTGTCGGCGCGAGATAAAATGAATCCGGAAGAGGCGTTGGCTCGCGCGCTCGTTCTGGCGCACCGCGATCCGAGCCTGGCAAAGGCTCTGCCTGTTTTGGTTTACAAGCTTTGTGATGAACTCGACTGGAATGATTTGCTTGGCAGGTCGAGGGAGCTTCGTGAGTTACGGGCACTCGGCTTCTTTCTGCAGCTTGCGGGTCAACTCTCCGGCAGGGATGACCTGAAGACGATGGCCTCTTCGTTGCACGATGGGCGCGAGCGTAAACAGCGTAATTTCTTTCAGACACGGTCAGGCGAATTTTACGAAAGACTTGCGAAGATTAACACCCCGGAAATTGCCGGCAGCTGGAACTATATTATCAACATGCCCTTGGAATCATTCAGATCCTTTTTTGAAAAGCACGTCGGAACAAGTGTGAACCAGTGAAAAAATACAGCCCAGCCGAACTGAAGACATTCCTTGAAGCGATCGATCGCAATTTGGAAAATGATTTTACGATGATAATCATTGGAGGGTGCGCGGCAGCCTTGGCATACAAGGTTGATCGACATTCCCTTGATATCGACACGATCAACGACACAAGTGAAATCAGTCAGGCCTGCCAAGTCGCAAGGAAAGAGACCGGCTTGAATGTTCCCGTCGGGGCGGCGGGGATTGCGGATCCTCCTTGTGATTACGAGGATCGTTTGCAGCCGTTGAAGATCGACGGAATCAAGCGGCTGCAAATATTTGTTCCAGAGAAGCACGACTTGGCCTTGATGAAGATTGTTCGAGGCGATGAACACGACATCGAGACGATCGCCGAGATTGCCGGCAACGTCGGTCTGGACTACGAAATACTGGTGAATAGGTTTCAGAAGGAGATGGGACAAGCCATCGGTCGCCCCGAGACACTGAAACTCAAGTTCCTGGTTGTGATAGAGCGCGTGTTCGGCGGCGACAAAGCCTGTGAAGCGGCGGAAAAACTTAACGTATGAACAAATGTATTCAGGGAATGAAGACCCCCTTTGTTTGGCTAGTAACCTTGTCATGCATGTTTGCGGCACAGACCCGTGCCGCCGAGATGAACACCGGGTACAATGCTTTCATTGGCGCCGTCATCGGGCAGCACTTCACCGGAAAACACGACTCGCTGGCCCTGTTTCCCATGCTGGAGTTTCGCGCCGGATACCGCATCGATCCCTGGTTCACAACCAGAATCGACCTGGGGCTGGGTCTTACCAAGATCAGCAACCCCGATCGCGAGAGCTTCCGGGGCGCCGGCCTGATGGCCTCGCATCTCTCGCTGGCATTCCTGTTCACCCCGCGCCTGAGTGAGAGCCTGGGAATGTACATGGGCGCCACCACGGGAGTCTGGTTCACCGCCATGTGGGGGGACGATCTGCTCGGCACGACTTACGGATCGGTGCAGGATTATCTCGAGGGCACCTCGATCAGCCTGGGCGGCATGCTGGGCTTCAGTTGGCAGGTCGACCAGCGCTGGGCTTTACTGGTCGAGGGACGCTACAACCGGGCCATGGTGCAGTTCGGCGGTCAGGAATACAACTCCGGCGGGGTGGGTGTGTTTTTCGGCTTCATCTACCTGGTTCCGGCCGGCGGGGGCGTGCCGGGCGTTTTGCATGACTGAAACAACTTCTACAGGCGGTCGCACAAACAAGCTCATGGCTCTTTTTGGGCTGGGCTTGCTGCTGTTTGCGGGTTACGCGATCGTCTTGCATGGCCGCAGGCTCAGGCCGCGCAAGGCGATAAGCCTGCTCGGGGAAAAAACGCTCACAGCCGGCGGTCCGGCAGCCTTTCGCCTTATCGCCTGGGATTTCTTGCAAGGGCGCCCGCTGACCGTCGAGCGGGTCGAGATGAGCCTCTCCCGAAAATCGGGTCTACACAAGATGCTGTCGCGTACCACCCCGGGCGGGTCGCTTGTCGATCTCAACGTCAGGTTGCCCGGCTGGCCTCCCGGCGGGGCCAAATTGACACTCGAGATCGAGACCGACCGTGGAGCTGCCGAGCTTTCGGCGGATGTGATGCTCGATCCCCGGGCCGCCTCCAGGCTGCGGCTGGTGCCGCCCTCGCTTGGGTTGCCCAAGGCCCCGGTCCTGTTGCGGAGCGGTCCCGCGCTTGCGCACGGCGAACAGGGAGCAGCACCCGCCGCGGACGAGCCCGCCCGGATCGTACTGTTTCCCGCCGGCGGCCGGTTTTCGAGCAGTCTCCCGTCTCGCATGCTGGTCAGGATCATCGACCGGGCGGGCCGCCCGCTGCGGGGGCTGTTCGGGCTGGATGACGCCCAAGGACGTCAAACCGATACCCAGGGCTTCGTCGAGGTCACGCTCGCCGAGCGCCCGGATCGGCTCAGGCTGTCTTTCCAAGGCGACGCGGGAAACCTCGCAGGTGGAGTGATGCTCGAGCGCACCCCGGCGCAGATCGACATGGCACTATCCGATCCGCTGGTCGCTACGGGCGAAGAGCTGACGGTCGAGATGCGGACTATCTCCAGCTCGGCCCCCATTTACCTCGATGCCTGGTGGAGGGGCGGCCTTTGCTACTCGACACGAGCGACGGCGCACGACGGTCGGGCGCGGGCAAGTTTTGCGGTTCCGGCCGGTATCGACGGGCCGCTTGCGATCCGTGCGCGCCTGGATCCCTTCGGGGATGGGCCGGCGGTTCGCGATGCGGCCGTCATGGTGGGTAGGGACGGCCGGCCGCAACCCGGGCAGGCGCTTCGCCGGCTTATGGATCTTCCGGCCGGGCCGGGCTTCTGGGACGAAGTGGGCATGTCAGACAAGCGGCCGGTCGGTCGGGCATTTTTGCGAGCCCTGCTGTCCAGGGTCGCGCCTCCCGACGGACCGCTGCCGCGCCTGATCGACGGGCAGGCGAGCGAGAAGAAGACGGTCGGGCGACACCGACGCCGGGTGATCATGCTCGGGTTGTGGATGGTCGGCCTGTTGTCGGCCGTCGCCTGGCTTGTGGTGATTGGAATGCTGCTCAGGGGCCTGGGCGGGGCGTCTGTACTTCAGCGCCATAAGGCGCGCAAGGCGGCTCTTTTGGCCGGCGCCGTCCTGGGACTGGTCCTTGCGGGAGGCTGGTTCTGGTTGTGGTGGTCGGCGTCCGGGCTGCTCTGAACTTATTCTTTCGGTTCCTGGTAGACGCAGTCGGCCCCGTAGAGGACACAGGCGCGCGGCGGGTTCTCGGCGGCTTCCTGGGCGTCGCCCTTGCGTGTCGTGTCCGGCCAATTCTCGTAGTCGGGCAGGTGGCTCCAGAAGGGCACGCACATCATCCTGTTCTTGCACTCCTCGTGGCAGACTTCCTGGTTGTCCACCATCTCGCAGCTTACGCCGCACAGGATGGTTTCGCCGCAATCACTCTGCTGCTCGCACGACCGCCGGCAGACCAGGCGTGTCTCAGCAGCACCCAGGCACTTGTTTGTCGTGCGCGCCAGCTCGAGTACGCAGCGGGAACCAGTGGGACAACTGGTCTCGTCTTCTGCAATGTCGAGGGAGTCCGGGTCGTCGGGCGTGCACTCTCTTACCGTGCACGAACCGCCCGGCATACTGTGATCGCAAGTCACGGCGAGGTTCTGCCCGCCGCTGCCGCAGTGCTCGTCGGTTTGGCAAACATCTCCGATCCTGGTGGGAAGATCTCCACAGCCGGCCAAGGCCGCGATCACGAGACACCCGGAAAACGAGAGCCAAGCATTTTTCATTTCCCGCTCCTCCAATGCATGAATCAACAGCACTTTACCCATCTAGCCGGATGGCGTCAAGTGTCGAGTCAATTGACGCTCTCATCCGGGAGGGCATAGGATAAACCAATGCAATGATAGCGGCGAGGTGCTTCATGACCAAGTGTATCGACGAGCAGGTGGTCGGGGACTGCGAGTACATTCCCCCGGTGGGGCAGTTCAATCCGCAGATCGATTGCCGCTGGACCCCGCCCGGAAACCAGGTGACTCCCGCGCGGCTCGATCGATTAGACGACAAGCGGCTCCCGGCCGTCAGGCAAACAAGTTTTGCGGCAGTTCCACCAGGTTGCCTGCGCGATCGACACAGACAACCTGAACATCGGCTTTTACCAGAATGGCGTCTTCTCCCTTGCGGCGAATCTGCTGGTCGAAACTCAAGCGGTAATCCGAGCTACGCTGACAGATCGTCCGGACGATCAAGCTGTCCGCCAGGCGCGCCGCTTGCAGGTACTTGATGTTCATCTCATGCACCACGAAGAGGTTCTCTCCAAGATCCGTGCCGACCATGTTTGGATTCTGCGCGCGCAACAACTCATCCCGGCCGCGCTCGAAAAACTTAAGGTAGTTGGCGTGATAGACTACGCCCTGGGCGTCGGTGTCCTCGAGGTAAACCCTGACGGCGAGCTCATGTGATTTCATGTTGACCTCCAGCGGCGAGATTATTCCGGCCGCGCCGGCCGGGTCAAGAGCCGTTGACCGCTCAGGATCCATCGCCTACAATCGATCGCGGGGCGGCTTGGAGAATAGGTGATCCGGAATTCCGATAGCCCAAAAGGGAAGATCACAAGCCTGTTGCGACGCAGCCGGCGGCGACTGATTGCCGGCCGGGCTGCATCGGCCCTGCTGGAGTGCGCGGTTTTCGCCTTGCTTTCGGCGCTGGCCTTCGGCGGCCTGGCCGGGCCGCTTGATCTTGGTGCCGGCGCCTGGAGTATTTTCCTTGTCGGTCTGGGAACCGTGATAATGGCGTACGTCGCGCGCGAGGCTGTCCGCGGCACGTCGCACCTTGATGTGGCCGTCCTGTTGGACGAACGTCTGGGGTTCAAAGACCGCATCTCGAGTTGCTTGTCTTTCGAAAATCGATCCCGGCAGACAGCATTCATGCGGGCACACCTGGCCGAGACGGCGCAAAGCCTTCGGCAAGTTGCGGCCAAGCCTCTGTCTTTCCCTGTGCCGAGAAGGCTGCGGGCCTTACTGCTTTTCTGCGCGCTCGGGCTGGTGTCGCTCATACCCCATGCCGAGCGCTCCTCGCTCCGCGGGCAGGAAGGCGTGTCTGCCTCGGCGCACAAGGCCGGCGCCGCGCGCGGCCTGGCCCAGGACCTGAAACGGGTTCGGCGTGAGGCCGGATTGCGGGGCCTGCCGCGGCTTTCGGGAATGATCGCCGATGTCGAGCGGGAAATGTCGGTCAGGATCGATTTGCTCACGGCCCAAGAACGAAAACTCAAGGCCAAAGCGCATAAAGAGTCGGAGACGGATTCCAGCGGACAGACACAGGCCGAGACCAAGGCCGCCATGGCGGCCCTGCGGGGGCGTGAGCTCGGAACGGGCACGGGGTCGCGCCTGGCGGGATCGGCGACCTATCGGCCGACGGGCAAGTTCGATAGCTTCCCCGCCGCGGCCTACGCGGCGACCTTTGCCGAGTTGGACGCGCGCCTGCTCGATGGAGATCTGACTGCCCGGCAGCTTTCCGACCTGGCCAGGCACCTCGAGGGAGTGGCCGACAGGTTCAGTTCGCAGGGATTCGAGAGCGATCACCAGGCCGAGTTGGTCGAACGGGCGACGCTCAGTCACGACGGAGACGAGGTTCTGGAAACGAGCGCGGGCAACTCTTTCGATCGTTCGCTAAAGCCCTTACAGCAGAAGTCGTTCTCCGAGTTCCTGATGCGTTATGCCGCTCATATAGGCCAAAAGGCCCTCGGCCATCTGCGCTTCGAGCCGGGCGGAAGAAACGATAACGATGTTAGCATCGGAAACATCCCGGCGCCTCCCGGGAAGCAGGCGACTTCCGCCATGCGCCGGGCCGGAACTCGGCCGGCGGAGGACATGCCTATCCTTGAAGGCCAGGCCGGCGAAGCAGGGACCTCGTCGCAGGCGGTTGCAACCAGCGCCGGGAAGAAGGGGGGCCGGGCGGGCGCCGGAACCAGCCCGGGCGGCGCCGGCGCCGGGTCGGGTGGCGGCGGTCGCAAAGCCGGTGCACCTCCCGTCCTGCCACGGGCGCTGGGGGGCGAGTATCTTCCCTTGCGGGGCAAGCTGTCCGATGGCAAGGCCGTCGTCCAGGTCATCAGCGAACGGGGCAAGAGCAGACTGGCCTCCCGCCGGAGCGCCGTACCCGAAGTCACCTATAGTGACGTCTTTGTGCAATATGCCACAGGAGCCGAGGCCGAGCTTTCGGGAGAGCGGGTTCCCCTGCAAATGAGGGGTTACATCCGCGACTACTTCCGTTCTATTCGGCCCGGCCAAGAGTGAGTTCAAAAGAGCGATGCCGGCCAAAGAACAAATGTCGGATTTCCCGTTTCCATTCGACAGCGCCTTTTTCGAGAGGCTGCAGAGTCTGCACTTGTGCTCGCGGCGCGTTTTCTCCGGGCGACTGAACGCAATGCACATCTCGCGCAAGATGGGTGCAGGAATGGAGTTCGCCGATCACCGACCCTATACTCCCGGAGACGATCTGCGTCTGATCGACTGGAACCTGTTTGCGCGTTCGGAGAAGCTCTACACCAAGCTCTACCGCAAGGAAGAAGATCGCAACCTGTTTTTCATGGTCGATGTTTCGGCCTCGATGGCGGTGGAAAATGAGAAATTCGACTTCACCCGAAAGCTGGCGGCGGCCCTGGCCTACATCGGACTGTTCGAGATGGATCGCGTCTTTTTGCATGGATTTGCCGAAGGTATCACCGCCGCTTTGCCGGCCCTGCGTGGCAGGCGGGCGATTATCGAGGCCATGAGTTTTATCTCGCATCTCACACCCGGGGGACGAACCGGCTTCGAGAGAGCCGCCCGTGATTTCATCGGGCGCCACGGCGACAGCCAGGGGGTGTTGCTGGTTTTTTCCGACTTTCTCGACCTCGACGGAGTCGTGCCCGGGCTCGACATTCTCTTTAGGCGCGGGTTCGAAGTGCTGGCCCTGCACGTCGTAACTCCCGGCGAACTCCGCCCAACCTTCCTCGGCCAGTGGCGCCTGGCCGACCCGGAAGGAGGTCGTCCGCACGTGGAGCACGTCACCCGACGCATGCTGGCCCGCTATCGCCGCACATTCCATGCCCATGCAGAGCGCCTTCAACGGCATGTGCGTGTCCGCGGAGGGGGATACTTGAGGGCCGTTACCGATACCCCGCTCGAGGAACTGATCTTGAAAGAGCTCAGGGCCGGGCGCTTGCTGGTTTGAGGAATGCGATGAGGTTCTTCGGCCTATCGGCGACCGAGTTCTCGTTGCTCTTCGCTCTCGGCGCCTTGGTTCTGGTTGTTCTTTACCTCTTCTCCGCCCGCAGGCGCACGATGGTGGTGGCGGCGGATCCCATCTGGCGCCGGGCTCTGGGCCGCCGGCGAACCCCATTTCGCAAGCTGCTGTCTTTGTTGTTGCAGATAATGATCGTCTTGATCTTTTCGCTGGCTCTGGCGGACCCTCGGCCGATCGGCCCGGGCTCCGGCATGCCAATGGCGCTGGCCCTGGTGGTCGACACCTCGGCCGGCATGGCCGCGCGCGAGAGCGATGGGACTCGCCTGGAGAGGGCCCGGCGACTGGTGCGCTCCATTGTCCGAAGTAGCGGCAGCGGCGACCGGTTGGCGCTGTTCGCCATGGGCGATTCGTGCAGACAGCTTACGGCTTTTACGGGTGGGCGGGAGGTTCTTGCCGGGCTCAGCGAGCTGAAGCCGGTGCCGGCTGCCGAGAACGCGCGGGCGGCGATGAGTTTTGCAAGCGCTGCACTGGCCGCCGCCTGCGACCCGGCCGACTGCTTGCCGCGGATCGTGTTTATCAGCGATCACTTTCACGATCTCGACGGAGTAGTACAGCTGGCCTTGGGAGAAGCTGGTTCGAATCTCGAACTTGCGGCCCTGGACGTTCGCCCGCGCGGTGGCGCGGCCCGGGGCAGCGAGGTGTTCGTCGAAGTGAAGAACCACGGGCCGCGAAGTTTGCGGGCGCGCATGCGCATCCATACGCAGGAGGTCGTCCTGGGCGACGAGCCGATCGAGGTCGAGGCGGGCGGGAGCTTTTCGCGGGTTTACTTTTTGAACCCGCTCAAGAGCGAGCGCCTGCTGGCCAGCCTGACGGCAGTCGGTTCCGACGAGAGAGCCGATGCCTTCTCGCCGGACGACCGGGCCTATGCGCTGATGCCGCAACACCTGGGACGCAAGATCTTGTTGGTGACGGACGGCAACATTTTCCTGGAGAAGGCTCTTTCGCTGGACCCGTCGGTGCGGCTGGAGGTGGTCAAGTTGGCCGCTTACAAACCGGAAAGTCTTGCTGCCGTCCAGGCGGCCTTCTTCGACGGCATATGTCCCGCCTCGACGGTGCCGGCGGCCTATTTCAACATACCGGCGCAGGCGTCCAGTGATTGTCCGTTTGCGACGGCGGGAGAGGTTGATTTTCCGAAGCTGTTGCCTCTCGGAGGAGATCACCCGCTGACCGCCGGGATTACTCTGATCGACATGCAGATCGGGCATGCCCGCAGGCTGAAACCCGAGAGTAAGGACGTGGAGATCCTGCGCGATCAGACGGGGCCGTTGATGATCGCGCGCGAAAATGAAAAGCACGGCAAAGAGCGCCGATTCCTGGGGTCGGGATTCGACCTGGCAAAAAGCGACCTGCCTTTGCGGGTGGCTTTTCCGCTGCTTTTGCACAACTGCCTGGACTGGTTTTTAGGGTCGCAAAAAGAAGAGTTGCGACTGGGCCATGGAATCGGAGAGCCGATCTTTTTCCCTTCGCGCCCGGCGATCCGTGACCCGCGCGGCGGGCTCCTGCCCGCTCGCCGGCTAGGGCACGGCATAGATCGCCGCTGGTTCGTGGTGCCGCGCCTGCCGGGTTTCTACACGACCGATAGCGGAAAGCGCGAAAATCTTTTGGCGGTCAACTTTAGCATGAGTCAGGAATCCGACCTGATGGGTGACAGGCGCCCCGGCCCCGGCCGCATCCGCTGGCGACATGGAGATCCTCCCAAGGCCCTGGTGGCCGGCCTGGGAAACGGCGCGCCTACCGAGCCGGGCCTGCAATGGCCCGCGCTGCTGCTTGGGGTCGCCTGGTTGCTGCTTTTCGACTGGTTGTTCTTTTGCCTGAGGATGCTTTATTGAGTTTCAATGCGCCATGCTGGATGAACTGATACATAGCCTGGAATATTTCCTGGATCGCTACGACCTGCAGGTCTTGCATCCCGCGGGTTTCTTGTTGCTGTTGTCCATCCCGGTCTTCATTGTGCTGGGATTGTGGATGGACAAGGGCATGCGTTGGTATCGGCGCCTGGCTATCGTCTTTTTGCGGGTCGCGCTTGTGACTTTTCTAGCCTGCGCACTCTCCCGGCCGGTGAAGATCTCCCGGCAGAAATCACCGGCGGTGGTGTTGCTGGCCGATTTATCCGCCAGCATTTCACAAGACGAGCGCCGGAGCATGGAGCGAAAAATCCGCGATTTCTGGTCGGGCTGCGTCGATGCAGATTGCTACCTGGTGGGTTTCGGCGATCTGCCCAGGTTGCTGGCATTACCTGGAACCCGGCGCATCGATATCGCCTCGCAACCGGTTTCAAACGTAACCGATATCTCGGACGGGCTGCGTTTCGCGGAGGGACTGTTTCCAAAACAGCACGACAAGCGCCTGGTGATCTTTTCCGACGGGAACGAGACCAGGGGAAATCTCGGGCAAGAGGTCGAACAAGCGCGGCGGCAGGGCATCGAGATTTATACGGTCCCGATTATTCCGGCCGCCAGCGATGATGTGCGGGTTGTGGGCATCAGCGCGCCGGCCACGGTAAGGGTGGGTGAAAAAGTGAGACTGGCCGTCGAGATCACTTCCAGCGCGCGCAGGTTGGTGAGTGTCGGGCTGCTGATCGACGGCCGCCGGGCCGGTAGAAAAAAGCTAAGTGTCGGTCCCGGACAGGGCCGGGCCGAGTTTGAAATCAGCCTGCCAAAGGCAGGCTGGCACGAGATCACGGGCGCCATATCCGCTAGCGCAGACAGGTACCCGCAAAACAACCGCGCGGCCGTACGCATACACGTCTCCGCTCGCCCGCGGGTGCTCCTGGTACAGGCCGCTCGGGGCGAGAATCCGCTGAAATCCGTGCTGGGCAAACAAGATCTCGATCTGGTCTCGACGGATCGGGAAAACATTCCAGCGCTGGCCGAGCTGGCCGCTTACGACCTGGTGATCATGGACGACCTGCCGCTTCAGAAGTTTTCCGCCCGGGTCGTGGACGAGTTGCGCGGCTATGTGGAAAGCCAAGGCGGCGGGTTGCTGATTGCGGCAGGCTCGGCGGCGGCGGAACTGGCCGGGCCCGATGACGCGCCGATCGAATCGCTCTTGCCGGTTCAGTTCCGCCAGGTGAAGAAAAAAGAGAAGATTCCCGCCGCCCTGGCCTTCGTTCTTGATCGCTCGGCCAGCATGGGCCGTGGGCGGAAGTTTTCGATCTTACTCAGGGCGGTTGTGGACACACTCGATCGACTCAAGGACACGGCCCAGGTGGCGGTGATCATGTTCGACGATTTTCCAGAAATGGTGGTCGGGCTGACCGAGGCCCGCCAGCGCAAGAAGATACGCCGGGCGGTGCTGGCCCAGCGGGTGGGCGGGGGGACGTCCATCTATCCGGCCCTGGAGTTCGCCCGGCGAGAGCTTCGTAAAAGCGCGGCGAAGCTGAAGCACGTGATCCTGCTTTCGGACGGGCAGAGCATCAGCATCTACGCCCATTTCGGTTACCTGGTCGACAAGATCGCCCGCGACAAGATCACCATCACCGCAATCGCCCTCGGCCAGGACGCCGACCAGGCCGAGTTGAAGAGGATATCCTCGCGCAGCGGCGGCCGTTTCTATTATGCCGACTCGATGGACAACGTTCCCAAGATCTTCACAGCCGAGACGGAGCAAATCACAGAGGACAACGTGGTCAAGCAGCCCATAAGGGCCGTGCCCGCCAAGCTGGCTTCGGTGATCGCCGGTATCGACTTCAGCACCGCGCCGCCCGTCAAGGGCTACCTGCCCTCGGAGGCGCGGCCCACCTCGGAGGTCCTGTTGAAGACCTCCGACCGTTCGGAGCCTTTACTTATTCGCTGGCGCTACGGCCTGGGCCGGGTGACGCTAGTGGCCTCGGATGCCCAGGGCGCCTGGGCCGGCGACTGGACCGGTTGGGAAGGGTTTGGCGTGCTCTGGCCGAGGCTGGTGAAAGACACGCTCAGATCGGCTCCGCCCGGTGATATCCGCCTGCGGGTCATGCAGGTCGGGAGCAAGGGAGTGGTCACGGTCGAAGTGCCGGTGACGAATGCAGTCAAGTCCGCAAGCGCGCCGGAGCTTGCTGTAATCGACCCGAGTGGAAAAGAGACCGATCTTACGCTATCGCGGCGCGGGCTGGGTCTCTACCGGGCCGATTTTCCACTTCAGCAAATCGGGGCCTACGCCTTCCGCGCCCAGCGGGTGGGCAGGGGAGGGGCGCAGGAGATCGCCTACGCCTCGCTGAGCCACACCTACCAGGAGGAATACCTCTCGGCCGTACCCAACACCGAGTTGTTACGCCAGACAGGCCGGCTTGACCCCAAGCCCGACCAGGTCTTCGCCCCCGGCCGCCTTGAACGAGAAAAGCGTAAAGAACGCTGGCCGCCCCTGGCCTTCGGCGCCATGATACTGTTTCTGCTGGAGGTGATGTTGAGACGGCTGTGAATCTCGCCAATAGCCTTGACGAAAAGTCGTCCGGGCGCTATGTTCTGCGCTTGTGAAAGTTTGCGAAGGAGCGCGGAATGTCCGAACGCAGGGAAGGCGACGATCGCAGGCAACTCGGGCCGTCGGGGCAAGAACGCCGCATGGGCGACCGGCGCGATTCACATCGGGTGCCGCTTGAGGTTGAGGTGCGTGAGGGCAACGGCCCTTTCGAGAAACAGCAGGGAAATATTTCCATCGGAGGAATGTTCTTCGTAAAGCCCCTGTCGTTGCCGATGGGCGCCCAGGTGCAGCTCAGGTTTTCGCTGCCCGACGTCAAGCAAGAGCTGCTGGTCAAGGGGGAAGTGGTTGAGATAACCGCGGTCGGCAAGCCCGACGAGAAGGGAACCCGCGTACGCTTCGTCAATCTGGACATCAAGGTGGAGCTATTCATCGCCAAGTACCTCGATGAGCACAGCGACTGAGGTCGCGGCCAGCCTGCCGGGCCCAGGCTATATTTTTCCAAGACGCTGATGGTGTTGTGCTACGATGGGGGTCTGGGAGGTTGGCGAAATGCTCAGACTGGCCCTGGTGTTTTTACTCGCCTTGTCTTTTGCCCCCGGCACTGCCCTGGCCGGGATCGTCCGGGGGCCGTACCTGCAAGATCCGCGCACCGACAGGATAACGATTGCCTGCGAGACCGACGCGGCCGCAAGCTGCACGGTCGGTTGGGGGAGCGGGTTTACCAACAACACTGCTTTGGGCGCCTCGGGTAACCACCATGAGGGTGTCATCGACGGCCTTACTGCCTCCAACTGCTACCCATACCGGGTGAGCTGTTCGGGAGACACGAGCGCCGAGAGCACTTTCTGCACCGCCCCGGATCCGGGGGAGCCCCTCAGCTTCGTGCTCTTCGGCGACACGCGCACGGATCAGGCCGCCCACAGCCAGCTGGTGAGCGCCATCCGCGCAGAGGGTGTCGACTTCTACATCAACTCGGGCGACCTGGTATCCGACGGAGCCAACGAAAGCTACTGGGGGCCGTTCTTCGAAGCAGAAGACGCTCTAATGGCCGAGATCACCATGTTCCCCGTGGTCGGCAATCACGACCAGGACAACGGCAACCTCGACATCTACGAGCGCCTGTTCGCCCCGCCGACCGAATCATCCGGCAAGGAAAGCTACTACGCTTTCAGCTACGGCAATACGCGCTTGATCGTCATCGACAACAAGGCCTCCTCGACCTGGGGGTTGAACCTGGATACGGCCCAGAAGAACTGGGCCCAGGGAGAGATGGATGCGGCCGCGGCCGATCCCGCCATCGAGCATGTCTTCGTGGTGCTGCACGAGGGGCCTTACAGTTCCAAGGACGGGCGCAGCGGCGACTGGGTCATTCGCGGGATGCGCGACGACATGAAGTCCAAGGGAGTCGATTTCGTTTTCAGCGGGCACGATCACTACTACGAGCGCGGCCAGGCCGACAACGGACTCGGCTACGTCATCACGGGCGGCGGCGGAGCCCCATTGTACGACACCTCAAATCCCACCGAGGGCGATGCGATCGACATAAGCTTCCTGCCCCACACGATTTATTATTCCAAGAGCCTGCATCACTACCTGCGCATCGATATAAACGGCCCCCAGGTGGACATGTGCGCCAAGGATTCCTCGGGCGTGGCCTTCGACTGCATCTCGTACGGCGAGCAACCGGCGGACGGCGGTGTAGATGCCGGGCCGGACGGGGCCGACGCGGGTCAAGATGCGGGTGTCGATGCAGGCGAAGACGCGGGCGAAGATGCAGGTGAAGACGCGGGCTCCGACGCAGGTATCGACGCGGGTATCGACGCGGGCGCCGAAGCCGACGACCAAGGCGTCTGCGACTGCAGCGGCCAGCCCTACCAGCCGGTCTGCGGCGAGGACGGCATCACCTACGACAACCTGTGCGAGTTGGACTGCGCCCAGGTGGGCAAGAAACACGACGGCATCTGCACCCAGGACCCCTGTGAGCTGTGTCCCGAAGTCGACCAGCCGGTGTGTGGCCAGGACGGCGTGACCTACAAGAACCAGTGCCTGATGGAGTGCATGGGCGTACAGGGCGTGCACAGCGGGCCGTGTGAAGACAGCGGATCGAATTGCGGGTGCACGGGAGGCCGGCAAAAGGCGCCGCCCGGGCCGATCGGCTCACTGATCCTGCTGCTGGTTCTGGCGGCTTTTATACGAAGTGCAAGACGAAGACGTACTTGACAGTTCTCGGCCTGCGACATAATGTTGCCCAAAATCAAACCAGAGGTCCAAATGAGCGACGAACCAGAAAAAGTGTCCGCCGACGAGGCTGAGAGTTCTCCGCAGCCGAAACCTACCCCGGCCCCTATGTCGATGCCGACGCCCTACCCGACGCCGTTTCCGTCCGCGAGCAGTGGGTTGTCCAAAGAGGTGATCCGCGAAATGAGGACAAAGGGTCAGCGCTACCTGTTCATCAACGTGATGCTGATGTTCCTTGTCTCCATCGTGGTTTTTACCATCGCTTCCTATTTCTTCCTGGTTCCCCGGGTGGTGACGCACGACATCGAGATCCGGGTAATGGAGAGCAAGCTCGATAACATGCGGGAAGAGTTGGGGCAGATTAAAGCCGCGCTGTTGGATTCCGAGGATGCCGGGGAGGAAGAGGCAGCGACGGAGGAAGAGAAGGCGGAAGAGAAGGCGGAAGAGAAGGCGGAAGAGAAGTAGTTGCTATCTCTCGTTTGGCGCCCGCTCGGGGGCCACCTGTTCCACAGGCTCGATCGGCGTCCCTTCCGGGGGTGTCAGTTCGAAAAGATCGTCGCCGAGACCGGGGTTGATCTCGATCTCGCGGATGCGCAGGCGCAGCTTGATATCTTCGCCCGGCATTTCGAAGCCGATTTTTCGCGGGACTGACGAACTGCTTTCGAAATCGTCGTAATCGAGTCTGTAGAACAAGCGGCCCTCGACCTTGCAGACGATACGCGTCGGGCGCAGCAGGCGGGGATGGATGTAAATCTTTTGCAACTCGCGCGAGTTGCTAAGCGTCAACAGGTAGCGGCCCTCGGATTCATCCCAATCGAGCGCGGCCTTGGCGTATATGATCAAGGGCGGGTCGCCTGCCAGCAGCCCAACCACTTCGGTTGCGTCCATGGGAATCGGAATGGCCCGCGATATGTTGGCCGGGGTCGCTTCCCCTTGCAGGAAGCGCCCATGGTCCATGTCCCAAAGCGAGAAGCGCATGCCGTCGGTCACCAGGATGGACAGGGGCTGATCGAAAAAGCTCTCGGTCTCGAAGCGCATATGCGCGGGCCTTCTCAGGAGGTAGACAACATGCGCCTTCACCCGCTTTGCGCCGCGGCGCATGATGATCGAGCCGCCGGCGCGCAGCGATTTCAAACTGCTGCCGGCCTTGCCGACAGCCCGCAGCAGCTCTTGCGGATCTGAGATTCTCTCTGACGGCGCGAGATGCTGGTGAGGATGCGGACAGCCCGTAGTGCAGACTGCCAATACCAGCCACCACCAGGCAGCCATAAAAGATGCGCCTGAGAGCGTCGGCCTCATCGCAAGGCCGAGAGGCTTCGTAACAGGTCGAAGAAGCCGCCTGCGGTATAGAAGGTGAAGCGCATGTCGCCGAAGGAGAGCTGATCGCCGTCGGCCAGTTCGCGCGGGTTCTTGGGCGCCACGGTCTGCCCGTTCAGCTTGGTGCCGTTGGTCGAGTCGGTGTCGACTAGTTCGCACAGGCTGCTATCGGGGTCGATGCGGAAATAAGCGTGGTGTTTCGAGACGGTCAGGTGCTGGATGACCAGATCGTTGGTCTCCGTCCTGCCCACCAGCACTTTCGAAGCGAACGTGTTGCGCTCGGACTTGCCGAGCGGAAAGACGCTGTCGGTCGGAGAGGGAGGAAACGGCTCTACGCGCACTTCTTTCTTGATCGGATCGACCTTCATTTTCAGAGTCGAGCGATACTCATTGCGGGGATCCATGGATTCTACGTCTTTTTGGCGAATCAGTACCGGTTCCGGGTGTATGGCGACGAATGCATCGCGTTGAAGCGTATGCGCTTGCTGCAGGTATTCCTTGACAATGCCCATTGCGACCCGGGGACGGCTGCTGTCCGCCATGGACAGAGCCTTTATTGCCCAAGCATAGGGACAACAGTCGCGCTTGTCAAGAAAAGGGCTGTATTCTCAAGGATCTGCCGGTTTCCTGGCAGCCTTGGGCTCGATTCCGAGCTTTTTCAGGCGATCGCTGATCTGTTTTCGATCTCGATCTTCCGGGTTGGCCGCGAGCGCCTTTTGGTACTGCTCGATGGCCTCCGCTCGCCGGCCCAGCTTGAGGTAGGCGTCTCCGACGTGCATGATGATGACCGGCTCGCCTGGCGAGACCCTGGTGGCCCGGATCAGATAGTCGAGGGCCTTTGTGTAATCTTGCTTGCGGTAGAGCACCCAGCCCAGGGAGTCGGTTATGGCCCCGTTGCCGGGATCGAGCAGCAGAGCCCGGCGGATGAGGCGTTCGGCCTGGTCGAGGTTTTTCCCTTGGTCGGCCATGGTGTAACCGATGAAATTCAGCGCCGAGTAGTTGTTGGGCTCGATTTCGATCACCTTGCGCATGGTAACCAGGCTGTCTTCGATGCGGCCCATTTGTTCGTACAAGGCACCCAGGGAATACAGCAGCGACACGTTTCGCGGGAGCTTGGCCAGGGCTTTCTTGAGCACCGCCACACCCTGCCGGCCGAGCTTGGCCGTAAACAACAGGTTGGCCTTGGCTTCCACCAGGTCGAGGTTGTCGGGGTTTTTCACAATAGCCTGATTCAGCAGCCGGATACCTTCCTTGAATTTCTTGCTCTCGCCGTAGACCGCCGCCAGGGTGCTGTAGATGCGGCCGATATCGTCCTTGTCGTGCGTCAACGCCAGGGCCGTTGTAAGAACCTTGATGGCTTCGGGAAATCTGCCTGTATGCCTGAAGCAATAGCCCAGGTTGGTCTTGGCATTGACGTTGAACCGGGACTGCTCGGGAATCTGGTAAAGCTCGGCGATTGCCTTGTCCCACTCCTTGCGTTGCTCGTACATGATGGCCAGAAGCAGTCTTTCGCTGTGCAGGTTGGGGCTCTTTTTGAGCAGGGCCGTAAGTTCCCGGATGGCCTGCTTGTGCATGCTGAGCCGGGAGTACTCGTAGGCTATCAGGCGGGCGTTTTTAGGATCGAGGGCCCGAAGCTGCGCGAAGTAGGCGTCGCCGGACTGCTTGTCTCCCGCCTTCAGGTAGAGGGCGGCCATGTAGGCCATGTAGCGGGGATACTCAGGGTTGCTCTCCATGGCATCCTCGAAGACGGTGATGGCCTCTTTGTACCTGCCTTGCTGTTCTAAAAGACCCGCCAGGATCTCGATCGTCCTGGTGTCGGAAGGATCGATTTGCAGCGCCCTGCGGTAGCAGCTTTCGGCTCTTTTCTCGTCGCCGCGTTCGAAGTACAATCCGGCCAGCCTGCTGAAGCCCTCGGCCGAATCGGGATTGGCGGCGGTCATCCGGGTCAGGGTCTGCAGGGCTTTTTCCTTGGCGTCCTGTTCCAGGTAGAGTTCGGCCAGGCGGATATAGGCCTCGATCTTGTGAGCATCGATGTTCAGGGCACGTTCGTAGCTGACGATGGCCTTGTCTTTCTTGCCGGATCGCAGAAAGGCCATCCCCTCAAGCAGCACGGCGCCGACGTTGTTGACGTCGAGCCGCAGGGCCGCCTGGGCCTCGTCGTGCACTCCGCGCCACAACCCCAGCGCGGCGTACAGACGGCCGAGCCGCGTGTGCAGGTAGGACGACGAATCGTCGTAAGTCAGCGCCTGGCGCAGCTCGAACACGGCCTCGCGCAGCTTGTTGTCCCGTTGGTAGAGTTGCGCGCGAAGGTAGTGCTCGATGGCCAATGCGCTCATGGGCCGCGCACCCGATGCCTTGCCGGAAAGCGCACCGACGGCAGGCAGGCCGGCCCCGGAGGCGGCCGAAACGGTGCCGGCGCACCCCAAGGACAGAAATCCCAACCAAAGGCAAAACACCCAGGCTGATAGCTCGCAAGTCATGAATCATACTTTATCCAAGCAACAGCGGCCGCACAAGTGCGATCTGCTATTCCTGATGCTTCCTTCTGGAGTGGCCTGACATTTTGGGGTAGATTGCTACACTGATACGCGGGAGGCGGGCATGATATCGGTCATTATCTGGAGTTTCGCGGCTGCTGGTATCTTTTTGTGGAATTATTTCAAGGTGCCTTACATCGGCATTCGTTTCACCGAGCGGCTTATTGGATTTCCGATAAGCGGCGGCTGGCTTTGTGTTGCCTTGGCCGGCTACTGCCTGGTCAGGTACCTGGTGCGCCAGCGCAAAGACGGTCGGGGTGCCGGCGGATGAGCGCCGGTTCGCGGGCCAAGCCTGCAAGCGATCTCGAACACCTGGTCATGCGCCGGGTCGGACACGCTATCGGCGACTATTCGCTTGTCGAGGCCGGCGACCGGATCCTGGTTGCAGTTTCAGGGGGTAAGAAGTCGTTTATACTGCTGCACATGCTCGACCTTCACCGCAGGCGGTTCCCTTATTCTTTTGAACTCATACCCCTGTATGTGGATGTGTTCGACGATCCTGACGGCGCCCGGGATGTGCAAGAGCGCTTTGCCAAGCGCGGCTTCGATGTACGGGTCGCCCCGACGGACATCATCGAGCGGGTCAAGAAGCGCAGTTTTTCGAGTGAAGAGCCTTGCACGGCCTGTTGCCGGCTCAGAAAAGGAGTGCTCGCAGGCGAGGCCCTGGCCCTGTCCTGCAACAAGATCGCCTCTGGCGAGACTCTGGATGACTTCGTCGAGCACCTGTTTTACAACATGTTCTTCCACGGCCGGCTGGGATCTATTTGCGTCCATCTACCCGCATCCGGCTCACGGCCTGCAGAAATCCGGCCGCAAGTGAACGTCGAGCGGGAACTGGTGGCCGAACTTACAGCTGAACTCGGGTTCGAGACTCATGCGCCGGATTGCGCCTTCGGGCGTGTTGCCAATCCGCGCCGCGAGGCTGTCAGGAACATGTTGGAGGAAATGACGGCATCGCATCCTCGCGCCAAACGGAGCCTGCTGGCCTCCATGAAGCACCTGCGCCCGGGTCGGCTGCTCACCCCGGCGGCTTTCCCGAGTCGAGCATCGATCTCTTGAACATCGGTGCCGCGAGGTGCTAGTCTCCCGGCATGGCGCAAAAGACCCCCATTGGCAGGATCCTGCTCGAGAAGAAAAAAATCAACCAGGACGACCTCAGCCGGGCGATCGATAACCAGAAGACAAACGGCGGACGCCTGGCGTCCATCCTGATGGACCTCGGTCTGGCCGCCGAAGAAGATTTGCTGGCCGTCCTGGGTGAGCAACTCGGATTGCCGGCCATCGATTTGTCCAAGAGCATAATTCCATTGCGTTTTCTAGACTTGATACCCCGGGAAATAGCCGAGGGATCGATGATCCTGCCGCTGAAGGTTGAGCCCGACAGGGTGCTCTTGGCGATGTCGGATCCAATGCAACAGTCGGTGCTCGACGAAGTAAGTTTCGTGACCGGTAAGAATGTGGATTCCTACGTGGCGCTGGAGGCCCGGCTGAAGAATGTGATTCGCGAAATGTACGCCTTGCGTGACCGCGATTCGGATATCGAGTTCTACCGCGGCGAACGCTCGGAGTTGGCCGAAGGGCAGGAAGATCCTGACGGCTTCATGGCCGTCGTAACACAGGAGCTGCCGGAACCCGGTATTTCGTTGAGCGAGGGCGAGGAGTTGATCACCATTGAGATCAGCGCCGACGACGAGATTCCCATCGAGGTGGACCAAGAGGCTTCTGACCAAGACCCGGCGACGGTTCTGGTCGTGGACGACGAAGAGGATATCGTGCGACTGCTTGAAAAAGCGCTCAGCTCAGAAGGATTCCGGGTGATAAGCGCCAGCCGGGGCCTCGAGGCCCTGCAGGCCGTTAAACAGCACAAGCCGTCGCTGGTGCTGCTTGATGCCATGTTGCCGGAGATCCACGGTTTCGAGATATGCAAGAAGATAAAGACCAGCAAACGATTCGGGCACATACCGGTGATAATGATATCGGCCGTATATCGCGGCTGGCGCTATGCCGAAGATGTCAAGAGCACATACGGGGCGGACGACTATTTCGAGAAGCCATTTCGTATCGTGCCTCTACTACGCAGGGTGCGAGAACTGCTCAATGCCGGCCCGCTGGACGCCGCGGGCGATGTTGATCCACAGGCCGCGGGCGAGGCATATCGCAAGGGCGTGGGCCTGTACAAGGAGAAGAAACTCGACCAGGCCGAAGTGGCCTTGCGCGAGGCCTGTACGCTGGATCCCTTCAGCGCCAACGTGCACTACGCGCTGGCAAACGTCATGCTGGCGAAGAACCAGGTGTATGATGCTCTCCGGGAGTTTGAACAGACGATCGAATTGAAACCGGATTTATTCGCTCCGCTGCGAAACCTGGCCATCCTCTACCAGAAGAAGGGTTTCCGCAACAAGGCGGTCGAAATGTGGGAGCGAGCTCTGCGATGCAGCCCCGAAGACAAGACGCGCAAAGAAGTCCGGGAGCAGCTTCTCAGGCTGCTCTAACGGATTCGCCACATGCGTTTTACGTGCAAGAAATGCCAAACTCCATACACCATCTCGGATGACAAGATCCGAGGCAAGGTGATCAAGGTTCGCTGCAAGCGCTGCAACCACCTGATTGTTATCCGCTCGCATTCTTCACAGGCGGTCTCTCCTCTTTCCGGCGCGGGAGATTCCGGTGTGCTGCATGATTCCAGCCTGGAGTTGGAGTTCGAGCATGCTTTCAGGGGTATTTATGAATCGGGGAACGACAAGCCGACGCCTTCCGAAAAGCCCGTGCAGGGTGTGCAGGATGAGTGGTTCTACGGGCTGGACGGCTCGGAAGACGGCCCGCTCGACCTCGAAAAAATCAAGGCCAAAATCAGGGACGGATCGATAAGCGAGGAGCACTTCGTCTGGCGGGAAGGAATGACTGACTGGGTTCCCCTGGAGGATGTGCCCGATCTGTCAGTCGTGCTGCATTCCCGGGCGCAACACCGTCCGCCCGTGCCGGCGCCGGGCAAGAAGCAGCACCAGGCACAACGGGCGAAACTCGTCGAGCGCGAGCGGGAAGATGCGATCCTGCTCAGAAAAGGCGCCCAGCTGAGGCTGCGAGAAGAAGACGCGCGGCAACAAGAGCGAGAGAAAGGCCTGCAGGAAGCACGCCGGCTTGAGGCCGAGAGGGCAGTCGAGGAGGAGAGGAAGAAAAAGAAAGAGGCATTGGAGGAATTCCGGCGACGCAAAGAAGAGGAAGATCTCAAGCTTCAGCGCAAGCAAGAGAGTTTTCGCCGGGAGCAGGAGCGTAAACGGCGAGAGGAAGGAGAACGGCAAAAGCAGGCCACCGAAACCGCCCGTAAGCGCGAGGAACAAGAGCGAAAACAACAGGCCGAGGAAACCGCCCGTAAGCGCGAGGAACAAGAACGAAAAAAGCAGGCCGAGGAAGCCGCCCGTAAGCACGAGGAAGAAGAGAGCAAGAAGCGCGCACAAGAGGAAGAACAGAGACGAGGGGAAGTGCTGTCAAGTGTCTTGCAAAAGAGAGACGAAGTGCGCGCCGGCCGAAAGACCGATCGCATCGCCCAACATTTTTTCACGAATGCCAAAGAGGGAGCCTCCGACAGTGAATTGCTGCCGCCTCCACCGGTGGCGAGCATGGATGACCTGGCCGAGAGGCTGCATGCCGCGTCGATCGAGGAGGAGTACCAGAAGATGCAGGCGGATCCGATCGCCCTCCTCAGGGAACGTGATCAGCCCGGCATGGGTGAGATATCGAAAGTTTCGAAGGTGCTCATCAAACAGGCGGGTGTATCGGCCAAGGGGCGGCGCCTGGGCGTGACGGCGATCTGCATCATCGGTGTTGTCGGCATGATGGCCGGCATTCTCTACCTGGCGGTATCACGTGGATGGTTTTCCGGGATCGGATCGGATCGCCTGGTGGCTTCCGCCCGCCGCGGGCATAGCTCCGGTGACGATCCCGCCGCGGAGGCCGCGGCAGGGGCGCATCTTTCCGTCAAAGATTCCAAGAGGCTCCGCAGCGCCCTGTGGGACGTCAAGAGGGAGGCAAGGGAAGCCGTCGCCGAAGCCCATGCGCGCCAGGGCACTGGCGGCGCCCGGATGCCTGTCAGCCAGACCGAACGCGAGAAGGAGTTGATGGCCTTCTACGAGAGCCAGAGCTCCGAGAGAGACGAGGTGTCTCCACGAGGTCCCAGGGGGGGCCCGCTCGCTGCCGGGCCGGCCAAGATAGAACTCCCGGCGGCGACCGGCATCTCGCCCGGTCTCGATCCGCGGGCAAGCAAGATCGAGGTTACACCGCAGGGGCCCCAGACGGCGGCCGGACCGGGGAAACTCACCGATTTCCAGGTCAAGCTGGTTATCCGCAGGCACTACCGGAAGGTCAAAAATTGCCTGGAGCGACAACTCAAGCGCGACGCCGCGATATCCGGCAAGATGTACATCGTCACCAGGGTGAGTCCAAGCGGCAAGGTCCAGAGTGTGCGCATCGACACTCCCAAGTTCCACGGGACTTTCGTAGAGGAGTGCCTGGTCAAGGAGATCAAGCACTGGCGTTTTCCATCGTTTTGCGGCGAGACCTAC
Organism: Myxococcota bacterium; assembly: GCA_035528415.1. Lineage (GTDB taxonomy): Bacteria > Myxococcota > B64-G9 > B64-G9 > B64-G9 > DATKYQ01. Next base: position 26,020 of record DATKYQ010000058.1, on the reverse strand, counting down.
GACCTGACCTTCCCTCTGTTGCTCTCCGCGCAGCAGAGCTACTGAGTTGTTTGTGCCGTTACTAATGACCGCCGGCGCGCGGCCGGGTCATAATTTACTTGCCTGATGAACGTCTTGAGGGTCAAAACGTCGGTCTTGTTTTCCTCCCGGGCGCTCGAACGGCGCTCCAGGCCCGGGCCCATACCCCCGATGCGGTAGTGGCAGAACCTGATCTGCCGATCCTCTGTCAAGCGGCCGGTTTTTTCATCATCGTGGATCAGGGCGGGGTAGACCAGAAACGACTCCAGCACGGCCTTGAAGGCAACCAGCACTTCGGCGATTTTCTCGCGGTGTTGCTCTAGTTCGATCAGGTCTGACTTGCGGCCCAGGGTGATGTCGTTGAAAATGTAGATCAGGCCGTTGAAATACCCCTCCTTTCCCGGCGGGGTAAGGCGCCGGAAGGCCTGCGTGGGCATGTAGCGCTCGATTTCCTTCTCGAGGAAAGTAAACAACTTGCCAAGTCCGTATTTCTCTTCCATGAACCGAATATCATCAAGGATTTGGCAAAGGGCCGCCACCTTGGGCTTGGCAAGGAACTTGACCTCGATCAGGCGGCGTTCCTCGGTGTTGAAACTAGGCTTGCGGAACTTATCCTCGACGGCCTGCATGAAGAAGATGTTCTTGAAAGCGGTTCCGTAGAGGCGGGAGGCGATCGAAAATCCTGAACCGCGTTCCATGTCGCGGGTGTTATTCATGCGATCGAGGATCTTGGCAAGAATTTCCCTGAATGCGTTCCTGCGGACTTCTTCCTTGGCGAAGAACTGGCCCATGCGTGTCTGGTAGAAGGTGTGAACGTGATTCAGGAATGGATCCAGTAAACTGTCGACGTCTGGGTGTTCCGGCTCCAACTCCTCGCGAAGCCTTTCGTATTCGATGGTGTCCAGAACGGCATTGGCCTTCGGGTACAGCAGTTCTTGGAGGTAGCTGTAGTAGCTCTGATCCCTTCTGCGAGAAAGGGCGGCAACCATCTCGGCGATCGAGTGCAGAGATTCGAAATGGCGACCCGGGACGGGAAAGCGGCGCAGGTGGTCATAAAGCGTCAGTCCCATACTGAAAAAAATCCCGGTAGCCCGATCATTGTAGGCGTCGATGTGCTTCTGGATTATCTTGTGTCGCAGGGCAGGCGGGATTCCCTTCATATGCTTGCCCGAGTACTCTCCGTACGCGGGATCTGTGAGTTCCTTGTCGATCAGTTGCCCGGTCCATTCGTCAAGCCGCTCCTCGAGCACGTCGTGCAGCAGAGTGGCGATAATGGAAATAGTTCTGAGGCCGTTCTTGGCCGCTCCGCGGGCCGATTCGATGGCGTGCACGGCCGCCGGGCGTCTATTCTTGCGAAACTGGCGGCGCATCACCCGGCAGGTATAGTCAACGGAGCGGCGTATCAGCGAAATGGCATGTGTGCTCTGGTCTCCCTCCGAGCCGTCGAGCAGGTGATCGGTGAGCTTGCGCAGGATACGGTCATGCTTGCTGTTGAGAGTATAGTAGGTGTTCAGAAGCCGGATGCGCTTGTTGTAGGACAAGCGGTTCATCCCGCGGGCCTTTTCATTTGCCTGGCGGGTGAACTCAACCAGGTTTTTCTCGATCTCGTCATAGATTGGATTAAGGGCGTTAATGAGCCGCGAGAGTTTTGCCGCGTTGTTTTTGAACTCCTTGATGTGCGCAATTTCCTCGGCGATACATTCCGCAAGGCTCAGGCGCTGCCCTTCGCCCATCTGGATCATCAACTCGTCGTATTTTATCTGCCCGGGGTGACCACGGCTATCGAAGTACTTGATCATCCTGGAAGAGACGTCCAACTCCCGCATAGATGACGCCTCCTGTGCTCAGACTCTTGTTGGCGACATTCTTGAACACAGCCAGTCTTCCCCCGTGAATCATCAGTCTAAGAGCGATTGATGCGCAAGTCAATTTCCCGGCTGCTGCTTCAGCGGTGATTTGACTGGGCAGGTGCGATATGCTAGGGCCACAGGGGCGCAAGGGCGGGGACCATTGAGAGGTTCGGGCGGTATGAAACCGGAAGAGATCGCGGCTAGCCTGCATCCGCTGGAAATCAAGGTTTACGAGGCCTTTCCCGAGCGGGATCGCTTCCGTGACCGTGAAATCAGCGAGTTGGCGCAGATCAGCCAGGCCCAGGTCAGAACGGTCATCGAATGGCAGCGGGCCAAGGATTGCATGCGGATTGCCTCGAGTGCTGAGGAAAACTGGGTGGAACTGACCGAGCTGGGCAAGAAGTGGCGCGCCGGCACACCCGAAGAGCTGCTGGTGGCGGCGGTTCGCATGCGGGGCGAGATCGAGGTCAAGGAATTGACGGCCATCGACGGGCTGACCCAGAGCGAGGCCGGCCAGGCGCTGGGCGCGTTGAAAAAAAAAGGCGTTTTCACGTCTCCGCATCAGGGGCTGGTGTCGCTGGCCGGGGATGCCGACCTGGAGACAGTGACCGCCTTCGGAAAACTGATCAGGCAGGTTGCCGAGAGCGGCCGTGTCGCGCTGGAGTCTCTTTCGAAGACCGACGCCGAGATGGTTGTGGGAGGCAGCCGCAAGCGGGGAAAGTCGAAGGGTGTTTTCAGGATCGTGGCCGATGTCACCCGGGAGCTCGAACTGACAGTGTTTGGAAAAGAGGTGCGCCGGGCGGCACGCAGCATGGGAAGGGACGGCGACGAGGTCAATCTGCTGACTCCCGGCATGCTTGCCGACGGCAGTTTCGCCGGCAGGAAATTCAGGCGCTACAACCTGGCAATCAGACCGCCGCGGCGCGTTGCCGGCCGGCGTCATCCCTACCGCGAGTTTCTCGACTACGTGCGGCGGAAACTTGTCGGGCTGGGATTCGAGGAGATGCGCGGCGAGCTGGTCGAGAACGAATTCTGGTTGATGGACGCGCTTTTCATGCCGCAGTTCCACTCGGCCAGGGACATTCACGATGTCTACTACGTCAAGAACCCGACCCAGGGGCCCGAGATCGAACAACCCTATGCGGAACGGGTGGCTGCGGCACACATGGACGGCGGTGAAACCGGCAGCCGCGGCTGGGGTTATGTCTTCGATCACCAGTCGAGCCGGCGTCTGCTGCTGCGCAGCCAGGGGACGGTCTTGTCGGCGCGCTGGTTGAAGAAGGCCAAAATTCCCGGAAAATACTTTGCCATTGCGCGTTGTTTCCGGCCCGACGAAGTCGACGCCACCCATGCCGCGGATTTCTTTCAGTGCGAGGGAATCGTACTGGGCAGCCAGATCGATTTCATGACGCTTTTGGGATTGCTGAAGCTCTTTGCCGTCGAAGTGGCCAAGGCCACTGAAGTAAAATTCGCTCCGGCCTATTTCCCTTTTACCGAACCCTCGGTCGAGGTGCACATTAGGCACCCCGAATTGGGCTGGATGGAACTCGGCGGCGCAGGCATTTTCCGCCCCGAGGTCACACGGCCCCAGGGTGTCGACGTGCCGGTCATAGCCTGGGGTCTGGGCCTGGATCGCATGGCTATGATGGCTCTTGGTATCGATGATATCCGGGATCTTTTCTCAGCCGATCTCGGAAAAATACGATCTACGCATGTTCGCATGAAGGATTAATCGGATGCCCACCATTTTCGTCGACAAGGATGATTTTTCAGACCTGATGGGGGAGCAGATCGACACGGAGGTGCTCGAGAAACTCCTGGACCTTGTCAAGGGCGAGTACAAGGGGGAAGACGAAGAAGGGCGCTTACGTATCGAGTTGAACGACACCAACCGCCCCGACTTGTGGTCGGCGGAAGGCATCGCCCGGCAGCTACGCTGCGCCGGGGGGCGACGGCGTGATTATCCTTTCTTCAGCGGAGAACCTGGTGGGGAGATCGTGGTCGAACCCGCCATGCAGTCGATCAGACCTTACGTGGCCGCTTTCATCGTCGAAGGAGTGAAAATCAGCCAATCCTCGTTGTCGCAGATCATCCAGACACAGGAGAAGCTGGCCGAGAATTTCGGCCGTCGGCGGAGGGACGTTGCCATCGGCGTGTACAATTTACAAAAAATCACTTTCCCGATCCATTACCGCTGCGTCGATCCGGCCCGGCACAGCTATACGCCGCTGGGAGAACAGGCACCCATGACCCTGGCCGAGATTCTCAAACGGCATCCCAAGGGTATCGAGTATGGAGGGATTTTATCGGGAATGGAGCAGGTGCCCTTACTTGTTGACCAGGCAGGGATGACGCTGTCGATGCCGCCGATCATCAACTCCCGCGAGGTAGGCGAGGTTAGGCCGGGCGACTCCGACCTGTTCGTCGAGGCCACGGGATTAAATCTCGACAGCCTGATCCTGGCCTTGAACATCATGGCCTGCGACCTGGCCGACCGCGGCGGCCGCATCCGGAGAGTCAGGACGAACTATCCATATGACACTCCGCTGGGGCGCGAAGTAGATGTGCCCTTGCGCCTTCCTCGATCGATCGTCATCCCCGTATCCGAGTTCAGCATGCTTTTGGGACTGCATGTCCGGGCGACCGAAGTGGATAACGTTTTAGAGCGCTATGGGTGCGATGTGGCGATCAATGGAGAAACCGTAGAGGTACAGCCGCCGCCTACGCGTCTCGACTACTTGCACGTGGTGGACGTGGTTGAAGATTTTGCCATCGCCCGCGGCTACGAGACATTTGTGCCGCGTTTGCCCCGTGAGTTCAGCGTGGGAAAGTCGGATCCCGTTTGCATTCTCGAGGACAAGGCCCGAGACCACATGATTGGGCTGGGATACGAGGAAGTCGTATCCAATCTGTTGGTGTCACACGCACAGGTGGCTGCCAGGATGAACGAGCCTGATAAAGTGGTCGTCGAGATTGCCAACAGGATGAACGAAAACCACGCCGTGCTCAGGGACGCCGTGCTGCCTTCTCTTCTGGCCGCCGAATCGCGCAGTGTCGCCGCGGCCTATCCGCACCGCATATTCGAAGCCGGCGAGGCCGCGTTATTCGATGCGGCGCTTCCCCATGGGTCGCGAACCGAAATGCATCTGGCATCGCTGATTGCCCATCGCGAGGCGAACTTGTCTGAAATCCATGCCGATCTGGATTATCTGCTTTTCCAACTCGGGGAGGAAGTACGTCTCGAAGAAGTCGAGCATCCGTCTTTCATACCCGGTCGCGTAGCCAGGGTGTTTTTGGCCTCCGGCGGGTTTCTGGGACTGCTGGGAGAAGTTCACCCGGAAGTCTTGCGAAAATGGGAGATTTCCGTCCCGGTGGCCGCCTTCGAAATCGATCTCGACAGCATTGTTTAGCCCCTGACAATGAAAAAAGATTCAGGAAAAGCGGGAGTGATCGAGGAGGCGGTAAGCGCCCACAATCCCGGTGCGGCCGTGCTTTTCGAAGCTCGGACTCTCGACCGCGAGTTGCGGTCGCCAAAGTGTTCTTGGGATGCATTGATTGCCGGGGTCACCTCCTTCCGGGAGTATTACCCCGCCATCCTGCTGCGCTCACCAGAGGCGATCGAGGCGCTGGGAGAAGCCTGCCTCAAGGGAGCTGATCAGGCTGAATCTGTGCGGGACAGGATGCGCTGTTCCGCAGCCCTGGTTGATCTCCAAAAAGCGGTCGTCACCGAGAGCGCCAGGGAGGGGCCCGGGACGTTGTCTCCGGATATTCCGCGAACGCTGCAAGACCTGGTGGAGGGAATGTCCGCGGTCGACGAGCTTTGCCTCGGGCACGCTCATTTGTTTGTGCCTCTTCTTGCCTTGGGCAAGCAGGTAGTGCTCGTGGGTGATGAGGGCAATCCGCCCGAGGCCTGGTTTTCGTTGCTCGGCCGAATCAGCGGACTGCTTCTGCAAATCGCACGAACCAGGATCAAGGGCGAACCCTTCTACGATGGTCGTTGGGACGATGCCGGTTTGGCTGCGAGTCTCGATGTGGACATACTGGATAACGTCCGGATCGAGCAGATCGAGGCCGATCTCGCTTGGCTTGCCGAGCTTGAGGCGGATCTGGATGCCGGCCGCAGGCCCGCGATGGACGTCTTTTTGGAACTGGACGCATATGAGCACCGTGACGAACGGGCGGCGGCCTGGCGGGAGTGGTTCGACAAGCTTTCTTCAAAGGTGGCTTCTGCCGGCATCGCTCCGCGCACCTTGAGATTGCTCTGCCTGGGTTTTGCCGACTGGATTCGCCAGGCGCGCGATCGCGGTTTCTTGGGCCGCCTGGCGGCAACATTGCGACGCGATGCGCCGGGGGTAGCCGCGGCCAATGGAGAAGCCGGACTGCTCACGGCGCTGGACACGTTCGGTTGTGCGATAATCGAGCGTCTCGAGTCGGAGTCCGGCCGGGGGGAAATCGATCAGGCCGCGGAGGATCTGCGAGCCGTGGTCGCAAAAGTTATCGAGATGCTGGCCGAGTCCGGTGATGGATCCGTTTTAGCGCGTATAGCGGACGAGGCCGCCCGGCTGCGAACCGGGCCGTTGACCGGCTCTCCTTTCAGTCGCCAGGACGCAATTTTCAGAATGTTGCTCCTGGTTCGATATCCACACATGGCGGAGTCGCTTCTGTTCTCCCTCCTGGCCGGATTTTCGCTCGAGGAATGCATGCTTCGAGAGCAGGCCGATCGCCGGCCTGGCGATGACATGGATCAGGCAATGACTGTCGGGCGGGCGCTGTGCGGACTGCTACGCAACGAATGGCCGCAGGAATTGCTGCACTCCGTGAGGGCCGTGTTGCGTGTTACTCCATTGTCGCCGTTTCACCTGGGCGGCCCGACAATCAGAGCCCATCTGCTGGCGCTCGATCCCGGCAACCGTCCCGGCTTCTACTTGCATGACATGAAAGAGCGTGTTCTCTCGCGGCCCGGCCCGGAAGAACTCGAAGCCGTTGAGAGCGTGCTGCGCTTCTGGATGAGCGCTGACGCTTCCTGGCTGCAGTCGTTTATCGAGCCCGAGAGCATGACTTCGCTGGCCAGTGATCTGGAAAACGGGTCGATAGACAGCCTGCGCCGGATACTGGAAAACTTGCGCCGCCACGCCCCGGTTGACGACAAGAGCGGCGTGGGCTGGCTTGGAAACATGCCCGATGCTTTTTACGAGGCAAATACCCTGAAGAAGGTGGCAGGTTTCCCAGGCTGTGACGGCCAAGTATTCTCCCAACTCGTTCATCTGATCAACATTTACCGCAGACTGGCTCGCAAGCACGGGGCCAGCGCCTATAAAAACATCGATCCGGGCGAGACGCCTGGAAACCTCCTGAATCGTGCCGCGGATCTTATTAAGCGGCGCGGGCAACTTCAGGACAGGATCTTCGGTGCCAAATCGCAGGAGGGCTCGGATTCGGTAGAGTGTCTCGACCTGTTCGCCGAAGACCTGGCCTTGATGCGCGGGGCGGAAAGCATACTCGAAAAGCTCGCCGGTCAGGGTCTGGGGGATGGCCGGGATGAGAGCGGGGTGAACACCCGGGTTCTGGCCTGCCTGCTGATGAACGCGGCCCGCAGCGGTTTATGCGTGGCCGAGTTTGAGGGCATGGCTGATGATCTTTCCGGAAAAGAGATCGAGATCGCAGTCCTCGCAGAAATGCTCAGGCGTATCGCCTGGCTGACGGCTTCCAAGCGCAACGCGCTTGCGGCCGGAATTCAGCCGCAGGTCGAAGACTCGATCCGGCGCCTGCTCGACAACCCGCTTTCCCATCCCGCTGAAAGTTACGCGGAACTCTTCGAGGCCCATAAAAAGCGTGGGCCCGAGGGACTGTCGATCGAACTGTCCCATGTACTCGTTGATGACCTTCTCGCGGCGGACGGAGGCCTGCCCCTGCTGGATGACTACACCCACCGCCTGCTGCATTTCTTGGAACTCTACCACAGTTTCAAACGTTGATCAGGCCTCTCTTCAGGGCTTCCACCACGGCCTCGGCACGGGATGATGTGTCCAGTTTGCGATAGATGTGTGACAGGTGAGTGCGCACCGTGCGGCGCTTGAGCGAGAGCACCCGGCCGGCTTCCTGGTTCGTCAGGCCGCGGGCAATCATCTGCAGGATGTCGCATTCGATCTCCGAAAGAATGGGTTCTTCTCCCCCTGCCGGCGCTCCCCCCTGGACGCTCTTGAAATAGTTCCAGAAACGCCTGGCGATGCGCGGCTCGATAACGACCCCGCCTTGCATTACCTCCAAGATTGCCTCGCGGATTCTCTCCGGGGCGATTCGCTTGACCAGATAGCCGCTGGCCCCGGCCTGGACGGCCTTGTAGACTTTGGCCTCGTCCTCGAACGACGTCAGAATGAGCACCTCGATCTCCGGGTGGCCGGCCTTGATTTTTTGCGTTACTTCGATACCGTTCGTGTCAGGCAACTCAAGATCCAGGAGGACCAGTTGGGGAAGCAACGCCGCGACGGATGCCAGGCCCGCCTCGCCCGATAGGGCGCTGCCGACCACCTCGAACTCGGGATAGGATCCTAAAAGTCGCACCAGGCTCTTCAGAGTTCGCGGATCGTCTTCGATCACCACCACTTCTATGGGTTCGATCATTTTCTTGTCTTGACTCTACGCCTGCGGCGGGTTTGGCGCTTATTGTGCCGGCGTTTTTTACGGGTGGGTTTCTTGATGCCGTTCTTCGCAGCCGGAACTTGCGGTTCAGCCGTGGTCGAGCCGATCAGCCGGATGGCCTTGTGTTCTCCCGCCTCGATGGAGAAGGTCTCGTCGGTGATGGTCTTGCCTTCGATCGTTTGCAACAGCAAGCGGTGCTCACCGGCCCGGACAACGCGATCGACAATCGGCGTTTTTTGGGGCAGTAACTCGCCGTCCAGTGTCACCCTGGCAGGCCGCGGAGTCTGGACGGAAAGGAAACCGAGAGCGGTCAGCGCCTCGGGTTTTTTTCGCTCTTTCTCAGGTGTAGAAAACATACTGATCGCGATAACGGCCGCGAGCGCCAGCAGCGCGATACCCGCAAGAATCCAGACCAGCCGTGACCGTCGTTTCTTTGGCTCTTTTGCACTTGCATCTCCGGCCGGCGGGATGGTCGTTACCAGGGTGTCGTATTCCTGCCTGATTTCATCGTCGGCGGGTCTGCGAGGCTCGCTGGGAGTTTGTTCACCATCGTCGTAAGCGAGACCAGGAGCCGGCCGATCCTCGGTGGGTTCTTCGTCCAGGCCGTCCCAGTTCACCTCGACCAGCGGAGAAGGGCCACTGGCCTTGTTTTGCCCGGGCAGGGGGGGGGGCATGGGCGCTCGAGAAGCTGTATCCGCCGAGGGTTTAGGACTGCTGGAATTACCCATTGCCGCTTCCCAGGCCGCCACACGGGCTGCCGCGTCGGGATCGGCAGGCGCGCTCTCGGCTCCGGGCTGTTCGATTTCGGCAGGCTTGGGCGTGGCGGCGGGCGCCGGTGCGGACGACACCGGTGCCGGCGGCCTGGTTGGTTCTGCGCTTGTCTCGTCCACATCCGGGCCTTCGATCTCGATCTCACCTGCCACGCTCGAAGCGGCCGTCGTTCCGCGCATGCCGGCAATGACAGCTTCATTGGGGAAGAGGTTGTCGATGAACTGGCTGACTTCCTCGTGACCCCGGTCGGGCCCTTTCAGCATTGCGGCCCGCAGGCGTTTCAAAGCGTTGGCCAGCGAGGTGCCCGAGTCGTGTCTTCCATTGGACGAGGTGTTGAGCGCCTTGATGAATACCGCGTCGCAGGAGAACGGCAGGGTGCGATCCAGTTTGGAAGGCGGCTGTACGCCTACATGGCGCACCGAGATGCCCACGCCGGAGCGTTCTTCCTTGCCGAGGGGCTCGGAGCCTGTCAGCAAGGCGTATACGATGGCCGCGGCCCCGAAGACATCGGAGCGGTGAGTAGCATCCCGACCCTGCATGACCTCGGGCGCCAAGAGGCCGGATCGCCCGCGGCGGGTCCTCTGCTTGAGTTCCTTGGTTGCAAAGAGCGTCGACTCGAGGCCGGCTCCGCCCAGGCGGGTAATTCCATCGAAGCCCGTGACTACATACTCGGGGCTCATCCCGCCGAAGACAAGCTCGTGTTCGTGCAACGCTCCAAGTCCCCGGGTGAAGTCCATGCCGATCTGGAGTGAACGCAAGTGGTTGATATGGACTTCGCGCGACGAGAGCCGATTCAGAACGGTGGCCAGGTCGAAACCCTCGCCACGCTCATCGACCCAGAAAAAATCACCCTGGTATTGTCCGAACCCCAGGTGGCGCAAGAGGTTTTCATGTCGCACGGATATTATCCGGGCGGATGCTTCTTGGAGCCTGTCGATCAAGCCGCTGGTCTCTATGACCTGTCTCAACAGGCGATAGACGGTTACCAGCGAAGGACCCGCGTCGGTTTGTACCCGCCCGAGTCGAACCTCGGCAACCTGCCCGTCGCCGATCTTTTGTAATAGTTGGATGCGCATATTGTGCTTGCCGCTCGCTTGTGGAGTTTATTTCTTTCTTCCAGTTCCTCGCTTGCGTGACGCCCCGAGCAGCACCGAACAGTAAGGGCAGCGCTTGGCCCGTGGGTTTTCGAGAACCGAACGGCAGACGGGGCAGCGAGGTTTGTCGTTCGCGGCCGGGGACGCGGTTTTCTTCGCCGTATCGATCTGCCCCAGGAACTTCTTGATCGCCCTCCGGTCGGCCACAAGCAGGCGGCCTCGCAGGGACGCCTTGAGCAGCAGAAGAACCATTTCCTCGAGTCGATCATCGCCTGCGGCGCCCGAACGTTTCTTTGTGCCGGCTTTTCCTGCGATCATGGATCAAAGGTGCCATATCTTCGATGGGTTATCAAGAATCATGCTAAAGTTGATTACATTTACGATGTAGGCTAAGGTGGGCAAACAGGTGGGATCTCAATGACGATGAGCGTGAAGGTACTTCTGAGGATTTTATTTGTTGTGGCGGCTTTTTCATGTGCCGCATCGGCTTCCAACATTGCCCAAGCCGCCGCTCCCAGGATTCAGGTCTTCGATGAAGTTGAGAAGGGCCTCGAGCTTGGTTTGCAGGGCGGATTCAGCTGGGATTTCTTGCCGCCGGTGCCGGATCGGGGCCCCGGGTTCCTGGTCGGCCTGGAGGCGGGCTACGATCTGAACTGGGTGTTCAGGATCAAGGCCGGTTTTCTCACTCAGCACTACAGCGCCTCCGCGACCACCAGCAAGGGAACCCGCTTGCCCATGGACTGGGACAGCCGCCTGGTATGGGCGGGAGCCTCGTTGTCGCTGATTGCGACCCAGCACTTCTACACCTATGTTCAGGCCGGTGTCGGTTACTTCGCGGCCTCCCCCAAGCATGTCGGCAGCTTCGAGGTCGGGGGCTCGGACGATGTGGCCATTTTGGCCGGCGGCGGAGTGGAGTACTACTTACCCCTGCGTCATTTTTCGATTGCCGTCGAGGCCAACGTGAGTATCCTTCCGCTGCGCGGGGATGTTGCCCTGTCCGTGTTTCCCGTCTTGCGCTATACATTCGGTGTCGGTCGGGTGAAGGTGATAAAGTCGCTCAAGGATCGAGATCACGACGGTGTGCCGGACAAAGATGACAAGTGCCCGGACATTTGGGGACCCGACACCAACGCCGGTTGTCCCGAAAAAGACACCGACAAGGATGGAGTGATCGACCGCGATGATCGTTGCCCCGAAGATGCCGGACCGGCCTCCAACTCCGGCTGCCCGCTTGAACCGGACACGGATGGTGACGGCGTCAAGGACAAACTCGACCGCTGCCCCAAGGTAGCCGGGCCGATCGACAAGGAGGGATGCCCCGACAGGGACGACGACGGCATACCCGATCATATCGACAAGTGCCCCGATAAACCGGGCAAGGTCGAGACCGACGGTTGCCCCAGCAAGGCGCAGATCAAGGTCATGGTCAGGGAGAAGTCCATCGAACTGCGCGAAAAGATCCACTTCGAGTTCGGCAAGGCGAGTGTCAAGAAGAAATCCTATCCCATTCTCAACCAGGTGGCGGCCACCCTGGAGCAAAACCCCGATATCAAGAAGCTCCGAGTGGAGGGGCACACCGACTCCAGGGGATCCGCCGTCTACAACAGGCGCCTCAGCCAGCGCAGGGCACAGGCAGTGGTCGACTACCTGGTGCGCAAGGGAGTCGAGCAGGATCGACTGATTGCCAAGGGGTTCGGAGAAGACAAGCCGATCGCCGGCAATAAAACCGAGCGCGGCCGCAGCATGAATCGCCGGGTTGAGATGATTATTCTTGAACGGGAGTAGCGCCCGCAGCCCCCAGTTTACGGCGTAATTTCAAGAATTGTTCCGAGAAGGCGAACCTGAACAAGAGCATCATGTCCGCATCACGCGAGAGCACCGAGGCGCGATCGGGGATGAAGGCGAGATCGCGTCCGCCGGCAGCCTCCGAGAACCTGGACAAGACCGACATGGCGGGGATCAGCCCTCCCGAAGCCAACAGGGCTGTCCGATCCGCGGTCCTGCGCACACCACGGGTCCAGCGCTCGATGTCGTGTGCCCTGGGCTCCAGCGCATATCTACGGATCAGCGGCATGGCCATTTCCATGACGGCTGCCGGCGCCATTTTTAGCAAGCCCTCGATGTACTGGTCGGCCGTGGCCGGCAGGGGGATGGGCGGATCCGCTTCCGGCCGTGCGAGCCTCGAAAGGATCGCAAGCAATATCTGCAGATCGGCGGGCCTCAGTTTCCTTGGCAGGACGAATCCCATGGCTACCTGGACGATTTCCCTGGTGATGAAGAACGTCAGTTCGTCTGGTGTGCTGCGATCGAGCACCGTGCTCGAGATGATGATGGCCGGCTGCTTGCCACAGTCGCTATGGGCCCGGTAGTTCTCGTCTTGCTGGATGAAGATGGAAAAAGGGCGTCCCGAAATGAACCAGGCAGCCCGCTCCGCGGCTTCAACGAGCTGCGGGTGGCTATTGCGGGTCACGTTGGCCAATGACCCGTGTTCGCGCGAATCGGCCGGTAAAAGCATCTCCAGGTATGGGGCCAGCACAGAGAAAATACGCTGAAGTAAACAGTCGGCATCCGGGTGAAGGATAATCTCGTCCCACTCAGAGCGATCCAGTGCTCGCCTGGGTTTCACGGCGGCGCCCGCGTGCTCGAGGAATTTGCGCGCCTCCTGGTCCATCGGTGAGAGGAAGCGCAAGCCGGTGTAGTAGGAAGTGGTGCGATCGATGTCGCCTCGGGCCGCTTCCAGACGTGCCAGGTATCTGTATAGCTCGGGGTCGGTCGGATCCATTCCCGAGAGTTCCCTGAACACCTCGATTGCCTCCCGGTATGTTTCCCAGTCGCTGGCGTAGAGGTTTCCCAGTCGCTTGAGCAGCTCGGGATCCCTGGGGTAGAGTTCCAGGCCCCGACGGATGCAGGCCGCAGCCCGGCTGACATCTCCGATGCGCTCCTGGTAGACTCCGGCCAGCTTGAGATAGCTCTCGAGGGCGTCCTCCTGATCCATTCCGTTCCTGATGTGCGCCTCGATCGCTTGGCCCGAGAGAGAACAGTATTTTTCCCAGCACCCCATTTCTTGGTACAACGAGGCCAACTCCTCGACCAGCGCAAGTTCGGCCTTGCCCATCGCCAAAACCTTTTCGAAGTGTACAAGTGCCTGATCGGGTTTTTCCTCGATGCGTGCCAGAACGAGGTGAACTTCCCGCAGGCGATCTTCATCCAGGTCGTCATCGACGAGCGAGCGGCTCAGGTCGCGCAGTTCGTCCAGGGCTTCCATGGAGCGCAACAGCTTCCACTGCTTCCATTTCGGCGCAACCCTTCCGGGTACCAGGCGCATCGCTTCACGGTAAGCGTCCGCGGCTCCCGGCGCGTCTTTGATATGCATCGAGAGGATGTCTCCGAGAAGCTCGAAGAGCCCGGCCCTGACCTGCGATTCGGTCTCTATCTTCAGCTCACGCCGTAAGAGATCGACGGTTTCTTCCCAGTGCATTGAGTTGCTTAGATACTCGCGCAACATGCGCAGGCAGTGCAGGTTATCGGGTTCTTTATCCAATACGGTCCGGCACAGCCGGGCCGCGTCCTCGAACTCGAACAATTGCCGTTGGACGTCGGCCAACTGCTTTAGATAATCGAGGCGTAGATCGTCGAAGCTGTCATCAGTCAGTAACTCGATCAGCCCATTTATTTCCTTGGGGATCTCCTCGATCGAGCCCATTTGCCGCAACAGCTTGACGAGGTTCTGTCGAGAGGGCATGAAGGTGGGATTCAACTCGATCGAGCGGCGATAATTATCGAGCGCCTCCTCCGGCCGGCCCAGGTTCTGGGAAATTTCTCCCCGCCTGAAGGCGATCACGAAGCGGCTGCTGGAGAGCCCTCTCTCACCCAGGTGCCGGTAGAGTCGATCTGCTTCCTCCCATAGCTTGCGGTTGTAACGAATGTCCGCCAGTTCTTCCAATGCGCCGCGGTGATCGGGATCGATCTGCAGGCAGCGTTCGAAATACACGGCCGCCTGGACGGGGTCGTCGAGATGCTCCTTACAGGCCTCTCCGAGCTCGAACGATATGGCGACCCGCTTTTCGTCATCATCGGAAAGCTCGAGGCGTTGGCTCAACACCTCGATCAGCTCTTCCCAGTCACCCTCTCGCGACAGAAGCGCCGCCAGGTATTCGTGGACTTCCGGGTTCGATGGATCGATCTTCAATGCCTCCCGCAAAGCGGCAATCGCTTCGGAAATCTTTCCCAGACGGTCCAGATGGCGGGCTGCGTTCAGATACAGAGTCACGCGCAACGAGCCGGCCGCATCACTGGCAGCCCACTCGAGGTAGAATGGCGACAATTCGGCGTTATCCTTGTTCTTCTTGAGTAACTCTTCCAGGCGCTGGTAGGCCGTCCGGTAGGCCGGGTCATGAGCGATGGCCGTGCGGAAGGCGGCGACCGCATCCTGTTCGCGCCCGTCCTGTGTTAGGATGTCGCCCAGCCTTGCGAACAGGCCGGGCAGCGAGCCTTTATCAGCCAGTTGGCTAAGCCGCCTGGTGGCCGTTTCGGCTCGACTCCAGTCCCGTGCCGTCCAGTAGAGATCGGAGAGCCGTTGCCATGCCTGTGCATCATCCGGAACCAGGCGCACGGCTTCCTCTAGCGCCCGGGATGCCGCTTGGCCGTCGCCAAGATCGTCGAGTTGAATTCTTGCAAGCTCTTTGGCAACCCGGTAACGATGAGCACCCTCGAATTCGAGTGCCTTGGACAGGGCTGCCGCGGCCCCGGCCGCGTCACCGGACTCGAGCAAGATCTCGGCTTGCCGCATCCAGAGGTCGGCCTTTTTTTCATCCTTTTCCATTTCGGCCATGCGGCCGAGAAGATCGGCCAGTGCCTTGTGTTCGCCACATTCCCGGTAAAGCTCGCTAAGTTGGCGGGCCACATCCAGGTTGCCCGGAGAGCTCTCTTGCAGGTCTCGCAGTGCGGCGATACGCTCGCTCGCCTCACCGTCTTCCAGGGCGGCGACCAGCTCGATTTTCAGTGTTTCGACATCGGCGGGGCGCAGTAAATCGGTGTGATCGAGAAGCCATCTTATGTGAGACACATCGCCGGCGTCGATCTTCACAAGGAAACGTCTCGAGATAACGTCCTGCGGAGCCAGTTCTACGGCCCTGCTGAATGCGCTGCGGGCCTCCTCGGATCTGCCGCCCGACCACCTCAAAAGGCCGAGCGAACGGCGCAGGTCGTGTTCTCGATCCCGGTCGGAAACCCTGGAGGCAAGTCCTTCGATCGCGTCCGCCAGCAGATCCCATTCGCCGGACTTGCTCGCAAGACTGCGTAGTTTTTCGAGGGCTTCGTCGCCCTCGGACTGCAGGGCTGCCGCCGACTTGAGCGTTTCGAAGGCTGCCCCGCGATCGTCGATTAGTTCGTCCTGGATGATTGCCAGCGCAAGCATGAGCGATACTCTTTCGTGCTCTGATGCAGCCAACTCAATACGCGTTTCCAGCGTGCGGGCCAGCTTTGAATACGCACAGGCATCGGTGTACAGATCAGAGAGCTTACGCAGTACGCCCACGTCCGAGGGATGCAAACTTTCGAGTCGCTCGTAGACAGCCAGGATTTCATCCGGGCGATCTAGCCTGGTGGATAGAACTTCTGCCCGTTCCTTGAGAAGCGAGGTCAGCAAGGTCGGATCGTCGCTAAGTTCGATCCTTAAAGTCAGGTGCTGATCGAGCTTATCAAATTCCTCTTGTAGGCGATCCAGATCCAGAAGACGATCAAGGGTATCTGTGTTTTCCGGCTCGATGCTCAGCAGTTCGGACCAGCTCTCGCGGGCAGCCTGGTAGTCGGAAAGGGTGTCGTGTGCCAGGCAGGCAGCCTTGCGTAATGAAAAAAAGCGTTCGTCTTCGGACGAAAGCCGTGCTACCTGCAGCAATGCTTCACGTTGCCGGCCGGGATCGTTCAACAAACGATGCAGTTCGACCAGTTTGCTCCAGATATCGACGTCATCCTCTGCGATGCGCAGGGCGCGTTCATAGACATGCAAAGCACCGCTGGGATCGCCGAGTTCCTCAAGCATTATCCCTGCGGCGGTGACGAGACGTTCGATCCGGACACTGTCATCCCCGCTACGTTCGGCTTCGTCCTGCAGCAATGCAACGCGATCCTTGAAGCGCTCGCCGCAAGCGTACAACTTGTGCAGAAAGGAACGCGGGTCGGGATCGTCCGGACGGGCCTCGATACAGTGCTTGAGCCGAATTTCGGCCTGATCGCTATGGCCGCGGGCGAAATCGCTTGCGGCGAGTTTCTCGTCGAGCCGGTAGCGTCGATCGGCATCCAGGCTCGCGGCTTGAGCGTCCAGCCTGCGCAGCAGGGCCTCGGATTCTTCCGGCTCGTTGCTTTCCAATAGGTTATTCGCAGCAAGCCATAGCGCTTCTGGATTTTCCGGATCGACGCGCAGCATGGCTCGGCAGGCTGTGAGTTGCAGGGCATCGCCCGCGGACGCATCGGCGACATGGTCGAAGCAGGCACCAATCGAATCGACAAAATCCTCAAGCGACACGATTGAATCGGGTAAGCCGCCCACGAAATCAAGAAGCCGCTGCCAGTCCTGTCCGTCTTTCATCAGGCGCACAGAAAGTGCGCAGGCTTTTTGGTGATCGGGTTCGGCCACCAGCGCCTGCCGCAGAGCGTTCTCGGCGGCGCTGATGTCATCGGCCGCCAGCCAGCTTGTTGCCGCGGAAAACCAGGCCTCGGCCGCCGGCCTTCCGACTTTGCGGCTGGCGAGGTTCTCACTCATCAGTGCCAGGTCGATATGACGAGAATCCTCCCGGTAGAGTGAATCGAGACGGCCCACCGTCTCCTCGTCGGAGGGATCCTGTACCAGGGCCTGCTCGAGGGCGGAGACGGCTGCTTCACGATCATCCGCCAGGAGTCTCAAGGCTGCTATTTTCTTGTACAGCGCCGCGGGACCCCGTCCCTTCTCGGGCGGCTGAGCGCCCGTGGCGATGACTTCCTCGATCGAGTCGGCCGCAGCGGCGTAATCCCGCGATCGTTCGAGGCGCTCGGCGAGTTCGAGAAGAAGGGGCGCCGGTTCGGACGCGCGCCCGGCGGCCGCGGACAGGATGCTTTTGCCCAGATCGTTATCGGCCAGCTTGTCGAAGGCCAGACCCGCGGCCCGTCGCATCAGATCCGCGGCCTGGTCACGATCGTCCGTGGCCTCGGCGCGGTCTTGCAAAAGCTTGGTAAGGCGCTGCCAGTCCTTCAAAGACTCGAGTATTTCGGTCAGATCGTTCATCGGCTCGAGCCAATCCGGATCCAGCCGGATGGCATGTTCTAAAGCAGCGATGGCTCGTTCGGGGGCATCGAGATGTTCACTGTATATCCGGGCCAGGTCGCGGGTTCGTCGCGCTGCGGATGAATCCTCCCGGGCCAGGTCTATCAGCGTCTCCTGCATGTCCGCCGCGCCCTCCCAGTTGCCTAGTTGTTCATAAAGCGACAGAACCCGCCTGGCCAATGCCTCATCGGGCTCGATCTCGATGGCCTGTCGCAACGAAGACAGTCCGATCTCCAACCGGTCTGGCTTTGCGAGACATAGATCGGCGTGCTGGCACAGCAATTTTCGGCGTCTTTCGGGAAGCTCCTCTTCTTCGGCGCACTGGTATAAGAAGTTTTGCAGGCGTTCGGGATCGTCCAGCGCATGCAGAAGATCAAGCAAGCGGGTTTGATTTTCCAGCGTGGGGGCGATTGAGTACAGTTCCTGAAAGGATCGCAAAGCCAGCTCGTTGTCATCCAGGTCGTCTTTCGCCAGAAGGCCGAGCTTTTGGTAGTATTCCTGCGCGGCCGCAGGATCGCCGGTCTGGTTGGCCAGCGTCTCCAACAGCTCGGCCAACTGCACAAACATTTCTTCTTGCCGGTAGATCACCGCCAGGCGCTCAGCAGCCACGCCGTAACCCATTTCGAGAAGTTTCTTGAAATGAACGATGGCTTGCTCGGGTTCGTGGAGTCGGAACTGGTAGATCTCGGCCAATTCCTCGAGCCGCCGAATCTGGTTTTTCTTCCGCGCTGCGCGCATCCACTGGTTTTCCAGAAGTGTGGCCAGGCGCTCCCAGCGGGAGGTTTTGCGCAGCATGGCGATGATGTCGCCGGCCGCCGGTTGATCGTCGGGGTGCGTTTGAACATGTTCCCAGAGCACCGAGATAGCCTCGTCCGGCTGATCGAGGTGTTCGAAAAGTAAAAGCGCCAAGGCACGCCGCAGACCGCCCTCGCGCTCGTGGATCGCGGGAACATGCAGCCAGTGCTGGTAGAGCAACGCCAGTTCATCGTGACGCTTAAGCGTCCTGAGAATGAGTTCGAGCCTCTCAAACGATTCCATGTCGGCGCCGGCGTATCCGCGCTGGGCAAAGGCTTCCAGGTGCAACTGGTACATCAGGGACGCGTCTTCGAGTCGCTCGCAAGCCCAGGCCGCGCGAGCCGAGACGAGAGCGACGGCGGCCCGGCTTTCGATGGGCAGGCTCCTGCCGCTCGCATCCGGTTCGAGAGCCTTACGGCCAAGCTCGAATGCCTCATGATAATTGCTTTCCAAAAAACGCCTGCGGGACAGCATTATCAATGCCGGACGGTAGCCGGGGGCAAGCTCGAGTGCGCTCTGCCAGCACTCGCATGCGGCATCCGTGTTTTCCAGACGAGCGCTCAGGATTGAGGCCAGGGCCATGTACAGGCCGGGCTTGTCCCGGTCTTCAGCCAGTGAGATGCGTTCGCGGATTACCCAGACGACTTCATCCCAGTTGCCAAGACCTGCGTAGACGCGTTGCAGAGAAGCAAGGCGCGCTTCAGCAGCATTGCTCTTGGGTGCCGCGTCGACCCCGAGTTGGTACTGGGCGGCGGCCGGATCCAGCTTCTTCAGCCGTTCCCACCAGATGGTTGCCGCGGCAGTGTGCAGAGCAGCGGCCTCCTCGCCCTCGGCGCGCTCGGCCTGCTGTGCGTAAAAGGCGGCCAGTTCTTCCCACCTTTCCTCAGCACGCAGCAGGCGTCCCAGTTGATTTGCGGCGTCCAGGTCGCTTTCGTAGCGACCGAGGACGATTCTCAATTGATCGATGGCGGCGGAAGCATCTCCCTGCTCTTGCTCGATGACGGCCAGTCTCCTGTGGAGATCGGTTTTCCCCGGTGCCGACAGGCCGCCCTCGCCGGCCAACTCGAGTACTTTAAGGGTGGCTTCACGCGATTCGGTCCACATCTTTCTTGCGAAATAGATGTCCGCAAGCGCGCGCTGCACTTTCGGCAGGTTGGGCTCGATCTGCAAGGCGCCTTTATAGTCTTCGATGGCTTCCGGGACTCTTTCGAGTTTTTCCGCTAGTATCTCGGCCCGCTCGATGTACAGATCGATCAACTCGTCCTGGTCGAAGGTACTCTGATCGAGTCCGCCGATTACTGCCACGATCTTTTCAAACATCTCCGCATCGCGATACAGGTCGAGCAAGCACTTTATGTTTTCTGTTCCGTGGCCCGCGTCTACCGCAGCCTCATAGGCCTGGATGGCGCCGGCGCGGTCATCTAGATTATCCGAGTGAATCTTGCCCGCTTCCGCCCAGTAGCCCGCGGCTACTTCAGGGTCTGTCTCGTCGGCAGCGGCCCTGGACAACAACACCGAAACATCGGACCAGCGGTTCTGTTTGCCCAGCAGGAGCTTCAATCCTTCGACGGGCTCGGGTGCAGAGGGATCTTCCTGCAACGCAAGCTCATAAAGTTGCATGGCACGCTGATGATCGCCGATCTGGCGATCGCTTATACGCGCGGCCTCGAGGATGGCGGCCAGTTTCTCGTCGCTATCGTCTGTCAGGGATGCCTTGTGCTGCAAGACCTCTATCAGACCCTGCCAGTTGGCGCTGCTGCGATCGAGCTTCTCGATTCCAATCCAGACGCCGATGTCGTCCGGCTTAATCGAGGCGGCCCGCTCCAGGAAAATGCGGGCTTCGCGCTCTCCGCCGGGACGCTGTGAGTAGATGCGGCCCAGGTGCATCGCGGCCGACTTGGCAACGTCTTGTGGGAGCGTATGGCCCGAGGCCTCCAAATCAAGCAGGCGGCTGAATGCCTCGGCGGCCTGATCCCAGCGCTCGAGATTGGCAGACAATGATCCGGCCATGAAAAGTGAGTGCAGGTGATCGGGGTGATCGTGCAGGATGCTCTCGTACTGGAGCAGGGCGCTTTCCGGATCGTCGAGTTCGTCTTTCCACAGCGCCGCCAGCCTCAGACGGGTTTCGACTATCAACTGCTCGTTAGCGGCCAGGCCGCCGTCGGCCAGATCGAGAAGCGTGGCCAGCGACCTTACCGCGCGTGTGGGTTGGTTGCGGCGCTCGAAGGTGGTTGCCTGGGCAAAGAGCGCATCGATATGCCCCGGATCGTGCATCAGCGCGGCGTCGAGGTGCTTGCGTGCCTTGTCGAGATCGTCGAAGCGTTCGAGAAAGATTCTTCCCATTCGAAAGTGGCAGCCGGCGATTTCTTTCGGGTCGTTCAACTGGTGGGCAAAGCGCAGGTTCATGCGCAAGGCACGGTACCAGTGCTGCTCGTACTCGTACAACCCGGTCAGGGTATGCATCGCCTGAAGCTGATCGGGATCCAGTTCGAGAATTCTCTCGAAGTTATGAATCGCCCGGGAGGGATCGTCAGTCGTCAGAAGCGTGCCCGCCTCGATGTGAGCCATGATGGCGTCTTGGCGCTCCCCTCGATTCGCGCAAATCTGTCCTATCCGTTCGTAGCTCCTGCCGGCGGCGGGCTCCTGGCGCTGGCGTTGCATTGCCGCCTGGGCAAACAGGGCCGGGAGAAATTCGGGATCGTGGGCTAGAAGATCACGGGCGAGATCCTCGATCTCGTCTAAGCGATCCGGACGAGACAGGCCGATCTCCAACAACCTGCGGGCCGCGTGGGGATGGGAGGGTTCGATACCTCCCTTGCTCAGGTAGAGGCGGCGGGCCTTGTCGAGCAGTCCTTCCCTGAGGGCTTGCTCGGCTTCGTGGTAGGCTTGGCAGCCCTCGCGAAAGACGAGAAAACGTTGCTCGACGAGAGCGCTACGCTGGTCGCTGACCGCAGAGTATTCTGGAAGCTCGTCGGGGAAACGCGCCGAGGTCAGTCGTAGGCGCCCGTCGTGAATGACGATCCGGTCAATCCGCAGGCCGGCCAGATCGGGGATCTTCCAGCCGTGAACAGGCAAGAACCACCTGGCAAAGTCGAGCAAGGGATGAAAGATAATAGATGCGGCGCCTTGCTGCTCGAAACCCACACACGCGAGTGCTTGGGCAAGTTGCGCTACCAATGAGCTTACCGGCAGCGGCATGGGGCCGAAGAAGCGAATGTCGTAAAAACCGATCCTGACAGCCTGCTCGCCGGCCGCCTCGAAAAGAAAGCGGGCAGTGAAGGGGGCCGACTGGCTGCCCACCCGGAAACGACCGCTCAACCATCCGACGTCTCCTTTGAGAGACACCTGGATAGCCTCGAAGCCGTAGCGCGCAGGATCCAATCGCCGAGATAGGAAAGCCAGCATTTCCTCGGCGCGGATGGAAATATCGAGTAAGCGCAGGCGACAGCGATGGTGTAAAAATTGCTCTGCGCCGCCCCTGACGTCGAAAGGAAAACGCACACCGGGAACTTCCAGCACGATCCTGTCGACGACCACGCCCCCCTCGATCTCGTGGTTGGAGAGTGTTATAAGCGCGGTATTTTCCCTGAATTCTAGCGAGAATCCCAGCGACATTCCTGTCGCCACGACTCTTGCCGCGGTCTCGATCGAGCCAGGCCGCCTGCCCTGGGAATCTTCCATGCGGGTCCCCGTTTACAGCCCACGTAATCCGAGGCGGATTGTAGCATAGCGTAGTCACCCGGGGCCAGTTTATGCCCCATACCCCACAAATAAGTTAGTGCGGGCCGTTTACTCTGGAACTGGCTGATTTCTTTTGACAAGCACTGCCCGGCATGTTAGATGGGAAATGTATTTTCGCGGCTGCGCGGGTGGTTTTCTCTCCGAGGCTCGCGCGCCTGCATACGTAGAAAACAGATTATTGGTAGCGTGCCGCGCCGTTGGTGGCGTGAGGCGCTGGACTGGAAACCGCCCAGAAAGGAGTGCTATTCATGATTCCGGATGGATACCGCGTGGTTGTCGCCTATAACGCGGAGTCTGAGAAGTTTGTCGCCAAGGTGCCCGAGTTGGAAGACGTGCAGGTATCGGGCTCGACCCGCGCAGAGGCCCTGGCCGGGGTCGAGGAGGCGCTGGAAAAAGAATTTCATAAGGCTGCAGAGAAAGGCTCCGAGATGCCCAAGCCGGTGGACACGACCGAGTTCAGCGGCGAGATTGCCGTGCAGGTCAGCCCATCGTTGCATCGCGAACTGGTTTTCGAAGCCATGCAGGAAAAGGTAGAGATCAACCAGCTTTGCAACGAATACCTGGCGGCCGCGATGGCGGCGCGCCGAACGTCGGGTAGTCACGCGGCCCAGCGGAGCGGGCGAAGTCAGGAAAAGTCCAATCGTCGCGGTCGCCGACCCAGGCAAGGCAGCAAGAGTTACTCCAACATCATGGACAATAAAGCCAACTTCATGGAGTACGTACGCGGCCAGGAAGGCGGCGTGCGCGACGGCGGCCGCGGCGGAAACCGCGGTCGCGGATCTTGACCTAGTCTTCCCCCCATACGGCCGAAGTTCGCAGGCTGGAGATGGATGTGTCGTCGAACTGGCCCTTGTAGATCTTACGGATGATTATTACGCCGACGTACATCGTCCGTTCGGCCAGGACCAATTCGGGCAGCTTGACGGCTACTTTTTGCCGCACCGGCTGAGGCTTGTCCTTGAAGTTGAGCACGCTGCGACCCAGCCATTTAAACTTTGGCTTGTATTCATCGCCCACCTTCTCGCGTTTTAGCCTGACCAGGTAGTAGTCCAAAAAAATCTGTTTCGGGCGATTGAAGTTCTGAAACTGCTCTTTCCCCGCGCCGGGAGTGATCTCGACATGGGTCGAGCCATCGGGCAAATGGAAAAGCACCCAGGCGTTCTTGCCCCAACCTTTCTCACCCTCGGCCCAGAACGACTCCGGGTTGTCGTCGAGCATCTTGTCCACGCTGTAGTAGTCCTCGCCGCGGCCCTTTTCCACCAGGGTGGAAATGGGCACCGGCGCCCGCTCGTCCTTGGCCAGCTCGAGCACGGCCTTGATGAAGTCTTTCTTGGGAATGATCTTGGTGATGTTTTCATCCTTCTTTTTCTTGTGAGTCTTCTTCTTGGCAAGCGCCTGGGGAAGGAAAACACACAGGCTAATAGCCACTAATGTCGCCACAAATACCTTGCTTCTCGTCATCGCGGATCCTCTATCGCCCGTTGTCACTGGGACTGACGGCGGATTTGTACGAGATATTTCATTTGCTCGCAAGCTTTTCTTCAATGACGCCGTGAATAGTCACGCTCGAAGGAGCCCTCCGAGCAGTCGATCCTGAGCTTCTCCGCCTGGACGCGTTCGTCGGGCGGGCGGTCCCGCTTGTCCTTGAACCGATTGACAAAATAAGCCTTTTTCTTTCCCGGACGCAGGCGCGGCCAGCGGGCCGTGTAGTGTCCGTTCATGGTAAGCAGCATGTTTTTCCAGGTGCCGGAGCTATGGTTGGCAACCAGGAAATAACGCCCGCCGATGACCTCCATCTTGCTCATGCGAACCTCGGCGCCGATCTCGTTCAGTTCGCCGGGGGGAATGAACACCAAGACAGTCATCAGGCCGACGGCCGCGTAGCCGGCAACCAGCCATACCTTAATCTTGAAGTAGCGGTTGGATTCCTTGAAGTCTTCAATCGTTCCGCGAAAAAACTCCCCGATAGCCTCAAAAAGACCAATCAGCCAACTCCAGATCATGGTGAAAAACTGGCCCACTTTTTCAATCCTTCTTCTCGGGGCGGCCGGTTCTCACGCCCAGCGGCAAGCGGGTCGAGCGTTGAACCTGGCCGGAAGAGGCTTTCTTTAATAACTGGCGCGCGTAACTGCCGGTTTTGCTCTCAGCGGCTTGGATCACCGGCGGTCTGTCGTTTTCGGATTCGTCGGGTTTGGCCTGTTGGGTTGCCGCCTGAGAATCCTCGGCGGCGGCGCTTTCAGCGGCGCTTTTTGGGCCGCTCTCCGGGGGATCCACTGCCATCGGCGGCGCCTCGAGGTCGCGCTCACGCAGGACGTCTTCCAGGGCTCGATCGAGGCGCGCCTTCTTGTCGGGGTCGAGTTCCTTGGGCTCCCAATGCTCCTGCCCGCCTTCCAGGCGCGGCACCCAGTGCACGCTGAACTCCTGCACCGCCACCACCGGCGGCTTTGGAAGGCCGTAGGTGGCCGGGTCGAAGAAAGACTCGTCCATCTCTGGAAACCCGAACGCCTTTAGCTTTGGCATGAAGGTCGGCAGGATGCCGGTCGGGGCATGGTATCCCTGGATACGGCCTTCCTCGTCCTTGCCGGTCACCGTGTAGACGAACATGTCCTGGGTTCGGTAGTCGCCTTTTTCGTTGAGCGGGAGCACTTCGGCGATATGGGTAAGACGCCGCGAACCGTCGTTAAACCTGGCGCAGCAGATGATTATGTTCAGGGCCGCGGCGATCTGGGCGCGGATGGCCACCATGGGCAGCTCGACCTCGCTCATCAGGCACAGCGATTCGAGGCGCCGGCAGGTCTCGGTAGGGGAGTTGGCATGCACCGTGCACATCGAGCCCGAATGGCCGGTATTCATTGACTGCATCAGGTCGAAGGCCTCGCCGCCGCGCACCTCGCCGATGACGATCCGGTCGGGCCTGAGGCGCAGGGCCGATTGCAACAGGTGTCCCATGTTCACCTCGCCGCGGCCGAATTTATCCGGCGGGCGCGACTCGAAGGTCACCAAGTGATCCTGGGAAAGCTGAAGCTCGGCCGAATCCTCGATGGTCAGGATGCGCTCGTTGTTGGGAATAAGGCTGGAAACGACGTTCAGCAACGTCGTTTTGCCTGAGCCGGTGCCGCCGGAGACGACCATGTTCTGCTTGGTGATGACGCAGGCGTCGATGAAACGGGCCCATTCGGGAGTCAGCGAATTGAAGTCGATCATCTGCGCGATGGTCAGCTTGCCGGGAAAAAACTTGCGGATCGATATGCTGCAGCCCTTGCGGGCGATGGGAGGCAAGACAACGTGAATACGCGAGCCGTCGGGCAAGCGGGCGTCCAGGCGCGGGTGATCATTGTCGAGTATCCGCCCGACGAACTGGGCCATGTTGCGCCCGGCCGCCTCGACCCCCTCGGGGGTGAACTTGGCCAGGGTCTTGTAAAGCCGTCCGCTGCGCTCGATCCAGACGTCCTCGGGGCCGTTGATCATTATCTCGCTGACGCTCTTGTCGTCTAAGTACTTCTGAACCGGCTTGAGGAAGGCACGTAACGACTTGTCATACATGTCCGAGATCATCATTTTCACCTATAGAGCTAATCACCGATATTGCCCGATCATAGGAAGTTTGCCGTCCAGGTTCAAGCACAACCTTCCCGGGCCAGAACATCCACATCGTAAGTCAGGCTATCTGAGACTGTACCCCTTCCCGAAATCCTTGACAGTTAGGGTGTAGAAATAGGTGGACTAAATCCCTCCTTCTTTAGGCGGCGTGAGTCGTCGGAAAGGAGGAGCGGAGATGAGCGATGATCGGAAGAGAGACGAGGGCGGAACGGAGT
>DATKYQ010000057.1:0-103211 GCA_035528415.1 Myxococcota bacterium | reverse complement strand
ACGCCAAGCCCCTCACAGCAGCGGGCATATAATCTGATAAAGCAGATATCACTGTAGACAGAAAGGCGCAGTACGATGATGCACGAACATGATAGAATCAAAGGTGTTTTGCACTCGTTTTTATAGGGAACTTCGGATTAGTAGTAGTGACCTCGGTTACATTGGTTTTATCAGGTTGTGGGACCGAAGAAGGTTTGAGCTGCAGCCCGGGCGTCTGCTCGGGCCATGGTGACTGCGACGATTCGGGCGCAATGATCGCCTGTAATTGTCATACCGGTTACAGCGGTAACCAGTGTCAGACCTGTGACGAAGGCTATGTTCTGCAGCCTGAAGGCGACTGCGAAAAAGCGGCCGGGTGTCAGCCGGACACCTGTAACAACAACGGTGTCTGCTCCGAAGATCACGGGGTCGAAAGCTGCGAATGCTACCAGGGCTATGCCGGAACCTATTGTAATAAATGTGCCTTGGGCTATGTAGACGTGGGCGACAATTTCGCTATTTGCGTAGCTCAGGCGACTTGCACGATCGACAGCTGCAGCCGGCACGGGACATGCGATGACAGCCAGGGGTTAGTTATGTGTAGCTGCGATTTGGGCTACAGCGGCGCAAGCTGCGATCAGTGTGGCGAAGGTTTTCATCGCACAGACGATCAAAGCTGCGTTGTCGACCATGTCTGTCAACCAGACACCTGCAATGATCACGGAGACTGTGTCGACTCGAACGGGGAAATCAGTTGCGACTGCCTGACTGGATATGCGGGCTTAAACTGCGAGCGCTGCGCCGCAGGCTACCGCGCTGATGGTAGTGGCAACTGTTTGCCCGACGAGTATTGCGGTCAAAACACTTGTAACGGCCACGGCAGCTGCGATGACAGCGACGGCATAATCACCTGCAGTTGCGAGCCCGAATACAAGGGCGATCACTGCGACGAATGCAAGGCTGGCTACCAGGACAACGACTACAACGGCAGCTGCCTGCCGGCCTGCGACCGAGCTGCGCCGCAGTGCGGCCAGCACGGTCAATGCAACGACTCGAGCGGCGCGGCGATTTGCGACTGCGAGCCGGGTTATGCAGGCGACGACTGCCAAAACTGCGCGATCGCCTACCAGGACAACGACAAGAACGGCAGCTGCCTGCCAAACTGCCTGAACGCCGATCTCGAGTGCGGAGCGCATGGCGACTGTGAAGATGATTCCGGCCTGGCCCTGTGCAAATGTTATCAGGGTTATGCCGGCAACAGCTGTCAATACTGCGCCAGCGGCTACCAGGACAACGACGACAACGGCAGCTGCTTAGAAAATTGTCCATTAGCCGATCTCGACTGCGGCCAGCACGGCGAGTGCAACGACTCGAGCGGTTTGGCCGTTTGCGATTGCGACCTGGGATATTTCGGTTATGAGTGCCAAAACTGTGCGGCCGGGTTTCATCCCGAAGGCGATTTGTGCCTGCCCGATTCGGCCTGGTGCGGTAACGGCCAGGTCGAAGGCTACGAAGAATGCGACTTACAAAACGACAGCGCCTGCCCGGGCAAATGCTCGGCCCAGTGCGCCTGCCCTTCTGCCGCTGCGCGCGACCGACTGGAAATTCATATGATCGACGTCGGTCAGGGTGACGCAATCCTGATAATCTCTCCAGACGGGTTCGTCATGCTGGTCGATGCCGGTAACGACTGGGATGATGCGGCCATCCTGGAATACCTGGATAACCTGGGTATCTCTAGCCTCGATTACACCCTGGTCTCGCACATGCACGCCGACCATTTGGGCGGCATGGACGGCGTCTTAGAAGACATGCCGGCCGTAGCCTGCTTCGATAGCGGCGGGAGCTACTCGACTTGGGAATACGACCAGTATAACGCTGAGGCCGGCGCGCGCCGGACAATGCTCGAAGTCGGCGACACGATCGACTTGGGCCCGGCCACACAGGCCAATGTGCTTCACAGTTTTTTCAGCGACGAAATCAACGAAAACCTCAACTCGGTGGTCGTGCGTATAACCTACGGATCAACCAGCGTGCTGTTGGGTGGTGACTGCGAAGCCGGCTGCGAGGCGTCTTTCGACCCCGGCCAGATCGATGTCTATAAAGTCCATCACCACGGTTCGAACGATTCATCTTCGAACTCACTGCTCGATCAAATGGACGCCAAACTGGCCTTGATTCCGGTCGGGACCGACAATCCTTACGGCCACCCCAACTGGAACACCTTGCAGGGTCTGCTCGATCACGATGTCGACGTGCATCGCACAGACTTAGAAGGCGACCTCGAAGTCCATTGCAACGGTTCCAGCTGTAGTTTGCAGGATTAAAAAGATTCGACCTGACTTGATCTCTCAATATCTCTTGTCCATACTGACTCCCGCTATGACTCAATCCCAATTCGCAACCAGCTTCGACGGCGCACGCATAGCCTACCGGGTATACGGTCGGGGCGAACCGACTGTATTCCTGTCCAACGGAATCGGCTGTAACCAGGCCTTTGTTGATCGGGTTATCAAGGCACTGGCAACCCGTTACCGGGTGGTTATCTGGGATTACCGCGGACATGTCGACTCTGAAAAGCCGAAAGACCCGCGCGACCTGACGGTCGACTGGTGCATCAAGGACATGCGTGCCGTGGCGACAGCCGCCGGGCTCGAAGAAGTCGTCTTGTGCGGCTTTTCGATGGGTGTCCAGATTTCGCTGGAGTATTTCCAGCGCTACCCGGAAAACGTGCGCGGCTTCATTGCCTTGTTGGGTACTTACGAATACCCGTTGAGTAACTTCTTTTACATGGGCCGCCTGGGCGAACCGCTGGTGAAGACCATCTTGAAACTGGTCAGGTTGCGGCCGGCGGTCTTTCAACGGGTTTGGCACCTGGCCTTGTCGGGCCCCTGGGCTTTCCAGGCGGCGCGCCTTTTCGTGCTCAATCGCAAGGCCGCCTGCAAATCCGACTTCGACAACTGGCGCTCTCACCTGGCCGGGTTCGATTTCCAGTCATTCTTGCAACTGGCCGTCAACCTCGGCGGGCACTCGGCCGAACACATCCTGCCGCTGGTCAATATGCCCTGCTTGATAGTCGCCGGCGAAAAGGACAACTTCACTCCCGTGCGGGTCATTCGTAAAATGTATGAAAAAATCGCCGGGGCCGAATGGTTCGGGGTGCCCCAGGGTACTCACGGCGGACTGTTTGAATTTCCCGAGTTGATCAATCCGCGCGTGCTCGAATTCATGCGCAAGCATTTTTGATTGTCGAGGCGCATGGCGTGCGCCCCGAGTCGTTCCCGATTAGTCACAGGACCACGCCGTCCTTTACTAATTCAGCGACCTGTTCTTCGGTGAGGCCGAGGACCCGGGAGAGCGCTTCTGCGGTGTCTTGACCGAGGTCCGGGCAGGGCTTACAGATCTCGCCCGGCGTGGCCGAGAGCTTGACGGGAATGCCCGGTACGTCGATCTCACCCAGGCGAGGGTGGTTCACCGTTCGGTACATGCCCCGCGCGTCGAGCTGCGGGTCGTTGTTGAGCTGCTCGTAGTCCTGCACCTTGCCGCAGGGGATGCGCTTTTCACTCAGGGCTTCGATGATCTGCGCCTGGCTGTGGCGCCCCATCCATTTGGCAATGATCGGGCGTGCTTCGTCTGCGTTTCTCACCCGCGAGATGAAATCGTCGAAGCGCGGGTCGCCGATCAGGTCCGCCCGCCCGATGACCTCCATCAGGCGGTTCCACTGGCGGTCGCTGAGCGCCACAACCGCCACGTAACCGTCGCTGGCCCGATATGAGTTCCAGAAGGCCATCGGGTGCTCGTAGTCGGTCAGCAGCCGGGTCACATCGCGGCCGAAGATGGAGACGATCTCGTCCTTGACGGGTCTGGTGGCTTTTTCCGAGAAACCCCAGAAGTTATGAAAGTACATGACGTCCTGCATGGAGATGTCTATCAACTGCCCAGAACCCGTCTTTTCACGGGCCATCAACGCCAACAGGATTCCGAATGCGCAACTTTCGCCCGAGCAAAGGTCTCCGAAAAAGACGCCCGGCGGGCGGTCGGGGATCCCGTTGCCGTACATGGTTCCCCCCGTGGCCTGAGAGATGATGTCGAAGGCCGTCCGATTAGAAAGCGGCCCGCTTCGTCCGAAGCCCGAGATGCAGGCATATATCAGCCGCGGGTTGCGCCGACGCAACAGATCCCACGAAAGCTCCAGCTTGTCCATCGAACCGGGCGTGAGGTTTTCGATAAGCACGTCCGAGACATCGACGAGCTGCAAGAAAACTTCGCGCCCGGCGGGAGAGTTCAAGTCGATCACCAGGCTCTTCTTGTTCTGATGCAGGCAGCTCATGGTGCGCTCCGAGCCGCTGAGGGTCAACAGCATGCGCATGCTGTCGCCGGCCGGCGGTTCGATCTTCAGCACCTCGGCGCCGAACATCGCAAGCAACTGAGAAGCCCGCGGCCCCGAAAGAAACTGAGACAGATCGAGCACGCGAATTCCATCAAGTACCTGCATGCGTCTTCTCCTCGTTGGTGTTGATTGGTAAATGTCTTCACTGCACCTCAGGTGCGGGCTCCGGGGGTAGGGGCTGCATCGGGGGGACTGTGACCAGTTGGCGCTGGGACTCGGGCTGAGCCGGTATGGTAAGCGGCGAGCAGATGACTTTCAGCGAAGCCGTGTTTTTTCTCAGGCGCATCATGAAGGCGGGGTCGTTCATGTCGCCGTTGATGGGGATGACGCACAGGCTGTATTCGGCCGGGATGACCTTGGTGAACACGGCCGGCTTGGCCGCCATCCAGAATGTCTGGCTTATACTGCCGCCCGCGGCCATGGCCGCCTTGTTCAAATCGGCGGCGCTTTCAATCTGCACTTTGCCGGCCAGCAATAACACCTGGGCTGCGTCGATTTTCGCCCCGCCCTGACCCTTGACGTCGATGGTCAGTTTGACGCTCCCGACCGGGATGTCGATGTCCACCTGTACCTTCTCGCCCGGCCTGGCCGTGACCACTACTCCCTCAGATCTGGCCCCCAGGCCCGCCCCGGCCATTTGGGCCGCCGTTATACGCAGCTGGCCGGCCTGGATCTTCTCGATGTTATAGCTTCCGTCGTTCCCCGCGTGAACCACAATCACCTTGGCGGACTCTCCAACCGGGTTGGCCTGGATGATGGCGCCCGCGACGGGCTCGCCGCCGGCCGTCACCTTGCCGAAGACGCTTCCGGACGCGTGCAGCACAAGCTCGCGATCGAGGCCGGCCGTGCCCTGCGGGACGACCACGGCATCGGAGCGGCCGTACTTCTCGTGCTCGGCGACCAGCATGTAGCGCTCGGCCGAGATACCGTCGATCCTGAAGAAACCGGCGTCATCGCTTTTAGTGCGCCGCAACCCCATCTGCTCCTCGGCCGCCTTGCCGAGATCGACAGCCAAATGGCTGCCGTCGCCTACCAGGTGCGTGGCCGCAAGCACCGAAGCCCCTGGCACACAAGAGCCGTCCTCGGTCAATACCCGGCCGGTCAACGTCCGTCCGCGCTTGACCTTGATCGTGCCGAGATCCGCGACCTTCTCTTCCTCGACGGTCACTTCCGGAACCACTGTTTCTGCGAAGTTGCTGCCCCTGAAAGTCAACCGGTAGCTGCCCGGGGCGACGCCGGGTATCTCGAATGAGCCGTCCTGGCTGGTTACCGGAATGCCCGGGGGCATGTTGAGCGCCAGGCTGAACTCGATTGGGTTCCCGCCGTCGGCAAACATCAGGCGGCCCTTGATGCCGCCGTCGTTGCCCAACACGATCTCGACATTTTCGTCGCCGGTCTTGGCCTTGACTCCCGAGTTCATCCGGGCCCTGAACGATCCGGCCGAGCGCGAGGCCCGCAGGCGGTAACTGCCGCGGGCCAGGCCCCGCAAAACGAAGTGCCCGCCGCCGTCGGTGGCGGTCGTGGCCCGCCCGCGCAGGAAAGTCTCGTTCGAGATGCCGTTCGACCAGATGTCTGGAAAGGCCGCGACTTCGATATCGGCCAGCGGGTCTCCACTCGGGGTGTGCAC
This sequence comes from Myxococcota bacterium, assembly GCA_035528415.1. Taxonomy (GTDB): domain Bacteria; phylum Myxococcota; class B64-G9; order B64-G9; family B64-G9; genus DATKYQ01. Next base: position 97,215 of record DATKYQ010000057.1, on the reverse strand, counting down.
CTGTCCTGCGATAGTGCCGGCTACCGTGAGCCGCAAGACGATATCCTCGACGACCGGCTTAGAGCGTAAATCAACCGTTTGCGCATCCGAAGAAGCCTCCTCGGTCTGGGCCAGTGCCTGCATCTCGGCGCGCGGTAAGCCGCTGATGCGGAACTTGCCCTGCTCGTCGGCCGTGGCGCCCCTCTGGCGCTTGCCTCCGATGGCCGCGCCCACGAGCGGACTCATGTCCTTGCGGCCGCAGCGCACCCTGGCCCATGGCGCCGCCTGGCCGTTTGCGTCCACCACCTTGCCCGCCATCACGGCGCCCGGATGCATAACGATGGATACGTCAGGGGTGGGTCGCGCGGCGGATACCCGCACAGGCTTGGAGGAAGCCGCCGGGTAGTCGGCGTGAGTGGCAGTCAGGCGGTAGCTCCCGGGAGCGAGAGCGTCGATCGAGAAGCGGCCGTCGCCGTCGCTTTCGGCCCCGTCGCGATCTGCGTCTGCCAGCGACAACAAAGCGGAGCTGTCCATGGTAAGCACCCGCGCGCCCTGGATAGGTTGGCCGTCCTGATCGACTACGCGTCCCGAGACGCTCGATCCGCGGTGCAGGCTGAGAGTGATCTGGACCGGCTTGGTGGTCGATTCGGGAATGCTTACCAACTGCTGTGCCGGAGCAAACCCGGACGCCCGCGCGGCCAAGGTGCAGTAGCCTGCGGCCACGCCCGAGAAGCTGGCCCGCCCGTGGGAGTCTGTTACGGCCGGAACGTTGTCGATGGTTCTGAGTTCCAGAAGCGCTCCGGCAACGGGGGCGCCGGTGTCGGCGGTGGTCACACTGACCTCGACCGTTCCGCCGGAACGCAGGCGAATTACAACCGGGCTGCTCTTTTCGGAGAGCTTGTGCAGGATCGGCCCGCCGACACGGCTGCCGTGGCGCGCGGTCAGGCTGAAGCGTCTGCCGACGAGTTTATCGAAGAAGAATGTCCCGTCTTTCTCCGTGAGCGCCGTGCGCGCCGGACGGGTGTCGATGGCCACGATCGCGCCGTCCACCGGCAGATCGCCCGCGTCTATCACCTGACCCTCGAGCCTCAGGTTGCCTGTCGGGTCGTCGTCCTCGAAAATCTCCGGGAGCATGGCTCGTGCAGGAGTCTTTGGTTCAGCCTGTGAATTTACACCGCTGGAAGCCGTTGTCTCCTCGGACGGCGCCGCGCTGGAAGTCTCGGCCTGTTGGATGGCCTTGTCTTTGGTCAGCAAGAAGACGACGGCGCCAGCTAGTGCAACAATAAAAATCGCGACGGCGGCTCGTTTCATGGGTCGTTTTCCTTTTTGAGTTACGAAGGCGGTGCCGAGACACTCATTTCCACTCGGATATGAACTGGGTGTAGGGATCACCACGCGCCAGCGAGTGGGTGATGTCGCTCTGCACGTCTGTGCAGCCGCTGATCTCGAGGGCGCGTTCGATCCAGCCCCCGATGCGCATCTCGACCAGTTCGTTGGGCTCTGAGAACTCCAGGATACGCGCCAGCGCGTGGTTGCGCCCGCGCTCGGTTATCTCCATGCGGCTGGGGCGGTAGTATGTGGAAAAGACATGGGTGGCCTTCTCGATCAGGTGCAGCGGTGAGCCGATCTTGACGAACAGCCGGTAGAGTCCCCAGAGCGAGTAGTCGGCGCTGAAGCGGCCGATCTCCCAGGCGCCTTTCTTTTCTCCGGCGAAGAAAAGATCGCAGATCTTGGCAGTCGGCTCGATCATGGCTTCATCTAGGGTATACCAGGCTTCGGTCGAAATCTTATCGCTCATGATCTTCCTGGAAATCTCAGAAAGCCCATCGAGCCACTCGTCGAAGCGATCCTTGAATCGCTGGCGAACGAACAGAGGCGTCGGCCGCACGGCAGTGCCCTTGACTTCCATGCATCAAGAATAACGCCGTAAGCGGCGCGGCACAAGTAGCCAGGCGAGGGCTGCAAGCCAGGCCAAAAGCATTACAATAAACGGCGTCAGCGGCGGCCGGCTGGTCAAAGAAATATGCACGGCTTCGCGCGGGTCGGGTTCCAGGTCGAGTTGGATCCAGGGAACATCGATCGTAATCTTTCCCGGGTCGTCCACCAGGCAGCCCTGAAAAGTCTCCTTGCCGTCGCTCCAGGAAGAGAGGCGACAGTCGCGCGGCCCGCTCGGGCCCCAAGCCTTGCAGCGCAGGAAAGGATAGTATACCTGTCGCAGGCGCAAGGTTGATTCGCCCGGGGGCAAGTCTATCTTTATCACACCCGGGTTGAATGTCAGCCGCGCACCGGGCAGAAAAGAACCGTCTGTGTCGGTTAAAAGCGGCCGGTACTGCTCGAGGCCGAAGAGGTCCAGGCCGGCCTCACGGTTCAGCAAGTGGGCCGCGGGGTAGGCCCCGAGTGCGGTTATTAGCTGCTTGCTGTGGGCCAGGATGTCGGCCACACCTAGATCCCTGAGCCGGTCGAGGGCACGAAAAAGTTTTTCGGCCGGAGCGTCGAGTGTCGTGCACAGCAACTGGCCGCGGCCTGTCTGGGCATAGGGGTGAGTCAGCATCCTGGTGGTCACGCATCCGCCAAACACCGGCCGCCCGCTTTCAGCGCCTGTCAGGTAGGGCAGGTGCCCGTTGGGGATGCGCGTTGCTTCCAGTGTGGAACCTGCTGGATGATGCAGGGTGTCTTCCACCATCAAGTAGCCGTCCGACGGCGTTTGCCGAGCGGCATCGCGCATGCGCTGTGTGAGTTTGTCGGTCGCGTCGCGATCGGTGGCGTTGATTCTTTCGAAGAAGGTCTGTGAGCCGCTGCGCCCGGGAGCGTCGAGCGAAAGCAACAGGGGCAGCGCCAGGCCAAGAAGCACAAGAGCCGGGATGACGATGCCCCTGGCCAGGCGTCGCTTGCCACCGGCCAAATTGAGAGCCTCGGCCGCGAGAACGCCGAACCAGACAATCAGCAGCATGCGCGACATGGCCGCGAGTTTGGCCCAGCCGACAGAGTCGTGGAAGGGGACGAAAGCGCTCAGATCGAGACCGAGCACATGCAGCGATCCCGGGCCGCACGAAAGGGCCAAAAGAAGGCAGGCCGCGACCGGAAGCCAGTGGCGCGCCCGGAATTCCCTCTCGATGCGGCTGGATAGCAGCGCGGCCGCGAAGACGAGCGCGGACAAGACAAGAGCGTTGCCGGCACTCGTCAGGCTGACAATCAAGTAGACAAAAAGGGGAAAGGCGAGCCTGGATAATCCCGTGCGCTCGAAATCGCCCACAAGCAGCGTGTGCGCTGCCGGGATCAAGACGATCGGCAGGGCGGGCAGCAGCACCTCCCTGACGGTGGACAGCGCGCCCAGGGGAACCTGCCAGCCCAGCAACGGGAGGCTGTGATAAGTCGGGTTGAGCGCAAGCAGCACGTAGAAAAAATCGGCAAACAGCAAAAGACAGGCCACCAGCACCGCCGGCAACACCAGCAGAGTCGCAAGGCGAAAGCGGCCGTCGATTAAACGCCTGGCCAGCAGGTGCATGATCAGAACAATGGCCAGCACAACGGCCGTCGCGTAGCCGCTCATGAAGTGTGAAAACAATGTCGCGCCCAGCAGCATGGCGGCGACCAGCGATCTCCTGGCGCACAAGTCCGGCTCGGACCAGGCCTCGAGCGCCCTTACGAAACGCTCGATAGACAAGATACCCAGAAACACTCCCAGGCGCTGGGCCCACTGGCCGGTGTAAAGCACCTGGACCGGGTTGGCGTCCAGCAGGCCGACATCACCGGGATAGACGAGCACTGAAAGCAGGGCGGCCAGCAGGCCGCCTGCGATCCATCCAAAGGAGGATGTCTTTCGCGGAAGCAACGGCAGACAGGCCAAAGAGGAAATCCAGAGCACTATAAGCAGCCAGATCCGGTAGGCGCCCTCTCCCTGGCCGAAGGGGGTGGCTATAAGAGTTGCCAGCGGGTTGTAGAAGGCGTTGGGAATCCAGCCGAACAGGTGCAAGGGATCGTATGCCCACAAGCGTGAGCCGAAGGAGAGAGTCTTTACGGTATGCAGGATGTTTCCGTAATCGAAAGGCTGATCGCGCCACCAGAGCGCCGGAAATGAGAAGACGTCGAGACCGTAGGCGAAAGCCAGCAGGAGCAAGCAGCCCATGAGCGTCCCGGCCGCGACCAGAAAGCCCGGCAGTAAAATCTTGACGGGCCTTTTTGCCGTCACACCCACCGGCAGGTCACTCGTCACGTCGCTCTCGCCTCAGTTGGGCGATCTGTTCCGCCACCAGCCCCAGCATGAAGATGATAACTGAGGTGCACAGCAGAAGCAGTGACATGTTGGTGAAACGGTGCACCGTCGCCAGGGTATAGGCGTACCATCCCATCCCAAGCAGAAACAGGATCAGGCTCAGCGGGAGAAAGACCCTGAAAGGTGTAAGCCCAACCCCGATCTTGAGCAGGATGACGATGAAGCGCAACCCGTCGCTGGAAGGCTTAATCTTCGAGCCGCTGCGGCTGCGCTCGGCCACGATGGGCACGTGGGTTATAGTGTAACCGGCCCGGGCCAGGGTCACGCTCAGTGTGGACGGGTAGGAAAAAGTGTTCGGCAGCAGGTCGACGTAGCGCTTGGCGATTTCGGCACGGATGACTCTGAAGCCGGATGTCAGGTCGGGGATGCGTTCGCCTGCCAGGTAGGAAGCCAGCATCGAGAAAAACCGGTTGGCCGCCCAGCGGTGGACTTTCTGTGCCGATCCCCGGGCTCGGGCCCCGACCGCCATGTCACAATCCGCAAGTGCGGAAAGCAGGCGCGGGATCTCCTCGGGCGGGTGTTGGCCATCGGCGTCCATGAGCAAGACAGCCTTACCGCGGGCCTCGCGAATACCGCGCTTGACCGCCGCCCCGTTTCCCTTGCTGTAAGGGTGCCGTATCACCCGCGCCCCGTGCTCGCGCCCGATGGATGCGCTGTCGTCGCTCGACCCATCGTCGATGATCAGGATCTCGTGGTTCTTCCCCTCCAGAACCGCGGCCAACCTGTCGAGCAACTCGCCCAGCCCGGCGCTCTCATTTAGCGTAGGTAAAATTACCGAAAGCTCCAACCCGGAATCAGCATCGCTCATGCGGCCACGTTACGAGTTTGCAGGCCAGTGGTCAAGGATAGGGTGATCGCGATCATTCTACTTGTGGTGGCATAATAGCGAAGCGGCGATCGGCTTGTATTCATCACCGGGGCATTGTCCTTCTGAGTTACAACGGATCTTCAGGCAGTATCCATACGGGTTGCATTTCTCCGTCTCGGGGCACGTTTTTCCCTCACTGCACGGCTTGACACATCTTCTGTCGACGCAAGCCTCCTCACCGATACATTCGCTATCGTATTCGCAGTCCGGCAGCACGCATTCGCCGATCTCGTTGCAGATCAGAGTATCTCCGCAGTGCTCGTCCAGAAAACACTCCACACAGCTTGCGGTCATGCCGCATGGTCCTGGAAAGAGGCCTCGATCGGAGCAGGGGTCGTAGCGGCAGATTAGGGATTTTTCGGCAGGCTTCCAGTCCTGCGGGCAGGTCGAGACCCGGCAGGCTCGTGACCCTGCTACCATCTCCCAACCTGACGGGCACAATCCATCGTTCGTGCAGCGCAAGGCGTAACATATCCTGGAACCCATACACAGCATTCCCGGGGGACAATCAGGATGAAATCTGCACCTTGGACGACAATGGCAGTATTGCCAGCCGCCACCTTCCCAATAACAACTATTATGGTCTGGACACCCAATGGAGTTACGCGTGGATTTACAAGATCCCTGATCAGAACAGACTTCGCTCTTTTCACAGCCCGAGTCATAGTTGCACTCGACGCACTCGCCTTCCATGCCACAAATGCCTTCCTGTAGTCCCGGTGGACACCTGGAAGTCCCTGCATCCACTCCGGCGTCCACACTCGAACCCGTGACATCATCCCTGCCGCAAGCGGAAAAAAGCACCGGCAAAACTAACAAAGTCGTTGTAATACGTATTGTGGTTATCATTGCTCCGCCCCCTTGTCCTGCTTCCTTATAGGCCGTCTTTGTCCTGCGCAAGGCGCATACCCAGTTCGTAGGCCTGGTCGAGTGCACCGGGAACTTCGCCGATGGCGCCTTTTTTATCCACGCGCCGGAAGAACAGGCCGCCGCGGTAGTCCATGTCGGCGGCGTCGTAGAAATAGCGCGCCACCAGATCACAGCCTTCGAACAGGTTTTCGCCGCGGGTTGCGCCTACCGCTATAAGGTAGCCCCGGCCTGAGTCGTGGCTCTTACGCTGGGCGACGGTCTTTGTAAGCCGCCTGCGCGACCAGAGGGCCTGGGCGCGATCTATGAGCGCCTTTAGCTGTGAGGGGAAACCGTAGAAGAAGATGGGCGCGGCAATCACTATCCGGCGTGCGTTCACGATTAGCGGGTACACCTGTTGCATCTCGTCATCGACCACGCACTGGCCGGTCTCGTCGCAGCCGCCGCATTCCAGGCAGCCCGAGATTTTCATCCCGGCCGCCTTGATAGTCTGCACCTCGGCCCCGCCAGCAGCGGCGCCTTCGAGGCAGCGCTCCAGAAGCAGGGCGCTGTTGCCGTTTTTCCTGGGGCTGCCATGGATGCCCAGCACCTTCATCTGTCTTCTCCTGCATTCCGAAGGTTGTCGATATAGGCGACGGCCAGCGCGCTGCAACTCAACTCTTCGACGTTGCGCTCCCCGGCTTGTCGCCAGGCGCGGGCGAGATCGTAGGTTCCGCGGCGCTCTGCCAGCGTTCTGGATACCGCCCCGCGGATTGCCGCGGCCGCCTCGATCCAACCGATGTGATCGAGCAGCATTGCGCCCGAGAGGATGCAGGCGCTCGGGTTGATATCGTCCCTTCCCGCGTGCCGGACGGCGCTGCCGTGGTTGGCTTCGAAAACGGCGGCCGTATCGCCGATGTTGGCGCCCGGGGCCATGCCCGGCCCGCCCGCCACCGCGGCGGCGGCGTCCGAGATGAAGTCGCCGTTCAGGTTGGGAGCGACCAGCAGGTCGTACTCGTCGGCGCGGGTCAGTATCTCGAACAGCATGTGGTCGGCCAGACAGTCGTCGACGGCGATGCGATCTTTGAATTCTTCTTCGCTGCACACATCGTAACCCCAGCGAAGAAAAGCGCCCTCGGTGAGCTTCATTATGTTGCCCTTGTGCACGAAGGTGACCCGGCGCCGCCGGTTGGCAAGCGCCCAGCGCAGCGCACGGCGCACGTGGCGCCTGGTGCGGCCCGGGCTTAGCGGCTTGATTCCCACGGCGGAGTCTTCGGCCACCAGATCGTCACCGAAGCCGAAATCGCGCAGCAGAGTTATCAGTTTGCCGGCCTCGGGGCTTCCCGAGGCCAACTCGGCCCCGACGTAGACGTCCTCGCTGTTTTCACGAAAGACGACCAGGTCGAGCCGTTCGGGGTGTGCTAAAGGAGAGGCGGCGCCGTAAAAGCGCAGCGGCCGGATGCACGAGTACAGCTCGAGTTCCCGGCGGATGGTCACGTTGAGCGAGCGGAAACCCCCGCCGACGGGAGTGGTCAAGGGGCCCTTGATGGCAACCACGTGCTCGCGCAAATCATCGAGCGTCTTTTCCGGCAGGTGCTCGCCGTGATTATTAAAAGCTTTCCCGCCGGCCTCGAGTTCTTTCCAGGCGATCATTCGTTGCGACTGATATGCGGATAGCACCGCTGCGTCGACCACCCTACGCATGGCCCCGATGACCTCCGGACCGACTCCGTCTCCTTCGATGTAGGGGATGATTGGCTGGCCGGGAACATCGAGCTTGCCTGCGCGAATTGTGATCTTGGCTTCCATTCGATTATCCAAAACGGTAGTGGATGCCGAAGCCGGGCTCAGGGTAGTTCCAGCTTACCGCACCCAGCGGGCAGATAACCAGGCAGGTGCCGCACTCGAGACAGCCGCTGTGATCGATTTTGATGGATCCCGACTCCAGGGTATACAGATGGGCCGGGCAGGCCCGAGTGCAGATATGGCTTTTACACTTAGCGCAGCCGGCCGCGTCCAGCGTGATGTGGCTGTCTGGGTGTTGCTTGATTGAACACAGGGCGATCTTTTCTTCGATCTTCATCTTCTACTCACATGCGCATGATGCGCCAGATGTCCCGCAGCTTGACGCCGCGGCGCAATTTTTTGAAAGCCTGGCGGGCCGAGCCGTGCTCGCCTGCCGCGTTGGTCTCAAACAATTCGGCGGCCCAGCGCGCCAGCCTGTCTGGATAGTCGGCGTAAAGACGTGGCTGGGCAAGGGCATTGGCCGCCCGCCGGTGTTTGCGCATCTCGCGCATTATAAAGCTGCTTTTCAAGGCTGCCGTGTAACGTTCGAGGCAGTCCGCTCCGTCACTAAGAGCAATGACTATGCTGCGTCCGGCCAGTGTCCCGGAAGCCAAGGCCAGGTCCATGCCGCGCAGCACGGCCCCGGTGTTCAACACCAGCCCGGCCGCATCGCCAACAAGCAGCAGACCCGGCGCGCCGGGCGCGGGTAAAGTACGCAGCCCGCCCTCGGGAATCAGGTGTGCCCCGTACTCGACCGTCTTGCCTCCTGCAATTAGCGGCGCCACCTCGGGACGCTGCTTGAACTCTTCGAGAAGGTCTGCGAAAACCGATTCGTCCTTCCATTCACGCAACGCGCCAAGATGAGCTACCAGCCCCAGAGAGAGGCTGTCTTTGTTTGTGTAGACGAAGCCGCCGCCCGGCAGGCCGCGGGTCACCCGGCCGACGTATAGCCGGGCCGCCCCCTGGCCGGGCGCCAGACCGAAACGCTCTTCGATACTGCCCGACTCGATCTCGATCACTTCCTTAACGCCCACGGCGTAGGCCCGTGACCGGCGCTCGGATCTAAGGCCCGCCTGCTCGGCCAGGAAGGACAGCACCCCGTCGGCGGCGACGACGATACGGGCACGCAGGATCTCGGAACCCACCTTGACACCGACGACCCGCCCGTTTTCGCTTATCAGCGAATCAGCGCGCTGTCCGGGTAAAACCATGGCCCCCTTGGCGGTTACCCGCTCGGCCAGGTGAGCATCCAGTCGCGCCCGAAGCACCGTTACAGAATGCGGGTCTCCATCTCCGACGGTCTTGTCCGTGCGCAGGCTGACTCCCTCGCGCTCGCCGCAGACTACGACACTCTCGGACGTCACCGGCCGCTCGAACGGCGCTCCGGCGAGCAACTCTCCGCAGAGTGCGCGCAGAGGTTCGAGGTACAGCCTGCCGCCGGAGAGGTTCTTGTCGCCCGCGACGTCGCCGCGCTCGAGTACGATGGTTTGCAGCCCGGCCGAAGCGCACTCGTGCGCGCAGGCCAGGCCGGCAAGACCGGCTCCTGCCACAATGACGTCGAGGACATCTTCGTCGGCCGCGGTCTCGATCATTTTTTGTCTCGTTCTCCCAGCGCCTGTATCAGCCGTGGCACGATTTGCAGCGCGTCGCCGACGATACCCAAATCGGCGTTTTCGAAGATCGGCGCCTCGGGGTCCTTGTTAATTGCCACCACCAGCTTGGATGTGTTCATGCCCAAGACGTGGTGAATCGCACCGGAGATGCCGCAGGCGATGTATAGCCCGGGCGAGATGGTCTTGCCGCTCTTGCCCACCTGCTCGGCGTGGGGACGCCAGCCGGCATCGACCACCGCCCGCGAGGCGCCCACGGCGGCATGAAGCGCGGCGGCCAGCTCCTCGATCAGCTTGAAGTTATCGGGGCTGCCCATGCCCCGGCCACCCGAAACCACGCGGGACGCCTCGCCGAGATCGCGGCCACTCGTGGAAGCGACACGATCTCTGACTATTGGCCCGGACAGGGAGGGAGGCTCGATCGATACAGTTTCGATTTTGCCCTGTTCGGCCAAGGGATCGGGCAACGGGTAGGCACCCGCTCGAAGCGTGACCACGGCCGGGCTTGCCGTGAAGGACAGCTCTTCGTAGACCCTTCCGCCGTATATGGCTCTGCGGGCAGCCAGTTTGCCGTCCTCCCACCAGAGTTTCAGACAGGCGCCGGCATATCCACCTTCAAGGCGGGCCGCCAGGGCCGGGGCGAACTCCATGCCCGCGGAGCCCGCGGCCGCGAAGATCGCACTAGGTTCCCCTCGCATCTCGACAAGTCGACCAAGAAAGTGCGTCCAGCGTGTTGACTCGTATGGCTGGCCGTCTTCGACCCGTACGACAACAGGAGAGATCAAGACCAATTCATTTGCGAGATCGCCATTAGCGTCTATCAGCACAGTCACGGGGTTGAGATTCTTGTCTGCGGCAAGCTCACGGGCTGCGCCGATTGTCTGACGCGTCGCTTGTGTCACGCTTCCATTGCGGACATCAGCCACTACCCAGATCTCGGATGCGCTCATCGCCCACCTCCCGCCGCGGGCAGCAGGCCGGCCTGATCGAGACGGGCAACAAGTTCGGCAACGTTTTCCGGAAAGGCGCTGGTGATCATCGTTACCGCCGGGCGCTCAGGCGGCGGCGTGAGCCGCAGGCGCCGGGTACCCGCGGCGGGCGGCTGGCCGCCTGCGAACAAATCCGATAGCGGTATGTTTTCGATCTTGGCCCGCATGGCCTTCATTACTCGTGTAACGACCGGGACGTGCGGCTCGGCCAGGCCCTTCTCGGCAGTCACCAGCAAGGGCAAGCCGGATTCGATCGTCCAGCTGCCGCCCTCGACGGCGCGTTCGATGCGAGCGCTGCCGGCGGCCGGATCGACCTCGAGCGAGACGGCGGCCGCGATGTAGGGCATGCCCAGCATCTGGGCCAGCATCGGCCCGACCGCGGCCCGGTCGTCGTCACCGGCCTGCTTACCGCACAGCACCAGGTCGGGTTCGATAGCGCGTAGCCTGGCTGCAAGCGCGCCGGCCACCACCAAGCTGTCCGCGCCATCAAGGCTCTCGTCGCCGAGCCGCTCGACGCGATCGATTCCCATGGCCACCGCCCGGCGCAAGGCGTCCAGCTGGCGCTTGCCTCCCGCGGCCAGGGCCAGAAGCTCGCATTCGGGATTGGCCTTGCGAATCGACAGGGCGGCCTCTACGGCCACCTCGTCGAAGAAAGAGCAGACGTAACGATTCTCGATCTCCAGACCGTCCGCCTTCAGCTGGATGATGGCCTCGTGATCGGGAACCTGCTTGACGAGCACGATGATTTTCATGGCACGCCTCAGTTTCCGCCCCGGCGCAGGAAGGCCGCTCCCAGGACGTTGCGTAGAACCTCGTGACACCCGCCGCCGAAGAGCAAGAAGCGGGCGTCGCGCAGGAAACGCTGCTGGGGATACTCCATGGCGAATGAGTTGCCGCCGTAGATGCGGCTGGCCTCGTCGACCGCCTTCTGGCACATCTCGGTGGCGAACATCTTGGCCAGCATACACTCGTCGCGGCACGGCTGGCCTTCTTGTATCATCCAGGCCGCCTTGTAGGTGAAGAGCCGGGCCGCCTCGTACCAGGCCCAGTGATCGGCGAACTTGGAGCGGATCAGCTGGTAGCGGGCGATCGGCTTGCCGAAGGCCACCCGCTCGAGAGCATAGCGCCGGGCGTCTTGCATGGCCTCGTTGGCGATGGCGCAGGCGCTCAGCGCCGTCATCACGCGCACCTCGTTCAAAATATCGGTGGTGTAGTTGACCCCGTTACCAGGCCCCTCGCCCAGCAAGTTCTCGGCCGGAACCCAGACGTTGTCGAAGATCAATTCCCCGGTGACCGAACCGCGCGAGCCGAGTTTGTCAATATCTTGCCCTGTGCTGAAACCCTCGGTCCCTTTCTCCACCAGGAAGAAGCTCAGGCCGTTGATGCCCTTTTCGGGATCGGTCGTTGCCAGCACGGTGCAGAAGTCGCACACCGGGCCGTTGGTGATCCACATCTTGCGGCCGGAAAGCAGCCAGCCGCCGTCCCTGGGCACGGCCGAGGTTCGCGTGCCGGCCAGGTCGGAGCCGGACTGGTCCTCGGTGAAACAGATCGTGCCGATCTTCTCGCCGCGGATGGCCGGAACCAGCACGCGCTGCTTGATTTCTTCCGAGCCGAAACGCCCGATGAAGTAGGTGCCCATCAGGATCTGCATGGTAACCGACATGGCGAAGCCGCACGAACCGCGGGCCATCTCCTCGTAAAAGATCATCGAGGTGATCACATCGGTCTCCAGGCCGCCGTACTCCTCGGGATGCCGCAGCCCCAGGTATCCGAGCGCGGCAAACTCCCGCCACAGGTCGCGCGGGAACTCGTTGCTCTCGTCGATCTCCTGCGCCCGCGGGCGAACCAGCCGGTCAACGGCGTCTTTGACCTGGGTCCTGAAGAACTCCTGCTCTTCGTTGAAGCGAAAGTCCATATTCATCTCCCTAGTTTCCGGCCGGCCCTGAGGTCCACTCTCTCAACTTACCCAGAATAGCCTCGTTGGTGAAACCGAACTTTTCGGCCAGGACCTTGGCCGGGGCCGAGGCTCCGAAGCCCCGCATGCCGATTACCAATCCATCACGATCGGTGAGCATGTGCCAACCGGCATCGAGGCTGGCCTCGACCACGGCCAGGCGATAGCCGGGCGGTATGATCTGATCGCGCTCGCTTTGCGGCAGGGCCAGAAACAACTCGCGCGACGGCATCGAGACTGCGCGTATACCCAGTTCGCGCGCGGCCGCGGTGGCCGGGGCGACCTCCGAGCCGCTGGCGACAACGACTTCACGCCGGCCGTCGCGCTCTTTGCAGACGACGTAGGCGCCGCGGCGAGCGTCGGCTGAACTGAAGCCGGCCGGGCGATCGAGCACGGGGACTTTCTGCCGGGTCAACACCAGGGCGGTCGGGCCGTGGCGGCGCTCGACGGCCAGCGCCCAGCCGGCGGCGGTCTCGATCGGGTCGGCCGGGCGGTAGACCACCAGGCCGGGGATAGCGCGTAGAGCGGCCAAATGCTCGACAGGCTGGTGGGTGGGACCGTCTTCGCCGACGAAGATGCTGTCGTGAGTGAAGACGTAGATCACTCCCAGCTTCATCAAGGCCGCCAGGCGGATGGCCGGGCGCATGTAGTCGGAAAAGACCAGGAAGGTGCCGCCGTAAGGGATCAACCCCCCACTCAGCGCCATACCGTTCAGGATCGCGCCCATGGCGTGCTCGCGGATCCCGAAGTGAAAATTGCGTCCCGAAAACAAGCCGGCTTCCACGGCCGGGCTGTCTGTGATCATGGTCTTGTTCGAAGGGGCCAGGTCGGCCGAGCCGCCGACGATGCCGGGGATGATCTCGGCCAGTCGCTGCAGCACCTTGCCGGACAACGCCCGTGTGGCGGCCGCTTCTTCACCCGCCGCCTCCACCAGGGTGTCCAGCAGGCCGTCGGGGATCTCCGGCCCGTGCAGCCTGTCCCACAGGGCAGCCTTGTCCTTGTGTGCCTCACGCCAGGCGGAGAAGCGCTGCTGCCACTCTTGCCTGGCTTGGGAGAGTTCCGAAGCCCGGGCAGCGAATAGTTCGCGTACTTCGTCCGGCACGCGAAAGCTCTCGTCCGGCGGCCAGCCAATGGCCTGCTTGGTGGCCCGCACCTCGTCCGGGCCCAGCGGCGAGCCGTGGGCAGAGGCCGAGTCGTGCTTGTGTGGGCTGCCGTAGGCTATATGAGTCCGCGCGCAAATGATCGCCGGGTGCTCGTTCTGGGCCAGCGCCTGCTCGAGACAGCGTGCCACCGCGGGCCGGTCGTGACCGTCGACGTGCTGGACATGCCAGCCGTAGGCCTCGAAACGCTTTCCGACGTCCTCGCTGAAGGCCAGACTGGTGTTTCCCTCGATGGAAATGTGGTTGTCGTCGTAGAGGTAGACAAGGTTGTCGAGCCGCAGGTGGCCGGCCAGCGAAGCAGCTTCCGCGGAGATGCCTTCCATCAGGTCGCCGTCCGAGCATATGCCGAACACGCGACCGTCCATGGGCTTGAAGTCGTCAGTGTTGAGACGGGCACCGAGCAACTTGGCGGCTAGTGCCAGTCCCACGCCGGTTGCAAAGCCCTGGCCCAGCGGACCGGTGGTAGTCTCCACTCCCGGGGTGCAGCCGAGTTCGGGATGGCCGGGCGTCGGGCTGCCCCACTGGCGGAAGCGTTTCAGGTCTTCGAGGGTCAGCGGATAGCCGAACAGGTGCAGCAGGCTGTAGAGCAGGGTAGACCCATGACCGGCCGAGAGGATGAAGCGATCCCGCCCCGGCCAGTCGGGGGCCGTGGGGTCGTGTCGCAGGAAGTCGTGAAACAAGACGTAGGCGCAGTCGGCCATGCCCATCGGCATGCCCGGGTGCCCGCTGTTGGCCTGCTGCACGGCGTCCACGCACAGCAGGCGCAGGGAGTCGACTGCAAGTTGCTCCGGATCTTTGTGCTTGTCACTTGTCATCTGATCCTCCAAGCAGTTGTTGAATCGCCTCTGTGGTTTCGTCGGTCGGGTTTTCGAGCGGACCCTGCAGGCGTGCGCGGATCACTCCCTGGCGATCGATCAGCAGCAGCAGCGGCAGCTTGTGCACTCCGAAAAGACGTTCGGATTCGAGAAAAATGTCGATCGGCATGATGCCTTTGTTCCAGATATCGCGCCAGACTCTTTTCATTTCGGCTTGGTATTTCTCGGTCTTGCCGACGGCCGTGAAAAGTTCCATGGTGTCGATCGCCACGCAAGCCAGATCGCCGCCCGCCTGCCGGCAGGCCTTGGCCAGCGCCTGGAACTGCGAGTAGCAGGGTCCGGAGAAGGTGCCCCAGAAGAGCAAGGCCACCGGCCGGCCGCGCAAGCTCGAAAGAACGAAGTCGGGGCCCGAGAAGGCGGGCAGCTTCAGCTCGGGAGCGCTGCTGCCGACTTCGAGGCACTTCTCCTTGTGGGCCGACTGAAGCCTGGTGAGCAGGAAGCCCTTGAAAGTGTCTCCCGAGAGCACCAACCAGCCTGGATCGGGCGTGCTCAGGGGCAGCGTGTAGAGTTTGCCGTCCCGCTGAACCTCGAGAAAGATTCTCCGTTCACCGGCCGCGGCAATAGCGCCATGCAGATCGTCTTCGGATGCGATTTTCTTTCCATCGGCCGCGACGATCACGTCGCCAGCCCAGTAAGAGTTGTTCTCTGCCTGGCCGCCGGGCTTGACCAGCAGGATGCGCACCTCCTCGGTGCCCATCTCGAGCATGGTACCCTTGGATCCGGGCGCCCGGGCCGGCTTTTGCCCGGTCGGTATCACCTTGATGCCCAGGTTCGAAGAGTGCCCGCTCCCGGCCGGTTCGTCCTTTTTGCAGTTCGACAACAGGGCCGCCGCCATCAGAATCAATGTCAATCCCGACACTCGCATGGCCCACATGATACCCGCAGGCGCCCGGGCGATCCAGAAGGAAAAAAGGGGACGTTGGTACATTAAGAACATTAATCCAATAGGTCCCGCTCTTCCAATCCCAGCTTTTTCAACGAGTACATACCCTGCTCGACTGACCTGCGTGCGGATTGGGCTTGGACACCAAGGGCACGCGCGACTCTGGCACCGCTCAACCCCAATCGCCTAATAGCGAGGAAAGAAACCACCTCTCTAATCCTGACCACCTGTCTTCGTCTCGAAGCGCTGGTCAATTCTTCGATCTGGATTTCTGTAAGCTCGCAGGCTCGGTTGATCAATTTAACAAATCTCGCCTCGACCGTCTTCTTGTCCAGATTCAGAGGCGGGTCATCTCCTTCAATCTGTTTCAGCACTCTCTTGACGAAGTCGCCAGCTCCGAGCACTCGCTCGTCGTACATCTGTCTTTCTTTTCTTCGCCGGGCTGTCGCCACCTCTGTGGTCCCACCCATGCTTCTGATCAACCCGCCGCCTCCGAACGTTTTCTTGTCTTCGATCGCGCCGTTCTCACCCATGAACTCCACCAGCGCCCTGCGAGCCGGACCCGCTCGGCTTGCGAATCGACCGAGTACATCGTCCACAATCTGAAACTCGCGCTTGGAATTTCCCATGAGCACAGAATGACCGGTCCACTTGTACTTGGCAAGTGCCCTTAGATCCTTGACCTTGCCGGCCCACAATGGATTGAGGTGGATGTAGCGAACCAACCGCAGGAAGTACTCTTCGTCGTCAACTATTGTTGAGCCAAACCGGTTCTGGAAAACGTGACCTGCTCTCTTCCTCTTTCGGTTGAAACAAATCGCGTATCCGGTCATGACTCGCCGCATAATGGTCGAAAGTGGTGTCTTGCCTGTTCGAATGGCCAGGTGAAAGTGATTGTCGAGCAACGACCAGGCATAGACAAATGCCGCACCACCCCTGCAAACAGCAGTCAACCGTTGCAGGAAATCCTCCCGATCTTCATCACCCAGGAAGATCTTCCGTCGCTCGATCCCCCGCGCCCATACATGATGAAAAATCCCAGGCGCATCCAGTCTCGGTCCTCGTGGCATACGTATAAACTAGCTCGACCCAAAATGGGCAGTCAAGAATAATGTTCTTAATGTACCAACGTCCCCTATTACGGAACTTCTAGCGCATCGTCAGCGCCATGACCGCCTTCTGGATATGCAGTCGATTCTCGGCTTCGTCGAAGGCCGCCGACTGGGGCCCGTCGATTACCTCGTCGGTCACCTCGTGGCCGCGGTCACAGGGCAGGCAGTGCAGGTAGATGGCGCGCTTGGATGCCTTGCGCATGGCCTTGGCGTCGCAGATCCATTTCTTGTTGCGATCGAAGATGGCCTGGGTCTTTTCGACATCGTTCTTGCCCACCGGGGGCTGGAAAATGGGGGTCGCACACCAGGCCTTGGGATAGACGACATCGGCGCCCTTGAGACCGTCTTCGAAGCTGTTGCTGATCCGGAAGGATCCGCCGTTTTGCCCGGCCAGCGTGCGGCAGCTCGCCAGAACCTCGGGATCCAGTTCCATGCCTTTCGGGTGGGCCAGGGTGACCTTCATGCCCATCATGCTGGCGGCGATGATGGCGCTCTGGGGCACCGAGCGTGGCTTGTGGACGCTGGGCGAGTATGCCCAACTCATGGTGAACTTGACGTCCTTGAAAGTGCCGAATTTCTCACGCACGGTCAGGACGTCGGCCAGCGCCTGGCAGGGATGGTACTTGTCGCACTCCATGTTGATGACCGGGATGTCCGACCAGCGGGCGAATTCGCGCAGCATCTCGTGAGCCCCGCCGTACTCCCAGTCGACCGGGTCTCCGTAGCAACGGATGGCGATACCCTCGCCCATGCGCGAAAGCACCCTGGCCACGTCGGAGACGCGCTCGGTGGAATAGGCCACCTCGCGCCCCTCCAGGGCCGGGGTGTAGATCTTCGAAGGATCCAGGAAATGGGCGTGGCCGCCCAGGTGAGTCATGCCGGCCTCGAAGCTGTTGCGCGTCCTGAGGGACTGGTTGTAGAAGATCATGAACAGGGTCTTGTCCTCGAGCAGGTGATGTTTCTCGCCCGTGGCGCGCTTGCGCTTCAGATCGAGGGCCACCTCCAGGATAGTGTCGACCTCCTCGCGCGAGTAGTCTAGCAGAGTCAAAAAATCACGCTTGCGGAAAGTATCTGTTCTCATGTGCGACTCTCCCTTTGAGTAAAAGAGTTATTTCCGATCTTCTCCGGCGGGCGAAAAACTATCTCCGTTACTAAAGACTGTCAACCCGAATCTCAGCGAGTTCCAACACGCTCGTCCAACCAGCCAGGAGAGGGCGCACCGACGTGGACGCCGGTCAGGACGCCGTCGGGGCCGACCACGAAGCATGAGGGGACCGTGTCCACGCGGTATGCGCCCGAGGCCTCTCCCTGGTCGTCCACTAGAAAGACACCCGTCTTGTAGCCGTGCTGTTTGGCAAAGTCGGCGACCTCGCCCGATGTGCCTCCCTGGTGGATCAGCAGGAGCTCGACCTCGGGATGCGCTTTGGCCCAGGCCAGAAGGCCCGGCATGGACTTTACGCATACCGGACACCAGGTGCCCCAGAACTCGATCACTACCGGCTTGCCGGAAAGCGATCCGAGTGCCAGCCTTCCCCCGCCGTCGGCCCGCGGCAGATTGAAAACGGCGGCCCGGTCGCCGGCCATGGGCGGGCGAATAGAATCGAAATGCGCGCTTACGAAAAACCCGCCTACGGCCCAGGCCGCAAGGATCCAGGCTCCAAGCACAAACGCCCCGGTTCGCGGCGGAGCCTGCGGAGTTTCCGCCTGTTCCCCGGAGGCTTCTTTATACAGCAGCCAGGCCAGCCAGGCGCTCCAGCCGTAGGAGACCGGAATCCTGACGGCGATAATCCACCACGGGACCTCGACTCTCAAGGCGACCGAGATCGGGATGTTCGGCAAGATCCAGGTCGGCGCGCCCAGCAGCGCAAGCGCCGAACCGAGCAGACCAAGCACCGCCACCGGCACCCACAGGTACACACCGGCCGTCACCAGTCTCTCGAGCGGAACCCGGGCGCCCCGCAGGCGCAGCAAGCCTGCAAGTAACAGCGCGACTGCTATGCAAGCCAGAAGCGGCGTCGCGGCAAACCCGATGTACATCGATACCAGGCGGGACAGAAGCAGGCCTAGTTGCGATCCGGCGCCGGCTGCCACCCGGGCTACCGAGACCGGGGCGATGCCCAGCATGACCGGAAACATGAGCACCATGACGTCGACAAGCCCGCCGCCCTCGCCCGCTATGACCCTTCGAAAAAGCGCGCGGGGAAAAAACAAAACGCCGCCCGTTCTTTCAAGCCAACCCATGATCATTCTTTCCGCGCGTTTAGCCGCTGCTTTTGACCAGACCATCTATATCTGCTAAATATTCGTAATGGCAAGCATGTTGCGTTCGAGACACGCCCGTGCCAGAGGAACATGACAGAGCTTCAGAAAGGCAAGGGATCTTCGCTGGATAAACAGATCCGCGACTACCTGCAGATCCTCAAGCAGGATCCGCGCTCGCGCGTGTTCGCACCGTTGGCCGGCCTGATTCTCGACGGCGGAAATCCTGCCGCCGCGGAGAAGGTCTGTCGCATGGGACTGGAAGTCAACCCCGATTTCACCGATGGCCACCTGGTCCATGCCAGTGTGCTGGCCGCCCTCGGCCGCCCGCGGGAGGCCCTGACCGCCGTCAAGACCGCCCTGGAGCTCAATCCGCATTGCGCCCAGGCCTACGCGACGGCCGCTGAGGTCTACCTGGCGAACGGCAAGGCACGCGAGGCCTCGGCGGCTTGCATGAAGGCCATCGATATCGATTCTGAAAACAGTCTGGCCCGGAAGTTGCTCAAGCAGATCGGCAAGGCTGGCATGCTGGCCGCGGGCGGGCAACCCCGCGAGCAGGTCAAGGCCACCACCAGGGAGTTTCGGGCCGTGGCCGGAACCTCACCCGGCCAGCGCCTGGGCGGAAAGCCTCCCTCGCCGGCCAGCTTGTTCGGCGACGAACTGGCAGACGCAAGTAACGATGCTATCGAAAGAGTGTCCACCTCCCCGCAACCGTTTTCGGCCCTGTCGTCCGGCAGCCAGCCGGCGGTTGCGCCAACGCCTGCGGACAGCGGGTTCGAGGTTCCAACCAAGCCGGAAAAGAGCCGGCGAGCTAAGGCACACTCGGGCACTCCCATTCCCAGCTTGCCCGCGTACCCGCAAGTGCCCGAGCCTGTCGCGTCCCGGCGCCCTGGACCCTTGACTCCCGGGGGTCCGCGGGTTACGGCGCCTCCAACGGGCGGGATAAACATGCCCTTGGCCGACGAGGTTCAGGCGGTTATCGATGCTTATGGCGATGAACAGACGGACTTTCCCGAAGACGAAGCGCGACTCAAGGTCCCGCGCTCGGGACGACTGAAGCTGGCCGTGGGCATGGCGCTGGCGCTGGCAGCGCTGGCGGCCGTGGTATTTTTGGGCACGCGGACACACCGAAAAAAGGCGGCCAGGCTGAAAGCTCCCGTCGCCGATCTGGCAGCGGGCGCATTTGCGCCTCCGGTCGAGACTCCTCGACCGGCCCCGGCCGAACAGGCGGGTAGCCCGGCTCCTGTCGAGAAAATCGAGGTTGAACCGGAGCCGACGGACGATGTTGTCGAAAAGCCGACCGAACCTCCCGACGAGAAGACCAAGGTCGGCAAGATCGATCATCGCAAGAAAAAGAAGCTTGCCAAGACCAAGCGCCGGCGAGCGCGGAAAAATAAGCACGGCCGCAGGCGAGGGGTGAAGAGGAAAAAGTCATGAACCGCAATCGTGGATTGCTGGCTCTTGTTTGCACGCTGATCGCGCTTACATGCGCATTATTTCAGGTGCCGATTGTTTCCGGGTTGGTGTGGTTGGGTCACAGCCTCTCGCAACCGCTTCCGGAAGATCTGCCACCGCTGGCAATTGCGCTCAGCCCGGCCGACACGCCCCAACTCCCACGCGGGCCGGGGCAGGCTCAGCCCGTTACTTTGGTCGAGATGCGATGGGATCAGCGCGCCGATCCCGAGGTGCGCCGTCTGGCCGGCCAGTACGGCTTGCCTTTTACGCTGCTCAAATCTCATCTGGCCTTAGCCTCTTGCGGAGTGGCCGCCGCGGACGGCATGTTCTGGCCGCGACTGCCGGCTGGAGAGGACGACTCGCGCTTGAAAAAGCAGCCCGACGAGGCTCTGGCGCGCACCCGGGCCGCCGCGGCCGTTCTGGCCCGCTACCGCCGGGAGACAGGATCTATAGCCGGCGCATTGACGGCCTGGAAGATCGGTGTGGTACGCAGCCAGCATGCCCTGGGAGGCGTCGGTCTGGGAATCGAAGAAGTCACAGACGCCTTGCGCCGGCGTCTGCCGGCTTTCGATTTCAACGCGGCCCGCCGCTACCTGTGCAGCGTCTGGGGACTCTCCCTGGCGCTCGAGGCGGGCTGGCCCGCGCAGAACCTGCGGGCTAGCCCGCAGGCAGGCACAAAAGATGGCGGTGTTTCCCTGAGCGTTCCGGCTGGCGGGGCAATTGTGGCTCCCATGGAGGGAAGCGTCGGGTGGATCGGCCACAACGGCCGGCAGGGATTATGTGTCGAGATCGTTCACGGCTGCGAGTTGCGCACGACGCTTTGCGGCTTGGCGGAAGTTCTGGTGCGCCCGGGCAAGCGCCTGCGGCCGGGATCGATCGTTGGCCGGGCGGCCCCGGGAGGCACCTGGTTCGGCCTGGATCTGGGCTCTTACCACCTGGATCCGCGCGTGCTGCGGGCGGAGCCCCGGGACGACTAGTGAATCACGGGTAGCAGGCGGGCGCGAACGACTACTTTTGCTCTTCCTCGTCCGTGTATGCCTCGGAAGCGTCCAGAAGAACGAAGTCTTTCAGAAACTGCTGCAGCAGGTCTCGTTTATCCTCGCTGACCTCCTCGAACGAGACCCCGACACCGGCGACCTGCTTGGGCTTGGACGGATCGGCCTGCACGGAACGAACCACCCGTCCGACGAGATCGAGCTTCTGCAGCGTAAGCGGGTGGATCAGTGTTACCTGGATGGAACTGCCGACCGGCGGCCCCTCGAGTGTCTGGATGAACACGCCGCCCGCGGACACGTCGCGCGCCAGCGAGGTGCCGAAGGCGTCGACAGCCTGGAACCGGAGTTTAACCTGGCGTTCCACTCGCGGCGTTCTGCGCCTTTCCATCTCCGGCGCTTCGTCCCTGCCAGAGACCCTCAGCCCCAGGTAATCCCGCACCGTCGCAAGGCAGCTGTCTTCCATTTTCAGGAAGCGCACTCCCAATCCTGCCGGGCGACCCGGCGCGGGATCGTCGATCACCCTGACAACTTCGCAGATGGCCTTGGCCGAGGGCATCTCCCCCGGCATGTGCAGGATGACTCTGATCTTCTCTCCCATCGGAACCAGGTGCTCGGTGGCGATGAACATGCCCCCGAGACTCAGGTCTTCGGTCTTGAGCTCGAAGAAACCTTCGGCGTAGACGAACTCGACCTGCAGCCTGGCGTCCACGCGGGCGAACCTGCGGCGCTCCAGCAGCCGCTGATGCAAGGAGTCGTCGACCAGGCTATAGACGCTGCGCTTCTGTTCGTAAGTCAGGTCTGTGAACTTGATGCCCATGCCTCGCTTGGCCGGGTCACCGCTCTCGTTTACCCAGACCACATGTCCCTTGATCGGAAAGCTCAGTCCTTTCTGGGCCAGGACGATTTCCAGTTCAAGCTCAGAACCGACCGGAAGCGGATCCACCGTGGCCACGAACAGGCCACCCTCGCCCAGCACGGGAATGTAGCGATCCTTGAGTTCGTTGCGCGTCCAGTAGCGCACGGCCAGAGAGACGGGCACCCTGAGAAATTCGCGCGTATCGGCCGCGGGGTCCGGCTCGGCCTGAAACAGGATCTTCTCGAACTCGCGCCGGTACTCTTTCCACTGCCCGCGCTCCTGTTCGGACAAGCTCTGCGGATCGTCACGTTTCCTGGTGTTGAGGGCCTCGAACGCCTCTAGCATGCTGGTAAAGCCTTCCATCAACTCCCTCTAAGTATACCGATAGCCTCGATCGAACCGAGAACCCTCCCGAAACCATATGCTATGTTCTTGAGGCTGGCAAGATGCAAGGCCGGGTCGGCGGCGGCGGTGCAGTCACCCAGGAAAAAGACATTGAAGTCGCGCACGAATGCCTCGCGGGCGGTAGTCTCGCAACACAGGTTGGTCATCACCCCGCCGATGAGCAAATCGCAGATAGCGCCCGAGCGCAGGATCATCTCAAGCCGCGTGCCGGCGAAGGCGTCGTAGCGGCACTTGCAGATCACAGGCTCGTCCTGGCGCGGTTGGAAGCGCTCGGCCAACTCGGAATCGGCGCTTCCGGCGACGATCAAGCTGCGCCACCAACGCGACATGGCGCCCCCGTCCCGCTCGGGATATTCATGAACGTGACGTGTAAAGATCACCGGCACCCCGGCCCGGCGGCAGGCGTCGATCACCGTGGCCAGGCGCTCGCCGGCCGCTGTCGACATGGGAAGAAAACTGGATCCCTGTGGATCGACGAAGACGCGTTGCATGTCGATCACCAGCAGGGCGGTTCGCGTGGGCCTGAATGCCAGCCCGGGTCGGTCGAAAGGAGCGATGGCCGCCGTCAGGTCGCTGTCGATCTCAGTGTTGGGCTCAGTCTCGGGGGAGGGCATGGCGACCACCATCTCGCGCCGCAAACGAACAGCGTTGGGCAGCCCGTCCGGCAGCGATTCGCGGGGCGTAGTGGCCGGTATTTCGTTTGTGGCTCGAACCCCTTCTTTTTCGAGCCAGGCGCAGGCATAGGAGTAGACCTCGGCGTCCTTGAAAGCGAACCACTCTTGCCTGACCTGCGGGTAGGCAAGCAACTGATCCTTGAAACGCCGGAAAGCGCCTTTTCCCACCAGGGTGGCCGAGAGCTTTTCGACCAACACCGGATCATCCAGGGTGCCGATGAAGTTCTGCATGGTGCGGTATCCCTCACGGGATGGACGCGGCTTGAGGTAAAGAAAGTTGTCGGCCGGCTCGGGCGGATCGGGAGTTTCCACAGAGCCCGTCAGAGTAACGACCTTGCCGCTGGTCAAATCCAGAAAGATATGCGACCGCGGCAACTGGTTCTCGAAGGCAACAGCCAGGGCTTCCCAGTCCAACTCGATCTCAGCCCGCAGCTGACTACCCGCCAGCTGTTCCTCCACCTCACCGGCCGTCTCGAAAACGTCTTCCATGTTTTCCCTCTATTGCACCAAAGCCCGCCTTTTACAATATTTTACGCCATATCAAAATATCTCTCAACCATATGAGAATAATCGCCCTGCCGACAGCCGCAAGATCATGCTACCCGTCCGATTGACTGGCTCACCCAATCGTGTATCATGCCTCTGCTTCGCCGAATGGGCGGTGGGGTATTGGGAGGAATTGGCGTGTCCGGCAACAAGGGCTCCGGTCAACAGCGGTTCAGGAACATCGGCATCATAGCTCATATCGATGCCGGCAAGACCACCGTGACCGAGCGATTCCTTTACTACACCGGTGTGATTCACCGCATGGGCGAGGTTCACGACGGGCAGGCTGTGATGGACTGGATGCCGCAGGAACAGGAGCGCGGCATCACCATCACCTCGGCCACCACCGTGCTGCCCTGGCGCAAACACGAGATCCATCTTATCGACACCCCGGGACACGTCGATTTCACGGTCGAGGTCGAACGCTCGCTGCGCGTGCTCGACGGGGCGGTGGTGGTCTTCTGCGCCGTGGGCGGGGTCGAGCCGCAGTCCGAGACCGTCTGGCACCAGGCCGGGCATTACGGAATACCGCGCCTGGCCTTCATCAACAAAATGGACCGCGTCGGCGCCGATTTTGAATCTTGCATCAGGCAGATGGAAAAACGGCTGGGCTGCCGTCCGGTTGCTATCCAGATTCCCCTGGGTAAAGAGGAAAATTTCGAGGGCGTGGTCGATCTGGTGAACTCGCGCGTGCTGCGCTGGCACACCGACGACCTGGGCGCTACCTTCGACAGCGAACCGCTTCAGGGAGAGTTGCTCGAAGAAGCCGCTCCCTGGCGCGAGCGTATGCTCGAGGTGTTGGCCGACGAGGACGACCGGATCGCCGAGGCCTTTCTCGGTGGCCAGTATATCCCTCCCGCCGATCTCGACGCCACGCTGCGCCGGGCCAGCCTGGCCAACCGGGCCGTGCCGGTCCTGTGCGGCTCGGCCTTGCGCAACAAGGGTATCCAGCCCCTGCTGGATGCGGTGATCGATTACCTGCCGGCCCCGATGGAATTGCCTCCCGTGCGAGGCGTGGATCCGCGTACCAAGGAGCGCGTCGAGTTCGAGCGCTCGCGCAAGGCGCCTTTCACCGGTCTGGCCTTCAAGGTACAGCTATGGGATGGTCGCAAGCACACCTACCTGCGGATATACTCGGGCACCCTCTCGTCCAGCGCCACCATCTTCAACGCCAGTAAGCAAAAGGACGAGAAGATCTCGCGCCTGCTCAAACTGCACGCCGACAAGAAAGAGCGCCTGCAGAAGGCGCAGGCCGGGGACATAGTCGGTGTGGTCGGCCTGAAGCTGGCGACCACGGGCGACACGTTTTGCACCAGGGAGCACCAGGTGATCTTCGAGCAGATGGAGTTCATGACCCCTGTCATTTCCATGGCCGTCGAGCCCAAGACAGGCCGCGACGAAGACAAGCTGCTGGAGTCTCTGGACAAGATGGTCGAAGAAGATCCGACTTTCACTGTGACAGAGGACCCCGACACGGGTCAGACGATTCTGAGCGGGATGGGCGAGTTACACCTTGAGATCATCTCAGACCGCCTCAGGCGCGAGTTTCACATTCCCGTAAACACCGGCAAGCCGCAGGTCGTCTACCGCGAGACACTCGGGGGTCCGGCCGAGATTAGCGAGCGTTTCGAGCGCAGATTCGAGGAATCATCCCAGGCCAAGAACATGTTCGCCGGGATCACGATCGCCGCCGGGCCGGCCGAGCGCGGCGGCGGGATAACTTTCACCAGCGAAGTGGAACAACCGATAGAAGGCCACCCGATTCCCGCAGAATGGATCGCTGCGATTGAAGAGGGTGTCCGTGAAGCCGCCGGCAGCGGTCCCCGGACGAGCTACCCGATGACGGATATCTCGGTCGTGCTCAAGTCGATCGAGCAACGCGAGGGTGAGACTACGCCCATCGTCCTGCACATCGCCGCCGCGTCCGCCTTTCGCTCGCTGTGCGACAAGGCCGGCACCGCCGTGCTGTTGCCGATCATGGCGCTCGAGGTGGTGACTCCCGACGTTTTCACCGGGACGGTCATAGGCGATCTCAACGCCCGCGGCGGCAAGGTCGAGGGAATCGAGAAACGCGCCACGCGCACGGTGGTCCACGCCAGGGCGCCGATGACCAAGATGTTCGGCTATTCGACCGATCTGCGCTCGATAACCGAGGGCCGGGCGACATTCAGCATGCAGTTTCTGAAATTCGACACGGTCTGAGACCGCTTCTCAGTAAGTGCTTGGGAGTGTATTATCGGGTGCATGAGCCGGAATGACGAGCGGGCGGCACGCAAGCGCAAGCGCAAGCGATGGATTACCAGAGGAGCGCTGCTGGGCGTTTTTTTGCTGGGACTGGGCCTGGGTTGGTTGCTGGTACCCAATGGCGAGTGGGCCTATCTCGACCTGCAGGCCGACTCGAACGCGGTTCATCGCTTCGCGGTCTTGTGGTTGCCGGTTTCGGGCGTCGTCTTCCTGTTCTTCTGGCCCATAGGCCGCGTTTTCGAGGAGTTCGTCTGGGTGCGCCGGGTTACCCTGGCCGTCATGGCTGTGGCGCTCGCATTCGGCGCCGGGCTGGCAAGTCACGTTCTGCGCTTTGACGGAGGTATTGAGCGCGCCGGCCTGCGAGGCCAGATTTTGGCATACACCACCAAGGAGCCCGGGATCGGCGGTTCCTTACTACTTGGCCCTTATCGCGAAAACGACGACGGGCCGGGAATTGTCACGGACAAGTTACCCGGGGGCGATTATCTGACGCTCGACAAGCGCAGACTGGCCCGGCGGACGCCCGCGGACGGGTACCGCTGGAGCCGCCGCCGAGGCGGTCTCTGGCCGGCCACGCTGCTGGTAACGCCCGCTACAGTGCTTACGGCAATGCCGTCAGAGCAATACAGTGATGATATCGTAGTCAGTGCGGTAAATCTGAAAAGGGGTCGCAGGCTCTTTGATTTTCATTGCCTGGGCACCCGGGTTTCAGCGCCGGTGGTGCGCGGCGAGATTCTGGCCTTCACGATCGGCAGACCGTCGAGTTCGGCCGTCTACTTGCTGAACTTGCGAGAAATCAAGCTCGCCTGGTCTAGGTTTCTGCCCCAGGTCACCGAGTTGCCACCGCGTCTGGACGCCTCCTGGGTGGAGGTGTCCCAGGGTGCTACGATTTTGCGGCTGGCCGCGCGGGATGGCCGTCAGATCGGGCGTAGCCAGGCCTGCGCGGATCCTGCCGCCGCGCGGGTTGCCTGCCGCGCCGGGCGAGTGATAGCCTGGCTTAACCAGGAGTGATAGTGAGCCGCGATCAGCAGGACATGTTCTCGGACCCCGTTTCCCGCGCGCGCGAGTTGAAAGTGCGGGGACGGTTCGACGAGGCGCACAAGCTGCTGCAGGCGGCCATCGCGGAAAATCCGGCCGACTCCAAGGCCAGGGCCTCGCTGGCCGACCTGTTCTATCGCCGCGGCGAGTATCGCCGGGCGATGGGCTTGGCCGGAGGAATTCTGCGGGACGATCCGGACGATCCGCGCGCCCTGGTGGTCATGGGCAACGTGCTGCGCAAGCGGAAAAAGCCAGGCGAGGCCCTCGAGTATTTTCGCCTGGCCCTGGCGATAGCCGAGACGGACTACTTGTGGCTGCGAGTAGCGGCCTGCCGCCTGGATCTGAAGCAACCAAACGAGGCGCTGGCCGCACTGGCGCGCGCCGACGAATTCCGGCCGGACACACGTGAAGGCCTGAGCCTGCGCGCCCGGGCGGCGCGCCTGCTCGGTAACGCCCGCATGGAAGAAGAGATCCTGCGGCGGGCCGCAGGCAAGGCTCCCAGGGATCACGATGCGTTCGCCGCCTTCGTCATTCCGCTGCTTGCCGACCTGGCGCCGAGAAAGGCTGCCCTGGAATCCGAGAAGATGCGTACCAAGGAGGGACAGGAGATGAACCCTGGCTTGCTTCTCTTCGAGGCCCACTCGCTCTACAAGGGACGAGACCCGGCTAGTGCTCTGAAGCGTGTCGATCTGTTGCTGTCTGTGGATCCACCGGCGGAGATACTCTCTGCGGCGGAAGAACTGCGGGAGAGCCTCGCGCGGATCATGCGGCCCGCGGATGGAGTGTATAAATGAAATTCTCGACATTCACATGTTTGTGCGCCGCCTTGGCCGCCCTCTCGTGCGCCTGCGGCCCGGGTCAGCGCGCCTGCCCGCCGGCAAATACCGACATCGTACTGCCGGGCGATGAATCGCCGCATGCTAACGACATGGAATGGTGGTACTACACCGGTCACTTGTGGACTGCCTCGGGCCGGCGCTACGGGTTCGAGCTGAGCTTTTTCCAGACCTTTGCTAATAATCAAGTGGGATACGTCGGACACTTCGCCGTCTCCGATCCGCAGGCTGGCGAACACACCTACTCGCAGAAGATCCAGGCGCCGCCCGACATTTTCCCCTCGTTCGATATCGATATCGACGACTGGAACATCCACCGCGAAGGCGACTCGCATCGCCTGCGGGCCGATATGGAAAACTTCGCCATCGATCTCGAACTCGTGCCCCAAAAGCCTGTAGTTTATCACGGCAAGAGGGGCGTGATTGAGATGGGCGGAAACATGCAGTCCTACTACTACTCGATGACTCGTATGCAGGTGAGCGGAATCATGAAGGTTGACGGCCTGGACGAGGCCGTTACCGGGCTCGCCTGGCACGATCACCAATGGGGCGACTTCGACGCTTTTGCCTCCGACGGCTGGGACTGGTTTAGCCTGCAACTCGATGATCAGACCGAAGTGATGATCTTCGTGTTGCACTTCAAGGATCAAGGCCCGACTCTCACCGGCGGTACTTTTGTCGACGCCGATGGTTGCGCGAGCACATTCGATTCCTTCGAGGCCCGGCCGATAGGCGAATGGACCAGTCCTCACACCGGGGGCGTCTATCCGATGAACTGGAATCTTTCAATCCCGTCGGTCGGCCTCGATCTGTTGCTGACCGCGACAGTGGACGACCAGGAGATGGATTGCCGCGCCACCACGCTAAACACCTATTGGGAGGGAGAGATCGAGATCACGGGAACCCGGCGCGGGATCGATGTCGGGGGTCTTGGTTACGTCGAACTGGCCGGTTACGGCCCCTGGGGCCCTCAGGGATAGGGCCGGGCCAGCCTGACGGCAGTCTGACCGGCCGAATAACTGCCGTGCCGCGGATCGATTACAACGAAGCCGTGGTGCGCGAAAAATTCCAATCCGACACTGTTGGTATCGGCGCAGGTGAGCTGGATCTCGCGAATGTCGCGCCATTCGCTCATCTCGTCGATTAGCTGCATGGCGTTTGTAATCAACTCGCCGCCCACACCGTGTCGCCGGTATTCGGGCGTAACCGCCAAAGCCAGCAGGTCAGCGATCCAGGCCGAGGAATCGGTCTCACCCTTGGTCCAGGGGATAAACCCGAACATGACGAAGCCGACAACTTTTGGACCCACCCGCGCTACGAAAGTGTTTACCCCCTGCGAAGCGAAAAAGTGCGGCAAGATCTCACCGTAGTCGCCGTAGACGCCGAAGACCTGGCCGGCGATCCCGCGAATCTGCTCTAAATCTTCGGGGCGTGATTGTTCGATCGCGGCCATGGGAGAGAGATTGCCAGCCGTGAATGCGGACGTCAACTGTGTTGAACAAGCAGGGAAAAAAGATCGGTTCGAATCGATGTTGCCCTGACTGGCCCGAAAATGATATCGTATGATCCATCAATTGTGAATGAGGTGTTTGATGACGAAAAGAATCCCCATATTTCTATTCGTCGTGCTTGCTCTCGGGTTGGCCCTGGCCGCCCGGCCCGCCGGGGCAGGCGAGTTGTTTTCGATCGTGCCCGACAGTGCCTCGCCGGGCGACAGCCTGCAGATAGTCATCAGCGCCGGCCAGGATGACGTTTTTATTTTGCCCGCCGTCGTGAATTTCGACCCTGGTACGACAATCACGACGGACGAACCAATCTTGTTGGACACAAACGCGATAGTCACAACCATACAGATTCCCGAGGCCACCGAAGGCAGTCATTGCGGTTTGCAGGATGTGACGGTCGTTGACCAGATCACAACCTACAACGGCCAGGGACTGTTCGAGGTCGTCTGCGGAACGAGCCAGCCACTGCTGATCTCAGTGGGTCCCGATTCGGCCTATGCCGGACAAGCGCTCCAGGTCACCGTGACGGGAGTTGACACGCACTTCGAAGAGGGTATTTCGAGCCTCTCGTTTTCGGGCACGGGTATTACCGTCAACTCGACTTCCGTCGTCGCCGCCACGGCGCTGACCGCGCAGATAAGCATCGATCAGGCCGCCGCCGCCGGCTCACGTGACGTCAGCGTCACCACTGGTGACGAGACGGCGAACGGCGCGGGTATGTTCACGGTGGAAGAACCCCAGGTCGAGGTGACGCCCTCTAGCGGCATGCAGGGCAGCACGTTGCCTTCGGTGACCATTCACGGCGGTCCGGGCACTTTCAGCAGCGGGACAGGAGTCAGTTTCGGAGAAGGCATTACCATCGGCTCGCAGGCAAGCCCGGACGGACAAACGCTGGTTCTGTCCGACGTGACCCTTGCGGTCAACGCACCCGTCGGGCCTCACGACCTGGTGCTGAACTCGCCGGCATTGCAACAGCCGGGAGCATTCATCGTGGTGCAAGGGCCCGGCACGCTCCTGCTGTCGATCGATCCCGACCACGGCGACCGCGGGCACCCGGGCCTATTGGTGAGCCTGATCGGCCAGAACACCCACTTCGATGCCGCCGACGTGAGTGTTTCACTTTCTGCCGACAACACTCGCTCTACAGACCTGGATGCGGGCGACCCAACTCAGCTGGACGCCAAACTGGTGTTGGGTTCCCTGTCGCAAGAAGGCCTGACAGATGTAAGCGTAGCTTTGGGGCTCGCCTCCGGCTGTGACAATTGCGAGAAGGTAACCCTGTCGAACGGTTTCGAAATTACAACCCCCGGCACGCTGACAGGCATCTCCCCGGCCATGCTCGAGGCCGACGGGAGCATCAACGTTGAAATCACGGCCAGTGACGGTCAGTTCATTCAGGGAGAGACCGACCTTGTCATCTCCCCCCCTGATGGCATCGAGGTGAGCGCCCTGACCGTTACGGACGCCGACCACCTGAGCGCCACATTGGATATTTCTGCCGACGCCTCTGGACAGCCGCGAAACGCCACGGCCGTGACCGGCACGGAGGTAGCTCTGGGCGAAGGCCTGATCGACGTATTCCGGCCGGCCATCGATAGTGTCATACCTCCCAGCGGTTTGGTCGGCACAATGGTTCCGGTGACAATAACCGGACAGGACGTTGTCTTCGAGGAGACTAACGAGGTCTTGTTCTCGGGCACGGGTATCAGCGTGTCTGGGCCGGTTGTGAATCCGGACGAGACCAACAAGATTAAAGTCAGCCTGACAATCGCCGCCGATGCCGAAAAGACAGCCCGTGACGTGACAGTCAAGATGGGCAGCGTCGAATTAACCGCCGCCGGGGCATTCCAGGTCAGCAGCCTGCCAATCAAGCCGCCGGACGGCGGCTGCGGTTGCGTGGCTGCGGCCCCGTCGACGCCGGTGGGGTTGCTAGGCTTGCTATTCTTGTTGCTAATCGTCAGGCGTCGCAACTGACGCCTGCGAGTCTTCCCGCTCTCCGCCTGTGCCTCGCCCGGCTGCCTGGCATACAGCCAGGTAGTTCGAGATGAGCCGGTATTCCCGTTCGGAGTCGGCGGCCAGAGAGTGGTAGCTCTCCTCGACGTCGATATCGATGGCCGGGCCCACCTCGCGGCCGACCGCCAGCACACCGCGCACACCGATCATCGTCGAGCCGATGAACTCCACGTCTTTTTGGCCTAGAAACAAGCGGAAGGGCCATGACAGCCAGCGGCCGGCGCGGTGCGTGAGTCGAGCCAGGCTGGCCGCTGCCATGCTTGCTAACAAGTTGAGCATGCCGCGCAGGAACCGGAGCCATCCGTTCACCTTGATTGAGTATGCCAGGATGGACCTGGCTAATGAAAACCATCTACGCCAGTTGACCGAGCCGTCCTGTTTGATCAGCCAGCGGTTCTCGTAAAGGTCGGCCGCCAGTGCATATATTTCAGGGTTGCCCATCAGCGGGCGGAAGAGGAACAGGTTGGAAAGCCTGACGGAAAAGGCGCGAAAATGAATGGCGCCCAGCTTCCACTTGTCGAGGGCCGACTGTTCGCCGATGACCGACATCATCTTTTCGATTTCGCGATGGTTGGTAAGGCCAATCACGACGCCGGCGTTGCCCGGATCGCGATCGAGAAAACGGTCGATGTCGGAACTGGAGAGGAAAGGCAGGTCCGAGGTTATCACCAGGGCGGGCACCGTTCGCGACTCGGGAACGCGTTGCTGGTACTCGGCGACTGCGGCGGGATCTAGCTGCCGGCTATCGGGAGACCCCAGGTTCCTGTGCGGCAGCAGGTTGAGAAAAAAGGTCCGGTAACCGTTTTCCACCAGGCTTTCCCCCTCGGCCACGATGTGAATCCGACCGGGCTCTTCGCGCAGCAACGGCTCGAGCGCCTGTTCGAGCCTGTCATTGTTGCCGACAATGAAAACATCACCGACCCGCCTGGCACCCAGGGCGGCGCGCACCACTTTGCGCACCAGGGGTTCGCATCCCAACTCCAGGTAGGGTTTGGGCAGTTTGCGCCCGCCAACCTCTATTTCCAGCAAACCGCGCGAGCCGGCCAGGACGACAGCGTCGACGATCTCGTCAACTGCTGATTTGGAACTTGACATGGCCATCGTGTGCGTTCACAATCCGTACCTGCTTGCTGGGCAGAGTAACGGATATCAGACATGGGTTGCCCGCGCAAGGCGAATGGAAGTCAATGGGCGGGGAAAAGAGTTTGCTTGCATCATGTCCTGGACGACCCAGCTGGTTTCGCTTTTCATCTTTCTGGCTTATTCGCTGGCTTATGCCCTGTTCGTGGCCTGGGTCTCCGAGCGGGCCGACGAAAACCATCCCCGACGCCCTATGCGCAGAGCAACCATGGCGCTTGGGGCCGGGCTGCTCCTGCCGGGTTTCCTGCTGTTCGTTTCTTTATGCTAAAGCCGGTATTCCGCAAGACGACATCGGTTCACTTCAGAACATCAGCACCGTCAGGAAATAATCCAGGATCATGATGCTCACCGAGCCGATCACCACGGCCTGGGTGGTGGCGCTGCCGACTCCGCGCGCGCCGCCCTCGGCCTGGTAACCCTTGTAGCAGCTTACCAGGGAGACGAATCCTCCGAAGACGGCCGCTTTTATCAGGCCCGAGATCACGTCATGGGCATCCACGTACCAGCTGATCTTGGCCAGGAAGTTGCCCGGGTCGACGCCCCACATGTTTATTGCCACCAGATACGATCCGCAGACCCCGACCATGTTGAAGATCATCGCCAGCAGAGGGAACATGATCAGCGCAGCCAGGAAACGCGGTACGAAGAGGTACTGCACCGGGTTGACGGCCATCGAAGCCAGGGCGTCGATTTGTTCGGTTACCCTCATTGTGCCCAACTCGGTGGCCATGGCCGAGCCGGCCCGCCCGGTGATCATCAGCGAGGCCAGCACCGGTGAGAGCTCGCGGGTCAAGGCCAGGGTCACGGTGGCCCCGACCATGCTCTCCATGTTGAACATCGAGAAAGCATACAGGCTCTGCAAGGTGAAGACGGCGCCCGCGAAGGTTCCCGTCAGAATAATGATGAACAGCGAGCCGACTCCGATGAAGTCCAGCTGCTGAACCAGCAGGCCCGGCCGGAATGGAGGTAAAAAGCAGGAGAAGATGGTCTCCAACGAGAGGATGACGAAGTTGCCGACGCCGGTCACCTTCGAGACAAGGTAACCGACGCTATTTTGGGGTTTTGTCATGCCATCGTCGATATTATCCCGCCATGCCTGCCGGTCAAGCGTTATCGGCGCCTGTACATCATCCGTCCGGATGGTTATGCTGGTTCAATGTTTGTCGTTATTGGCTGCGCGCTTCTATTGCTCGGGCTGGTCGCAAGCGGCTCTGTCTGCGCCGTACGATTCGTGCGCGCAATAGCCGCCGGAAAGCCGTCCGCTTTCGGGCTGCGAGCGTTGCTTGTGGCCCTTGGCTTGCTGGCAGCCGTTTCTGTTGCTGCTTGGCTGCGCTTTGGCCTGGTGCCCGCCCACCACGTGATGTACGTCGACGAACCCTGGTATCTGGAGATTGCCGGCAAGATCTCGGTGGGTGATCGTCCAGAGTTGTGCAGGGCAACCTGGACCGGTCTCGAGTGCGAGGCCTTTCCCAAGTCGCAAGGATGGCCGACACTACTGGCCGGGGCCTTCCTGATCGGAGGACGTTCTGAGACAACGGCTTTTACTGCGACCCGCCTGCTGGGAATTCTGGCGGTGCTGCTGGCTGCGGCAGGCGCACGATTGCTTGGGGGCAAGACGCGCCACGTTCTCGCGGCGGCCGCGCTAGGCGCGGTATTCCCATCACACGTGGCCTGGTCGGCCACGGCCGAGACCGCCGTACCCGCTGCGACCTGCCTGCTGGCCGGTTTGTGCGGCAGCCTGCTCTTCGCCCGTCGCGGTGGAGTATGCGCGGGCCTGCTGGCGATCTCGGGCTTGGGTCTCGCGGCCGCTATCCGCCCGGAACTCCTGGCGGCGGCGATTCCGACCGGGGCGGTCGTGTTTCTCATTCGCCGACCCGGATGGAAGGCAAGCCTGGCCGCAGGCGCCGGACTACTGGTAGCCGTGCTGGCGGCGGTGCCGATGTGGAGCCTCAACCGCGAGATATATGGCGGAGTCTTCTTGTCGCCGGCTAACCTGTCGCGGAGCCTGATGGTGCTCATAGATTCTACGAGCTTCGGGGCGGCTGATTTGTTTTTGCTTGCCCTGGGCCTGACCGGCGCCGTGGCAATTTTTCTAAAGCGCAGCCAGCCTTGGACGGCGTCGGTGCCGCTGGCCGCGGGTGTAGTTTCTTTGCTGGCAGTTCTGATGTTCGAGCTCTTCCAGGAGAGAATGATGATTGCCTCGCTGGCAGCCTTGTTGCCATTTACGGGTTTTTCCGGCGACTTGATCCCGGCCAGGCGGGACGGTTTATGGAGCAAGCTGCCGGCCATTGCGACCGGCTGTCTTGTCGGCTGCGCGCTGTGGTTGTCCTGGCCGGGCCTCGATCGCGCCTCGCGGCCTCCCGAGACACAGTTGCTTCAAACGCGCATGGCAAGCATGCTGACCGGCGTGCGGCTGCCATCCGATGCGCTGGTGTTGGCTGAACATCCCAGCGTGCTGGCCATGGCCGGCGAGTTGGATGTGATGGCCAGCGGGCGGGCTCTTGCTGCAGGGCCGGGGCGCCTGATTGAGGAGGTTCGAAGGCGCCCCGTTTTTTTGCTGCGCGACATGTATTGCGAGCCGGGCTTCGAAGGCACACAAGGGATCGCGGCCTGCGGGCGCGTGCTTGCCGGTTTTGAACTGAAGCCGTTCATGACGATTGGCCTGCACGAGCGCAGCTACGGGCTTTACCGGCTGGTTTATCACGCTTTACCAATCCCTGGAAAACGACGACCGCTTGGGTTATAGTCCATAGCATGGCAAGGCTTGACGAAGATCGGATCATACATTACGAATCCGAGGCGGAGTTTCTCGACCAATACGACTCCCATATCTCGCAGGGTGGGTTCTACCTCGAAAGCCCGAGCGAGTGGCCGTTGCGCACGCCGGTCGAACTGGGAGTGCACATCGGGACGACCGACACCGGAGTGTGTATCAATGCCGAGGTGGTCTACTGCGGACAGGGCAAGGTCGGCCTGCAAATCGCGCCCTACTCGGAGGCCACCGCAGCCATGGCCGAGCTGGCCGAACAGCTCAGGGGAGGTCCGATCTTGACCGACGACGGCGTCGTCAAATACGGATCGATCACCGCCTTCCTGGCCGACTTCGAGGCAAACGTCGCCACGGGCGGTTTCTATGCTACATCGACGGGCGACTGGCAAGTCGGCGAGCTTGCGCAGTTTACGCTCCAGGTCGGCGGGGTCGAGGCGGTTTTGCCCTTCCGGGCCAAGACGGTCATGTCTCAGAGCGGCATGGTCAGCCTGCAAATCGAACCGACGCGCGAGAACATCTCGGCTATTAACGGTTTGGTCGTCAGGCTGCGCAAGCAGCGCAAAGAAGAGATCGAGTTGTTGGCCGCGAGAAAAAGAGAGCAAGAACAGGCAGAAGAGAAGGCCAAGTCTCGGAAAGAGAGCTTGCATCCGCGTGGACCGGCCTTGCATGCGTTCCAGGGAATCGCCACCGCCTCGCGCGACAAAGAGGAGTTCGAATCGATCAGGCCGGTTCAGTTTGGCGACCAGGACGGCCAGACTGCAACTCTCTTCGAGCTGATCGCCACACTGACCGCGGCCGGTCAGGGCAGCCGCGTGTTGATCGAATCCAACGGCGACAGGATGACCTTTCGTTTCAATGCCCAGGGAGAGCTGTGTGACTTCGAGGGACCGCGGTCGGAGGTGGAGTTTTTAAAGCGCCTGGCCAAGGCGCGCTTCATAGACGACGGTGTCGCGGACAAACTGCGTGCACAGCTTGGCGGAACAAGGAAGGCCGGAGAGCTGGCGCTTGAACAGGGTGTCGTCACCGCCCACCAAGTCTCGATCGTATTTTGTGACCAGGTGATCGACGCTTTTGAGAAGTGCCGCTCGCGTGGCCAGGTTCGTTTCCTGCTCGATCCCGAGCCGGTAGAGTTGGAGGACGGGCTGCGCTTCGAGAGAATCATCATCCCCTGGCTGGAGCGCGCCATGGCAGTTCTGGATGCGGCGATAGTGAAAACCATGCTGCGGCCCATCTGGGAAAGCACTCCCAGGTTGAGCCGAGAGCCTCCCTTTACCCTTGCCCGACTCGATCTCGACGATCACGGCTATCGCTTCGCCCAGCGTTTCGACGGTAACCTGACGCTCAAGAAGAGCCTAGCCGGAATGGACAAGAAGCTGCGCGACAAGTCGGTTCGCCTGGTATTGTCGCTGCTCGCCTTGGGAACGCTCGAAGTCGAGTCCACGAACGAGGTAAAGGCAGACAAGCCGCAGCCTGCCCGGGATAGTACTCGCGCTTCGCCTCCACGGGATACGACGCCGGCCGACGATCAAACCGCTGAACTCGAGGAAGAGCTGGCCAGGCTAGAGGAATGCGGTCTGTTCGACAGACTCGGAGTTCACTGGAGCGCCCACCCCCTCATGTTCGCCACCGCCATGCAAGAGCTGTCCCGGAATTTCGGGCCGAGCGGCGAATTAGCGCAGTCATCCGCCGGCCTGGCTGAACTGTGCCGGCGACGATTGCAGATGGCCAAGCAAGCTTTCGAGGTGCTTACCAGTCCGCTGCGGAGGATGGAGCAGCGTAGTCAGGAAGTGTCCGTCGCCATGCGCTCACAGTCGGCCAAGTTGATGTTCAGCAAGGCCGAGCAGAAACTCAACCAGCAAGAGATCTCCGAGGCCATCGAGTTGCTCGAGATGGCCGTCGAGCTGGATCCACGCCCCGAATACAAGACCCGGCTGGCGACCGTGCGCAGGTACTACAAGAAATGATGCTTGCGCGGCCAGGCAACGGACATCGGGCAACCGCGCCGGACTCCTTCGACGGCCTGTTACAGGCCTTCGAGTCACTGAACGAGCGCAAGCGGCTCGACCAGCACAACCTTTCCAAGACCGAGAAGGCCCGCTGGCGAATGATGCGCTGCCAGATCGAAGAAGCCCTTTTTCAGCAGATCCGCGATCCGGCCACCGACACGCGCGAGTTCCTGAGGGTGCCTATTTCGCTAAAGGTATGTTACGACGCGGGCGGAAAAAAACGTAAGAGCTACTTGACCGTCCTGGGCGAGGGAGGGTTGTTCATCGCCGATAGCGACCCCGAACCGCTGGGCAGCCGCTTACAGATCGAAGGTTACCCGGTCGGCCGGGGAGCGCCTTTTCGCGTGCTGGGTGAAGTGGTCTGGTCAAAGGGACAAGGTTCGGAACAGAGTCGCGGTATAGGCATGGGCATCAAGTTCGTCGAACTGGGTGATAATGAGCGGCGACTGGTCAATGCCCTGGTGGACGACCGCGTTCGTCAGGGCTTGCTGGAGCGGCGGCGTTTCGCCCGTATCGACACCCGGTTGGAAGTGTCTCTCTCGTACGCCTCTTCCAGGATCAGCGCGCTGACCCACGATTTGTGCATCGGGGGTATGTTCGTAACCTGTGATCTGCCGGCCCCGGTCGGCACCAGGCTGGCGTACAAGCTTTCTGTTCCGGGCGGCCTGCCTACCGACGAAGGCATGGCAGAGGTGGTACACCGGACTGAGAAGACCGCGCAGGGCGTCGGGCAGGGAATAGGACTGGCCTTCATCCTGGCCAGCCTGGAGAACGAGCACGTCATCCGCAGCTACCTTCGGCGGCGTGTCGCGGGCGAGATACGCCATCCTAACGACGAGCCCCGGCGGCACGCGCGCCTGATTCGCAGAACCAAGGTTCGCTTCCAGGCCGAGAACGGTTTTGGGACAACCGACGCGCGTGACATCGGTTGCGGGGGTATTTTCCTGCAGAGCCGCATGCCGCCCTGTGTGGGCAGCCGGATAGAGATGAGCCTGGTGGATCCCTACACCCTGAAGACGCTGGAGATGTCAGGCAGGGTCGTCAGGGTGATCCAGCCCGACCCCCGTAACCCGAGCATTGTGCCGGGCGTGGGAGTGGCGGCCGACTCTGGTGACGCGGCCTCGATGGATCTGCTGCGTGAAATCCTTACCAACCTGGCGGAGATGGAGACCTTCCCCGCTGCGGAGAGATGATCCCGCGGACAGGATAGACAAAATGTCTGAAATCAAGTTCAAGGTTCCGGGCGAGATGAATCTGCTGGGGTACATACTGCGCTCGTTAATCGAGCGCAACCTGAAAACCGCGCCCGGGGCCCGGGCCTTTTCGAAAATGAAGGGCACGATCCTGGTAGGCGCCTCTCAGATGAGCATAACCCTGGAATTTACCGGCGGCGATCTGGTGATGGCGGTGGGCGGGGACAAGGCAGACACCAGGGTGCGCGGAAGCATGGACACCCTGCTGGGAGTCGCCCTGGGCCACGGAATGGTCTGGCCTGTGCTTTCCGGCAAGCTCAAGGTGGGCGGCAAGGTCTTTCGGCTTTTAAGCATGCTCAAGCTCATGAAAGTGGAGAAGCAAAAATGACCAACGGGATCCGCGATGTGTTGATTCAGAAGATGGGCAAGGAGATTGTTAAAGACGACGAAGAGTCGCTTGAGCTGTTCAGCCGCGACATTACCGAGAATCCCGGGCGAC
Source organism: Myxococcota bacterium (assembly GCA_035528415.1). Taxonomy (GTDB): domain Bacteria; phylum Myxococcota; class B64-G9; order B64-G9; family B64-G9; genus DATKYQ01. The sequence goes on along the minus strand of DATKYQ010000057.1, from coordinate 58,447 downwards.
GCCCCGAACTCGTTGTTTTCCCGCGCTCGGCGGAAAATGTGCGCACGGTGCTGATCGAGGCCAGCCGCCTTAAGGTGCCCGTCTACCCGGTCGTTGCCAACACGAACCTGGGGGGGTTGGCCATCCCGCTCAAGGGCGGCATTGTACTAAACCTGACCCGCATGAACCGCATCCTGGAAGTCTCTGAGGATGACATGTACGCCGTGATCGAACCCGGGGTGACCTGGCAGGACATGAGCGACTATCTGGCCGAGAACCACCCTGGGTTGCGTTTCGCCTATCCGCTCTCACCGCCGGACAGCGGCGTGGTTCCCAACTGCCTGATGGACGGCCTGGCCAACCTTTCGCTCAAGCACGGTTCGGCCTCGTACTGGATAAACGCCATCGAGGCCGTGCTGCCCACGGGCGAGATGCTGCGCACCGGCCATCTCGCCTACGGCGGGCGACCATGCGCTAACGCCCCTTTCCCCAACCTGAACGGGCTCTTCGTGGGTTTCGCCGGGAGCACCGGAGTGGTCACCAGGATGGCGGTGCAACTCTGGCCGAACAAGAAACATCGGCGGCGGGCCTTCCTGCTGGCCTACGATGTTGGCTGCGCCTATGGTCTGCTCAAGCAGCTCGCCCGCGACGAGTTTGCCGACGACCTGGGCACGCTCAGCCTGGCCTCGGGCAAGATGCTATTCGGCGAGTACCGTCCGACCTATCGCGACCCGAACGAACCCCTGGTGTTCGTCTACATCGACTACTCTTCGAACTACGAACGCGAGATTGATTGCAAGCAGCAGATCATCGCAGAACAGGTTGACAAGTGGCGCGCCGACGGCGCCAGGTTCGACGGCCCGCTGGATCTCGAAGATCTGGTCCGCCTCGAGCCGCGCTTCGCCAAGTTCGCCAAGTTTCCAACCCGGCTCGATTTCCTGCTCGACCATCCCGGCGGCGGGCTGACCTGGGTTGGGACATACGGACCCACCAGCCTCTTCGAAGAGGGCTTCAAGAAGGGCGCCGAGATCCTGGCCAAGTACGGGCTGCCCCCGGTGGTCGTCTGCCGCCCGATGCTCGGGTCGCACTTCGGCGTGCTGCGCTGGATAACCGTCTTCGACAAGAACAACGAGGAGGAGGTCCGCAAGGTGCACCTGGTAAACCAGGAGCTTTCCGACATGGCCATAAACATGGGCTTCTTTCCATACAAGACCCCCCAGTGGGTCTGGGAGCGCAATGCCGAGCGCATCGACCCCACTTTTCGCAGGCTGGTTAAAGACGTGCGCAAACTGATGGATCCGGAAGGGATCATGAATCCCGGGCACCTGGAATTCCCCGCATGAAAGAAATACTTCGAAGCCGAATCTAGAGCTTGTCCGGCCTGGTTTCCTTGATGGACGAGAGACCCGTTCCGGTGCAGAAATCGAAGATCACGTTTCCTATCTGGATTGTGTCTTCGTCGTGCAGGACTGCCGAGTGAACTCTTACGCCGTTGAGGTGAACCCCGTTCCGGCTGTTCAGATCGATACAAGAGTACTCCCCGTTGATTTTCTTCAGGAGCAAGTGTCTCCGGGAGACCTGTTCGGAGTCGATCCTTATATCCGCTTCAGGGGAGCGTCCCACGACGGCCGTATCCTTGGAGAGAATGAAATCCCGGGGCGCGCCCGGGCCCTCGACCTGGCTGAGGATCACGACTCGCGGCAGCGACCTCGAAGGGGTGACGCAGACTTCGGTCTCCCGAGTCACTTCCTCTTCGTCATTCCAGTCAAGCGACTCGTCCCTGTTGCTCATGGCAAGCTCCCGGCACGGTGATTCACGGGGTGAGAGGCGGTTCGTCAACCTGTTCCTCGAGTTCTCCGATCAGTTCCTCGATCATTTTCATGATACCGGTTGCCTCGGGAGGAGTCACCTCCAAAGCCTCCCGCGCCAACAGCAGTGCTTGTAAGGGGTTACTCTGCTGCTGGCTGGTTGCTTGATGATAGAGTTCCAGGGCGCGAGCGACCGGGTCCTGCTCGCTGGCCGGCGATAAGGGAAGATCGGTCTCATCCGAGTAATTATCTCCGACCTCGAGTTGTCCCACCTGCCAGTTCATCATGTACAACGCCGCTCCCACCAGCAAGCTGGAAAGGATTAATATGGCCAGGATGCGGCGCATGGTTGTCTCCTGTGTGCCCGGGCCCGATTCTACCCCCGTTTGAGCATGCGATGCAATCTTGTCTCCGGGCCTGTCTAGTGCGATATTTGGATTGGCGGGGCGAAAGGCAAGCGTGGCAATGGACGAGCACACGGTCGGGATCGCGGGCATCGGCAGTTACTTGCCGAAAAGAACCATCGATGCCTGGGAGGCGGTACGTGGCACCGGGATCAATCGCGAGAAGTTCGATCGCATCGGTTGCAAGCGGCTGCACCAGGCAGGCCCGGGCGAAATGCCCAGCGACATGTCGATCAAAGCGAGCCGCCTGGCCCTCGATGACGCAGGGCTCACTCCCGCCGAGATCGACGTCATCATCTACACCGGCTCGGTCAAAGATCACACACGCTGGCAGGCGGCGGCCAAGATACAGCACCAGCTCGGCTGCAAGAACGCCCATGGTTTCGACATCTACCAGGGCTGCAACGGACAGAACATGGCCATGAACATCGGCCGTTCCATGATCAGCTCGGACCCGAACGTCAAGACTGTGCTGATCACTTCAGGGGAACGTTTCGACAGCACACTCGATCCTCCCATCCTGGGGAGCACCTACCTGTTCGGCGATGGCGGCAGCGCGGGCATTCTGAAACGCGACCATCCTGAATTCGTCATCATCTCGACCGCTTACAAGACCTGGGGTATTCACCACGGCAACTTTTGCGTGCCTGAAATCGGCGCCTTTTCAAAGTTGAGCATGGAGGTTGTTGAACGCGGCGGCCACCAACTGCAGATCTGGCGTCCCCTCTGCACGACCCGGGAGGAACTGCAAGAGTTCGGAAAACGCTTGATCGAGATCGCCGATCAGCTGATCGATAAGGCCTGTACCCGGGCCGGCGTTACCCGCGACGAGATCGACTTCGTTGCCACCGTCAACGGTTCCAAGAGGCACAACAGCGTCTTCCTCGAACGCATGCGACTTTCCAGGTGCAAGTCGAACATCGACTATATCGAGGAGTGCGCCCATATGGGCAGCACCGATACCTTCTACAACCTGGATCGCGCCCGGCGAGAAGGAGCAATCGCCAAGGGCGACCTGATCCTGTTCTACACAGGCGGAGCCGGCTACACCTGGGCCATCACCATGGTGCGTTATTAGTCCAGCACGCCGACCCGAGCCAGCCCGATCCCGAGCTCGGGGTGGCCCGTGAAAAGCAAGGCCTGCATACCAACTTCGCGAGCCCCGGCGACGTTTTCTTCGAGATCGTCTATAAACAGGCAGCTGGCGGGCTCGACGCCGACGTTTCGAGCCGCGGCCCGGTAAGCCTCCCGGGCGGGTTTTAGCACTCCCGTCTCGAAACTGAGAGTCGGCCTTTCGATCAGGCTCAGCCAGGAGTTCCTGTCGATCTCGTGCCGCCAGTGCAACGGATCGGTATCTGACAATAATCCCGTGGGTAGCTGCGCGGCCACAGCACGCAATGTCTCCTGCGCTCCTTGAAGATCGTAGAACACGTCGCACCATTGCCCTACGAAATCGGGATAGGGCATTTCCTGGCCCAGCAGGCGGCACACCCGGGTGTGGAACTCCCCCGGGGGCATCTGCCCGGTGGCGAAGAGGGAGTAGGTTTCACGCCAGGCGCGCCCCGCCGGCGTTGCGCTGTTTTGCTTTTCAAGAGTGGCCAACAGTCGCTTCCACAGTCCCCGGGAAACATCGACTCCGACCAGCACTCGGCCCAGGTCGAAGATCACGGCCTCTGGCTTGGGCATTTCCGGCTCAGACGGACTTGGTGACCAGGTACTGCAGTCGTACATGGCCGACCTTGAAAACCATGCCGTTATTCAGTACCAGGCTATGGATGGGTCTCCCCCTGAAATTGATACCGTTGGTGCTGGACAGGTCGACGATTACGTGGCGGCCGTTATACAGGTAGATATGGGCATGACGCCTTGAAACCGACGCGTCATCGATGATGAAATCGCATTCATGGGGATCGCGTCCGACGATCTTGTCGCTGCCGCGCAACCTGAACTCCAGCCCGTCGGGGTGATCTTCGATAATCAAGATTCCCTCGCGAACGCTGGCACGCGAGCGACCCGACGGAGGCAAAGTCCCGGGCGGCCGGCCTATCTTGGTCGGGACATCGAATAGTTCGAGGTGGGCCGTGAGTGTTCGACGAGTCGCCGGGCTCAGATTGGTAAACATGACCCGCTTGCCGCGCCCGTTCTTGTCGACGCCGACCACCTCGCCCGTAACCCGGACGGCAGCCTCGCGACCCGCCAGTGTCAGGGAAAGCCTTATACTTGAGCCCCGCGCGAACGGGATCGGTTGGTGAAACCCGACACCACCGGCGGATATGTTGGCAGTGCGGCGGTAAGTTCGCCGTCCGCTGGTTTCCACCTCGACCATGATCTCGGCAGCCACCCGTTTCTCGTGACGCCGTTCGCCCCTGCGGCGTTCGAGCGCCGCATCATTGACCTCTTTGCTCGTTCGCTTGCGACGTTTACGTCTGCGATCCATGCTTTGTGACCTCAGCTGTAGATTTCCTTCTTCAAGCTGCGCGACATTAACCCAACCAAGGCGTCCTGGGCGGGCAGATCCTCGTAGATCATGCGATAGACTATCTCGACGATGGGCATTTCGATCTGTTCGCGCCGGGCAAGGAAATGAACCGATTTGGCGGTTTTTACGCCCTCGGCCACCTGGCGCATGTCTTTCAGGATTTCTTCCATCTTCATTCCCTGGCCGAGTTTCTGGCCCACCGTGCGGTTACGGCTCAGTCCGCCCCAGCAGGTAAGGACGAGATCGCCCATTCCGCTAAGACCCGACAGGGTAAGGGGATTTGCTCCCATCTTGATTGCCAGACGGGTAATCTCCGCCAGCCCACGGGTGATCAAGGCCGCGATGGTGTTGGTTCCGAGGCCCAATCCGTCTGCCGCACCTGAGGCGATGGCAATCACGTTCTTCAGTGCGCCGCCAAGCTCGACCCCAGTCACGTCGGTCGTGGTGTAGACCCGGAAAGCCGCGCCGGACATCATTTCTTGCACGGACCCGGCGACCTTTTCGAAACGCGCCGCCACGCTGACGGCGGTGGGAAAGCGCAGCCCGACCTCGCGGGCGAAGCTCGGCCCGGAAAGAAACGCGAGCATCGGGTGTGCGGCGATTGGCAAGACGTCTTCGAGCACCTCGCTCATGGTCATCATGGTATCGTTTTCGATCCCCTTCGAGGCGCTGACGATCGGCACGCCGGGCGGTATGTGCCGGGCGGCGGCGGTCAATACCTTGCGAACGACATGTGAGGGAACCACCGACAGGATCAGGTCGCGGCCGGCCAGGCACTCGGGCAGATCGGCCGAGGCCCGCAGATTTTCCGGCAACTCGATGCCGGGAAGATAAGTCTTGTTCTCGTGATCGTTGTTTATCTCGGAGACAACTTCAGGCTCGAAGGCCCAAATAATAACGTCATCACTCTTGTCGGACATCAGGTGGGCCAGGGCTGTGCCCCACGCTCCGGCTCCGATGACTCCAACCTTGAGACTCATTGATGACTCCTGATTCTTATTTTTCTATTCCTGTTCGAAAAGATCCATAAGCGACTGATCGACGCTCGCCCGCCGCGCTCTGGTTTTGGCCCATTCACGGAGGCCTTTGATCTTTTCCTCGTAAGTGGCGTATAGGGGGACGATCTCGTCCAGTTCCTTGCTGATATCAGCGCTGGTAACTTCGCGCTTCTCTCCGAAAGCGCGGTACATGCCGGCCACGACACCCTGCTCGAGCTCCGCTCCCGAAAAGAACTCGGCCTGGTGCGCCAATTTTTCCAGCTCAAAGGCCTTACTGTCACGGTCGCGGCGCTCGAGATGGATGCAGAGAATGTCGCGGCGTTCGTGAACGTCGGGCAGGTCGACAAAGAAGGTCTCGTCGAAGCGGCCCTTGCGCAAGAGTTCCGGCGGCAGGTCGCCGACCTCGTTGGCCGTGGCCACGACGAAAACCGCGTCGCGCTTTTCTTGCAGCCAGGTCACGAACGAGCCGAACACCCGCGAAGCATTGCCCGAACCTTTGCTGGAAGTGGCAAACCCCTTTTCGATCTCATCCACCCATAAAACGACCGGCGCCAGCGATTCGGCGATGGTTACGGCCCGGTGGATGGCCGTTTCAGGCGAGGCCGAGCCGAACACCGCTCCGAGATCCAGGCGCACCAGGGGCAAGCGCCAGGCGCCGGCGACCGCCTTGGCGGTCAGGCTCTTGCCGCAACCCTGAACGCCGATTAAAAGCAGGCCCTTGGGAGCCGGTAGCCCGTATTGTCGGGCCTCGTCATCGAAAGCACGTGAGCGATCAGTTACCCAGCGCTTGACCTCCTCGAGCCCGCCCACGTTGTCGAGCTGCTCATCCAACTCGAGATACTCGAGCACCTCGCTCTTGCGGATGGATTTCTTTTTCTCCTCGAGGATCAACGAGATGTCATCCAGCTTGAAACCGCCTCCCTTGCGTAAAGCCTTGGTGAAGACGCGCCGGGCCTCGTTTTCAGTCAGGCCGCGCGCCGCCCGCACAACGCTCTCGATGAAGTCCTCGGGAAATATCACCTGTTCGGCGGCGCAGATTCGCCCAAAAAGCCCTTCGAGATCCTCGCGCGACGGCAACGGCAGCTCCAGCAGGGCGATGTCCTTCTCCAGTTCGGGAGGCAGAACCAGGACGGGTGAAACGACGATCAAGCTGTGTCCGCTGCGGCCAAGCAGGGGCAGGATATCCCGTATGCGCCGTAACACCTCCGGGTCCTTCAAGAAGTGGTGGAAGTCGAGAAGCAAGGTAGCTCCGGCCTTGACATCATCCAGCGACTTGAATAGTCGGGTGGGCTCCTTGAGCTCCTTGCCCAGGACGCCGCCGGTGCGGCTCCAGATACCAGCCTTCAGGCCCAGTTCTGTCATTACCCCGGCCACCAGCCGCGAGGCGCGCTCCTCCTCGTGTGTCAGCAGGTATATCAGCGGATACCCGGACTCGATCAGCAGCTTGAGTTCTTCGGTCACCGGGTGCATGATTGTCCTCCAGCTCAGTCGGCCGTGACCCGGATGACTTCCTCAAAGGTGGTCACTCCCTGGGCCAGTTTCTTGATGGCTACCTCCCTGATCGTGTTCATTCCGTCCAGGCGGGCCACCTTCATGACTTCCTTGGTGTCGGCTTTCTCGTTGATCAACCTGACGATTTTATCGTTCACCGGCATGAGTTCGTAGAGGGCCACCCGCCCGAAGTACCCGGTGCCGCGACAGGCAGGGCAGCCTTCGCCGTAGTAAACCGGCAATTTTTTCTGGCTACCCTCGGGTATCTTCATGTGCAGCGAATTTATCTGGTCGGGTGTTAAAAAAGTTTTTTGCTTGCAGTTCTGGCAGATCGTGCGCACCAAGCGCTGGGCCAGCACCCCAACCAGGGTGGACGAAAGCAAAAACGGTTCTACGCCCAGGTCGTTCATCCGGCCGATGGCTGCCCCCGAATCGTTGGTGTGCAACGTGGCAAAAACCATGTGACCGGTCAATGCGGCCTGCACGGCGTTCGAGGCAGTCTCCGTGTCACGCACCTCGCCGACCATGATAATATCGGGATCCTGGCGCAGGATTGTGCGTAGCGCGGAGGCGAAAGTGATTCCGATGTTCTGCATGACGGCCACCTGGTTGAAGTCTTCGACCACCATCTCGATCGGGTCTTCGATCGAAACGATGTTTACGTCGGGTCCGGCAAGGTACTTCAGTGCCGAGTAGAGGGTGGTGGTCTTGCCGCTGCCGGTTGGTCCGGTCACCAGGATTAGCCCGTGGGGCCGGGTGATGAACGACTCGAATAACTTGTATTCCTTGGGATAAAAACCCAGGCTGGAAAGATCCTGCATCAGCAGGCTCGGATCGAAGATGCGAATGACGACCTTCTCGCCGAAGGCCACCGGCATAGTCGAGACGCGCAGCTCGGTTTCTTGTTCTCCGGAACCGGTCTTGATGCGGCCATCCTGGGGACGGCGTTTCTCGGCGATATCCATGCGCGCCAACATCTTGATTCTTGAGACGACGGCGGCATGCACCACCTTGGGCAAGGTTGTGACGGCATGCAAGATCCCGTCGATGCGCACACGGACCCGGCTGTGATCTCTCTTGGGCTCTATATGAATGTCCGAGGCCCGCTGATCGAATGCGTAATGGAGCATATACTCGACGGCATTGACGACATGTTTATCGGTCGCCTCGAGTTCATCGACCGCCTTCAAGCGGACCAGTTGTTCGAGATTACCGAGGTCGCTTCCGGCCTCCATGGTTAAAGCGGCCGCCTTGACGCTGGTGCGGAACCCGTACATCTCGGTGATGATGCGTTGGATGTCGCTCTTGGCGGCAACAACCGGCGCGATCTGGTAACTGGTGATCCGGCGCAGGTTTTCGAGCAATTCAACGTCGAAAGGGTCGGCCACCGCCACGCTGAGCGTGCCGTTCTCGAGCCCGAGAGCCAGTACGCTGTGCCTGCGGGCGAACGGCCGGGAGAAAATCGAAGTCACCAGTTTCATGTCCAGCTTGAGGGGATCAACCTTCTCATGAGGCAAGTTGGCGGCTTCCGCCAACACCTGGGCGATGCGATCTTCCGTCAAGGCTGCGTTTTTCTTGCCTGGAATCGGCAGGTTGAACGATGCCAGCAATTCAGGGTTGGCGATCTCAATCCTGTGACGACCCTGTCGTGAATGCGCCTCCTGTCCCTTGAGCAGCCGCTGGCGCTGGGCGTTTTCCTTGACCAGCACATCGCGCACCTGCTCCTCATCGATCAGTCCGCGCTCGAGCATCAGCGAACACAGATCTCTGAAATCCGGAGGATGAACTGCCATGATTACGTGATGTAACATGCGCACTGTTTGTATGTCAACGAGCAGCGGCCGGCTTGCCTGCTTTTACTTCTTGCACCATGTTATTGTTGATCATAGTATGGCCGGAGTTAGTTAAATGTCGGAGGTGTGGGAAATGAAGAAAATTCGAATCTTGCCGTGGCTTCTCGCGCTTTTAATGATGGCGCCGGTCGCCCTGGCCCAGGGACATCGAGCCAAGATCGAGCCGAGCTTCAAGAGGCCGCTCAAACTGAAGAAACTCGTTGCTCCCACGGCCCAGGGCGTCAAGCCGGTCAAACAATCCGGCCCGGCTCCCGTGATTGCCTGTGACGGGGCGGATTACGACTTCGGGTCGGTCTCCCAGGGCGATGTGGTCCAGCATGTTTTCCGGATAAAAAACAAGGGTAAGGGCGTGCTGAACATTCAGCGCGCCCGCGGCGGGTGAGGCTGCACGGCTGCCGTCGTCTCGGCGACGGACATTCCCCCGGGCGGGGAAGGAAAAATTGAAGTCAAGGTAAAAACCGCAGGTCGCAAGGGTAAGCTTCAGAAATCGGTCACGGTCTACTCCAATGACCCCCAACAGCCGCAGTTCAGACTCAGCTTGCATGGACAGGTGGATGTCATCGCCGGTTTCGAGCCCGAGCGGCTCAATCTGAAGAACGTGTCCATGGGAAAAGGCGTTACCGAAATCGTCAAGATCGTCGCCAAGGATTTGGACAAACTGAAGATCAGCGAAGTGACCTCGAGCAAGCCCGATCAGATCACGGCCGAACTGATCGAGCAGGACGGCCGGCAGGCCGTCAAAGTGACGCTCAAGGCCCAGGACAAGGCGGGCCGCATCTCGGCGCAGGTGAAAGCCAAGACCAACCTGGCATCTCCCAAGGAGTTGCAGCTCTATATCTACGGCCAGGTGTCTCCCGACCTTGTCGTCGATCGACCTTACGTTTTTTTCTCTCCGGCGAGAATATCCCCCCACGCTGATGCAATTGCCCGCTGCTTCGGCATGCTTGCGGGAATGGTGGGCAGGAGCAGCGGAATCGTCAAGATCAAGGTGTCCTCGCTGGGCGGCAAACCTTTCGATATCAGGGGCGTAGATGATCCGAGCGGAGTCGTCGTCGGCTACCCGGAGAAGAAAGACAATGATTGGTACGTCTATCTCGCGCTGGCAGGCGAATCGGTAAAGCGCAGGGGCACGCTCAAGATCAAGACCGATCGAGACGACCAGGCGTCGATCGACATACACTATGGCACGGGAGCGGCAGTCGGCAGCCGCCTTCCACGGCCGGTTCCGGGTCAGACACCTCGAGGCGCCCGGGTGTTCCAGGCGCGTCCCTCCCTGGGACAACCGGGTCGAATCAAGTTGGCGCCCAAGCTGAGAAAGATCCCGCCGGCTTTGAAGTCGAAGCTTGCGCCGGTGAAAGTGGTAAAACCCGGTTCGCAGAAGTAACCAGGGGGTCTGTTTCAAATGGCGTTTTTCTGGAAAAAGCAGGAAACGGTTGAAAAAATGATGGCGCAGTACTTCGATCTCTGCGACACCTGCATAAGTCTCTTCGAAAAGGCCTTCAACACCTACGTCGGAAACGGCCATGGCGCCTCTTTCGAGGCCGCCGTCCAGAAGGCGCACGAGGCCGAATCGGCCGCAGACGACCAGCGCCGGGAGATCGAGCTGACTCTTTACGGCAAGGCGCTGTTGCCCGAGTCGCGCGGCGATCTACTGGGCCTGCTGGAATCCTTCGACAAGCTGCCCAACATGGCCGAGACGGTGCTGTTCGCGATCCTCTGCCAGAAGACCATCATCCCGGAAGACCTGCTCGAATCATTCAAGAAGCTGGTCGAGATCAACCTGCAGGCCTACTATCTCACGCGCAAGGCGGTGGACGAACTGTTGAACAATCCTCGGGCGACGCTACACACCACCAAGGACGTGGACGAAAAGGAAAGCGAGTCCGATCGCCTGGAGCGTAAAATCATTCGGAGTATATTCGAAAAGCAGGAGTTGAGCCCGGGCATGCAATTGCTGCTCAAGGAAATCGTCCTGCTGATCGGCAAGATCTCCGACCGTGCCGAAACCGTTGCCGATCGCATTGGCATCATAGCCATCAAGCGCCAAATCTGACATGTGGCAACTCGTAGCGAGCGTCTTTCTTGGTTGGTCGCTGGGGTCGAATGACGCGTCTAATGTTTTCGGCACGGCCGTGGCGTCGCGTATGGTGCGTTTTTGGACGGCGGCGATCCTGTGCGCCGTATTCGTCTTGCTGGGAGCGGTTCTCGAGGGACAGCATGGGATCGAGACCTATCAGCGCCTTAGCCCGATCTCGCTCAACCTGGCTTTCATCGTCAGCCTCGCGGCCGCGCTGACCGTCAGCCTGATGAGCTACTGGCGCTTGCCGGTCTCGACCTCACAGGCGGTGGTGGGTGCGCTGGTTCTGATCGGTGCTCTGAACTCCAGCCTCGACACATCCTCGCTGACCAAGGTTGTGCTGTGCTGGGTAGGCACGCCAATCGGCGCGGCCTTAATCACCTTCGTGCTGTATTTTACGGTTGGCAAGCTGATCAACTTGATTCATCCATCGCTTTTCGCATACGACAAAAACCTGCGCTGGGCCTTGATCGTGGCCGGTTCCTACGGCGCTTATGCACTGGGGGCCAACAACGTGGCCAACGTGACCGGGCCCTTTGCCGGCCCGGGTGTGTTGTCTCCGCTGGCCGCCTGTCTGATAGGCGGCAGCGCTATCGCCCTGGGGGTGCTGACCTACAGCAAGAACGTCATGCTGACGGTAGGCAAGGGTCTCGTTCGTCTCGATGCTTACACTGCCTTCATCGCCATCCTGGCGGAGGCCGTCACCGTGCATATCTACGCCAAGATAGGTGTGCCGGTCTCGACTTCCCAGGCGGTGGTCGGGGCGGTACTGGGTATCGGAATCATCAAGGGGGCCAGGACGATCAACCGCCGCACGCTCTGGCGCATCTTGTTCGGCTGGATCGGCACACCGGCAATTTCGGCTGGATTGGCCTATTTGTTGTTCATGCTCTTTGTCGCTCTCAATCTTGTCTCTGGTTGACCCCGGTCCACTTGGGACAGGTGCGGACTCAAAGATGGCTGACGTTCGATACATCGAGCCGTCCGCTCGCGTAGAGGCGGCCGGGCAGGTATTCTCGTTCCTTGAAGAATACGGATTCGGCCTTGTGCAATCTGGCGACAACTCGGTTCGTTTCGAATCCGGCAACATGTTTCTGACTGTTGTTTTCAAGCTGGACAACGACCGGGTCGACCTGTCTTTCGGCCCGTTACGGGGCGAAAGGCAAGCGGGCGGAGTCTTCGATTCCGAAGACCTGGCCGAACTGGCCGAACCGCCGGGGCGCCTGCGTTGGCGGTTCGCTCGTGCCAGAAGCCCCGAACTGCTCATGTCGATCCTGGAAGGCTATGCGGGTTTGCTGCGAACCCGCGCCGTCGGTCTGCTACGCGGCGCACCGGCGGTTTTCGAGAAATTGTCCCTGGCCCGCAAAGCACGCGAGAGACGGGCGGCGAGACAATTGAGCCGGCATCTTGCTGCAAATTCCATTCGAGACGATGCGGACGGCGAGGCGACAGCCCATGTCGTGGTCGGACAACGCACACGACATACAATCTACGAGTGGTCAAACGTTCTGGACAGGGCCGAGCAAGAAGCCCATGCGCTTCTGTCCCTGTCGCTCGACAAAGAACAGGCGGAAACGTGGGAGCAGAAGTTTTCTATGCTCGAACCCCACCCGTTGGATTACGAACGCGTGTTCAAAGCCCGGGCAGCTTCCGGTGCCTTGAAGGCCTACCTTGGCCTATGGAGTCAAATTCGCCCGGCCATCGTGCCCGGCCCTGGTCACACCGGACTAAAGGTCACAGCTTGCCTTTCGGACTGGCTCAAAAGCGGCAACGCGCTCGCACGCCGCTTTCCGGAGGGCTACAATAAAATCGCCGGGTTACTCGAACCCGGAGTGATCTGGATTGCCTGGAAATACGTTGGCCCGGGTAAACTGGAAAGCCTGGATTACGACGGCCTGGTGTGGCTCGATAACTACTTTGCCTGGTTTCCAAAACCATTCCATATACTTGCCTCCCTGGTAATGCAATGAAAGCAAGTGGAGATCTCAGGAGAAGTCATGTCTGAAGAAAATCCGACTCAAACCAGGACCCTCACCCTGGGCGATTTTTTCAAAGACGCAGCGTCTTACGATGTCAAGGGCTTCGCCCTCCGCCACGGAGAGGCATATCTCATCCACCACGGCCCCCTGGGAAAAATCCGGGTGGTAAAGGACATGTCCTCGACCCAGGCCATCGAGCACAAAGAAACCGCGCGTGCCTTCGACCCGGGCAAGGATTTCCTTGTTTTCCCGCTCAGCAAGGGTAAGGGCAAGTCGGAGGGAGATGTTGTAATCCGGCTGGGCCGCGGTGGCCACAACGATATCGTAGTACCAGATGCATCCGTGTCGGACAACCACGCGTCTGTGGAAATCACAAAGCGCGGCCAGTTCCAGATTCAGGATCTGGGCTCGCGTAACGGAACCTTCGTCCAGGAGCAACAGGTGCCCGTTCAGGGATCCGGGCCCCCGGTTCGGCTCGAATCAGGCATCCGCATCCGGATTGGCGGATTGAACATGACCTTCCTGGAAGCCGCCGAGTTTCACAACCTGGTGATACAGTTGCTGGGTTAACAACGGCTCTCAGCAGCCAGTGCTAACATTCCACTTTGGAATTGACAGCCTGCACCATCCCCCATAAGCTGCCTTCCTGGAAGTGCCAGGGTCACTGGTGGGCTCCCCGGGCTTCAAACCCGGTGTGACGTGCGAGCAGCGCGTTGGGTGGGTTCGATTCCCATGCACTTCCGCCATTGAACTATTCGCGCGCCTATACGCGTCGCCGTGTGGTGGGGTTTTCGCGTTGGCGGGGGTCATATACCATGAAGCCGGAAGACAAAGACAGGGTGCAGGTAGAGGTGGTTCAACGCATACTCGATCACTGGACCACGGACGCCACATGTTGCGAGGAAGCCCTCTTCGATACCATTTACCACGAGCGGCGCCGGCTGGAGTCCGAGAAGAACAAGTCGCGGGCCAGGAAGGAAGGCGCTTTTTACGAGCGGATTTACCACCAGGCACTCAACGGCAAGGGCGCTTCCCATCGCCAGTTGCTCAAAGAGGTGACCCGCTTCTTCGCCAACGAGGTGTTGGGACACTTCGACCCGCGCGTCTACTCCCTTGCCACGCGCATAATTCCCACCGGCCTGAGCCTGCTGCTGAACACCGTAAGTCCGCTGCGCCTCGTCGAAACCCTCCAGGGAGCCGACAGCCTTGCTGACCAGTTGGTGATCGGAGGCGAAATCGAGGCTTTGCGCCGGGTCGCCAAGATGGGGACTACTATCCTGGTTCCCACCCACTCGAGCAACCTCGACAGCATCCTGATAGGTTTCGCATTGTATCGCCTGGGCCTGCCGCCGTACACCTATGGCGCGGGATTGAACCTTTTCTCAAACAGGCTGATCGGCTTCTTCATGCATAACCTGGGCGCCTATAAAGTCGACCGGCGCAAGAAGGCGCCCGTCTACAAGGACGTGCTCAAGACCTATGCCGGCTACACCATGGAACTGGGCTACCACAACCTGTTCTTCCCCGGCGGTACCCGCAGCCGTTCCGGCGCGGTGGAGAGCAAGCTCAAGATGGGCCTACTGGGCATGGGCCTGGACGCCTACATTCACAACCTTGCGGCCGGCAAGGAGCGACCCGACATTTTCGTCGTTCCCTGCACGATCAACTACCAACTGGTCCTCGAAGCGGAGACGCTGATCGACGATCACCTCAAGGAGCTCGGCAAAAGCCGCTATATTATCGAGGACGATGAATTCTCGAGGCCGAAGCGCGTCTTCGAGTTCATCCGGCAGCTCTTCTCGCTGCACTCGACAATTCACCTGGTTATTTCCAGCCCGCTGGACGTTTTCGGCAATCTTGTTGACGACAAGGGAGTCTCCCGCGATCGGCGCGGTCGGCCGGTCGATCGCTCACGTTACGTGATTGATGCCGGCGGCCGGCCGGTGTTCGATGCGCAGCGCGACCGGGAATACACCCGGGAATTGGCCCGCTCGATCGCTGCTGCCTACCGCAGGGATACTGTTATCAAGTCGACCAACCTCCTGTCCCGCGCGGTCTTCAAACTGCTCGGTGACAAGAACCCCGGGCTCGATCTCTATCGCCTGTTGCGCGGCGTCGCCGTGGAGGAAAGTTTTTCGCTGGCCGATGTCTACCGCAGCGTCGAGGATACGCTTGATACGGTACACATGCTCAACCAGCGCGGCAAGTTGCGTATAGACGACATCGTGACCCGCAAGGACCCGGTAGCCATCGTATCCGAGGCACTGGCTCACCTGGGCACTTATCATCGCAAGCCGGCCCTGGTTCGCCGCGGAGATCGCCTCTTCCATGTCGATCGCACCCTGCTCCTCTATTATCAGAATCGTCTGGCGGGTATAGAGAACGGAGAGCTGGCATGAGCAGCGCTTCAGGGAAGGATCACGAGGGCCTCGATATCCTGGTGGTCGGCGGCGGGACTTTCGGCACAGCCCTGGCCTCGATACTCTCCCAGATGAAACGCCGGGTGCTCTTGTGGGTTCGCCGTCCCGAGCAGGCCGAGGAGATCAACTCGAAGCACACCAACTCGCGTTACCTGGACGGGTTCGAACTGCCGCTGAATCTCAGGGCCACAACGCTTTTGGAAGAGTCGATTCGCAGGACGCCGATCGTCTTGATCGTAGTTCCCTCGAAGTCTTTCAGGGAGATAGCCCGTCGAATCGGAAACACGGCCAAAGGCAACCAGATTCTTGTCCACGCGACCAAGGGCATCGAAATCGAAACCTTCAAGCGCATGTCCGAGGTCCTCCGAGAAGAGACATGCGTCTTGAAGATCGGTGTCCTGAGCGGTCCCAACCTGGCACGCGAAATCATGGGTGGCCAACCATCCGGAGCGCTTTTGGCATCGCGTTACAGCGAGGTGGCTGTGGCTCTGCAGCCGCTGTTCGCCTCCAGTCGCATGCGCATCTACAGCGGCCGGGATGTAATAGGCACCGAGATCGCCGGCTCATTCAAGAACATCATTGCCATCGCGGCCGGGGTGACCGATGGCATGAAACTGGGTGACAACGCTAAATCTCTGTTGGTCACCAGGGGTTTGAGCGAAATGGCCCGTTTCGGTGTCGCCCTCGGCGCCGACGTCTTCACCTTCGGGGGTCTGGCCGGAATCGGCGATCTGATGGCCACCTGCGCTTCGAAACTCAGCCGCAACCACCAGGTTGGCGAGCGCCTGGCAAAGGGCGAGAAGATTTCAGGGATCCTTGACAGCATGACCCAGGTCGCCGAGGGAGTGCCGACCACCAGGGCCGTTCACGCTCAGGCCCTGCAGATGAATATCGAACTGCCCATCGTCAGGGCGGTGCATGGAATACTGTACGAGGACTGGAGTTGCAACGAGGCGCTCATCAGGCTGATGTCTCTTCCGGTCGAGAAGGAACTCGCCGTTCTGAGCTACCGGTGACGGAATGTTGCGGTGCTACCCCCTCAGCCTGGACGAGCAGCGAACCTATGCGGATGATTTCGACGGCAAGGTCTTCGTCTGGGACATCGACAAGACCTATCTGGCCACCCGTTTCTCGTCACTCAAGGGGATGGCGCGCATTCCGCTGGAGTTTGCCATAGACAAGAAGGCCATACCTGGAATGCCCGAGGTGCTGCGCGGCCTGCGCCGCGGTGCCGGACGCACCTTTGCGGCCACCCCGATCTACTTCGTCACGGCCAGCCCGCCGCAGATGCGGCGGGTTATCGAGCGCAAGATGCTCATGGACGGCGTCGAGTACGACGGGATAGCTTTCAAGGACTGGGCCGCGACGATTCTCAGGTTGCGACCGGGCAGGTTGCGCGAGCAGGTGGGGTTCAAGCTATGCGCCCTGTTGACGACGCGTCAGAACCGCTCGCGCTCGAGAGAGTATCTCTTCGGCGACGACGTCGAGAGCGACGCCGAGGCTTTTCACCTCTATGCCCGTCTGCTGGAGGGCGAGCTTTCGGCTGGAGAAGCCGAGGAGGTTATGAAAACCGCCGGCGTCAAGAAAGATGATCGCGACTGTGTCCGCGCGCTGTTGGATCGACTCGGTCAGAAGCGCGGTTCGGTGGAGCGCATTTTCATCCACCTGGCGGAGCAGTCAGCGCCGGAGCGCTTCTCGCATCTTTCGCCGTTGGTGGTTCCGGTAAAGGGCGCCTTCCAGCTAGCGTTGGCCTGCTACGAGCTGGGTTTGCTGCGCGCCGAGGCCGTCCGCCGCGCGCTGGATGCCTGCCTGGCCTTCCGGCCGCAGTTTGAACAAGAGGAATTAGGCCGGGACGCACTGGAACGCGGCCTGATCTCAGAAGAGATCTACTCGAAAAGTACTTTCCTCAATTCATCGGCGTTGCCGGCGAGGTAGTCCGGCTGTGCTGTTATTACGGGCTCGGACCCAACGAAGCCCCACAGAACTCCGCAGGTGGACATCCCGGCGGCGCGGCCTGCCTGAATGTCGTTATGGTAATCGCCGATCATGATGCCGGCTGCGGGGGGCAGACCGAGTTTTTTGCAAGCCGCAAGAACCGGCTCGGGGTCGGGCTTCATGTTTTCGGTTTCATCTCCGCCTATCAGCACTCCGACATAGTCTGACAGTGACAGCCCGTCGAGAATCAGGCGGGCGAAGTAACACGGTTTATTGGTCACCACGCCCACCCGGGCGGGCCGCAGATCGCGCAGGATCCCGAGCAGGCCGGGGTAGGGTCGGGTGTTGTCGAGGGCATGCTCGCGGTAGTGCTCCCTGAACAGCTTGATTTGCTCGTCGACGTCGTCGCGCTCGATCTTTTTCAAGACTCGTTCCATCAGCCGGCGCACGCCGTCGCCCACGTAGCCGAGCACCTCTTCCTGCGGCAAGGGCACCAGGCCGAGATCTTCAAGGGTGTGGTTGACGGCAGCGGCGATATCCCGGCCGGAATCCACCAGAGTGCCGTCAAGATCGAAAAGGACAGGGTCGAAGCGAATCTTCATGCCGGGAAAATACCACGCTTAGGCTTGACATGAAACGCTGTTCGAGGCATCTATCTACAAAGGAGCGTTACCCGGTGCTGGAACTTTTGTGGATCACGGTCGGTGTCGGGGGGATCTGGTTGGTGATCTTCGTATCCAGCCTTTTGGAAATGCGCTCGCTGCCGAGAGTCAGACCCGCTCGCGGCGCGAGCCATGGGCCTCTCCCGCGGGTGAGCGTGATCATCCCGGCCCGCGACGAGGAGGCCAACATCATAGCCTGCCTGGAATCGCTGCTTAGCCAGGATCACGCCGATATCGAAATCATCGTGGTCGATGACGGTTCCTCCGACCGCACGGCAGACTTGGTTGCCCGGATGTCCCGCCAGGATTACCGCGTGCGCCTGGTTCGCTCGGGCGATCTTCCGGCCGGCTGGACGGGCAAGTGCAATGCGGCTTACCAGGGAGTAGTCAAGGGGCATCCCAGGGGCGAGTGGCTGCTGTTCACCGATGCGGACACGCTGCACGAGTCACAGAGCATCAGCGCGCCGCTGCAGGTCGCCCTCGATCGCAATCTCGATCTGGTTTCATTGATTCCGCATCTCGAGGCTCGCAGCTTTTGGGAATGCCTGATGCAGCCCACAATGGCGTCCTTGATTGCGATGTTCCAGAAACCTAGGCGCGTAAACGACCCGGGGCTGCCGGATATTTTCGCCAACGGGCAGTACATCCTGGTTCGCAGGGAAGTTTACGACCGGGCGGGCGGGCACGCGGCCGTTCACGGCAAGGTGCTCGAGGACGTCGAGTTGGCCAGGGTCATTTGCGCAACCGGCGGGCGGGTTTTTCTCGCCATGGGCCGAGATCTTTTCTCGACCCGCATGTATACCAACTTGCATTCCCTGATCGAGGGTTGGGCCAAGAATTTCTACATGATCCTCGGATCGAGATTGCCGCGGGTCGTCCTGGCGGTGAGCGCCTTGTTTCTGCTCAGCCTGTGGCCGGCGGTCTTTGGATTGACCGCGGCGGGCTCGCTGCTTATTGGTCTGCGACCCTTGGCGCAGGGATATTTATGGATTGCACTCGGTGTTTATGCACTGGTGTTAATCTTCCAGATCGTGCTACGCCACTTGAATCGCTGGTACCCGCGCTACGCACCCTTCGCTCCACTGGCGAGCCTGTTGGCCATTTACGTGCTGCTGCACTCGGCCAGGCTTCATCGCACGGGTTCCGGCGTGCGCTGGAAAGGGCGGGTTGTATTCGACGACAAGGAAAAGGCTGGATGAACGCCGAGCAACAATCGATTGAGCGTATGCCGCTTTCCGATCTTCTTGGTAAAAGGCTCGGTCGGCTGCTGGACCAGCTTGGCACGCATCGCGTGCCGCACCTCTACCGGCTGGTGCTAGACGAAGTCGAGAGGGCGCTGATCGAGCAGGCCTTGCGTTGCTCGGGAGGATCGCGCAAGCTGGCCGCCGAGATACTCGGCATACATCGTAACAGCCTGCGCAACCGGATCAGAGCGTTGGGCGTAGAAAAACAGCGCAAATGAAACCGTTTTGTCTTTCAATCGCCGGGTTCGATCCCTGCGCCGGGGCGGGCGTGCTCGCGGACGCCGAGACTTTTACCGCCCTGGGAGTTGGGTCGGCGGCGCTAGTCACAACCATTACCGCGCAGAACGGCAGGCGTGTGGATAGCGTGCATCCTCTGGCTGCAAAATGGGTGCTTGAACAAGCTTGGGCGCTCTTTGAGCAGGGAAGGCCCGCGGCCGTCAAGATCGGCTTGCTTGGTTCGGCGGCCGCGGCCCGCGCTGTTGCAAAAATACTGGATCGACTGCCGGGCGTGCCGGTAGTGCTCGACCCTGTACTGCGGGCCTCGGTGGGTGCCGAGTTGCTCCCACCCGCCGGGGTTAAACCGATGCGTGAGTTGCTGCTCGAACGTGCGACGGTTGTCACCCCCAACGTCCAGGAGGCCGGGGCGCTTGTCGGCCGCAAGGTAGTCGGTAGCCGCGGCATGCGGCGTGCGGCCCTCGATCTTTTCGCGTCTGGTCCACGGGCCGTGGTAGTGACCGGCGGCGATCGCCGCGGAGACCCGCTGGACGTGCTGTGCGACGGACGGGGAGTCGTGGAATACAGTGACCGGCGCATCCCCGTGGGCCCGGTGCACGGGACCGGCTGCAGGTTCAGCTCGGCCCTGGCAGCCGGCCTGGCCCGAGGCCTGTCGATACGCCGGGCAGTGCAGGGCGCGCGGCGCTACGTGCGTCTCTACCTGCGCGCGCAGCTCGGTTCATAGCACGACAAGCCAACCCTCTTCGTTTTGGCGTTGAGCCTTGTGCAGTTCGTTTACCTTCCAGAGCATGTCTTGGCCGGTCTTGATCTCGGGGTGCGGATAGGATACCAGGGCGGCGCTCATGTTTACGGTCGTTATGCTCTTGTTGCCGGTAACACTGGTCAGAGCCTCTCGGATTCTCTCGATTGCCCGGCGTGCGCCCCCGGAGGCTGTCTCCGGCAACAGCAAAAGGAACTCGTCGTTGTCCATGCGGTAGATGCGATCTACCGAGCGCAGTGTTTTCTGTAAAACGGTGACCAGCGCGCCGATTAAAGAGGCCGCTTCTTTCCTGCCATGCTCGTCGTAAATACTATCGTAATCAGTCAGACTGAACAGCGCGCAAGCCAGCGAGTGTTCGTAACGCTGGGCCCGCCGAAACTCGTACTCGAGACCGCCGCGTAGTTGACGATAGCCGCCGATTCTTCCAGGGGTGTCGATCTCTCCCAGCTTGACCAGCTTTTCATGGGCCTCCTTGAGTTGCCGCCGGTACAACCTGGCTTCCAGCACCGTCCGGATGCGTTGTTGCAACTCGAACAGGCGAAAGGGCTTTGTCACGTAGTCATCGGCTCCCAGTTCGAGGCCGCGCATCTTGCTGTCGATGTCATCCAGGGCCGTGACGATGATGATCGGCAGATCAGAATAATCTTCCCCAGAGCGTAATTCACGACACACATCGAAGCCGTTCTTGCCGCCCATCATGATATCGAGCAGCATTAAATCGGGCGATTCCGAGCGGGCAAGATCGAGCGCCTCGTTGCCGTCATGCGCCTCGACGACCCTGTAGCCGGTCGTCTCGCAAAGTTCACGCATCAAAGTGACGTTGAACTTGTCATCGTCGACAACCAGTATTTTTTCTTTCTCGCTCATTTGCCCACACCTGCCATGATCATCAGTCCCTGTCGCGCGCCAGGTTCTCGAAACGCGTATACTCCGGAAAGAACTTGAGCTTGATCGTGCCGATGGGTCCGTTACGTTGCTTGCCGATGATTAACTCGGCGATACCCCTGTCGGGGGTCCCCTCGTTGTAGACCTCGTCGCGGTAGATGAAGATGATCACATCCGCGTCCTGCTCGATGGCGCCGGACTCGCGCAGGTCGGACATCTGCGGACGTTTGGACTCGCGTGACTCCGGCTTGCGGCTGAGTTGGCTCAGGGCCACCACGGGAAGCTCCAGTTCCTTGGCAAGCGCCTTCAATGAGCGAGAGATCTCCGAGATCTCTCGCTCGCGGCTCTCGACCCGGCCGCCGACTGTGCCCAACTGGAGGTAATCGACCATGATCATCCCCAGCTTCTTGTTTTGCTTGGCGAGATCCGCCTGCAGGCGCCTGGCCTTGGCGCGCATCTCCATTACCCGGATTCCGGGTGTGTCGTCGATGTAGAGTTCGGCCTCGCTGAGCAGGCCGGCCGCCCGGGCCAGCCGGCCCCAATCGCTGTCGGTAAGGTGGCCGGTCCGCACCTGCTTGAAGTCAACTCGCGCCTCGGTGCTGAGCATGCGCATGGTCAAGGACTGCCGGCTCATCTCGAGCGAGAAGAACAGCGTCGGGGTCTCGGCGCGGTGAGCGGCGTACTGGGCTATGTTCATTGCCAGGCTGGTTTTGCCCATCGAAGGCCTTCCGGCGATGATGATCAAATCGGCCTTCTGGAATCCCGACGTAATATCGTCCAGGTCGCGATAGCCCGAGGGAACCCCGGTGAATTGGCCCTTCTCCTGGTAGAGCCGATCGATAGTGTCGAAACTCTCGCGCACGAGATCTTTGAGCGGAACGACTCCGGCCAGGCGGCGCTGCTGCGAGACGTTGAAAATGAGCTGTTCCGCGCGATCGAGGTAGTCGGAGACTTCGTCGCTGTCCTCGATACCGGCCTGCAGGATTTCGGTGGCTGCACTGATGAGCCGCCGCGCGACGGCCTTGTCGCGGACAATCTTGGCATAGTGCGCGACGTTGCCCAGGCTGGGTACCGCGTCAGTCAGGGAAGCCAGGTAGGATGCTCCACCAACCTGGTCGATTTCATTCCGTGACTTGAGCCGATCCTCCAGGGTGAGGTAATCGATTGCCTCTCCCTTTTGCGCCATTTCTTTCATGGCAATGAAAATCTTGCGGTTTGCCTCACGGTAGAAATCGCTATCCTGGACCATATCCAGGATCTGATCGAGCACAGCGTTGTCCAGCAGCACCCCCCCCAGCACGGATCTCTCGGCCGCGATATTCTGGGGAGGCTTTTTTGCTGCCGTGGCCGGGCTTTCCATGTCCCCCTCGACTGCCGGGATGAGTGTCAAGGCATGCCTACTTGGCCACCACCCATACCTTGAGCTTGCCCGTGACCTCGGAGTGCAGGCGCACGTTCACAGTGTACACGCCGAGACTCTTGATGGGCTCATCGAGCATGATCCGCTTGCGGGAGAGTTGGATGCCCTCCTGGGCCAGGGCTTCTTCGATGTCCTTGGAGGTCACCGAGCCGAATAGCTTGTCCTGTTCTCCTACCAGCATCGGGATGGTGCAAGAGACGCCCTCGATCTGCTTGGACAGATCCTGCGCCTCGTTTCGGACCCTAATGTGGCTGGCTTCGATGAAGCGTTTCTGGTGCTCGAACTGGTGGATGTTTTTGGTGTTTGCCTGCATGGCCATGTGTTTTGGGATCAAAAAGTTCCTGGCATACCCATCCTTGACAGTCAACAGGTCTCCAACAGAACCGAGTTCGGGCACATCTTCGCTCAGAATGATTTTCATGTCTTCTTCTCCGTTGCTCGCCCGATCGTCAGATGGTCGAGGTACTGTACGGCAGCAAAGCGATCTGCCTGGCCCGCTTTATGGCCATGGAAACCTGCCGCTGGTGATGGGCGCAGTTGCCCGATATACGCCGCGGAATGATCTTGCCCCGCTCGGTGATAAAGAACTTCAAGCTGCCGGCGTCGCGAAAATCAACCACGAGGGATTTATCGGCGCAAAAACGGCAAACCTTCCTCCTGGGAGTAGGCCGGCGTTTTCTGCCTTTCTTGTCTTTATTATCATTATTATTGAAGCGCATGGTCTATTCCTCCTCCGTTTGCGGATCTGCAGTGGGCGTGTCTGCGAAATCCGACGCCGTGGAATCGGTTTCCTTGGCTTCGTTCTCCGCGATTAACTCGGTGGCCCTTTCTTTCTCTGCGGCCCTGGCAGCGGAAGCGACTTCTTCGGCCGCTTCCCTGGCGGCTCGCTCTTCTCGACGCTTCGCTTCGATGGCCTCCTCGACCCTGTTTTCCGCCGCTTGCTCCGCCATGCGCTTTTCCACGTCGACCCTGTCGCTGATCATGATGGTCTGATATTTCAGGACCGGATCAAAGATCTTGAGGTTGCGCTCGAATTCCCTGATCTTCACTGGTTCCGAAAGGTACTTAAGCGAGACGTAGATGCCCTTGGGTTGCTTGTTGATTTCGTAGGCGAGCTTCTTTTTCCCCCACACGCTGCGTTTGAGAATCTTGGCGCCCTCGCGATCGAGAACGGCGGAGATCTTCTCACCGACCTTGGCCTCTTCTTCTTCGGCCAAGTCGGGTCGCAAGATGTAAATGGTTTCGTACTCTCTGAGTAACATTCCGACCTCCTTACGGGTTACAGCCCCCTACCCCGGCTATGGCCCCAGGGCGTGGAGCAAGGAGCGTACCGAGAGCGGCAGCAGTGGAATTACTGTTGCCCGCCCAGCATTTCTTTTCGCTTCTTCCTCAACATCTGAACCAGCGCCGCCTGGGTCATGCCGAGTACTACCCCGGCTATACCAGGTGCGATCCGGCTCACCTCCCCGGCACCGATCAGATCCGCCAGGATCCAGGTGAACAACTCGGACATGCCCCAGATCAGCATTCCGGTGGCAAGTCCGAAGACAACCATTCGCTTTATTTTCACTTTTCTTCCTCGCCTTGCCCGAAAGCGTTGAAACGATTCATCGTCGTCGTCAATCCCTCATGCAGCCAGCAGGCGATCGCCTGAGCTGCCCGCGCTATCGAGTCGCCGACCTTCTGCAATTCGTCCTGCTCGAACGGCCGCAGGACGAAATCGGCGACCTCCTCATCGAAGCGCGGCCGGCCGATTCCCAGGCGTATACGCACGAAACCTGTCTCTCCCAGCGACTCGATAATTGACACCAGGCCCTTATGCCCGCCATGTCCGCCACCCCGTCTCACCTGGATACGACCCAGCGGAAGATCGACATCATCGTGAACCACGATCAGGCGCTGAATAGGAACCCTGAAGAAGCGAACCGCCGCGGCAACCGACTTTCCGCTCAGGTTCATGAAAGTCACAGGTTCCAGAAGCAGAACCCGGCAATCGGCGATCGAGCCGCTGCCCGTCCTTGCAAAAAATCGTTCACGATCGAGCGAGATCACGTGCTGCTCGGCCAGGTGATCCACGACGTGGAAACCCGCATTGTGCCGCGTACGATCATATTCTCGGCCTGGGTTTCCCAGGCCCGCAATGACAAAGAGCATTCTGCTACTTCTTGGTGTCCTTCTTCTTGGTGTCCTTCTTTTTCCCGCTTTCCGCGCCCGCCTTGCCGGCAGGCTCTTTCTTGTCTTCTCCCTCCTTCGGGGTGCCCTCGGAAGCCACGCCCTCGGTGGCCACGCCCTCGACAGGGGCGCCCTCGACGGCGGCCTCCTCGGCCGGGGCCTCTTCCTTCTCCTCGGTCGGAGCGACTATGGCACAGATTACGTAGTTGCTATCGTAGACCGCCTTGACTCCTGCAGGCAGGTCGATGTCCTCCACGTGGATAGACTGTCCGACGAGAAGTTCAGAAACGTCGATCTCGACCTTGTCGGGGATCTGCGCCGGTAAGGACTCGATACGGATTGAACGGCGGCCGAACTGCAGTACGCCGCCCAGCTTGACACCCTCTGGTTTTCCGGACAGCAAGACGGGAACCTTGCGGATCAACGGCTTGTCGGGGTCGACGTGGATGAAATCCACGTGCAAAAGATTCCTGTCAACGGGGTGTTTTTGAAAGTCCTGGACGAAGACGGTGCGATCTTCGGCCCCCTCCAGTTTAATCAGCGAGTTCAGGCCACGCGGGCCACGCAAGATCTCGGCAAGCTCATCCGGATCCAGCGAAACAGGCAGGGGTTGCTTGTTATGGCCGTAACAAACGGCCGGGATGCGACCCTGGTTGCGCAGCTTGGACGCCGGTCCTTTGCCCGTGGTCTTTCTCTGTTCGACTTTCAGTACGGGGATGTCCATCATTTCCTCCGGTAGCAATAGGCTCTTTTACACGAACAAGGCGCTCACGGAATCCTGCAAGTGAATGCGCCGGATGGCCTCGCCCAGAAGCGGCGCGATCGTCAGGGCCCGGATCTTCTTACAACGATGAGCGTTGTCTTGGAGCGGGATTGTATCGGTAACCACCAACTCCTCCAGGGGGGATTTTTCGATTCGCTCAACCGCCGGACCCGATAGCACGGGGTGCACGGAGTATGCCACGACTTTCTTGGCGCCGTGATCCATGAGCACCTTGGCTCCCTGGGTCAGCGTACCGGCTGTGTCGACCATGTCATCGAGCAGGATGGCGTCACAGCCTTCGACCTCACCAATCAGGTTCACCACCTCGGAGACGTTCGGCGCGCTGCGGCGCTTGTCAATGATGGCCAGCGTCGATTTCAGGCGTTTCGAATAAGCCCGGGCACGTTCCGTTCCGCCGGCGTCCGGCGAGACGATAACCGGGGGGTTCTCGAAACGCTGCTTGATGTCTTCGAGAAAGACCGGCGCGGCATAGAGGTGGTCGAAAGGTATGTTAAAGAACCCCTGAATTTGTCCGGCATGCAGATCGATGGAAACCACCCGGTTGGCGCCGCCCGCGGTGAGCATGTCGGCGACCAGCTTGGCGGTGATCGGAGTGCGCGGGGCCACCTTGCGGTCTTGACGCCCGTAGCCGTAGTAGGGAATGACGGCGATTATCTGCCCGGCCGAGGAACGGCGCAGGGCGTCCATGATTACCATCATCTCCATGACGTGATGGTTGACCGGTTGGCAGGTGGACTGAACCACGAAACAATCCTTGCCGCGGACATTCTCGCCGATTTCCACCATCGTCTCGCCGTCCGAGAATTTGCCCACGTTGGCCTTGCCCTGGGCGGTATTGAGGTAGCCGACAATCGCCTCCACCAGCCTGGCGTTGGAGTTGCCCGAGAATATCAGGGGTGCATCTTCACGGTACACTGCGTGCCTTTCTTTCGACCGCTCGGTTTCCTGCCGTCGGTCTTGACTGGGGTAATATTGGAACGGAGGCGGTTCGCTGTATTATTCTCCCTGCGTGTCCGTTCCGTCGCCTTGATCGGGCGAAGAGTCCGGGACGGCATCTCCTTCACCCACGGCGGAACTGTCCAGTTTGCGATCGCCGACATCGGGAGGCGGAGCGCCGGTGCGTTCCAGCTCGCCGCGATACTCTTGAAGCACGGCAGCCTCAATCTTCTCACGGGTCTCGGTGTTCAGGGGGTGGGCCGTGTCCTTGAATGTCCCGTCTTTGCGCTTCTTGCTTGGCATGGCGACGAACAGACCGTTGTTCCCCTGGATGACCTTGAGGTCGCGCACGACGAAGCAGCGGTCGAAGGTGATCGTCGCGTAGGCCTTCAGTTTCTCCTCGTTGACCGGGAATACCCTGACTTCCGTGATTTCCATGTTGTACCTCCCGCGTCCCCCCGGGCTCACTCGGGTGAGACTCAGGTCGTTTTAGCCCTTCGCCACGAGATAGCGCCAATCGCGTTCTTTCTTGATCTTTTCTCTGACATCACAAGCTTCTTCTTCCGAAACGCTGAGACCGAAAACCGCAGGACCGCTCCCAGACATCAGGGCGCCGACGGCACCGGCCCGCAGCATTTCACCACAGACCCTACGGATCACGGGCCTCGTCCGCTCACCCACCGCCTGCAGATCGTTATGCAGCCGTGAGGCAAGCTCACGAAGAGCCACGCCCCGAACAAGGGAAGTATTCCTATCATCGGGCCACTTCGATGTCAACGGGAATTTTAGACTTTCGTAGATTTCCCGCGCTGAGAGGCCGAAAGGAGCGCAGGCCAAAATGACCCAAAACACGGGCAGAGGTCCGGCCGGCTCCAACTCATGACCGATGCCCCGGGCACGGCAGGGACCGCGGCGCAGAAAGAAGGGTACATCGGCCCCGATTTCGCAAGCCAGCCGGTGGAGGCGCTCCGACCCCAGGCCGCCGTGCGCCAGGCGATCGAGCCCCAGCAAGACGCTGGCTGCGTCCGAGCTTCCGCCACCCAAGCCGGACGCAATGGGGATCTCCTTGCGAATCAGTATGTTGAGGCCCATGTCGGCGCCGCTGGCCGCCAGGTACAGCTCGGCCGCCCGGTAGGCCAGGTTGGCCTTTCCCGAAAGTTCGGGGAAGCCGGGGCAATCCACTGAGATTCCCCCGGGCCGCTGTTCGATGGTCACGGTGTCGGCCAGCGAGATTCTGGTGATCAATGTGTCGATATCATGATACCCGTCGGGGCGGCGGCCGAGCACCCGCAGGTACAGGTTGATCTTGGCCGGGGCTTCGATTTCGATCTTCACGGTCATGATCATGCCGCAAACCGGACACAAAATCCACCAGGACGGTATCGCTGTTGCCATCGAGTCTCACAGGTGCGATGATTCGAACGGACGATGTGGCCGTTGGACATGCGAGGATCCGGATGAACATGGAACCATCCCTTAGAAGCCACGGTAACCTGGTGGTTGCCGTTGTGATTGCCCTGTTGACTATTGGCTGTGCCGATCGAGCGCCGCAGACACCTGAAGAGGTATACCTGGCATTCTACCAGGCCGCATCAGAGGCCGACTGGGACGCGGCTGCGGCCATGCTCGATCCACAGGCGCTGGACATGTTTCGCGATGTCGGCGCAAGACTGTCCGCCATGGTGAAGTTCAAGGGCGCGCCGCTGGATTTCTTTCTGCAGCAAGTCAAGGGCGAGCGTGCCACTCCTCTGCGTAAAGTTGAGGTTGTCGATAGACGGGACGGTGTTGTTACGTTGAAGGTCACGGCTGGAGAGTGCGGCCCGGATGAAGCCTGCTCGATCAAGAACGTCAAGCTGATCCGGCGACAGGGACGCTGGCTGGTATCGCCCAGACTTCCCCAGTTGCTCGGCTCTCCGGTCGCTGACAAGAAGGAGTCTGCGAAATGAGGTGCAACAAGATATTGCCTGCGGTGGCGGGCGCTCTCTTATTGGTGTTTTCATCCTGCGGGCCGGCAAAGCAGGTCAAGCCCGAGGCTCGGCCCGAGGCGGCCGCGGTAAGTCCCGGGCCGACGAGCATGGTCATCGAGGTCGACTACATATTGATGGCCGACCTGCTCAACATGATCGAGGGAGTCAGCCTGTGGCGTACGGGAATGCCGCGTACCTACCGCCGAGCCTTCGACGACAATTTCGGCCTGGACGGCGCCGACAAGGCGCTCCTCAGAAAGTTCGCCTTTGCCCGTTCGGAATTGCTCGAACGATCGCACAAGGGAGCCCCGGCGCCGTCGTTCGAGACACCTTTTGGCCCCGAGGGGCTGATGCCTCCCGCGGCTTCCGATCCCGCTGACAAGTTCTGGAAGGGTGTTCTTTCCGCCGGGCGCCCCGACAAGGTCGCGGCCGCCCTGGCCGGGTTGATGGCGCCCGTGGACGCCGATACGACGGCCAAGACATTGGCCCGCTTCGCCCCGCGGCTGGGAGAGTTGACCACCGAGCGGGCGGGGTTCAGTGCAGAAGTGAAAATGCTTGCCGATCTTATCAAGCGCAAACCGGTCTTTGGGCTGCTCAACTCCCTGGCAGCCTTCGCGGGCTGCGGCACTTCGGGCCTGCGCTTCGATGTCAACCCGGTCTGGGCGCCCGAGGGGGCGGCTTCAGAGGCCATAGCCCACGGAGATCGGATCCTGGTGGCTTTCGCCGGGGGCAAGAAGCCCGATGTTGTCCACGCCTGCCTTGCGCTTCACGAGATCGGCCGGCGCCTGCTCGGCCGCATGCCGGCCGCTAATAAGGCTCTCGGTACAATCCGCTTCGTGGAAAGAACCGGGCATCGGGGTGATCTGTTCGAACTGACCGAGGGTATCCTGGATGCCTTCAGCCACGGGATAGTTGCACCGCTTCTGACCTCCGCCGGTGACAAAGCTGTGCCCTGGCCGGGAGACGATCGCCGCCGGAAGTTTGGCAAGGCACTGGTCCCGTTGCTTCGGGACTACCTTTCCCGCGATCGGCCACTCGATGGCAAGTTTGCCCTGCAGGCTGCCCAAATCTACCTGAAGAACAGCCCGGCTAAGCCCGCCGACTTCATTAGCGGTGGTATGGTGATCGGCGGAGAGCGGGCCATCGGGGTTTTCAAGAGTCAGGTGGTTCGCTGGACGGTGTGGAAGTTTCCCGTCAACAAGAAATACAACTACCCCCGAAAGTTCGCAGACTACCCGGGGCGTTCGGTGCTTCTGTTACTCACTCCGGACGACCTGCGCAACCTTCCGTCGCGTTTTAAAGGCTTTGACGAGTTACTGGCAGCCATGCACCAGGCCGTTGGCTACATGAAGCGCGGGCAGGCGGTGCTGATCGCCGTTCCCCGCCGGGCGCGGGGCTATTTCTTTCTCATGGCCGCGCCTTCGGCCGAAAAGATGAAGAAGTTAGCCGAAGTGTTTTTCAAAATCGATCACATTCCGACCAGGCCGGTGACGGCTGATTGATTCATGACTATCGTATCATCCTCACTTATGCAGCGCCTGGCCCGGCCGGCCGTATTGATCGTCATGCTGCTTGCCGGCGGCTGCGACTCGCCGACGCTATTGTCACCTGACGCCGCGGGCGACGCCGACGGCGAGACTCAACAAGACGCCGATGCCGGAAGCGGGACCGAGGGCGATTCTAATTTCTTGCCCGACCAGAGCCGGGCTTGCAATCCCGCAAGCCTATCAATTGAAGATCGCGGTCTGATCAGCGCGGGCGATGTGGTTGAAAATGTTGTCCTGAAAGCCTGCGGCCGCGATCGCTGGGCATTCACGGCGGCGCGGGGCAGCAAGATCGAAATCAGCTTGACCGCGCGCGGCTACAACTTGCTGGTTGCGGCCATAAACTACCCTGACGATACGGACTGGAACGCAAAGCTCGATTCGATCTCGGCGGCTGCGGGACTGCCCGGCAAGCTGACTTTCTTGCCGCCGCGCTCGGGCGAGTTTTTCTTGCAGGTGCGTTCGATCGATCCGGAACAAGAAAGCAGTTACGATCTGCAGCTTGACTGTATCGATGGATGCGATCTCCACTGCAGTCGTTTTCCGATCGTCTTAGTCCACGGCTGGACAGGTTTCGACCAGATCGGTCCGATCGAGTACTTCTACAACGTGCCCGACATGCTTGGGCAGCATGGTTTCGCGGTCTTGGTGGCCGTTTTGGACCCTTACAACTCGGTCGAGGTGCGCTCCGAACAGTTGGCCGCGCAACTCGACGATTTTCTCGAAGTGGGCCGGGCGCGCAAGCTGAACATCATCGCCCATAGCCAGGGAGGGCTCGATTCTCGGCGGGCGATCAGCACCATGGGATACGGCGATCGCGTAGACGCCCTGGTTACCATCGCCACTCCTCATGGGGGTACGCCGATCGCCGACATCGCCCTGGGGCTCGGTCCGGGGCCGGCAGAGACTGCTTTAGCCTTTCTGCTGAACCTTCTGGGGGCGGCCGGCGGCAACGAGTCGGACGCCCTGGCCTCGTTCGAGTCGATCTCGAGCGACTACGTGCAAAACGAATTCAATCCTGAGAACCCTGACGACCCGCGGGTGAGCTACATCTCATGGACCGGCCTGACCTGCCCGCTGGGAATCAGGTGTGGGGACATCTGCGACGTGGAGATTCGCTGGGCCTACGATTTGATATACCTTTCGGCGGGAGACAACGACGGCATGGTACCCGTTTCCAGCGCTCCCTGGGGCGATTACCGCGGCACCATCCCGGCCGATCATTTCGACGAGATCGGACAGGTGCTCGGGGTGACCGGCCCCAACTTCGATCATCTCGAATTCTACCTGGGTGTTGCCGAAGACCTGGCCGCCGCGGGGCATTAGAGGGGAGGTTGCGGATGCATCCAAACTCGAAATCCTCGGCGCTAGTGCTATTGACTGCCCTGCTGCTCGGCGGCGCTGATACGCTGGCCGGCGGTTTCCTGATGTACGAGCACGGGGCTACCGCGACCGGGATGGCCGACGCGCGCACGGCGCTGGCCGACGATGTCAATGCCCTGTACTTCAACCCGGCGGCGATTTGCGAACTCGAGGGGCTGCAACTCGAGCTGGGCGTCACCGGGGTGTTGCCGTACGTCTCCTACCAGGCAGCCAAGCAGCCGGACCCCGAGCGAACCTACACTCGCTACGCCAGCGGCGGGGTCGTCCAGGTCAACGACGGCATGCACGACACCGATGCCAAGCTCAAGGGATTCTCGCCGATTCACGTCTACGCCGCCTACCGTATCCCGGGGGCGTTTGTCTCGATCGGCTTCGGGCTGAACAATCCCTTCGGGCTCGGCACCTACTGGCCGGGAGATTGGGACGGGCGCTTCATCACCACCGAGTCCGAGATTACAACTTTCGTCAACCAACCGGTGGTAGCGGTCGACCTGGCAGGTCTTTTGGGTTTCAAGGATCGCCTCAAGCTCTCGTTGGCCGTCGGCTACGACCTGGTCTATGGGACAGCCCGCATGGCCCAGCGCATCGACCTGCGGATCGCCGAGATCCTGCCCGCGGCAGAGCCGATCGTCGATCCCGAGGGATCGATGCTGCTTGTCGGCAGCGCCATCGGGCACGGGTACAACTTCGCGCTCTACGCCGAGCTGCCAGGTCTTCTGGCATTCGGGGCCTCGGTGCGCAGCGGTATCAGCCTGCCGTTTTCGGGCACGGCCAGATTTTCTTTCAACCAGGCCGGGCAGGACGCCTTGCTTCTTACCAATACGCATATCCCGGACGCGACCACCGGGCGAGTGACGGTAAACCTGCCCTGGAACATGAACTTCGGCCTGGCCTTCTTGGGGGTCGATCGACTCAAGCTGGCGCTCGATCTCTACCTGGCCTTCTTCCAGAGCTACGACGAGCTGCAAATGAAATTTGATTGCCTCGAAGAGAATCCGCCCTGCGATCTGAAGCTGGATCCTATCAAGGCGCACTGGGGAACCGCCTGGCAGCTTTCGCTGGGCGCCGAGTACCGGATCTGGCGCGGTCTCAGCCTGCGAGGCGGTTACGCGTCTTCGTTCAGCCCGGTGCCGGCCGACACCCTCGAACCCTCAGTGCCAGACAGCCGCCAGGACAATATCAGCCTGGGCGCGGGTTTCAGGGGATCGGGCTGGAAAGTCGACCTGGGATACATGCTGGGCTTCTGGTCGGTAGTCAAGGACAACGACGTCGGAAGCTGGGACCCGAGCGGCAACCCGCTGGGTAAGGCCAACGGAAAGTACACCACGGTAGCCCACCTGCTGGCGCTCAGCGTCTCCGCATGGTTCTGAGAGTGTCAGTCGCCGGGGAGGAAAGACTTTTGAAATTTCTATCCGCGACGGCCTTGTGTATCGTCGTCCCGCTGGTCCTGGCTGGATGCGGTCATTGCGACGGCGCGCTCAGGATGATGAGGTCGCAGCTCGCCGAGCTGTACACCTGGCCGCAAAAACCCGACCGCCGGCCGGCCGCCGAGCCGGTCGCCATCGAGGTCAACGATTCGTTTCGGATCGTCGCCGACGGACCGCTTTCGCAGAGCGAAGAGTTGCTGGCCAGCTCGGGAATCGATTCTTCTGCCTGGTTTCTGGTCGACCAGTCGACCGGAAAACGAGTGGCCGCCGAGATTTCGGCCGACTCCGGCGGGCACATGTGTCTGAACGGCGTGGGATTCAATCTCAAGCCGCAAGAACCGCTCGCACCGGGCAGCTACCTGCTGGTGCTCCTGCTCGATCGTGTAAAATGGCCGCTGGTCGAGGAAGCCGAGCGCCGCAGCTACCAAGGCCGGCCGGCCATGACCAGGCGCTACCTGGTGCGCCGGCCGGTCACGGCTCCCGGTCGATGAAATCGGCTATCGGGCCAGCGGCGCTCAGGCGGAGGGGTCGAGCACACGGCCGATGAACAACACGCTGTCTGTCTGGATGTCGCGGATGACGAACACGAACGGACGGTCGACGTCGAGGTGATTGGGAACCCCGAAGTCGTTCACCACGACGGCGGTGGCCGCCGCGGCCTCGGTGCCGTATTCGTCGACGGCCACGAAGGCCTGGTGCAGCACGTCGCTTATGTACAGATAGCGGGTGCCGTCCATGCCGGACAGATCCGCCTGTCCCATAACGAAGGCGTCGGACATGCCCAGCTCGGTGAGGATTTTCTTGACCGAGAAGGTGGCTCCCACGACGGAGAAGCGCGGCATGGTCAGGGTGGCGGAGTCGCTGCCCAGTGAAGACAGGATGTCCGCGATCTTCCCGGCGTCCAGAGACTCTTCGAAGGCGCCGAAATCGTCGGGTACGATCACCACCATGGAAAGTTCTTCACCGTCGTAGGGAATCTCCACCGCCTGCCAGCCGCTGCCCGCTCCGTAGGGCAGGGGGTTTTCGTGAACCATGAGCGGGACCGTCACGCTGCCGCCGTCGAGCAGTGTGAAGGAACCGTCCGCGGTGAGCTGGTCGTTGAAGACCTCCTTCCACTTGGCGTTGAAGTAGATGGCGTTTACCAGCACCAGCTTGGTGTTGACGGTGATGGCCGGCGGGGGGATGAGATCCTTGATGCGATCTTCGGTTTGCTCGGCCACCCAGTCGTTGATCACCAGCCGGCCGGCCTCGGGGTTGCTGGCGAAGTCGAGCAGGTACAACCCCGCTCCGTAGTAAAGCGCTAAAGTGTCGAGGAAGGGCTCCAGGAACTGGTAGCCCGTCTGGCCGAACAAGCGGTTGACCACATGCAGGCGAAAGGGCTCGCCGTCCTGGCCCATAGCTCCCTGGCCGCGGGAGTTCAAGGCCAGGTCCAGCCAGTCGAAGGCCGGGTGCAGGCTCGTCTGGTCGAGGGAGAAGTGCAGCGTGTCGGCCATCTGGCTCTCGGTATCGCCGCGGGCGCCTGCCCAGGTCATGGCCAGGGCCACCGAGATCGAGTAGGGCGAGAAGAAGATGTTCTCGTTTTCCGCATCGGCGGCGAGCTTCTTGTAGACATCGACGGCGAACTGGGTGTTGCCGCCGACGAGTTCGGGCACATCGTTGTCCGGCGGTTCGGTCAGGCGCTGCTTGTCCGATTTCACCTCCTGGCCGGGGGTGACGACGCTGGTGTCGCCGCCGCAGGCGCCAAGCAGAAAGGCCGGAAGGAGCAGACTAACCGACAACCCGAAGATCTTCGTACATCTCATGATCTGCCTCTCATTGTAGAGCTGGTATCCGCCCCGAGTGACAAGCAATCCTCGTGCCACCCTGACCGGATCTTTTCCCTTTGTGATTTCGGGTAGATGAACACGGCAAGAGCACCGTGATCCTCAAAAAACCGTGAACTTACCACAGAAAATTCGGTCTTTTCGTAGATCGGGAAACAATCGGGTGGCACCTAATGGGAGATCAAGGTGCAGGCTGACGGATCAGTCGCCGCGGAAAACCAGCCTGCTGCTTTCGCCTTCCTTGATTTCGATCGTCTTGGTCTGTGTTCCGCCGGTTGAAAAATAGACCGTCACCCGATGCTGGCCGACATCGAGTTTCAGATCCATAAGCGGTGTCGCCTTGCCGCTGTCGCTGCCGTCGATCCATACCCGTCCCCAGGGCAGCGAGTTGACCATTAATAAGCCCTTGCCCTTGCCGAGTTCTCCGGCCCCGGAGGCGTTTAGCACCACCCGCATGGTCTTGCCCGCTTCGACCTTCACCTGCACCGTCTTGGATTCGCCGTGCCCGTAAGACACCTTGACTTCATGTTGGCCTGGGGCGAGTTTCCGGCGCAGTGGTGTCATGCCGATATGCTCGCCGTCCACGGCGACTTCGCTCCAGGGGCGTGTGTTGACCGTCAACCATCCGCTGGCGGTTTTGTCCGCAGGCAGCTTGTCCGGGAGAAGAACCAGGCTGGTGGTCTCACCGGGGCGGATCTCGACGCTGGCCTGCATCTTCTTGGATGTCGGCGGGTAGACGATGACGGCATGCTTGCCGGCCGGCAGCAGGTAGTCGACCAGCGGAGTGTTGCTGCCGATGTCCTTG
This sequence comes from Myxococcota bacterium, assembly GCA_035528415.1. Classification (GTDB taxonomy): domain Bacteria; phylum Myxococcota; class B64-G9; order B64-G9; family B64-G9; genus DATKYQ01. The sequence continues at coordinate 22,978 of DATKYQ010000057.1, read as the reverse complement.
CCGTCGATCCATACCCGGCCCCAGGGACGTGAGTTGAGCGACAGCCGGCCGATTTCGGTCTTGTTTTTCTGGAGCCTGACGTCTGCAGAAGGAACGATCCGCCGGACCGGTCCTGTCCCGGTCTGGACATAGGCCAGCTTGAAGACGATTTCCCGCAGGGCGTCGAGAAGATCTTTCTCGTCGCAGCCCTGGCCTGCCGAGGCGCTTCGCAGGGGGATGTCTTGATCGAGAGCGTATAGCTTGGCCGTTACCTTGCAAGTGTTCACGATCTTCAAGATACGGGCCGACAGGTAGCGTGTGGCCCCCAGCTTGCGGGCCACTTTTACGCGGCAGGCGTGATCGCCGCAAGAGCCCTTGCCGATCTGGGTGCGCACCTGGTCCCTGTCCAGGACACGCATACCACTCTCGCCAAGCAGCACGCTCAGGTACTCCCCGAGGTTTTCGACAGCCCGGCGGCTCATCCGCGGACCGCGGTTGTCGATCGCGAACACGGCCAGCGTGTCGCCTGGATTTTCCTGTGCCGGGGCCGCGGGAGTGATCAGTACGGCAAGCAGGATCGAAAAAGTGAACGTCCGCAGCATGGGATCTCCTTTCCAGCCGGCATAGTTAGCCGGCACCTGCAGCGGCGATCATATGACATGCTAATAAAAGTGTATAGCGGCTTGGCAAACGCACGCGCTTGTCCTAACATGGCGCCCGGAATGAGCGCTGAAAACGAAAAGAACGGGTCCCCGGGGGCTAGAAACGGTTTCCCCCGCCTGGAGGTGTCGATTTCCCGCTATGCCCTGCGGCTGGCCGTCTGGAACTTCTGCATCTGGCTTTTGCTTCTGTGGTTTTTCTCGGGAGTAATCTTCTACTGGCTCAGCCGGGACGGCATGATGCGCTATGACTATACCTTCTTCTTGACGGTCTGGGCAGGCGTCTTCGTCGGGCTGGTCGGCTTCTACTCGACAACGCTGCAGACCAGGCGCGTACTGCTACTGGGTTTTATCGTCCCCAGCGACGAAGAGTGGATCGATCTGGGAAAGCTTCCCGAACGGACGCTGGCCGGGGGGTTCTGGAGGCCGGCCGTGATGTCGAGCCTGGCCCTGGCCGCCGGGGTGGGCGGCTTCATGCTGGCGCTCAGCCAGCTTGGCGATCGTATGGGTTACGAGCGTCCGCAGTTTCTCTTCTACACAACGCTGGTGCCGGCCGTCTGCATCGGACTGGCTTCGGCCCTGGTGGCGCGTTACTCGGTCGAACGTTTCGTAAGCGCCAGGAGGAAGGCCGAGCCGCTTGTGATTCCCAGGCGACGCTATGTATGGCTGCATAATGTACTGCCTTACTCGCTCGTCAGCTCCGCCGTCGGCCTGGTGGCCGCCTTCGCCCGATTCGGATTCTATTACCAGCAGGGCAAACCCGTGCCGGAAGACGAGCTTGCGTTACACTTGGCGGTCACCGCCCTGTTTACTGCGCTCATTCTGGTGGCCGCGGCTCGCTTCAAAACGCGCGTGGACTGGTTGAGCCCGATCGAACTGAGCGGATCGGGCGGGAGGCGGCACTTCATGCGCTGGCGCTACTGGTACGCTCTGCTAATCGCCGCGGGAAGTTACGGCGTGTTGAGGCTGGGATTCTTGGCCGCAGGCTGTCGTGAGCTGGACGCGACTAATGCCGTCATCATCAAGGTTGTCTTCTGCTTGCTGGTCTCCAGTTTGGTGGCTGCCTGGGGAGTGACCTCTGCCCTCGGTGAATTGTCCGAGGCCGGCTTTGAAGGGCATCCATACGTGCGCCTGGCGCGCCGCATCAGGGAGAAGAGCCGCAAGGTGCTCAAGGAGTGGTTAGGCACTTGATTACGTGTCGGATGTAGTGGCACGATGAGGGTGAGATGAAAATCCCGGCGAGAGAGAAATTGTGGATAGTTTTCGGACTGTTCATCCTGGCCTCCTGTAACGGCACCGGCGAATATGCGGACTCCGGGTATGAAGAGCAGGACGGCGTAGCCGATGCCGGCCTCGACGCCGGGGCCGACCAGGCCGGCGATCAGGGAAGCGATCCGGGTGACGAAGCGAACGCCGACCAGGGAAGCGACCTGGGTGCCGATCCGGGCGGCGACTTCAACCAGGCCTGCGAGCAGGGCATCCCGTCGAGCGTCGACATTATCGACGCCAGCGAGATGCTGATTGTTACCAACGACGTCCTGCGCCCGGCCTTCGAGGTGCTGGCCGACTGGAAACGGGCCAAGGGCGTGCCCACCAGCGTGGTCACGACTGCCTGGATAGACGCTAACTCATCCGGAAGGGATGCGGCCGAGCGCTTGCGGGGCTATATCCACGACATGGTTTTCGGAAGCGGCGTACGCTATGTCCTTTTGGGCGGCGATGCGGAGGTGGTACCCGTCCGCAGGGTGCACGCCAGGGCGCTGATGTCATATGACGACATCTTCGTCTCCGATTTTTACTTCTCGGATCTGGACGGAAACTGGGACGCAAACGGCGACGACGTCTTCGGTGAACCAGCGGACGATTTGGACATGCATCCGGACGTTGCGCTGGGCAGGGTGCCGGCCAGCACGCCGGCCGACGCCGAGACGTTTGTAAACCGCGTGCTGGCCTATGAGCAGACCGATCCCGGCTGCGCCCGGGATGCCCTGTTCATCTCGGAGGACACCGGCTTTCTCAACTTTGACGCCGCCGTGCAACTCAACCCGCTGGCGGACGACGTTTTCCCGGCGGATTTTCGCAAACAGAAGCTCTACTGGAAATACGAAGGCTACCCGGGGGCCGAGCCGAATACCAAAGACGCCCAGATAGAAGCCCTGGAGGCCGGACGCGCTTTCGTCACCCACTACGGGCACGCCAGTGAGCAGGATCTGAACCTGGAGATGACGGCCGGCGACGTCTCGAGCCTGTCTAACTCGCCGCACTTTCCGATCTATATCTCCTGTGGTTGCCAGGCGGGCAACTTCGCTTACGCTTCCAGCGACTCGGCCGGCGAGCGGTTGCTGACCAACCCCGGCGGCGGGGCCGTGGCTTATCTCGGCAACACCAACTTTGGTCTGGGCCCCGGCGGAGGCACTGCGCTGATCGAGTCTTTTTACCGAGGTATTTTCGAGCAGGGTCTCGATCTGGGGTCGGCGCTGGACTACGCCCGTGAGCATTTCTACACCAACGAGAGCAGCCTGCAAAACGAGCTGCTCGGCATTCGCTGGACGCAGCTGGTGGTCGTGCTGCTGGGCGACCCGGAGATGCCGGTCTATACAACCGATCCGGGCAGGCTTTCGCTGGAAGCGCCCGCTGCAATCGGTCGTGACGAGCAATGCGTTGCGGTGACCGTGTTGCTGGCCGGCCAGCCGATCCCCGGAGCGCGAGTGACCCTCTACAGGAACGGGGAATTCCTCTACCGCCAGGAAAGCGACGCCCAGGGCCGGACGGTGTTTCGCTTCACGCCGCAGAATCGCGGCCAGATACTGCTGACCGCGACTCTGGTAAACGCCGTACCGGCACTGGGGAACATTGCGGTCCCCTGAAACCGGGGGGACTGGAAGCCTTGAAGTGGAGAGAACTCGTGTACAAATATCTTTTCGGTCCAGTGCCTTCGCGGCGTCTCGGTGTTTCATTGGGCGTGGATTTGGTTCCCCCAAAGACTTGCAGCTTGAATTGCATATATTGCGAATGCGGCCGGACAACGAAGCTGACACTGGAACGTGAAGAATATATACCGGTTCAAGGTGTCAAGACAGAGCTGGCACATTATTTTTCGCATCATCCACAACCGGATTATATTACTTTCTCAGGCTCGGGCGAACCGACACTCAACTCCGGGATAGGCGATGTTCTGAAATTCATCAAGCAGCAGCCACAAGACTATAATACTGCGATCTTGTCCAATGGAACATTGTTCCGTCAAAAAACAGTACGCGATCAGGTACTCGGAGCTGATGTTATCATTCCATCACTCGATGCCGCGACGCCGGCGGCCTTTCGTAAGATAAATAATCCGCACCCAGAAATGGACCTGAACGAAATCATCTTCGGGTTGATTCGTTTACGCAAAGAATACCGCGGCCAGATATGGCTCGAGGTTTTCATTGTTCCCGGGATGAACGACAGCGAGGAAGAACTGGCAGCGTTGAAAGATGCAATCGAGCGCATCGCGCCCGACCGCGTACAGCTGAATACGCTGGACAGGCCGGGCACCGTGTCCGATATTCGCGCCGCAACGCAGGCTGAATTGAAAAGCATCATCGATTATTGGGGACTCGACGCCGAAATTATTGCCAAGGCGCCGGTGCGAAAGGAAATACCATCTTTTCGGGATGATGTAGAATCGGCCATTCTCGAAACCATTGCGCGTCGTCCCTGCACCTTGCAGGATTTACAGGAAATACTCGGCCTGCACGTCAACGAAATAAAAAAATACCTGGATGTCCTGGAAGCCGAAGCAAAAATAAGAGTGGCCAGACAGGCAAGGGGGATTTTCTACCAGATTGGAGTGTGACGGAGGCGGGGGCAGCGCCCCCGCGCGGAGCCCCGTCCCCGCCCCTGTCTACGTTTCCTCGTCATTTCGGAAAGAGGCGGATCGACGCCCGCGCGCCAGGCGCTTGAGCCCGCCGGCCAGGTCGTCTAGCAGGCTGTAGACCACCGGCACCACAACCAGGGTCAGCAGGGTCGAGACCAGCAGGCCGCCGATTACCGCCACCGCCATCGGTGCGCGCATCTCCGAGCCCTGACCGCGGCTGAGGGCGATCGGCAGCATGCCGAACACCATGGCCGCGGTGGTCATCAAGATCGGCCGCAGTCGCGTGGGGCCGGCCTTTAGCAACGCTTCCGTGCGCCCGAGCCCGTCGCGGCGCCTGAGCGTGTTGGTGTAGTCGATCAGCAAAATGGCGTTCTTGGTGACCAGCCCCATTAGCATGATGATGCCGATCATGGCTATGATGGAAAGAAAATCTCCCGAGATCAGCATGGCCAGAAAGGCGCCCACCATGGCCAGCGGCAACGACATCATGATGGTCAAGGGGTGTAAAAACGATTCGAACTGGCTGGCCAGCAGTAAATAGATCATGATGATCGCCAGTACCAGCGAAACCAACAGGTTGCCCATGCTCTCCTTGGCAATTTTGGCCTGTCCTTCGAAATCGGTCTCCAGGTGTGCCGGCACTATCTTGGCGGCAAGCGTTCGCACCTGGTCCATGGCCGGGCCCAGGGCCACGCCCTCTTCCAGGTTGGCCAGCACGGTTATCTGGCGCCTGCGTGCCTGACGATCTATCTCTATCGGCCCGGAGGAGGGGACGATCTTTGCCAGGTTGGCGAGCGCCACCGGCTTGCCGCCGCCAGCCGGGCGCACCTTGAGTCGTCCGATCTGTGTGGCCTCTTGTCTGGCGGAGGGGGCGAGTCGCACCCGGATGGGCACGTCATCGCCGGCCTGGCGGAACTTGGAAGCCTCTACTCCGCCCACCAAAGCATAGACCGCCTGTCCCACCGCGGCCGTAACCACCCCCAGCGCAGCCGCCCGTTCGCGATCCATTTGCACGCGAACCTCCGGCTTGCCTGTCTCCCAGGTCGTGTCGACATCGACAAATCCCGGGGCCCGGGCCAGGGCATCGGCCAGCCGCGCGCTCACTTGGCTCAACTCCGAAAGATCGCCGCCGCGGACGTTGAACTGTATGGTCGCCGCCCGCATGCCCGTCTCGCCGCCGAACATCGGCACTTCCTCGACGGACACAACCGCCTCGGGGAAGTCTGAAAACTCTTTCCTCAGAAGATCCATCGCACCCATCTGGCTGAGCGCACGCTCTTCCTTGGGCAGCAACTTGACGTAGATCTTGGCCAGGTTCTGCTTCTTCTGGGTATCGGCGCCGACCATGGCCACGGTGCCCACCACCAGGTCGCGGTGGGCGCGCACGCGAGCGGCAAGCTGCTCGGCGAGTTCTTCCGTGCGGGCCAGGTTCGTCCCGACGGGTGTCTTTACCACCACGTTTAGGCGGGACTGATCGAAGGGTGGTATGAATGACGTGGGGATCATGCGGGCCAGGAATATCGCGCCCGCGAAAACCGAAAGAGCCAAGACGACAGTCGCCAGGCGATGCCGCAGCGCGGCCGCGATAACCGAGCGGTAGATCCGATCGAGCCAGGCCAACACCTTTTCGATCGAGGCATAGAAACGGTTGCGGCCGGCCGGAGCCAGAAAGCGCGAAGACAGCATTGGGGTTAAGGTGAATGATACGAAAAGCGAGATCAACACCGCCACCGCCACAGTCGTTCCGAACTGGTAGAAGATGCGCCCGATCATGCCCTGGGTGAAAGCCACCGGAATGAAGACGGCCACTATCGACATGGTTGTGGCCATCACGGCCAGGCCGATCTCACCCGTGCCGGACGCGGCCGCCTTTATGGGTGGCGCTCCGGACTCCATGTGCCGGTAGATGTTTTCGATGACCACGATGGCGTCGTCGATCAGCAGCCCGATCGAGAGCGAAAGCGCCAGCATGGTCATGGTGTTGAAGGTGAAGCCCAGAAGACGGATGAACATGAAGGTGCCCACTACCGAGGTCGGGATGGCCAAAGCGGCGATGATGGTTGAGCGCCAGTTGCGCAGGAAAAGAAACACGATCAGCACGGCCAAGAAGGCGCCGAAGAGCATATCGAACTGCACGTCCTCTATGGATGTCTTGGTGAAGGTGGTGTTGTCGATGGCCACGAACGCCCGGTAGCCCGGCGGGAAGGTTGCAGAGATTTCCTGCAGGCGGGCCTTGACCAGGTCGGCTACCTGCACTGAGTTGGTGCCCGACTGTTTACGCACCACTAAAACGATTGCGTTTTCCCCGGACAGCCTGGCCGCCGAGCGGCGCTCCTCGAGGCCGTCCTCCACCCGGGCAACGTCCATTATGCGAATCGCCCGGCCGTGCATCTCCATAATCTTGAGTTGTTCGATCTCGGCCAGTGAGGAAAACCTACCGTTCACCTTGACCGCGAACTCGGTGTTGCCGGCTTCCAGCCGGCCGCCGGGAAAATCGAGGTTGTTGGCCGAAAGCGCCCCGATCACTTCCTGTACGGTCAGGCCCATGGCATCCAGGCGATCCGGGTCGAGCCAGACCTTGATCTCGCGTTCGCGCCCGCCGACGATGTTCACAGTGCCCACACCGGGAATCGACTGCAGCGGTTCCTTGATCCGCTTGCGCGCCAGGCTGGTCACCTCGCCGATCGTGCCTGGCCCGCCCACCGAGATGTTCAGTATCGGAATGGCGCCCAGATCGAGCTTCTGTACCTTGGGCGTCTCGACATCGTCGGGAAGCTCGGGCAGAACCGCGGCCACCTTGTCGCGTACATCCTGCACGACCTGGTCGACGTCCAACTCCAGCTCGAACTCGATGATCACCTGCGATACGTTATCGACGCTGATGGAGCGCAGGCTGCGCACCCCGTTGATGGTGGAAATCGAATCTTCAATCTTCTTCGACACCTCCTGCTCGACCGTCTCGGGATCCGCCCCGGGATAGATGGTCAGCACGGTGACAAGCGGAAAATCCACCTCGGGCATCATGTCGATGCCGATGCGGGTGTACGAGACGAAGCCGAAGACCAGGATGGCCAGGATCACCATGGTGGTGAACACCGGCCGCTTGATTGAGATGTCTGAAAGGAGCATCGACCGGCCTCACGTCAGCTTTTTTCGGCCAGCACCGCGTCACCGGGCTGCAGGCGGTCGAGCGAGCTGGTAACTACTTCGGCGCCCGGCGCAAGCCCGCGCAGCACCAGCGCCCGATCGCCGGACGTTTCGCCAAGCTCGACCGTGGTTTTTACGGCCTTGCCTTCTTGGACGGTGTAGACCCAGATCTGATCGTCCTTGCGCACCACGGCCCTGAGCGGCACGAGCAGCGCCGAGTCGGACTGGCGGCGGTTGATTCTCACGCGGCTGAAGGCGCCGGCCTTGATCTTGCCGTCCTGGTTGTCGAGCGTCAGGCGCACCTCGAATGTCTGGCTGCCCGGCTCGATGCGCGCGGAGACGAAGACCACCCTTGCCCGGCGGGTGAGATCGGCGGAATCCACGTGCACCTCGGCTTCCTGGCCCGGGTGCGCATAAGCCGCTTCCACCTCGGGCAGGAAGACCTGAACATCGAGGGACGAGTTGTCGACGATCTTCATCAGCATAGTGGGCGGCATGGCCGGGGCGTACTCACCGACCTGTTTCAGCAGCATGGTGATCACACCGTCATAGGGCGCGCGCAACTCGCTATCTGCAAGCGCCTTGCGCGCCATCTTCAGGCCCACCTCGGCCATGGCCAGCGTTGCCGCGGTGCCGTCATACTGGGCCTTGACCTTGTCGTAGTTGGCCCGCGGAACGGCCTTGACGGCCAACAGCCTGTCGAAGCGCTTCTTTTGGGTTTCCAGCGAGCCGAAGCCCACCTGCGCGGCATCCAGCGCCGCCTGGGCCTGCTCGACCCCCAGCGCGAAGCCGGAGCGATCCAGCCCGAGCAACGCCTGGCCCTTTTTCACCCGCTCACCGCGCTTGACCAGGATCTTGCGGATCACCCCGGGAACAGTCAGGCTCAAGAAACTCTCGCGGGCCGGAAGCGCTGTACCGCTGGCCTCGATCACCGAGTTGAAAGCCTGCGGCTCGATCTTGATGACCGAAACCTTGCGAGGCTTGTTTTTCTCCTCGCCGGCCTCGGGAGCCCGAGCCCGACTCTCGGGAGCGGCACCGGATGAACCACAGCCGCCGATCGCCAGCATGAGGCCTATTGCCACCCACGATATGATCGATTTGCATATGCGCATGTCTATTTCCAACCTTTCATAAACACTCTCACTCAGTTTGCCCCGTCGAGACGACCGAGCGCCCTTTGCAGATCCGCTCGGGCAATCAGCTGTTCGAAACTTGTGGTCTGAACTTTGACCTTGGTCTGGGTCAGGCGGCTTTGGGCGTCGAGCACGTCCGTGGAAGTGTTCTGCTGGGCCTCGTATCGCTGGCGTTCGAGACGGAGTTGTTCTTCGGCCTGGCGCACCGCAGAGCGGGCGATTTCGATCTTTTTGGCGGTCTGCTTTATTTTAAGCCATGCCGAACGCACATCGAGTTCGATGCCGCGCTCGAGTTCCGCACGGGCGGTGCGAGCCCGCTCCAGGTGGGCCCGGGACTCCTCCACTGCGTAATAGGTTGCGCCCCACTCCCAGAAGTTGAAGTCCAAAACAGCGCCGACCGTCCAGGCCGGCGGCACCATCACTGAACCCTCGTTGTGCTGATACTGGCCCAGCAAACTCAGGTTGGGAATGTAACCCTGGTAGCTGGCCTTGAGCCCGTGCTCGGCCTGCCTGATGCGCAAATCGAGTTCCTTGAGTTCCGGCCTTTGCGCACGTGCCTCGGCCAGCACCTTGCTCAGCGGGGGCAGGATCGGCTCTTTTTCCGCCGCCGGCGGTGGACGAATGACTACATCGGTGCCGGTCGGGACGTCGAGCAGCATTGCCAGCTGAGCCCTGGCGAGACGCAGTCCGTGCTCGGTCTCGAGCCGCTTGCCCCTCAGATCGGCCAGGCGCACCTCGGCCTGCAGCAGGTCGTTCTTGCCGATCAACCCGACATCCAGAAAGTGGCGGGCGGTCTTGACGTGCGCCCGGACGGTTTCTACCGCCTCGTCCAGGGCGCCGAGCGCCGATTCAATGGAAAGAACCTGAAGGCAGGCCCGGCGAACATCGAAGGCCAACTGGATGCGCGCGCGCTGTTCGGCCACCCGGGCCGCGTCGACGCCAAGTTCTGAAAGACGGTAGGCCTGGTAGATGGCCCAGAGCGGAGTCAGCGGCTGCACCACCCGGGCGGTGACGGTTACGTCGTAGCGCTCGCTTGCGAACATATCGGTAAGCTGGGACATGCCCTGGCCGAAGCCGAGCAGCGCCCCGGCCAACGCCTGGTCGACGATATCCCCCTGGGTCTGGGCGAGATCGTTTACCTGTTCGAGTTGTCCGATCAGGCCGGGGTCCATTGCACCGCCGGAAAATCCGGGCGGTTCGCTGAAGTACAGGGCGCGCAGTTCAAACTGGAACTTGGGGCCGAATTGGGCCCGGCTCTGCTTGCGCCTGGCGTCTGCCGCACGTACGTCGAGCCGGGCTCCTGTAACTCGCGGGCTTTGCCTGAGCGCAAGCTGCACCGCCTGCTCGAGTGTTAGATCGAGTTTGCCGGAGGGATCTGGTTGCAGCGCCTGCTGACCGCCCAGCGCCAGAAAAACAACACTCAACGCCGCCATCCACATGTCTCACGACCTCCCGTTGTTCTCTGATCGCTTCTTGAGTCCAAGCACCATCAAGCAAGACAGGCGCTCCATGCCCTTGAGCACCTCTTCTGGAAAATCGTCATCCAGGATCGTCTCGGCCAGGCCGCGGATACCGGCGGAAATCAGGTGGGAGAGCAACTCGGGCTCGTCCACCTCGAACACTCCCTGGGAATTTCCTTCTTCGATCACGCTGCGGATGATATTTCGGAAGCGTTCCTTGAACTTGCGGATCTCCGGTTCGAGTTCGGGAAACATCGTGATGCGCTCGGAGTGGCTGATTCCCGGTATGCGGGATATCTTGCGCATGCGCCGCAGCAGGGTCAGCCCCACCACGTTGAGACGCTCGGCGGGATCGGGCACCGCCGCCGCCGCCTTCTCGATGTCCGCGAGAGTTTCCGCTATTTCGCTTTCCGCGACCGCCCGCAACAGATCGGACTTGCTCTTGAAATAGTAATAAAGCGACGAGATGGCCAGCCCGCTTTCTTGGGCGACATCCTCCAGCGTCAGCTTGCGAAACCCGAAACGCTCGATCAGTTCCCGGGCGGCCTTCAGCACTCTTTCTCTCTTTTCCTCGCGTGAGCCGGCCATGCAGTTTTCCAATTCCAAATAATTAGATAAATACAATCGAATTTTCGAATATACGAAGGAGATGGCGGTCGTCAATTAAAATCGATGTTCAGCTGGAATTGGAATGACCTGGAAGGGGCGGGCTTACGTGATTAGCGCGTCTTGCGACGCCTGGTTACGCACAGGCCCAGCAGTAAGATGATCGCCGGTAGCACGGCCGCCGGAGCTCGACCGGCTGTCGCGCAGCCGTATGCCGGAGGATCTTCCTGCGGATCTCTCTGGTTGGGAACGTCCTCCTCAGGAATGGCTATACTGCACTCGGTTTCTCCGCCTTCCGTGACCACGCATTCGTTGCCGCTGGTCATGTAGCCTGGTTTTGTGGCTTGCAATGTAATCGTGCCGGGACGCACCATTTTCTCGAAGTAGCCGTCGCTGTCTGTTGTGACGCTACACTCGCCTGGCAGATTCTCCATTGTGATGCTGACCGTGGCGCCTTCGATGGCGGGGTCGTCCACGTTGGCCGCGTAGAGCACCCAACCGTAGATCTTACCCTGTCCGCTTCCGGAGTCGCTGCACGGGCTGTCTTCGGGGTCACCGCCCGGATCGCCGCCGGGGTCGCCGCCGGGGTCGCCGCCCGGATCGCCGCCCGGATCGCCGCCCGGATCGCCATCCGGGACCAGTCCGACCGAACACCAGCTTTCTCCTCCCGAACTCAGCGAGCAGCTGCGCGAGGCCGTTTGATAGCCGGCGAGCGAGGCTGTAACCGTGTAGTCTCCAGGCGGGAGTTGGAAAGACCAGTAGGCGTCCGAGCTCCTGGCCGAGGCGGACTGTCCGCCGGAAAGCCGCACGAGCGCCCCGGGCAGCCGGTGGCTCATATCCGACGTCCCCTGTCCCTGGTCGACGAACACCACGCCCTGGAGCTTGCCGTCCTGCGGCTGCTGGCCGGGGTCTTCGCTCGACCCGCCGCTGGAAGCCATGTCGATCATGTCCGAAAGCTTCGAGTAGACTCTGTCGCCCGGGCAATCTCCGGGGCTGTTGCCGCGGTATTCCCGGTGACCCTTGATGTAGCTGCGGCTCAATGGAATGCCATAGTTGTCGTGCAGCCAGGACATCAGATCGGCCACGTGTCCCATCTGGTTGGAGGTGGGATTGGCGCTGTTGTATGTTCCCATGAAGGAGATACCAACGTTGCTGGTGTTGTTGTTGGCCACGTGAGCGCCGATGACTGTCTCATTGCGCCCCTGCCAGAGCTCGCCGTTCCAATCCACCAGGTAGTGGTAGCCGATGTCACACCAGCCCTGCGTATCGATATGGTAAGACTGGATCTGGCGCAACCGGGCGGTGGGCGAGGTGGAATCGGGAAGCGGAGTGGCGGTGTGGTGTATAGTAATCTTGGCCGGTGAATGCGAGCCAGAGTTACAGGCAGGGGTACGGGCGCCCCAGTCTGAGCGCGGATGTACCAAGCTGGCAGGCGCCAGTGCCTGTTCCAGGCTGGCCAGGCCGCTCGGACGTTCAATCTCCGGTTCAGCTGCCTCGCCGATTTCTATTATCCCTTCCGCCATCAAGTATGTTGGAGCCGGGCCGGCCAGGTGCCTGATCTGGAAGGCCATGGGCGTGCCGTATCCTGGTACGTCCAGGTGGCCTGTGCGGGCCGCTCCCTCGCTCCAGCGCGGCTCGATTTGACGCCAATCGCTCCACTGTCCGCTCTCAAAAAGCAAGCGGCCCTCCAGCTGACAACCATCTTCGGCATCCCACATGAGACCCACCCGCACGAACGGTTGTGCCGCATAGGCGACCGGCGCCAGTCCGTCGGGGCCGAACAAGCTGGACTGCTTGAGTCCCATGGTGTTGTAAAACTCCCCTTCCTCGATGGCGCCGGTAGGACCTTCGGGCCCACAGGCGCCGGCCACTAGCAGGACCACAAGCGACGGCCAAAGAACCGTCCCGAAAATTTTTCTCGTGCAGGCTTTCATTACGGCCTTCTTCGGATCGCGCAGGCGCCCAGCAGCAGCAAGATCGACAGCAGCGCGGGCGCCGGTGCCCGGCCGGTAGTCGCGCAGCCATATGCCGGAGGATCTTCCTGTGGATCTCCCTGATTGGGAACGTCCTTCTCAGGAATGGCTATGCTGCACTCGATTTCGCCGCCTTCCGTGACCACGCATTCGTTGCCGCTGACCATGTAGCCTGGTTTTGTGGCTTGCAATGTAATCGTGCCGGGACGCACCATTTTCTCGAAGTATCCGTCGCTGTCTGTTGTGACGCTACACTCGCCGGGGAGATTCTCCATTGTAATGCTGACCGTGGCGCCTTCGATGGCGGGGTCGTCCACGTTGGCCGCGTAGAGCACCCAGCCGTAGATCTTGCCCTGTCCGCCTCCGGAGTCACTGCACGGGCTGTCTTCGGGGTCACCGCCCGGATCGACACCGGGATCGCCGCCGGGGTCGCCGCCCGGATCGCCGCCGGGATCGCCGCCCGGATCGCCATCCGGTACCAGCCCGACCGAGCACCAGCTTTCTCCGCCCGGGTTCAGCGTGCAGGTGCGCGAAGCCGTTTGATAACCGTCGATCGAGGCGGTTACGGTGTAATCACCGGGTGCAAGTTGGAACGACCAGAAGGCGTCGCCGTCGCCGGCGGTGGTGCTCGAGCCGCCGGAGACCTGCACCGATGCGCCCGGCAGGCGCCAACTCATGTCGGAAGTGCCCTGTCCCTGGTCGACGAACACCACGCCCTGGAGCGTGCCGTCGTCCGGCTGCTGTCCCGGGTCGCCGCCCGGGTTGCCTCCTTCGGCAAGCGCCTCGAGATCGTCCATGGTGCCGTTGAACAGGTCGAGGTCGACGTTGCCCGAGATGCCTGAAACCCGGCCCGTGCTGGCCGTCTGGAAGAAGGTCCAGCGCGGCCAGTTGTCCGGGATGCGTGGACAGGTCGGGCCGTACTGGGCGATCCATAACGGGTTATCGGCGAACGCTGCCCCGTCGTTGCCGATGATGTCGTTCCACCAGTAGTAGCCGGTGTAGATCATCATCCTGCGGCCGGTGGCCGCCTCAACGCGGTCCATGAACTGGTGTATCTTTGATATGACCGTCGTCCGCGAGTAGGAGCCGTACATGCTCTCGTCCTCGAGGTCGATCACCGGCGGCAGGTCGCCCGCCTGCAGCGTGCCCAACTTGTTAATCATGATGTCGGCCTGCTCGTCGATATCCTTGTTCGGGCGGAAATAATGATAAGCGCCGCGCAGCAGGCCCACCCGTCGAGCCTCGCTCCAGTTGCGCTCGAACTTGGGATCTTCGAAGTAGCCGTCACTCGTACGGATGAAGGCGAAGGCCATGTTTGTTTGAGCTACACGGTCCCAGTCGATGACGTCCTGCCAGTAAGAGACGTCTATGCCGTCCAGGGTGGGCCCGTCCGCGCAGGAAACGGCGCACTGCTGCATAGAAGCGTAGTCGGTCTGATCATCCCCGCCGCAGCCGGCAAAAAACATCGCCGCGATGGCAGACACCAACCAAAAAGAAGAGATTCGCATGGCCGCCTCCTCGTTTTTTTTCGAGCGTGATATTTCAATGCAGGGGTTCATTTCAGGTATCTAGTACCGCAAGACATATGCCAAAAATCACGATCAACCGTAGTCTATGCAACTTACTGCTTTAGTTGCGTAATATTCCATTCCCGAGCCGCTCCGGTTGGGTTTGAGAATGGAAAGCGAGACGAGTTGTCACACTTGTTTTTTTATGGCTCCAAGCCCGCAGTCTTAAATTGATCAGTAAAAATAACTAGATGTGCAGCAATATTACTCTTGGAAAAAGTGGAAACTCGGCTTATCGGTCAACTGGCCGATTTTGCCTCCATGTTCATGCTCGTATAACGCTTCTCGATCGTTTTTCTTCCCGTCGTGCCTCAAGCATATCCAGCTCCGTGCAAGAGGCCAAAGACATCCAATCACGCTGGACAGTGGGTATCCGTTAATGGGATAAGGGTGCAACTCTTACCGCAAGGGAGAAAAATGTTTACGGAAGAGATACTGGCGAGCAGAACCCGAAACATGGGTGTTAGTGCCATCCGCGAGATCCTCAAGGTGGTCTCACAGCCCGGGATGGTCTCGTTGGCTGGAGGGATGCCGGCCCCCGAGGCTTTTCCCATCGATCTGATCGCTGGTCTTACAATGACTGTTCTCGACAAGTATGCCTCCCGAGCATTGCAGTACGGAACAACCGAGGGTTTCATGCCCTTGCGCGAGGAGTTGGCCAAATACGTGGCCGGCACGGGCGTCGCGGCCACCCCGGACGAGATCAACATCACCAGCGGCTCCCAGGGTCTTTTGGACTCTTTGGGAAAGATCCTGATCGCGCAGGGAGACAAGATTGCCGTGGAATCACCGACCTACCTGGGGGCCCTTCAGGCTTTCGCTCCCTATGGCCCAGACTACCTCGAGTTGGAGACCGACTCGCAGGGAGTCGTGCCGGAATACCTCGAAAAGATCCTCACTGAACAAAGAGTGAAATTCGTTTACCTGGTTCCCACTTTCCAGAACCCGACCGGTAAAACCATTCCAGTTGGGCGACGGGAAAAGATCGCCGCGATCATCCGCAAGCATGACACTCTGCTTGTCGAGGACGATCCTTACAGCGCTTTACGCTACCGCGGCACAGCGCTGCCGCCGATTCACAAGTTCGCTCCCGAGCACGTGCTGTACACCAGCACCTTCTCGAAGATCTTCGCTCCCGGGCTGCGGATCGGCTACTACGTGGGCCCAAAGTTCATCGCCAAGTGGCTGGTGCTCGCCAAGCAGGGCGTCGACCTGCACACCAGCACATTCACCCAGGCCCTGGCTTCCGAGTACCTCGCAGGCGGTCACATCCAAGCTCACCTGCCTAAGATCGTAAATCTCTACCGGCCACGGCAGGAGGCCATGCTGGATGCCATGGAGGAATATTTTCCAAAAGCCTTCAACTGGACCAGACCCGAGGGCGGCATGTTCATCTGGGTCGAGGGTCCGCCGGGGATGGATCTCGATCCGATCTATCACCAGGCCGTCGCCGAAAAAGTGGCCTTCGTCCCCGGAAAGCACTTTTTCGCCCGCGCCGGAAGAGGCAAGGAAACGATGCGCCTCAACTATACCATGAAGGACGAGAAAACCATCCAGGGCGCGATCCGCATACTGGGAGGGATTCTCGATCGCGCCCTGGGGTAAGATTCAGATCAGCTTGATGGCCTTCAACGGGCAGGCGGTTACGCAGGTGGCGCAGCCCTTGCATATGCCGAACTGCATCGGCGGCTCGCCGGGTTCTTCTTGTTTGAGCGTCCTTTGCGGGCAATCACGGGCGGCTATGCAGACACCGTCGGCACTGCATTTTACTGGATCGCAGATGCCGTAGTCGACGACGGCCGTCGGCTTGGCCATGGCCCGGACCTCCTCACCCTCGGGCTTCTTTCAACAAGTAAAGAATGCTTCTCAGATCCGGCTTGTCAATGACCACGTCGGCCGCTTCGGCCACCGCGGGGCTCTTGATGTTCACCCCGATCGAAAGCCCCGCTACGCGCATGACGGGAAGATCGTTGACGTTGTCCCCGACGAAGGCGCACTGCTCTAAGGATAGCCCCTCGCGCGCGGCAATCTCGCGCAGGCCATCCGCCTTGCCCTCGAGATCATAGGGAGTGTGAACTCCGCCCGCTATGCGGCCGCGCCCGTCGAACTGGATGCGATTGATCAAAACGTGATCGAAAAGGATGTCGTGGAAAAAGTGATCAAGCAGCACGTCGAGACTGCCGGATATCAGACCCAGCCGATAGCCTCGCCGTCGTAGTTCGATGAGAGTCTCGCGCGCGCCGGGGGCAGGGGACAGCGAGCCGAAGGCCGCGATGATTCCCTTTCGATCGGCGCCGCGCTCCGCAAGCAGCCTGAGGTCGTTTGCGAACCAGTCGGCGTACGAGATTTTACCGGCGCGGTAGTCGTCGGCCGCCTGCTTGCGCCCTGCCGCATCGGTGCCGAAGTTCTCGTGCAGCGTAGACCAGATGAAGACCGTGTGGTCAACCAGCGTGCCGTCGAGGTCGAAGCAGACCGCACGGATATCGCGGGCATTGCTTAGTGCCACTTGTACACCTTTACCTGCTTAGTGTCCCTGAAGTCGTACATGTATCCCAGCTTTTCGGCCACCGTCGTGTTTATAGCCGCGAAGGTATACTCCGGGCAGAAGACGTGGCTGCCCGTGGGCAACTCGTGTCTTACAAGCGCCCCGGCCAAATGGCAGAGCTGGCGTCCGATGCGGTGGCTGTCTGGGCCGACGCCCACTAAAGCGCCGCGCCGGACGTACTCCTCGTCGGAGACTCCCACCGGGATGCGCTGCTTTTCGGCCGCGACCTGGATGCGATTGAAAAGCTCCTCTCCGATGATCTTTCGGTCCACCAGGACGATCCAGGCCCCCGTAGAAGAAGCCTTCTCTAAAACGGCGTCGCAAACGCTTACGCCGCCCAGTTCGAAAAGAACAGCCTTGCGGCCCGCGGCATCGATCTCCCGTGCGACCCGGAGGGCCATTTCGGCGCCGCTCCCCGGGGCATGCAGGATGCCGATCCGGCATTTCTTCGGTAAAACGGCGAGCATGTGGCGCGCTAAAGGCCGAGCCGGCACCCATGGGCTCACCCCGGCCGTGTGTGGTCCGTCGAGCTTGACCGCATAGGGATCTATCGTGCCCGCAAAGAGCAAGGGCATTTTGGGGGCCTCCTCTATGACTCGCCTGGCGGCCGCCAGGCCGACCGCAACGATGGCGGCAGGCTGGCGCTGGTCGAGAGCGGCTCGCAGCGCGCCCGGGGCCAGGTCTTCGAGCAGCAGCGCCGGAACCTCGCGGTCGCACTCGGCAGAGAAACCCGCCACAACCAGGCCGTAGGGATCGGCCATGCGACTAGTAACGAAGACAAAGGAGCTGCCCGCGGACGGCGGCTTTTCGGCCGCGCTGACGTTCCATGGTCGGCAGATCTCATTGCCGAAGGGCAGCGGCACGGGTTGGCCCGGATTCGGCGAGCCGTCGGGAATCAGCCCGGCGTCATGCTGTTTCCCGGAAAGCGCCGGTCGTGACTCGCGGTTGATCTTGTTGACCCACAGGTAAAGGGCCACCAGCAAGAAAACGGCGGTGCCTACCATAATCCAGGCCGAGCGAGACATGCGTCGCGAATTGACCGCCTGCGCCCGGCAGCGCGGGCAGATCGAGCCGGGCACAACCTGCCCGCCACAGACGGGACAGCGCTGGGAATCACCAGTCTGGGGCACGTTCACTCCTTTGAAAAGACGATCTCACCGCCGGATCCTGCTTCGGCCCGGATGGTATCTCCCTCGCTGAACTCTCCGGCCAGAAGGCGGCCGGCCAGTGGATCTTGCAGCAACTTCTGAATGGTACGCTTGAGCGGGCGGGCCCCGAAGCTGGGATCGAAGCCGCGCTCGGCGAGCAACTCCTTGGCCGCATCGGACAGCGAAAGCCCGATCTTGCGCGAGGCCAGAAGCGCCAGCAGGCGCCCGAGCTGGATGTCGACGATCTGCTTGATGTGCTCGCGGGTCAGGCTCGAGAAAATCAGCACGTCGTCAACCCGGTTGAGGAACTCGGGCCTGAAATGATTGCGCAGCGCGTCCAGCAACGTCTGCCTGTCGTCGTCGTCGATGCGTCCGGCTCTTTCGGCCAGAAGCTCAGAGCCGATGTTGGATGTCATGATCACGACGCTGTTTTTGAAATAGACCGTGCGCCCGTGACCGTCCGTCAGGCGCCCGTCCTCGAGAAGCTGCAGCAACACGTTGAAGACATCGTGGTGCGCCTTCTCGATTTCGTCGAAGAGCACCACCGTGTAGGGACGGCGCCTGACGGCCTCGGTCAGTGCGCCGCCCTCGTCGTAGCCGACGTAGCCCGGCGGAGCGCCGATCAGCCGGCTGACGGCGTGCTTCTCCATGTATTCGCTCATGTCGACGCGCACCATGGCGCTCTCGTCGTCAAAGAGGAATTCGGCCAGCGCGCGGGCCAGTTCGGTCTTGCCCACGCCCGTGGGGCCCAGGAAGATGAAAGAGCCGATCGGCCGGTTGGGATCGGACAGCCCGCTGCGCGCCCGGCGCACGGCGTTGGACACGGCCGCGATGGCCTCGTCCTGGCCCACTACCCGTAAGTGCAGGCGCTTCTCCATCTCGAGCAGCTTCTCCTTTTCGCCTTCGAGCAGCCTGTCGACCGGGATGCCTGTCCACTTGGCCACGACCGCTGCCACGTCATCAGGCTCGACCTCCTCCTTGAGCATGCGCACGACGGACTGCACCTCGGCCAGCTTCTCCTGTTCCCCGGCCAGGTCGCTCTCGAGCTTGACCATGGTGCCGAACTTGATCTCGGAAGCCCGTCCCAGATCGCCCTGGCGCATGGCGTCTTCCTCGTTTAGCCGGGCCTGGTCCATGGCCGCCTTGGTGTCGCGAATGCGCTGGATCACTTCCATCTCGTTTTGCCAATGGGCCTTCTTCTGCTCGACTTCCTCGGAAAGATTGGCCAGCTCCTGTTCGAGTTTTGCAAGCCGGTCGCGGCTGCCCTTGTCTTTTTCTTTCTTCAGCGCCTCGCGCTCGATCTCGAGCTGTGTGATGCGGCGCGAGATCTCGTCGATCTCGGTCGGCATCGAGTCGATTTCCATGCGCAGCCGGCTGGCCGCCTCGTCGACCAGATCGATGGCCTTGTCCGGCAGGAAGCGGTCGCAGATGTAGCGGTCGGACAGCGTGGCCGCGGCCACCAGCGCAGCATCCTGGATGCGCACGCCGTGGTGCACCTCGTACTTTTCATTGAGACCTCGCAGGATCGAAATGGTTTCCTCGACGCTGGGCTCTGTGACCAACACGGGCTGGAAGCGCCGTTCGAGGGCGGCGTCCTTCTCGATGTACTTGCGGTACTCGTCCAGCGTGGTGGCCCCGACGCAGTGCAGCTCGCCTCGGGCCAGGGCGGGCTTGAGCATGTTCGAGGCGTCCATGGCGCCCTCGGCGGCGCCCGCTCCCACCAGGGTATGCAACTCGTCGATGAACAGGATCACCCGGCCCTCGGCGGCGGTGATCTCACGGAGCACCGCCTTGAGGCGGTCTTCGAACTCGCCGCGGAACTTGGCGCCGGCAATCAGGGCGCCAAGGTCGAGCGCGATCAGTCGTTTGTCCAGAAGCGGCTTGGGCACGTCGCGGTCGACGATGCGCCGGGCCAGTCCCTCGACCACCGCGGTCTTGCCGGTGCCCGGCTCGCCGATCAGCACCGGGTTGTTCTTGGTGCGCCGCGAGAGCACCTGCATCAGTCTGCGGATCTCGTCGTCTCGGCCGATGACCGGATCGAGCTTTCCGCGGCGGGCCAGCTCTGTAAGATCGCGCCCGTATCGCTCGAGCGCCTGGTAGCGTCCCTCGGGGTTATCGTCGCTAACCCGCTGGTTGCCGCGAATCTCCTGCATGGCGCGGTAGAGCGCGTCGGGGGTGACTCCCATCTGGGCCATGGCACGGCCGGCCTCGCCCTTTTTGTCCGAGGCGATGCCGAGCAGCAGGTGCTCGGTGGAGATATACTCATCCTTGAGGCGATCGGCTTCTTTTTGGGCTCTATCGAGAACGTCCTTGATACGCCCGCCCAGGAAGGCCTCGGCGCCTGTGACCTTGGGCAGCTTTTCTATAGCCGGGGTTATCGCCCCTCCCAGCGCCCGGGGATCCACTCCCAGCTTGACGAGGATCGGGGCGACGATGCCGCCCTCTTGTTCGATCAGCGCCGCCAGCAGGTGCTCGGGAGTAATCTCCTGATGGCTCATGCTTTGCCCCAGCCGCTGCGCCTGGCCAAGCGCCTCCTGCGACTTGACTGTAAGCTTGTCCATTCTCATTTCTCGATCACCCTCCGAATCTTATCCCCTGACCTATTTGTGACTTCATGCACCTCAAAATGTGAGTATTTTTGGGGCGATGTCAAGTCAACGGTTGTATTGATTGGAAATATCCGCTTTGATATCCATAAGCATGAATCGAGGACAGTGATGGACTGCACCTGGAAGCTACATTGCATGGTTTGCGGCGCCGATTATCCCGGCCTGGAGGTGCGCTGCCGTTGCGAGTGCGGCGGGACACTCGAGGTGGCTCACGATTTTTCAATTCTCGGAGCGAGTATCGAACTCGAATTGTTCGACAGGCGCCGGGACTCGAGGGAGATCCAGGACCGCTCGGGAGTCTGGCGTTTCTCGGAGATGGTGCTGCCGCTGGAAGCCACACAGATGGTAAGCAAGCCGGAGGGCAACACCAACCTCTATGCTTCCAAACGGGTTGCGGACTATGCCGGAGTGGAAGAACTGTGGCTCAAGCACGAGGGCGAAAATCCCACGGGGTCTTTCACGGATCGCGGTATGACGGTCGGGATCAGCGTTGCCCGCAAGCTCAATGTAGGGCATGTGGTCTGCGCGTCTTTGGGCAACGGCGCGGCTTCGCTGGCGTCCTATGCGGCTTTGGCCGGACTACGGGCCAGCGTATTTATTCCCGAGGAGGGTGCGAAAAAAAGCGGTCTTGCGCAGGCCGTGGCATTCGGCGCGCGGACGATCCGTGTGGCCGGCGATTACGCTACTACAAGCCAACTGGTCGAGCGCGCCTGCGCCTCGTCCGGCGCCTACTCGCTAGGCTCGGCAAACCCCTTCCGTATCGAGGGGCAAAAGAGTGTCGTTTTCGAATTGCTGCAGGATTTGGGCTGGGAGGCTCCCGACTGGATAGTCCTGCCCGGCGACCCGACAATCTGCGCGGCCGTCACCAAGGGGCTTGCCGAACTGCGCCGGTTGGGGCTGATAGACAGCTTGCCTCGCCTGGCCATAATCCAGGCCGCCGGTACCGAGTTTGTCGAGACCGGTCACGGACTGGTCGAGCAAGTAAGTGTTCAGCAGATCATGGATGCCAAGGCCCAGGTCGACGCCGCCGGCATAGGCGCCGACCCGACCTCGTGTTCGACCGTTGCCGGGGTAAAAGAATTGAGCGGGCGCGGAGTCATCGGCCGCGACGAGAGGGTCTGCTGCATCCTGACCGGGCACCTGCTGAAAGACCCGCAGTCCGCGATCGACTACCACAGCGGAGCGCTTCCGGGAATTGAGCCAAGCTACAAAAACCCACCGCTCACAGTCCCGGCGGAAATCGATTCGATCTTGCGCGCCTTGGATTGATGCCTGTTCTTGCGCCCCCCTCCGGGGGGGCGAGAATGCAATCCCTACTTAATCTCGGCCAGCATCTCCATGGACCTCTTTGGATTCATGAGCTTGACCGTCCGTTCGCCGGCCTGCTTCTTGTCGGCTGAATCCAGTATCAGGTGGCGAAGCTGCGCCACGGTCAGATTCGGTTTCTTGGCCAGCAGTTTGCCCGCGAGGTTCGTGACTTCGGGCGAGGACATGGACGTTCCGGAAAGTTTCAATTCGTCACCGCCGGGCACGTAGCTCATGACTTCAAAACCGTTGCCATAGATGTCCACTTTGCCGAAACTGGTAAAGCTGGTTTCGTCGCCGGCTTGATCCACCGCACCCACTGACAGCATGTTGGGCAGATCGAAGGAACTCGGAAAGAATTCTTCAAACACCACGTCGCTATTGGCATTGCCCGCCGAGGTGATAAAGAGAATATCCGGTGCATTCTTGATTGCGTCAAAGAGTCCCTTGTGCATGATGTTATAGATCTTCCGCGCCAGCGCCTTGCGTTCTTCCGGTGTGCCGCCGGCATTGTGTTGCTCCAAGGCATCTTCCACGCTGCGCAGCGAGCCGCCCCAACTCATGTTCACAACCCGCACGCCGTTCTTCTTGAAATAATCAATCGTTTCATCCGCCGCGCGCACGTCCTTTTCGGCTTGCTCGATGGTCGGCAGTTCGGGAATCATGTGATAGTCGAACGTCAGCCGCGCCGCCAGCAAGCGAGCCGCCGGTGTGATAGCCCAGGGATTATGTCCTACGCAACTGCCCTGCGAAAATGTCCTATATGGGACGACTAGCTATGACCGACAGGGAGCTACAAAGACTACATGTTCTTACCGTCGTTCTTGAGGGGCAGCTGCCCCTCATGAACGCGGCCGTCATGCTCGGGGTGTGTTATCGGCAGGCCCTCCGGCTTAAAGCATCTCTGGCCTCTCATGGTCCACCCGGACTGCTCCATGGCAACCTGGGCCTGTCGCCCCCCAACCGTATCGATTCCGCGACCAGGGC
>DATKYQ010000056.1:0-17616 GCA_035528415.1 Myxococcota bacterium | reverse complement strand
TTTTCTATCTCGAAAATAGATCTCTGACGGTCGGTTGGTCTGAACATGAGGCAAATATAAGCATTGCTTCAGGAATGTCACCTCTTGGGATTGTTCTGGTGTACTTTCTTCTCAGGAATCAAGTGTCGGGGTCTGACCCCTCTCGCTTCCTCTGCTGTGCCAATAGCTGGAGTATGGACTCGCGCTTCTTCTTTAGATCCAGGCGCCGCTTCTCCAGCTCGTCCTCCAGTTTCATTAGTTTCTCGGCGCACTCCTTTTGTTCCTTGGCGACCGTGGTCAGCTTGGCTTTGGCGACCTGCACGGCGGAACGCTCCTTGGTCAGTAGCGCCTGTTCTTTTTCACCAAGTTCCCTTTCCCGGGCCAGGCTGGCGCGTGTCTCCTCGGTTAGCGTGTCGAGCTCCTCTTTTTGGCGGATGAGCCCGGCGACCGTGCGCTCGAGCCCTTGCTGTTGTTGCCTGACGGATTCGCGCTTGTCCTTGAACCCGGCCAAATCCTCGCTCAGTTGTTCGCGTTGTTGCTGAAACTCGGTCTGTTCCCGCTCGAGCCGTTCGCGCTGCTGGCTCAGTTCGGCGGTTTGCCGCTCAAAATCGTCTGCTAACCGGCGGCGTTCTTCTTCCAGGGCGGTCAGTTCGTTCTGAGCCGTCTCGATCACGGCCCGCTCCTTCGACAGCTTATTCCTCTCGATGGCCAAAGCAGCCCCGACCTCCTCGGTCTCCTTCGCTTTCTCGCCCAGCGCAGCCTCGCGCTTTTCCAGGTCTTCGATCTTCTGCATCAACTCCTGCTGCTCATTGAAGAGAGTTTCCTGCTGCTCGACGAAGACGGACCGATCTTCGGACAAGCGGTCTTCTTGCTCTCTCATTTCCCGGCCGGCCTGCTCCACTTCTTCGCGTTGTGAATCGAATCCGGCGACGCGCTGTTCGAATTCCTCCACACCAGCCCGCAACTCGGCCTGCTCTTTGGCCAGTACCGAGCGGGCTGCTTCACCGGCCGCCCTTGCCGAGGCCAGGTGATCCCGATCATGGGCCAACTCCTCGGCCTGTTTCTCAAGCACCGCTTTCCGGTCGGACACCTCATCCGTAAGCACATCAAGCTCCCGGCGCCGCTCGTCTAGAAATGCTTGCTCGCCCGCGACATGTTCTCTTTGGGACTTGATCTCCTCACCTGACTGCTCGAGCTCTAGCTGTTGTTGCCTGAAGGATTCGCGCTTGTGCTTGAACCCGGCCATATCCTCGCTCAGATGTTCGCGTTGTTGCTGGAACTCGAACTGTTCCCGATCGAGCCGTTCGCGCTGCCGGCTCAATTCGGCGGTTTGCCGCTTAAAATCGCCTGCCAGCCGATGGCGTTCTTCTTCCCGGGCGGTCAGTTCGTTCTGAGCCGCCTCGATCGCGTCCCGCTCCTCCGACAGCTTGTTCCGCTCGATGGCCAGAGCGTCCCCGGCATCCTTTGTCTCCTTTGCTTTCTCGACCAGCGCCGCCTCGCGTTTTTCCAGGTCTTCGATCTTCTGGATAAACTCCTGCTGCTCACCCAAGAGGATTTTCTGCTGTTCGAATTCCTCCACACCAGCCCGCAATTCGGCCTGCTCGTTGGCCACCACCGCGCGGGCCGCTTCACCGGCCGCCTGTGCCGAGGCCAGGTGCTCACGATCACGGGCCAACTCCTCGGCCTGTTTCTCAAGTACCGCTTTCCGGCCGGCCACCTCAACCGTAAGCACGTCAAGCACCCGACGATCCTCGGCCAGACGTTCCCGCTCGAGATCTATCCCGGCGCGGGTCTCACGGGCTTTTTCGTAGAGTACCTTTTGCTTTTTGGTCAGTTCGGCGGCCAGCTGTTCCTGCTTCTGCTGTTGTTGGGCAAGAGCTCTCCGTCTCTCGTCCGATTTGGATTTCTCTCGGGCTTGATGTTCTTTCAAGAGCCGGACATCCTCTCGCTTCTTCTCGATAGCTTCATGTTGCTGCTTAAGATCTTGCGACCACCTGTCGAGCTCATCTGCACGGGTTTGAACTTCTTTCCCTCGCTCCTCCGTTTCTTTACAAGCGGCTGCCAGAGAAGCATGTGCGGCTTCGATCATGCGCCGTTCTTCTTCCATATTGGCACGCTTTTCCAATAGCGCCCGTTCGCGCCTGTTCAGATCTTGTTCTCGCAGTGCGCCAGCAGCCTGCTGTTCCAGCAAACCCTGTTTTTCCCGTTCGATTGCCGCCTCGAAGCTTCGAACCTCCTCCCACTTGTCCGCCAGCCCAAGCTCCTGGGCCTCGACTGCCGAGCGCTGGCCGCCCAGCACCCGGAGTTCCCGGTCCAGGTCACCCCGGGCTTGCCCAACCGCGGCCCGTTCCTCGACGATCTGATTTCTATGGGACTCGATCTCCTCCCGGATCAGGGCAATTTCTCTCTCGTCGCGATCGATCTGCCGGCGACGCTCCTCGAAAGCCTTCTGGCGGGCCTCTTCCTCCATTCGCTTTTTGTCTTCGGCTTCGGCCCGCTCGCGCTCGCGGGAGTCGAGCCAGTTCAGGCAGGCCGCCCGGCCGATTTCGAAGCTGCCGTCCGGTCCGAGTTCGAGGACGATTTCGTACAACTCGACGGCCTCTTGGTAGAGGGATTCGTCGCCCGATTCCTCGGCTCTGTTTCTCAATATGTCGGCCAAGTAGCCATGGGCCAGCGAAGGTTGCTCGAGGGCGATGATCCGTCGAAGATATTCCTCGGCCTGCCCGAACGCCCCTTTCTCGATAGCAATCTCGGCCATGTCGAACAGCGATTGGATGCCCCGGGGGTTGATCTTCAGGCGGAATTTGGCCTTTTCCTCGAGCGCCGATAGCACGAATTCGGAGAGTTTACTCAGCGAATCGTGTTGACCCTCGGCCTTGAATTGAACACCGAAGCCGGCGTCCATGCCCTCGCCCCCGGTGCGCACCACCTTGCCGACGACGAGCACCGGTTGCGAGCTGCGCTCGAGATTCAAGGCGAGTTCGATCTCGGTGCCAACGGCCAGAGACTGACTGGAGCGCAGAAAAACGCCACTGCCACTGATGTCCTTGGTAAAGGCGAAAGTGGAATTGTCGCCGTTCTCGAAGTCAACCCGCTTGCTGACGTTCAAGCGCTTGTTGGCGCGCTGGTTTCTATCGGCGTTAGACTCGTCCATAGATACCCGCCCTGCCACGAATCAAGGAGGGCCGGCCCTCTATTCCCCGTAGGGAGTCATGTAGCCGGCCTGGGGCAGCAGGATGTTGAGCTGGCTTCCGGGAATCTGCTCATCGACATCCGCCGTGTCCAGCAGTGCGCCGGTGGGCAACAGGTCGCCGCCGTCCATCCCGTCGAACAGGTCGATGCCGTGACCGCCGCCCGAGGCCTGCTCGAAACCTATAGCCACTCCGCTGGCCGAACCGATGGCGTGTTCGAAATTGCTCCATGAACTCAGGTAACGAAACTCGATCATCCCTGAGCCTGCGTGGAAGATTGCCTCGAAGGTCAGCCCGCAGCCATGGCCCGCGCAGGCTGCCGCGCAGGCACAGCTGGTGTCGTCGCAGTCTGTCAGGCCGTCACTGTCGTCGTCGACATTGTTGGTGCACAGCGGCTCGCCCAGTTCCTGTTCGTCGGGCAACAGGCCGAAAAAGTTGATCGTGTAGTCATAGTCCGCCCGATCCCACTGGACCATAACGCGGCGCTCGGAACCCGAACTTTCATCGAGCCAGTAGACATTCGAACGATCGTTTTGCTCCATGCGCAGGTCGCTCCAGAAGGGAGCCGCCTGGAAGACAGGCTGCGCCCCGTCAATCAGGGTCGCGGAGCCGGCATCAAGGCTGGCGTCCCCGCCGCCCGCGTAGTCGAGGAAATGAATGTAGCCGTCGGCGCAGACATTCATGAAGTCGCGTGCCCGCCCGTCTATGTACAGCGGCTGGTCGAAGTCCACCCTCTGGCAACAGTCGTCACAGTTGCTGACCTCGGCAAGCAACTGACCGCGGGTGCCGCCCGCCAGGGGGTCGTAACTTGCCAGGTCGTCGAACCACTCCACGCCCCGTAAGGCGTAATCGCCGCTCGGCCGGCCCTGTGGCCAGAACAGGTAGTAGCCGTCGAAGTCGTCGCTGCCGGGCCCGCTGTCATTGAACACCAGCAGGCCGTTTTCGCCGGCCAGGCTCTCCGGGCTTCCGCCCTCGTCCACCAGCCCGATCGAAGCGTCAGCACCGTTGATCCTCCCCTCCTGGCACCAGTGGCCGTCGAGTGTCCCGTCGAAGTTGGTCTCCTTGGGATAGACAAAGGCAATCATCCCGCTGGCCGGCCACCACTTCATCTCGAGCGTCATGATCGAACGGGTCGAGTCATCCTCGGCGCAGCCGTAGAAGGCGGCCCGGTGCCACTGGACTACCAGGTAGTCGTCGAAGTTGCCCTGTGTGCCGTCTTCGATCTGCCCATCGGGGCCGGGCATGTGCTTGGTGTAGATCTCGCCGAAGCGCGAGAAGTCGCCGTAGGTCGTCGCCGGATCGGCCGGCGGCTCCTGGCGCGGATCGTTTATGAAGGTCAGATCATCAAAGAATGCCCGCGCCTGGGCCGCGCCGCTGCCGTCGTTTACCGGATCGCCGGGCTGGTCTCCGGCGTCTGGGTCGAATACCGTCCCGCCGACATTAGCGAAGGCGAACAGTGTCTGGCTGCTGTCGGCCGGGGCCAGCGGGTTGTCCTTGTTCATTAACACCACTCCGTTGGCCGAGATCGAGATGTAACGGTAGCGGCGGTTGTAGAACCAGAATCCTTCGGCGTCGGCTCCGAGTCCATCGGGGGAGACGAATCCCAACTGCCCTGCCAGGTCGAGCAGCACCGAGCCGTCGTCACAGGCCAGACGCTGTGCTTCTGAGGCCGGGCCGGAGCCCATGAAATCGCCGCAGTGGACCCCGGTGTCGTAGGGGCTTGCAAGGTCGAGAAGGTGCGGCCTGCCGTCGAAGGAGATGTCCTCGAAGACGTTGGCGTAGTCGAAGTCGGCAGCACGGCAGGTGTGCGCGCACGCTCCGCCGAAGCAGGCGTTACCCAGGCAGGCGGCGACACCCTTGGTGCACGAATCGACCTGGACCTCATGTGAAGTGCAGGCGCCCGACTGACAGACGGGCTGCAGGACGCGGTCGCCCTGCGCATCGCAGCTTGGCTCGCCGCAGGGCGTGCCGTCGGCCAGGTCGTGGTAGCTTGTGCATGCGTTGTTCAGACAGACGCCCTGCAAGGTGCAAGCGCCGGCGTCTGCGCAAGATTGCCCGTTTTCTGGATTGCCGGCCAGACCCGAGTCGGCCGGAAGCGCTTCGTTCCACGGACGGCAGGCCCCAAAATAGCACACGTAGCGTGTGCAGGCGTTGCCCGAGCCGGGCGAATCAGGATCGTAGGTCGTATCGTAGAGCTGCCTGCAGGCGCGCTCCTCCCAGCCGTCGGCGTCCAATGAATTGCCGTTGGCGGCCATCTGGTCGGCCGTGACCAGTCCGAAGAAACCGGCGAAGGTAACGCAGGCCGATTGTGTGCCGCCCTGCGGACCGTCGATGTCCAGGCAGCCCTCGTCACAAGGGATGCCGTTGGTATCGCAGTTCGTCCCGTCTGGAGCCGAACCGCCGCCGCTGCAGTTTCCGGCACCGTCGCAAAGACCACGAACCTGGCACTGGCCCTCGGAGCCGCAGACCGAGTTGAGCGGTTCGAAGCCGGCGTCGGGAACGCAGGCGCCGGCAGCGCAGGTTGCGAACAGGCAGTCCCCATCATCGATATCGGCCGCGTCGCCACAGGGCAGTCCCTCCGCCAGCGGATCGGCCATGCCTACGCACTGGCCCGAGATACACTCGTCCAAAGTACAGACGGTACCGTCGTCGCAGGGGTTGGTGTTGTCGTTGACCGCCGTACACGCTCCGCCCACACATTTCAGGTCGGAGCAAGGGTTCTGGGGATTGATACCATCACAGCCTGGAGCCGGACCATCGAACTGCAGGTGCGCGCAGCCCCCCTGGCCGTTGCACTGGTCTACCGTGCACGGGTTGCCGTCGTCACAGCTTGAATTTGGCACGTTGCCCCAGGCGTGTACCTGGCAGGCGCCGGCATTGCACCAGCCGTCGCAGCTGTTGCCGTTCTGGTCGAGATCGCAAGCCGAGAGATCGGGTGCCCTGCCAACCGCCACGCCGCAGCTGCCGGTCTCAGTGCACTCAAATGCGACATAACAGCCGCGATCGGCGGGCAAGACGGGGTTTCCGTCGAGGTCGACGATTCCCGTCGATATGGGCGGCGAGCAGGTTTCGCCGTAGCCGCGGGGAGCGTCGTTGGCCCTGCATAAACCATCGGCACAGGCGCCTGAGGCTGTGCAGGTCGTCTCCCCGTCATCGCACTCGTTTCCGTTTTGCAAGGAGCTATCGATTACGCACTGGCCCGCAAGGCAAGCCTGTGCGTAGCATTCCAGCCGGTGACCGGCGGGCAGGTCTTCGGGCGCGGGTAACTCCAGATCAACCACGTCACAGGGCGAGCCGTCGGGCAGGGTTGTCACATGACACTCTCCCCCGAGGCATACCCCGTGATTTTCGTTACAAGGATTTATTGGCACGATGTGACAACGGGTTCCGTCCGGCTGGGACACCAGATCCACCGTGCCGGAGGCGGCGTTGAAAACCGGCCGGCTGCACTCGTTGGTATCATCGGTCAGGCGGCTGAGTTCTACGCACTCGCCACGGTAGTTGCAGCGTCCGACGGTCGATGGATCACCATCCATCTCACAGGACGTCGCCGAATCGGATGTAGGCTGCGCGTTGTCGAAGTCGGGGTCGTTGGGATCATCGCTTGTGTATTTTTCGGCACAGATTCCCGATTGGCACATGTCCGCGCCGTCGCAGGGGTTGGCGTTGACGCAGCCGCCGCCCTCGTTGGAAGCCTGGGGCAGGCAGACCGAAACCCCCAACCCGCTGACGTCGCGGCAGTAACCCACGTCGCACACCAGGTCTTCGGCAGCCAATCCCAGCCCCACCATGTCGTCGGTAGTCAGCGTGCAGCCCGTTCCGTCGACCACCGGGTTGGTCCGGCAGTCGGCGTTGGCGTCGCAAGCCGGGGCGTTGCAACGCGTGTCATCCTCGCCGCAGGGATCGCCCAGGTGTGAAGCCAGATTAGGATCTGCCAGGCAGGCGCCGGCCTGACAAATCAGGTCGCGGCAGTCGCTCAACTGACCGCAGACGATGCCGTCGGTCAGGTTAGCGCCGTCCACGCAGCGGCCCAGGCCGAGCACGTCCTCGCAGTGGTGCTCGCGGCACGGATTCTGCCCGTTGCAAACTCGCATGTCGCTCACCGGCTGCAAGTCGACGCAGACACCCTTGTCGCAGGCGCCTTCCTCGCACTCGTTGGTCGGGCTCGGGCACAACAGTCCGTCGTTGGCTCCGTCGCGCAGGCCGACGCACTCACCCGCCTGGCAGGCACTGGTGGCGGTACACGGGTTGCCGTCATCGCAAGCGACTCCGTCTGCTGCCCCGGCGACCACCACTCCCCTGATCAAATCGCAGGCGTATTCGCGGCACTCGACACCCGCGCCGATGATGCCGGCCGGATCGCGAAGCTGATCGTCGGGTTCGGGATTATCGACGTCGGGAACCTCGTTGGCAAGGACCAGCAGGTCGCGACCCGGCAAGCAGGCCGCGTCGTGGCAATAGTCGCCCGCGGTGCAGGCGCTGCCGTCGCTGCAGGGCGTGCCGTGGGGTTGGCTGGTCCCGCCGCACTGGCCGTACATGTGGCAGACGTCACCGAAGGTGCATCCGTTGCCGTTGTTGCAGGCTTGGCCGACCTTGTTCAGGTCGACCACGAAATCGACCTGTCCGGTGCGCGTGTTGCACTCGCGCATGCGGCAGGACGGGTTGAGATCCAGCCCGTCCTGCACCGGCGCGGTCTGCACAACCTCGGCGTTGACGATCGCCGCGCACAGTCCGTTCTGACAGGTCCAGTTGACGCAGTCGCCGTTTGCCCGCCCGGCGTCCGGGTCCGAACAATCGACCCGGTCGAGGCTGTTCATGTGCGGGCTATCGCCGGCGCCAAGCGCGCATTCGTACTGCAGGCAGGGATTGGCGATATCCTCGTAAGTAATTCCTCCCAGGCCCAACTCGACGGCCTCTTCTGGCGTATAGGGTTCGTTGCGGCGGGCGCCGTTAGCGTCGCAGAAGTCGCGCGTGCACTCGTCGCCGTCGTCGATCGTCTCGCCGTTGACGTCAACGGTGTAGTCGCCGCTGCAAATCCCGTCTCGGCAGGCATCGGCCGAAGAGCACACGTCGCCGTCGTCGCAGGACGTACCGGCGAGCGGGGCCGGGTCGTGGGTGATCTCCCCGCTGGCCGGGTCACAGCTATCCTCGGTGCAGGCGTTCTCATCATCCAGGCTGGGCAACGAAGTTCCCTGGCAAACCCCCACAGCGCACATGTCCGCCACGGTGCAGGCATCGCCGTCGTCGCAAGGCGTGCCGTCATCGGACTGCGCGCAATCGATACCGCTGCCGTAGCAATAACCCCGCCCGTCCGCAGTCTCACGATACTCGAGTCCCAGCCCCTCGCAGAAGGCCTGGTCGATAGTAGTGCCCGATCCGCCGCAGGCCGAAAACAAGAACGACAAGCACCCAAGGGCCAGCGCAACCGCTAACGACATGTATCCAGCAGCTTTCATTGAATCGCTCCTTTGCTCCGAATCTTCAAACACAATATTCCGATAGTTGAGCACGGACACCCCACGGGCGTCAATTCCGACATGATTCAACTGAACAGGTGTGATCTTGTCGAGACGTTCCAGGCACGACGTAAAATTAGTTTACTATTCTCGGGCTATTCTCGGATCGAAGTCCCAGATAATAACGGTCGTATCGAAGCCGCCGGAAGCGATCCGTTTGCCGTCGGGCGCGAAGGTCACCGCCGACACCGGGCCCTGGTGCCCTTCGTACACGGACAGCTCCCGACCGTCCGGGACACGGTGTACCCGGACCCGGGAGTCGTAGTTGGCGTGGGCCAGCCAGCGTCCGTCGGGAGAGAAGTCTAGAGCCATCACATACCCTCCGTATTCCTCAGACTTACCCAGCGGTTCACAGCTTTGGCCGTCGAGCCAGAGGATGGAACGATCCACCCCGACCGCGACCAAGCGTCCCTCGACAGAGACTGCTAGGGAGTAGATGAATCCCCGAATCTCCGGGCTCCGGCAGCGCCGGGTTCCCGTCTCCAGGTCCCAGACTTCCAGCCGACGGCGTTGCAGAGGCTGGACCACCAGGGTGGTATTGTCGACAGAGTAGCCGCTCAGCAGTATACCGGGGCGCACACCGAGGCTGCGCGCCATGCACGGGGCCGGCCCGGCACGAACCAGACCCGCCCCGTAGCGGCCGGACAGGCCAAATACCTTCTGGATGTTTTCCAGCCCGAGGCGGGCCGTACCCGGCTTTTCGAAAGCCAGTTCCTCACCGTTGGATGCATCCCAGATGCCGACCTGCCCGCTACGATCCAGGCTCGCCACATGCCGTCCATCCGGTGAGAACACGACCGATTCCAGCGACGCGGAGTGGATCCGCCTTCGGCGCAGGACCTTCCCGGATGATGGATCGACGACGACCACCTTCCCTAAACCCCAGACGAGCAGGAATCGCCGGTTCCAGTCCAGCCATATCTCGCCGTGCCACAAACTGAGATTCCCGGTGGCGTTCTCCCAGACTTGCCCGATACGAGCCGTGGGCCTCAAAGTGTGCGTACCCAAGATCGTCAGGAGTCCCTCTCGATCGAGCATCGCCACCCGGCGCCCATCTGTTGAAAAAGCCAAGGCCACACCGTGCTCGAGCCGCTTGCCCACGATCATGATTCCCCGGCGCACGTCCCAAATCACCAGTGCATGCACCCCCGAAGTGGCCAGCAAGCGATTGTCCGCCGAAAAAGCAGCCGCACGGACGGCGAGTTGGTGGCCCCAGAGCTTCCAGAGTTTTCTGCGGTCCCGGTGCCGTACCACGATGGCGTATCCCCGATCATAGCCGCAGGCCACCAACTTGAAATCATCCGAGACCGCCGTGCAGGTCGGAAACCGCGGTATCGGACCGCACAACTCCATCCAGCCCTGCTTTCGCGCAGGATTGAAACGCGCTGAGCCAATCCGGATCTTCGCCCCGGTCGGCAGTTGGTCCCCGTATGTATCGGTCCGTTCAGGTCCGTCCCGGTCTTCATAGGAAGGAATACCCTCCAGCGAAAACGGATCCGTCCTGGTCGGCGCACGGCGCGGCTTCCTGCAACCGGTCCAGGTCCCGCTGGCGCCCAGCGCGGCTGCAAGACATGCAATTAATAGAACACTGCGCAAGAGCATCATAGACTCTGGGACAAGCAATGCAGTCGATAGGTTCCCAAGGTAGCATCGCGCAGGCTCTTCAGTAACCGACGACAGTTCACGTACAAGTGACTATGAAAAACAGCTTGCGACATCGAACCGAATGGAGATAGGTCTTTGCGCGTGTCTTGGGACAAGACAATTGACCGGTTTCGCGGAAAGAGAGCGCTTGCAGCCCTGCTCCTGCTGACGGTGTTGTCGTTTCTTGTTCGCTTCTTGTTTCTTTTATCCAAACCCCACCCGTTCGGATTCGATGGCTACTATTACGTCACTCAGCTAACCAGGTTCGTCATTTCCGGTCATTTACACAGCCCGGAATCTTCTTGGGTGGTATGGCTCATGGTGCCTCTCAGGTTTGTGTTGGGGGACTCCATACTGGCGGTCAAGCTTGCCGGTGCCGGCCTTGCGGCGCTGTGTGTACCCGCCGCCTTCTGGGCGGTTAGTGCCTTTGGTTCGGATCGAGCGGAAGGCTACAGCAAGGACGGCTTTCATATCGCTTCTTGGATGGCTGCTGTCTGGGCTGCCGGGTCTCCCGTCTTGAGCCTGATGGCCGCAGAATTTCCGAAAAACCTCGGCATGATTACGACAGGGCTTTGCTTTTGGGCTCTGTGGTGGAGTAAACCCAACGGCAAGTTGCACTGGCTAGGCTTGGGGATCTTCGCAGTGCTGACCTTGACCGCCCATCGCCTGGGTATTCTCCTGCTTCTGATAGCAATCAGCGGAACGCTTTTCGAGCGCTGGATGCAACCAGGGAGTCCGCAAACTCAAAAACCAAGAGCTTGGTTATTGCCCTCGGTTTTGGCTGGAATCGTGGTCTTGTTCGGTTGCTTGAGTTACCTTTTACCCAACTTGTTGCATCCAAGCGATCTGGAACGGCTGAAAGGGGCCTTGGATACTCGACCAGCTTGGCTGCCCTTTGCCTATTTTGGTCTCTGGTCTCCATCCTGGGCCTTGCGGATCGAAATTGGTGCCGGATGGCCCTTGCTGTTTATTATGGGTTCAGCTTTTGTTCGAATAAAAAAAATGCGTCCATGGTTGATCGTGTTCGCAGCGGCTTTTCTGCTTTGCAACTTTCCCTTTTGGAACAGCCACCGGCTGGATTTGGGATATCGATTGGGCTTGCTCGGCCCGCTGTCAACCCTGTTTCCCGTCATCTTGCTGTTGTGGTTCCGCCACTCAAAGGCCCCAGCCCGCAGACGCCCTGTCGCTGTTGCAGGCGTTGCCTTTTGCTGTCTGGGCTGGCTCTTCCTTTCACCCATTGGAATACAGACGGCAAGGATGCCGCCATACGGTCGATATCGGGCAATGCTTGCCCGAATTCCCAAACCCTATCCCCAAAAAGTGATTGCTCATTCCGGAATGAATTTTTACTACGGTCATCTGACCCGGCATCCGGCCGTAGCCTGGGCTCCTCTGCCGTCCGAAAACCGAAAGGAGATCTTTCGAATTGCCTGGGGCATTCGTGACGGAGAATGGCTGGCATTTCTGGCACACTACGACGTTGATCCCGCACCGTTACGGCTGGATCCAGACTATACCTATATTCGGGAAGATGTTTGGGAAGCTTTTGTGAAATGGGCGGAGAAATCAGGGGACGAAGATATTCTTGAACGAATCTACTCTTCAAAAAATCCCCACCGAACCAAGCCCGATTACCTTCAAAGAAACTGGAAGAGCGATCCTAATAAAACAGATCTGTAATGGCCATTCCTTCCACCACGATCGCATTTCCCCCGACCAGGGTGTTGAAAATTTCGGTAAATCTATCATCATCACGGCATAGATCACGATCGCCGCTATAATTGTTTCCAAAGAAGCTTATGCGATCTTTTTTACATGCCACCTTGAATCGAGCCGGACTTTTTTCCCACCTGCGCACCAGCTCTAATAAACGCTTGCGGCCCAAATCCTCGACTCTGGCAATCCTCAGGCTGCCGCCGACGATTCGGGTTTTTGTGTTTTTTGTAATAACCTCATAGTTCATATTTATGTCCTGTCCGATCTGTTGTCTACGTGCGTATAGATCTACCTTGCTCCATGGTCCCTGCTTACCAAGATTGCTCCTCGGCACCCAGATGCCCTCGATGGACTCGGAGACGATCTTGGCTTCATCACCTGCTGCAATCTGGCTGTAATAGACGAAGCGATGGTTAGAACGCAGCCTGAGCTTGCGAAGTCCAAAGTCACTGAGTTTTCTGTCCTCGGCCATGACCACCGACCCGCTGTAAAGACGACAAAAGCTTTCGTACTGCCGGTCCATGACGGAATACATTGGTTGATTGGTTAAACTTTTCTTGAGGTCTGAACTCAGCTTTGCCTGGTCGTCGGTCTCTATCGTGAAGTAGCCATTCTTGTCGCTGAAACGCAGCTCGCTTATCACCAGGTCCTGGTAGCGTGTGCCCGCCTTGGTTTTTGCGATCTCGAGGGTGAGTTTCTTGATTTTACCCTTGGAACTCCAGTCAAGTACCGAAGCCCCCTGCCTATCCGGAACTGCCAATTCAGTGACAGAGCCCTGATCGGCCGAAACCCTGAGACCCGCAACCCGCGCGTTTTTATGAAAATGGTCCATGGAGCGTTGATAGCCGTTGTAGATCTGGATTCCGGTGATTTCTTGCGGCTTATCAAATGTAACCGTTATTCTCTCGCCCTTTCCGAGCCCGGCCACGCCCTCCACCCAGCCATAGTCCACGCTTTGGTCGAATAGATACGATTTGTGATAGGCCGCCTCGGGTTTCAGGGTTGAGCTCACCTCGACTCCGGCCCTGGCCGCACGAGGCGGCTTGACATCCAGTCTCGTCCGGCCACGAAAGAAAGTTACTTCGCCTATACAGGCACCGGCCTTGGCGTTGTTGAAACGCAAAAACAAAGATCGAAGCGACAGATCACCTTTTGCCGATAAAAAAATCTTGGCGCTACCCTTCACCAGGCTGACTCGCCCTCGAACGGAATTCACAAAGGGAATCACGTCAAAATCAGTGCTGCCGGGACAAGACGTTATGTCAACATGACTGACCCCGGTGGAGTCTTCGAAGCGAAACAGAACACCCTCCAGCCGCGGGTCGCCCGCCGGTTGCCAGCCGCTTTGTTCCTTGCCGTCCAGAAGATTACCGGCATGTTCGCCAGAGGTGACCTGTAAAGCCTGCAGTCTCAGGGCGCCCTGCTCAGCCGGGAGATTGCGGCCAAAAAACAAAACGCTGACAATGATAAACAAGACAGTTTTCTTTTTGACTATCATGACGATTTTCCTCGGCTTGGTTTTGGCTTTTCATAAATATAGTGTCCGGCCGCCGTATGCAGGTCTGAATCAGATATATCCGAAAAGCGTCTGCTCAGGAAATCTCTCCGAAGTCCAGCCACGCCCTGCAACTGATCTCCTTCGTTCAGCCAGATATTGTCCGGCAACACCAGGCGCAACAAGCTGCGCTTGGCAAATCCCTTCTCTTCGAAGACAGACGCCACTTCGTCCGGAGGCATACGATTGTGATACAGAAGCCTGCTGCCATGGCTCATGTTGTAAACAAAATCCGGGTAGCGGTAATGATTAAGAAAGGGGATGCCGTGATCAAAATGGTACAAATGATCCCGATGATCGAACACCGGGGCCAGCAATCCTCCCGGGCGCAGAACGCGAAAAGCCTCATCCAGCCAGGCCCGCAGCATAGAAGGCGGGTAGTGCTCCAGCTGTCCTCCGCTGTAGATGATATCGACGGATTCGTCTTGTAGCGCAAGCTCGGCAGGCGGACATCCTTGAACGTAATGGCTATCGGTCTCGCTGAAAAACTCATCCAAGGTTTTGCACCAGCGAAGGCTATCGAGATGATCGATTCTGCCCTGAGGGACATTTCCCATCGTTTGCGCCTTGTCGAGCATATCCAAGGTCTGGTTGATCGCAAAAACCAGATGACGGACTAGCATGGTCGACTTCATCTGCCCGCTGTTGACCAGAACACCGCCAGAGCCGGAAATCAGGTAGTTGATACAAGGCCAAAACGGTGTCCAGCCGACCTCGTGGATGTAGATGCGTTTTCGGTTGAATGATTTTCCATAGACCTTCTGGATTGCGCTGAAAGTTGATGGCCAGACTCTGTGCAGCTTGACGATGTGACTTCGCTGCGTATCGAACCAGTTGCGAGTAATGTGGCGATATAGTTTCTCACCCTTTTGACTCAGGCCGAAGGCGGCCAGTCCCGATCCCTTGGCCAAGGCACGGATCATGTAAGCTCCACAAGATCATCGGGTACGGGATACTGCACACGCCCACGGTTATGGGCGAGGATCTCTTGGCGCAGCAGTTTTCCCCGCTTATTGCGAATGGTTCGATGGATTTCGTTTTCACGCCAAACCACTCCGTCAGGCTTTTTGACAAACCGGTGATTGACTTCCCGGATACTGATGCTCAACCCCATGTCCGTCTTTGTACATATTTCACCGTGCAAATTACCGTCCTCGATTTTCAGACCGATACGAATAGCTTCTTTGTGTGGGTTTTGCATGCGCAGATCATGATAATTGAAGAACACGGTCGCCCCACACCCGAAGGGAACCGTACGGCAATGGTCGGGGAACAGATCAAAAGCATGGCGGTGACGTTCGACTATCGTAAAGCCGGCCCTGATGCCCAACCAGTACAGAAGGTTGCTGACCTGACAGGAGCCGCCACCGATTCCTGCAGACTCCTGCCGGTCGTGCAACTCCAACCCGAGAGCGAATCCGCGAAGCCGGCTGGGACGCCCCACCAGCGCGTGGTACGAAAACAACTCTCCCGGTTGCAGCACCAAGCCGCATATGGCGCCGGCTACCAAACGTACGTTATGTTCCTTACCTTTCTGCAAAGTAATTGAGCTGATTGTGCCCGGGCGCCGCAAGGGAGACGAGCCTTCGACCAATTGATGGGTAAAAGCCTCTCGCGAAGTGCGCTTGCGGCTTATCAAAGTGCGATACTGGATATCGTCAATAAATCGTCTGCCGCGGAGAATCTCGACCCGAAGCCCGAACGGAATCACCTTTCGCATTATCGCACCTATATGCGACCAAAGTGGCACGGAAACTTTATCGTTCATAGCGTTCATGTTGGAGTGAGTGCAACATTGATACACTAGGGATAGTTACTCCACCCGGAAAACGACTCGCCCGCAGCTACCATCACGATAGTGACCCTGAAATTCATGTTCTCGTAGTTGGGCCACTCGTCCCAGCAGGCGCCGTCGACGTTGTAGCGGGTGACGTTGCAGCCCGACTCTCCTCGCAAGACCACCCTTACCAGGAAGCGCTCCGGATGAGAGTAGTCCAGGGGCACCCCTCCGTTCTTCCACCAGGCGGCCGGGGACAGGCTGGCCGTCACGAAATACTCGCCGGGTCCGGTATGGGACACCTGCTGGCCGCAGGATTCAGGGAAATAATCTCCCCCGACGCCGTCGTCGCCCATGGTCCAGATGCAGGTCTGCAGCATGCCCGCCGGCTGATCGGCGGGTGAGTTGATCACATAACGCACATGAAACTCGCCGTTGTAGTAATCGACAGGGTCCAGCCAGTTGTCGGCCGGCAACTGGTCGCCCGGGTTGATCAGTACGTGGAACCCGCTGTCGTCATAACTGAACTGCCGCCCGTCGCCGTCGAACAGCAGCATCTCCGAACTCGGCCCGGGCCCGTCGTCGCTCAATATGTCCCCGTCTTCCGGCTGGGCGTCGTCCCCATGCTGGCCATCTTCTTCGAACCCGTCGCCGGAATCGACTCCGGCATCATCCCCGGCATCATCTATGCCACCGGCGTCCGCATCGGCAACGGGCTCGAACTGATCGCCCCCGTCCGGGTCACCGGCTTGCTCCTCCGCATCAACGGGCTCGTCATGCGCGCTAATCGATCCATGGGTACACGCGAAGACCAGCAGCGCCGTCGCAAAGAAAATAATGGAAGATGTGATAAGTGTCTTTGGCACCGGCCCTTCCTTCGAAATCGTCGGTTTTGGTAAACATACCTTAATAGATGAGCTTTGTCAGCCTAGCGCTTCTACTTGCTCGGCACCCGGATCGGGCCATTCTTGGCAAACCGGCCCCGACTCTGATAGGCTTGGTCATATGAGATCCTTCATGGACGACAGAAAAGACGAGCAGCGCGCCGAGTTTCTCAAGCGCTCTCCGCTAGAGAGAATCCTCCTCATGCACAACCTGTTTCTGGAAATAATCTCCATGAAGGCCAGGGGCGAAGGGGTTCCTGAGTATGAAATCTATCGAAGATACTTTAGAGACAATCCGCGCCATCATGAGCGCCGTCGCGGGCGAAGTTGAGATCGCCCTGGCCGGAGGCATGGCCGTCATCATTCACGGCGTGGAACGAACCACCCGTGACGTGGACGTGTGCTTGTATTCCAAGACAATCGACCAGGAGGGAAGCAGCGCTTTCCTCTCCGAGCTGCGGCGCGTGCTTCCGGCAAACTTCTCGGCGACACTGGCAACGGGAGGCAAATTTCCCGACGATCCTTTCAAGAACGACGTCATTTTCATCGAGGACCGCCAGGGCGAACATCTGAACATCGATTTGCTCGTTGCCAGGTACAAGTGGGAACTCGAGGGAATCAGGCGGGCGGAGACGATGCTCGGCATTCCGGTTCCGGTTCTTCCTAAGCCGTATCTTGCCGCCATGAAGCTACGCGCCGCCGGCTACAAGGACGCCAGCGACGTGGTGGATCTGATGCGTCTCATGTCCGAACAGGAAAAAACCGAAACCACGGAGCTGGCCCGGCGCGTAGGCAGGGAAAAGAAGCTCGCCAGGCTGCTGGCCGGGCCGGAACCGGACGACGAGGTACACGAGTCGCCCGATGAGTACATCCATTGAAGGAACGGTCCGGGCGGTGTATTTTTCCTGCCGTAGTCCCTCGTGGTCAGCAAGATATTTGGTCGGGTACGCCCGGTGATGTCCCGTGCATTCTGCGGGGCTAGAACGTGCCTGGCTCGCCGTCTTCAAAGATGTCGGTGGTGCGGAACATATTGTTCGCCAAGCGAAGGAAAAATTCTGGGACAAGTACTGACCGGTTCGGGTCTTCTAATTGAGGTTGTCTACAAAACGATAATTGACGTGTGCTGATGCACAGGTCTGGAATTGTCGTTGTATTGATGTTGTCTTCTTTACTTTGAAAATCTATTTTCGATTCCAACATATATCAAGAGGGGTTAGACCGAAGTTCCCTATAAAAACGAGTGCAAAACACCTTTGATTCTATCATGTTCGTGCATCATCGTACTGCGCCTTTCTGTCTACAGTGATATCTGCTTTATCAGATTATATGCCCGCTGCTGTGAGGGGCTTGGCGT
>DATKYQ010000055.1:0-128191 GCA_035528415.1 Myxococcota bacterium | reverse complement strand
CTTTTGCGGGGTGCCGTCGGGCATCGAGCTGTCCCATTTTATCTTGCCCTTGTAGCCGACCACTTCACCGATCAACTCGGCCAGCTCCTTGATGCTCAAGTCCTCGCCGACACCCACGTTCACGAATACGTCGTCGGGGTTTTTCGGGTCGGCGTCGAAATGCTCCATCAGGAAAACCAGGGCGTCTGCCAGGTCGTCCACGTACAGAAACTCCCTGCGCGGGCTGCCCGTGCCCCATACCGAGACAGTGGGATCGCCACGTTCCTGTGCCTCGTGGAACTTTCGAATCAGCGCGGGCAGCACGTGGCTGGTGTCCAGGTCGAAGTTGTCGCCGGGGCCGTACAGGTTGGTCGGCATGGCCGCGATGAAATTGGTGCCGTGCTGGCGGTTGTAGCTCTTGCACATGATGATGCCGGATATCTTGGCTATGGCATAGGCGTCGTTGGTCGGCTCGAGCTTGCCGGTCAACAGGTGCTCTTCCTTCATCGGCTGTGGGCAGTGCTTGGGGTAGATGCAGGAGCTTCCTAAAAACAAAAGCTTCTTTGCGCCGAAACGCTGGGCCGCGTCAAGAATGTTAGCCTGGATCAGCGTGTTGATGCGGACGAAATCGGCCGGATAGTCGTCGTTGGCCTTGATGCCGCCTACCTTGGCCGCGGCTAGGAAGACATACTCGGGCTTCTCGGCGGCGAAGAAGGCATCCACCGGATCGGGCTTGGTCAGATCCAGTTCGTCGATCGTCCTGTGACACAGGTTCGTAAAGCCCGCGGTTTGCCGCGCTTCTCAGCGGCCCTCGGTTTTTGAGGGTGCGGTACCTGGTTTGCAATGGTGCCGCGGATTGCAGGCGGCGCATGATCGCAGAGCCGACCAGGCCCAAGTGACCCGCTACGTAGATTTTAGAACGAGGGTTTAAGGCCATCTCGGTTCTTCCCT
Source organism: Myxococcota bacterium (assembly GCA_035528415.1). Taxonomy (GTDB): domain Bacteria; phylum Myxococcota; class B64-G9; order B64-G9; family B64-G9; genus DATKYQ01. The sequence continues at coordinate 127,261 of DATKYQ010000055.1, read as the reverse complement.
TCTGCGGGGGCCAAGCATTTTTCCGGGATACGATTAAATAAGCATCCCATTGATATTCATTGGCTTTATTATATCCACCAGTGCCTCCATGGCGTCGTCCTTTAAATAAGAGTCATGCCCAAAACGGCAAGTAACGGGCATACTTACGAGAGGCACCCATCTTCTCATCAGGTCTGACCAAACCTGCCTTAATCGTTATGGCTGCACTTGACTCATGTTTCGTCTAAGGCTGCGGCGATTTCTGCCGTACCAGCGAAGTGCTTTGGTGCCACACATCGGTTGTCGGCCAATGAGGCATCCCGTTCTTGTTTCATAACTGGCGAAGCATCCGATCGTAGTCCTGGTGGGAGCGAACTTCTCGACTGCCCGGCGTTGGATGTTTTCCGGCAGTCTCTTTATACAAAGCCAGAAGTTCCGGTTGGCCCGTGAGATCATGGCCCGCGCAGCAGCCTGCCTGCCTCGATGTCGGCGTCCACTTCTTCCAGAAGCTTCTTCAGCTTTCCCCCGGCGGCGTCATCGCGAATTTGGTCATCCCACTCCTTCTCCTCCATGTCGGCAATCCAGCGCATCAGTCCCTGCTTCTGCCGCTCCGGCAACTCGAGGATGGCCACCTTGATCTCGCTTATCTTCATTCCTTGGTTCGATCTCACCATGGGGTTACTCCTCTTTCTCCGGGTAATTATATCACGAAAGCGTGCGCCCTATAATGGGGGCCATGGTGGAATCCCGTTCGTCGGCGCGCATTTTGGGGCGCATGTACCATTGCGAACCAGGTACCGCAAACACCGCGGCATGCGCCCCTACGGGATTCGTCACGATGGGATTCGTCACGGTTATTGATAATATGGCGTGGAAATGATCGGGCATTATTACATATTCGTCCAGAGTTACGCCCGGTCGTATCCGGCAGGTACGAGGCCATTCATGGTCTAATATTTTTCCCATTGGCGACAAAACCATTTTGCCGTCAACGATATCGCCGAAAAAACATTCACGTTGCCAGGTGCACAACGTAATGAAATAGGCGCCGACCGATCGATAATCATGTCCCGGTAAACGCGTAGAATGCCTGTGAAGACGACTAATATCCAACCGTGTCACCATTTGTGTTTATTTTGGGGCGCATGCCGCGGTTTGCCGCGCTTCTAAGATTCATGTCTTCTTCCATGTGGCGCCGCGGCCCCGGCCTTCGCAGCGCAGCTTGCCTTGTTCTTTTTGCTGCTTGAGGACCTTGCGGATCAGGTCATGGCTTACCCCCGGACAATCCCTTCGCAATTCCGCCAGGGAAAAGGGCGCGGATTTTCGCCCGATGGCCTCCAAGACAGCTTGCGTCTTGGCGCCGTGGGGGGTGGGCGTCTCGCCCAGGCGCTGCTCAAATTCGCGGTAGGCGTCCTTGACGATGGAGAGGAAAAAGTTGATGGCCGGCCAGGGATCGTGCTTGCCCTCGTGCCAGCCCTGGGAGCTTTGCTCCAGCACTTCGTAGTAGCGTTCTTTTTCCTGCTCTATCTTGCGCTCCAGGCTGATGTAGCGCCCCACTGCAAAGCCCGCGTGATGGCATTGGAGCAAAAAGAGCAAGCGCGAGACCCGGCCGTTTCCGTCCCGGAAGGGATGAATGCAGAGGAAGTCCAGATTGATGGCGGCTATGACCATCAAGGCGGGAAGACCTTCTTCCCGCAAGCAGCGCAGGCCCAGATCAAACAACTCTCCCATGCGCGCGGAAGTCTCGGCGGCCGGAACAGTTCGAAATCTCACACGGGATCGACCATCCGGATAGCGCTCGATGATGTCGCCATCCCGTCTCTTGTATTGCCCCGCGTCCCAGATCTCGCCGCGGCAGAGCCCATGGAGCCGCAAGATCGTGTCCTTATCGAAGGGGATGTTCTCGTGCTCGGCGTGGATCCACTCCAAGGCCCTGCGATATCCCCTCAGTTCCTCTTCATTGCGATCCGTGACGGCCGCCTGGCCAAACACCAGGGTGCCCACCCGGGAAGCGTCCACCTCAACGCCTTCGATGCGGTTGGAGGACACGGCGCTCTCCACCATGGCGTGCTCGCGCAGCTTCTCCAGGCGCTGTGGGAACTGGCGGGTGAAGAGCTCCTGCCTGCCCAGGGAGCGTCCCAGATCGCTCAGGTACCAGGCCGTGGCCCCCGGCACGAGATCGACTCCAAGCAGAAATTTTTCCAGGGTTTTCATCGGCTCAGAGAAAGTACCCCATTAAGTACCCCTTGTTCGGCAAAGTACCCCATTCTTCCTCACGTACGTCTAACGGTCGGTACACATCAGTCTTTCAGGATTCCCGCTTTCGCAAGCATTTCCATGCACTTTTCCACGCAGGCGCCCACGTCCATGTCGGCCGCCTTTAGCACCAGCTCGGGCTTCGGGGGGGATTCGTAGGGGTCGTCTATCCCGGTGAAACCCTTGATCTGGCCGGCCCGGGCCATCTTGTACTGGCCCTTCGGGTCGCGCTGCTCGCAAACAGAAAGCGGCGTGTCCACGAATACCTCGAAGAAGCCTAGCCCGTCTTGCTCGTGCAACTTTCGGGCCCGGTCGCGGTCGACTATGTAGGGGCTTATGAAGGCGGTTAGCGCCACTGCTCCGCTCTCTGCGAACAGCTTGGCTACCTCGCCTATGCGGCGGATGTTCTCGTCGCGGTCCTCTCTGGAAAAGCCCAGGTTGTTGTTCAGGCCGTGGCGGACGTTGTCGCCGTCCAGGCGGAAGGCGTGTGCGCCGCTTTTTACCAGTACCTGCTCCAGGGCGGAGGCTATGGTGCTCTTTCCCGCGGCGGACAGGCCGGTGAACCATAGCGTGCAGCCGCGGCAGGCTAGACTTTCCCATCTCTCCCCGCGGCTGATCAGCCCCTCGTGCCAGACTATGTTCGTGGCTTTTTCTTTCGTCATGGTTTTTTACTTTCTCCTCAATACCGCTTTTTTCATGCGCGCTAAGTGCCCGCGGCCGAGGCCCTTGACCTCGCAGCCCAACTCGAAGTAGCGGTTTATCTTCTCGTCGCTCAGGATGCCGTAGCAGTCTATTATCGCAAGCGGAGCGCCGGCCCAGGCGATCACGTCGTTGGGATCTATATCCAGATACTGCTTGTGGGGGACGGCCAAGATCAGCGCCTCGGCGCCTTCGAGCGCTTTTGATAGATCCTTTTGTACCTCTATTTCACTCAGGCTCTCCTGGTTGCGGAAAAAGCGGCTCCAGGAACGCCCGCTGGCGGGATAAGTTTCTTGCTTCTCCAGTTCGTACCAGTGATCTACGTAGGGGTCGTGGACCCTCATCTCGGCGCCCATCTCGGCAAGCTTGCGCACAACCATCTCCGAGCCCGAGTACCTGGTGTCTCCCACGTCCTGCCTGTAACTCGCGCCGCAGATCAGCACGTCCGCGCCGGCTATGTAGCGGCCCATGTTGCGCAAGGCGTCTCTGACCAGCTCGGCCACGTGCAGGGCGCGGGTGTCGTTTATGTCTATGGCCGTGGGCGTTATCTTGAAGACGCTGTCGCCGTCCTGAAAGCCCAACAGGTGCTCGTAGGCCCAGTAGCCCAGGCCCCCGTCCTTGGGCAGGCAATAGCCGCCCACACCGGGGCCGGGGAACAACATGTTCGAATGCGTCGGGCGCATCTTTATCGCGTTTATTACTTTTATTATATCGACGCCGTTGCGCTCGGCGAAGACGCTCCACTCGTTCATGAAGGCCAAGATCGCCGCCCGGTAGGAGTTCTCTACTATCTTGGTGGTCTCGGATTCTATGGGACGGTCCATTACCGTCAGCGGAAAGTCTTTTGTGTTTATTACTTCGTGTAAAAACTTCTCGACCCGCTCCCTGGCTTCGGTGTTGCAGCCCGAACATACCCGCCAAAAATCCCTGATGCTTTTTACATAGTCCTTGCCGGGCATGACCCGCTCGAAACTGTGGGCCAAGAGCGGCTCTTTTTCTATGCCCCTCTTGGCGAAGGCCTTTTTCAAAAGCGGCCAGGCCACTATCTCGGTCGTGCCCGGGGCCACCGTCGTTTCTATCAATACCAGGCACTCGGGTCTTATCTTCTCGCCTATCGTGCGCAGCGTGGCCTCCAGCGCGACCATCTCGGCCTGGCCGGTTCTCATGTTGCCTACCTCGTGCTTGGTGTAGTCGCACTGGACGTCCACTACCACGCAGTCGGCAAGTTTCAGACAGTCGTTGTTGTAGGTGGCCGTCAGCGTCTTCTTGTCTTTAACACAGCGCGAGATCAGCTTGTCCACCTCGGGGTCTTCCGCCTTTACCGGCGAGCGGCCCTCTACAAACAGCGGTATCTTCCAGTAGCTGCGCGTGCTGGGACGCTGGCAGCCTATGACCAGCTTTCCGGGCTTGCCGTTTTCGTCGGTGCTGTCGGCAACGATGGCGGCCATCACGGCGCCTACGAAGCCCAGGCCCATTACTACTACTATCTCGCGGCCCTCGGCCCGGGCCTGCTCGGCCAGGCGCTTCATCTTCTCGAACTCGGCCGGGTAGTCTTCCGGGGCGGGCAGGGGATACTTCTTGCCTGAAGGGCTGACTGCGTATTGTTTATCGGCTGACAATTGTTACCTCGCTATTCTATTCTCCAGACGGGGATGTTGCTGGGAAAATCGTGGGCCCTATCGTCGCAGACGAAGATCGCCTCGGCGTCCATGACGCCTACCCGCTCGGGATGCACCGAAAGCGGGTGGGCGCCGCTAGAGTCAACTACTCCCAGCACCTGGATGCCTCCGTTCATGGTTGCGAAAAGTCTCAGGCACATGTCGGTGATCTCGGTGTTTCCCCACAGGACTACTCTGGTGACACCCTGGGCGGCCATCGATTCGATGGCGTCGGCCACTTTTCTCTCGGCTTCCTGAAAGCTGCGCATGCTGCGCTTGATGAAATGGTAGGTCAGCCGGCTCTTCTCGGCCACACCGGCGGGCGTCAGCAGGTAAAGATACCTGCGCTTTTGCGGGTTGTCGCGTACACGCTGCAACTTGACCATGCCCTTGTCCACCAGCTTCCTGAGCACGAAGTTGACCTTGGCCAGGTTCAGGCCGGTGCATTCTGCGATCTTGCGCTGGTGCAGATCGGGCCCGCCCGAGAGACTTTCAAGAACCGAAAGTGTGGATTGGTCTTCCAGGATCACTAGATAGCCTCCGGGTCCACCAGATTTAGATAAGCCTCCGGCCCCCTCGGTTACATCGGGACCGATGACCGGCGGTACAAGGTATGTTTTTGGTTACCACTACCCAAGTTGATCGAGTCGCACCCCGTCTCTCTCAACTCACCGAGATAACAGGGTGTTTAGATTCGAAACACGGATGCTAGGGTATGTCGCGGTTCAGGTCAAGGATTTTCTGAAGGGTATCTAGTGCATATCCAGCACCAGGCCGCCGGTGCTCGAGTCTCCACCGGACACCAGAAAATATGTCCCGGTGGCGGCCGCGCCGGCTACTACCGCTCCTACCGCCGTCCAGAACCACCACTGCTTGTACCAGACCGCGGCTAGCTGCACGGCCTCTTTTTTCTCCTGGGGCTTGGTCTCTTCTATTGTCTTCTCGGCGGTCTTCTCCGGCGTCTCGGTTGCGGCGATTGCCTTTTCGGTCTCCTCCTCCGGAGGATGCTCCACTTTCTCCTCGACCGCGGGCTTGCCCTCGCTCAGGTCAATGCCGAAACCTTCGGCGCCGCCTTCCGCGGCGCCTTCCTTCCCGCCGCCGGCCAGTAAAGCCGCGGCCGCCGCGGCTCCTTCTTCTTCGGCGCCTTCGGCGCCTTCGGCTACGGGCTCAGGCTCGGCCCCCGGCCTTGCGGCCAGCAGACTTTGCAGAAACGACTTCAGCTCGTCGGGGTAGCCCGGCGAAGTCGTGTCCAGCATCTTTTCCAGGTGCGCCGATTGAAGCTTGGCGCCGCTGGTGTCGCACAGGTAGCCTTTGAAGGTCATCGCGGCAGGCGAGCCTGAAAGCGCCACCAGCGCCAGGCGCTCGGTCTTTAAGAAACCGGCCATTTCCGATGAGGCCTCGGCCGGGTCGCCTTTCATTATCTCGGCCACCAGGCGCATGAAGCGCTGGGCGAAGGTCTTGTGACGCACGCTCGGCTGCAGCTTGAGCCTCAGGGTGCGCTTCTTTCCGGCCACTGCCTTGATGTGCCCTCCCCAGGGGAGGTAACCGTCCTTGACCGCCTTTACCATGTGCGCGCCTGCCCGAAGATCGACTGCCTTCAGCGGCGAGCCGCCGCGGTATTCACCGTCGACGTAGATCTCCGCGTTCTGGGGCACGGACAGCAAGGTCACTTTCCCCATGGTGCCGGAAGCGGCCTGCTTGGCGGCCGACTTGAAGATCTCCTGGATGTTGGGCGGGAAAAGATTGGGGTCGAGCACCTTGCGCCCCGGCAGGTCGTAGGCCCGCTGGAACACGCTAATCGCCCGGTCGGGCTCGCCGACCAGCACCCAGGTGGCGCCCAGGTACATCAGGCACTCGAGCAACGGGCCCGGCTTGTCCATAAAGCCGTAACCGTATTCGAACTTGCGAAGCGCCGTCATAAAACTCTTCTGGGCCAGCTCGAGATCGAGTTGCTCGTAGGCGCCCTTGCCGTTGGTTAGAAGGCGCTTGCCTTCGTCAATCGATTCCAGCCTGGCCGCGGCGGCGCTTCCCGCGCCCAACAGGGCCTGCAGATCCACGCCCTTGTACGAGCCGGTGTTGTCCACCAATTCGCGCAGCGAGCGCTGGACGTCGATGGCCTGCCCGGCGGCGGCCTTGCCGCGCCCGAAGGCGAAGCTGGCCAGCGCCTGGGCCCGGGCCGGGCGCGCGGGCAGGGCCAAAAGCAGCATTCCCGTAAGAAGCGCGGATATTTTTATTGCCTTGCGCATGGCTTCCTTCCTGTGCTCAGGGCCTGTGCTCAGGGGCCGTAGGCCGGGGTGAAAAGTTCCGCCGAGCCGAGCAGTCCATCGGGGCCCAGCCCGCCGGCCAGAAGCGCGCGGCCGCCGGTGACTCCCAGCACCGCCGCCCCGCCGCGGGCGACGCTGAGCGGGACTATGCCGGCAAGCTCGCCCTGGGGGTCGAAGGCGTCTATCGACTGCAGCGGGTTGAGCGCCAGGTCGCCGAAGCCGCCGGCCATCACCAGTTTTCCGTCGGCCGTGGCCACCAAGCGGCACATCAGGCGCCCGTCGGACATCGGCGGGCCGTCGGCCGACTGGATCTCGGTCGAGGAGATCTGGCTCAGGATGCGCACGTTCCCGTTGGAAGGCGGGTTCAGGCCGGAGACGCCGTCGAAGAAGCTGCCCCCGGCCACCAGCACCTCGTCGGGCCTGAGCGGAATGATCGAGGCGGCCGCGAAGAACAGGTTGCCCTTCGAGCCGGTCAGGCTCTTTACCGAGAAGACTCCGCCGCTTTCGTCCGGGGTAAACTCCTCGATCTCGGCGGCGGTGGGGTAGACCGCGCCGCCGATGAGCAAGACCTTGCCGCCGGGAGTGAGTACCGCCGCCTGACCCAGGCGCGGCACGCTCATGATGGCGGATACCTTGTAGACCTCGCCGACCGACTCGCCGGCGGGGTCGAACAGGTAGGCGCGGTCGGAAGCCAGGTCGCCGGTCAGGTCCGTGCCGCCGCCCGCCAACAGCACGCGGCCGTCGGGCAGCAGGCTGGCGCTGTGGAAGATCATCCCCTCGGGCATTGGCTTTTCGATCCACAATTTTTTATCGGGCAGGTAGATCTCGAAAGAGGCCGGCAGATCCTCGGGATCGGCCGAGACAGGAAGGCCGGCCGCCGGGTCGCGCCGAAGCCTGCGGGCGCCGCCGGCCACGAGCACCCGGCCGTCGGCGAGCGTCGTTGCGCTGGCCAAGGCGCGCGGGGTGTTCATCGGTCGGGTGGGGTAGATGCTGCCCGTACCGGGGTCGAAGATGTCGACCGAGGCCGTGGCCGGCATCAGCTCGCAGCCGGGGCCGCAGCCGTCGGCCACGGCGCCCGTGACTCCGCCGGCCAGGACGAAGCGTCCGTTTCCCCTGGTGGTACCCATTGCCGCCGAGGCCAAGAAAGCCCGCGGCGAACTGAGCGGTCGGTTAGCGCAGGCCATGTCGCCGATGGCGGTCATGAAAACGCTGGCGGTGGTGTTTTTACCGGCCTGGATATCGATACCCGAGGCCGATCCGCTGTAGCCGGCCGTCCCGCCGCTGTAGCCGATAACCGTAAGCTCCAGGTCGTCGCCCTCGGGGATGCCGCCGGCCCGGGGCGCCTTGCCGGCTTCTGTGCTTACGCTCTTACTGTAGTGCAGCGTGCCGTCAGCGCGATGGATCTCGATTTCCAGGCGATCGAGGGACGGAGGGGCCGGGCTTTCCACGGCCTGCTCGGGGCACGGTCCGTCTATGGCCTTTTGGGCGAACGTGAAGGCGATCTTCCCGCCCGTGCCGGGATCCTGTGGGCCGCATGAAGCCAGTACCACAGACAGTATTGAAAGACCCAAGATCCTCTTGAGCATTTTAAACCTCCCACAAACAATCAGTGCCCGTAATACTATAACATCACTTCTCTTCTGTCGAGGCGCTGCTCAGTTCTCCAAGCGCCCGCAATTTCAGCTCGGGAAATCCGCGCGCGGATTCGACCGTATCGTCGCGCAGCTCGACCAGGCGGTCCTTGGCGTAGTGCCATAGCTCGAGCCTGACCTTGCCTTCCATCTTGCGGCTGATCTTGTCCGGGTGTGCGCGCGAGCGCAGCAGGGCGCCGGCGCGCATGCCACGGACCACCCGCTTGGTGTCGATGGCCTTGATAATCTCGGGCGCAAGCTGTGCGAACTCCAGGCGCGGGTCGGTTTTTACCAAAAAGCCCTCGAGCGCCTTGTCGAAATCGGCGGGCTTGCGCATCTCGTTGGTCAGTACCAGCACCAAAGGTTTAGTCTCGTGCACCCCGGCCCGGTCGAGAGTCACCCAGGTGAAGTGCCGGGGCGATTTCAGCTTGCGGTCGGCCATGGCCGAGCCCGTGGGAAATTCGATCTCGCGGACAGTCACCCGGGTACCCAGCGGCAGCAACGCCGTGGGCTCGGCCGACAGGATCGGATCGCCGCCGACGCTTTCGATCAGCACCCGTTCGTCGAAGGCCCTCTCCGAGATCAAAAGACGATCGTCGTAGATGAAAAACGGCCCCACGAAGCAAGAATACCTCAAGAAATAGCTATTCCCACTCCGGGTCTTTATGATCCTCTGCTGATCTTTCAAAGACAGCAAAGTATGCGAAGGACACCCCGCAAGCATCCCAAGCAGAAACAGGAACAGCAGGAACAGGAGCAGGAACAGGGACGGAGTAACAATTTTCACACATCGCATGACAGCCTCTCCTGAATAGTGACACCCGAACATACATCACCAGGCGACGCCGATCAACGGGATAAACGGGGACGGAGTACAAAAAAACCGAAACCTATTGACAGGATAGGCGCTAGGGCGCTAATTTGGGCGCTGACGGAAGGCAAGGTGATGATTCCATTTTGCAAGTACCACGGGTTGGGCAACGATTTCGTCATTATCGACGCCATGCGCGGCGGCCTGCTGGTCGAATCTGGACAGGCCAGGTTGCTGTGCGATCGCAACATCGGCATCGGAGCGGACGGCATCCTGACCGTCCTGCCGTCCGAATCGGGCGATTTTCGCATGCACGTCTACAACGCCGACGGCTCCGAGCCCGAAATGTGCGGCAACGGCATTCGCTGCTTCGTGAAATATCTCTTCGATGCGGGGCGCTGGGAAGAATCTCCGGTTACCATCGAAACCGGAGGAGGCGTGCTGTCCTGCGAGGTGCGCCTCGGCGCCGGGGGCGAGGTCGAGACGGTCAACGTCAACATGGGCCCGGTGATCCTCGATCGCTCCGAGATCCCCATGCAGGGCGAGGGGCGCTGCATCCAACAGGACATCGAGCTTGGCGATCTGAGCTTCAACGTCACGGCCGTCTCGGTCGGCACCCCGCACCTGGTCCTTTTCGAGAAGGCCGACCTTTCCCTGGCGCGCAAGCGCGGCGCGCTGTTGGAGACCCATCCCCTGTTTCCCCGGCGCGTCAACGTCGACCTGGCCGAGGTCAAGACCCGCACCGAGATCGACCTGGTTGTCTGGGAACGCGGCTGCGGCATCACCAAGGCCTGCGGAACGGGCGCCTGCTCGTCGGCGGCCGCCGCGGCCCTGGCAGGCAAAGTTGATTTCGACCGCGAAATAGCGGTCAATTTACCGGGCGGCAGCCTGTTTATCACCATCGCCGAAAATCTCTCCACCGTCTGGATGCGCGGCCCGGCCACCCAAGTGTTCACGGGCGAATTGCCCGCTCTGCCGGCCAGAGAACAATGAACGAAGTAGGCGTCTTACTCGTCGATGACGAGGATTTCTACCTCAAGCTTTTCAGCGACATTCTCGAGGGGCGGCGCTACCGGGTCAAGACCGCGCGCAGCGGCGAGCAGGCCATGTCGCTTCTGCACCGCGAGAGATTCGACATCGTCATAACCGACCTGCTGATGAGCGGCATGGACGGCCTGGTGCTGACCGAAAAGATTCGCGCCAGCTATCCCTGGGTGGACGTTATTGTCATCACCCAGCGGGACGACGTGCGCCTGGCGGTGCAATCGATGCGCATGGGCGTCTTCGAATACCTGGTCAAGCCCGTCGATCGCGATGAACTGCTCTTGACGCTCGATCGCCTGCTCGAGCGGCGGCGCCTGCTCGACCGCCAGAACAAGCTGCTGGACGAGAGCCTGCAGTACCTGCAGGCCCAGACGGTCTACAAGCGCTGTTTGGAGATACTCTCGACGCTCGATTTCGAGAACCTGTGCGAGATGATCATGCGTCACATGATCCAGGCCACCGGCGCGCAGGGAGGGCTGCTGTGGCTGACCTCCCCCGAAGAGCGCTCCGAGGGCGGGGTCGAGAAGTTCAACCTGGCGGGTTACCGGGGCCTGGTGACGCTGGACGATTTTCCGGCCTCCGTGTCGATCGGCGAGGAGTCCTTGCTGGCCACTTTTCGCGCGGGGCAACCTTTTTTCGCCAATCCCGCCCTGGTGCTCGGGTTGCCCGGCCGGCGGCCCGGCAAAGAGGCTCTCTTCATTCCCCTGGTGGTGGACCAGGTGCCCGTCGGCCTGCTGGTTCTACTGGACAAGCTCAGGGAAGACTTCAGCGAGCGCGACCGCAACATCACCAGCACCATGGCCGAGTTCGCCGCCATCGGCTTGAAAAACTCGCGCCGCTTCCAGGCCCTCGAGCGCATGGGGCTCAAAGACCAGGGTTCGACCGCCTACAACCTGACCTACTTCATCGACTACGCCGGCAAGGAAATCTACAAGGCCCGGCGCTACGGGCGCTCGTTTTCGCTGGTGGCCGTTGTGATCGATCGCTTCGATTTTCTGCGCGAGCATTTCAAGGCCGAGATATGCGGGCGCCTGTCGCGCAAGCTGGCCGAGAGCATCTCGCGGGTAGTGCGCGACTCCGACATACTGGCCAAGGTTTCCGACTACGAGTACTACGTCCTGCTTCCCGAAACGGACGCACTCGGGGCGCAGATGTTCATCCGCCGCAGCCGTGAGGCCTTCTGGACGGATCCTTTCATCAGCAAGATAAGCCGCGACTATCCTGTCGGCGTCACGCTGGGCTCGGCGACCTTTCCGCTCGACGGGACCGACTTCGACGACTTGCTGGGGGTCTGCCGCGAGAAAATGGACCGGGTGCGATCGAGCCTGTACTTTCGCCTGCACCTTTCGGATAAAAACTTCTGGGAGATGGTCGAGGTGCTGGTGGGACGTCCCGAAGACTATCTCGGCACTCTCGAGTCCGCCAGCTCGGAATTCCGGCTGGCCGAGGACGTGGACGGCACCAGCGCCCACGGCGTCTTCGACAGACAGGTGTTTGCGGGTATTCAGGAAGAGGTGGCCATTCAGGCCGTGGACAATCCCGATCGGCGGGCAATACTCTTCGACGCCGGCGGGGTGATCGACGCCGAACCGCGGCCGATGGAGAAGGTTCTCTCGCAGGCCAAGCGGGCCAGGCTGTTCGTCCTGGGCAGGCGCGGGGAGGGAACCATGGCCTCCGATCACCCCTCGCTGACGAGGGTCTTTCTGACCGATGACAGCATTGATCGCTATCGCATCATGCTGGTGCTGTCCGAGAGGCTGGCCTATGCCTTCCTCGGCGCCGTGTCCGGGGACGTGTCCGGCCCAGGCGAGTTGTACGGCTTTCACACGCACGACCAGTTCCTGGTCGAAAACCTGATCGCCTCGCTGCAGGATTACTACAACTTCCAACGGCAATACTGATAACGGAGCGCACTCGTTGGCGAATAAAAAGCCGCAAAAGGTGATTCTGATAGCCGATCCCGATCGCGAGGTGCTGCGCAGCCTGGGCAACGCCTTGCACGATGAAGGTTACGACGTGCGCGCCGCCCTCGACGGCAGCAAGGCACTCGAGAAGGCCATCCTGGTACACCCCGAGTTGATCCTCTTCGACGAAGACTGCCCGCTGATAGCGGCCAAGAAGTTCGTGCAGATCCTGCGCAGCAACCCGCGCACCGAGCACATCCCGGTGGTAGTCATGATCGGTAAACACGCCGACGACAGCGTCGGCTGGGGCTACCGCGAGGCCTTCATCCGCAAGCCGTTCAACAACGACGAATTCCTTTCGGTGGTGGCGGCCACATTCCGCAAGATGGCCACTGCCGAAGAGGTGCGCGAGGAGGGCCGCGAGATCGAAGGCAGCCTGGGGCAGATCTCGCTGGTGGATCTTGTGCAAATCTTCAACCTCAATCGCAAGACCGGCCTGCTCGAGCTCTCAGCGGAAGACCAGGAGGCGCAAATTTACGTGCGTGACGGAAGCGTGGTCTATGCCGGTTGCGGGCGCCACGGAGGGGAGAAGGCGCTTTTCCGGCTGCTCGTGTGGCAGACGGGAACCTTCGCCTTCACCCCCGAAAGGATCGCACCGGAGATCAACATCCGGCGCAGCACGGACATCCTGCTTCTCGAGGGCGCCCGCCAGGCCGACGAGCTGAATCGTTTGCGGTCCGAATTGCCGGCCGACAACGTGCGCCTGGTTCCGGTTCCCGAGTTCAAGCAGCGCTACGAGGGACTGCACCCGGTTACCCAAGAGATAATGAACCTGCTCGAGTTCTACGACAGCGTAGGCAGTCTGGTAGATCACGCCCGGGTCAGCGACTACGAGGCCTGCCGCGCGATCCAGACCCTGATCGAGAAAGGCGTCTTGCGCATCGCCGAAGCCGCACCACCACCAACGGGGACGGAGTGCACCGAAGTCGCCGATAATGAGCCACTTTTGCAGCACGACCTGCTCTACGAGCTGAAGGTCAAGGTCGCCGCCGCAGGACAACCCAAAGATCGCGTCACGCGGGCCAAGCTGTGCATCATATGTCCGGTCGAGGATCTGCTGCGGGAGTTTGTCGGCGGCATCCACAAGCTGCCGGGAATGGAACTGCAGGGGCAAATCGAGGCTCTCAGGCGCGGCTTCGGACGCCTGGGCAGCCTGCACCTGAGCGAGAACTTCATGCTCGATTGGATGCTACTGCCGGCCCGCCCTTCACTCCGTCCCCTGTGGCACCCGCTGGGATCCGGAATGGTAGGCGGCCTGGTGATGCACGTATCGCAGGATGACAATGTACTCTATCGTCTGAGCCTGCTGGCGCAGGATCTCTCCCGCAGCAGCGGCATGCCCGTGTTGCAGATATCGCCCGGTAACCCGCCGGGCGATCATGATGCGGACGCCAGCGAGCCCCTGATGAGCCCGGCCAGGGTGAGGCAGGCGGTGGTGCAGTTACTGAATCAGATTGGCTCAACCAAAAGAAAATAAACGAAACTATTGGGGACGGAGTAGGAACTCATGCGAGACAGATATTCTTGCCTGGTCGTCGTCGTCGCCGCGGCGCTGTTGTCTTTACCCCGCGCGCCGCGACTGTCCGCGGCTCCCGCCGGCTTTGTCTTCCATGACTACCTCGTCTACGACGACTTGATCGGGAGTATAGAGGGGGGCGCGGTGCTTTCTCTCGGTGAGTGGGATTACCACGATTCCCAGGGCAACTGGATCGAAGTGCCGCGGGTAATCAACGGCAGCTTGGCGGGGCCGGGCCTGGTGACTTCGAAGGCCTTGAACGGCATGAACGCCGATCCCGGCTGGACGACGATCGCCGTGCAGGGCAGCAGCATGCAAATCGAGCTGCGTGGGGCCGAGGACGACGGGCAACGACGGGGACATCCGGGCGCCTGGGGCGGCTGGGTCGTCTCGGACGGGGCGGTACCGCTGGAGTTACGCGACATGCAGTACCTTTCTTGGCGCCTGACGCTGGCCGCCGGGGACGTGGTCACCCAGGTGGATCTCTCGCTGACTCGGGAGATTCCCGCCTCTCACCCGCGCCTGTTGGTGGAGGATGTTTCTGCGCTGGGCGCGCGTTGTCAGGGGGCGCTTTCGCACCAGTGCGACATGAATGCGATGTTCGCGAACTCCGCGCATCTTAGCAACCCGCTTACTGACTACGACGACTCCCAGGCGGCCCGGGTTGCCAAGGTGATGGCTTTCCAGTACCTACTTGGGAGTCAGACGGCACATGCCGACCGGGCCCGCGAACTACTGCTCAAGCTGGCCGCCAACGACCGCCAGCACTGGGTTGACCTGCGCGATCAGGTGCAAGACCTGGGCCTGGGCTGGATCGGCCTGAGCTGGATGCTGGCCCTTGACTGGACCTTCGAGGATCTCAAGAATCACCCGGCCGATTTGCAGTCGATCGCCGACGGTAGCTGCGTGTTTGCAGACTACCTGCTCGAAATGTATAAGCACAGCGATTTCAATAACCACTTTTACCTGGGGCGCGCGCCGGTGCTGCTTCTGGGCCTTGTGCTCCACGGCGAGGGGCTGCGCGACGCGGATGCCGAGCGTTACCTGGCCGCTGGGTTCGATTTTCTGTTCAACCACGAGCACCCGGCTCTCAACAGCGTGGCGGGTGAGATGGGAGGCTGGCACGAGAGCCTGGGTTATTTCGACGGTGAGATGGGCTACCCCATGCTGGTGGACATGGACGGCCTGCGCACGGCCACGGGGCTCGACTTCTTCCAGGATTCGTCTTTCTGGCGCAGCCTGCCTTTTTGGTACCTGGCCAGCACCGTCCCCAGGGACGGCACGCTGATCCACTGGGCCGACCAGGGCAAAGACCGCTGGTCGCAGGCCTTGGACGGCAGCCAGTCGGAGGGCAAGGGCGTCAGGGATTACTTGACCGGGTTACACAGCAACCTCGCCCGTCTCGGCTACCCCGAGGCCGAGTACGCCCAGTACCTGCTGGACGACCGGATTGGCGCCTACTACGACAGCGGTGGCTACGCCGAGTCGTACTACAAGGTAGCCTTGATGAACGACGTGCTCTGGTATCAACAGGGCGCCACGACTCGGACGTTGCCGGCGGGCCGCATGTCGTCACATTTCGCAGACCTTGGCGAGGTCATCATGCGCGAAGGCAACCAGCTTACGGATGCGCTGGCCATGTTCGCCTGCGCCCGTTTCCGCGGCGGCCACCAGCAGGCCGACAACGGTCATTTCTCGGTTTGGCGCAAGGGATACCTGGCGGTTGACTCGGGTTACTACGATCACTGGGGCTCGGCGCATCACTACAACTATGCACGGCGCACCATCGCCCACAACACCTTGACGGTTAGCATGCCCGGCGAGATTTTCTCGAATACCGATCACAACGACGGGGGACAGAGCCTGGGCTGCAACACCGACTACTACAACTCTCCGATCGAGGATCCGGACTGTGATACCTGTCGGATGGTCCTGAGCACGCGCGCGGATCCCTACTTCGACTTCATCTCGGCCGATCTGACCAACTCATATAATCCAGATAAAGTATCGCGGGTGACCCGCGAGTTCGTCTGGTTGCGCCCCGACCGGTTCGTCGTCTTCGATCGTATTGAGAGCCGGGATGCATCCTTCAAGAAGCGTTTCCTGTTGCATGGCCAGGCTGAATTCGTCGACGACGGCGGTGCTTGGCGCGTCGACGACGGCCAGGGACGCCTGTTCGTCAAGACCTTGCTACCGCAGGGGGCCGAGGTCGTCCAGCTAGGCGGCAGCGGATATGAATGGGAGATCGACGGCGTTAATTATCCGCCGGCCGACGGAGTCGAGTTCGCCGGCACGCACCGCCTGGAGATATCTCCGGCTGCGCCCGCATCTTTCGACAATTTCTTACACGCCTTTCAGCTTGTCGACCAGGATGTCGCCGCGATGGAACCGGCCGAGCTGCTTCAATCGTCCGGCGCGAGCGGAGTGTTCGCGGGCGACTGGGTGGTGTGGTTCGGCACCAGCGGTCCGATCGACGGGCTGAGCTACGAGTTCGACGCCGGGCGCCCGGTGCACGTTGTGGTGGGCGACCTGGCAGCCGCGAGCGCCTACGACGTCAAGGTGGGCGACGCCACTTTCACCTCCACAAGCGACGAGCACGGGGTGCTTTTCTTCGAGGACGAGCGCAGCGACGGGCACACGGTCATCGTTGGGGCGGGCACCAGTCCGGACGGCGGAAACGGGGACGGAGTGGATGCGGGCGGGGATGACGGTGGTGGGGACGCGGACGCGGGCGCCGACGGAAACGGCGAGGCCGCCGACGGCGTTCATGATGACGGAATCACACCGGCGGACACGAGCGGGCGCATCGAGGGAGGTTGCGGCTGCAGTGCAACCGGGTCCACGGCAGGGTTAGGCTGGTTTATTCTGCTAATCGGAATCGTTCACCGCCGGAAAAAAGGTTGCGAAGCAAGGAACGAGCCCTGAACCTGCTCCGTGTCCTTACGCTCCGGTGGTGTTCAAGGGTGTTCAGCCGCCGAAGAGGCTCGGAGGCTTGCGCGGTTTGATGAATCCGGCTCGCTTCATTTTTCCGATCACCCAGGCCGGGTCGCCGATGTAGTACCAGGTCGTCATCTCAGGCAATCGGCACTCGCCGCGCGCCAGGAGATTCGTCACCAGTTCCTGGTAGGTCTTGCGTCGAATCGCGGCCACCTTCGACAAGCCCAGGTATTCCGGCGCGGGATCGATCAAGTCATCGTGTTCCCCGTATGCATAGTAGCGGTAAGAACTCCAGGCATAGTCCTTGGCTTTGGCGACCATTCCCGCTCGGACGGGGTTGAGATCGATATAGCGCATAGTGTTGATGAAATGCCGGCCGTCCTGGATGACCGGGGTATGGGCGCGGTCCATCAGCACCTGACCGCAACGATTGAGGCGCTTGTTGACAAGACGGGCCAGTTGGCTGAAGACCTGCTGCATGAACCTTGAGAGTGCCTCGGTACTGGGGACGTACAAGATAAGGTGGATGTGCGAATCCATGAAAGCGTAGTCGTAGACCAGGATGCCGTAGACGGTCTTGTAGATGAAGAGAAGCAGGTAGAGAGTGGTCTTGACCACTGGGTCGGCCAGAAGGAAGTCGCGGTTGTGGGCCCTGGCGGTTAGATGCACGATTGCCGGGCCGTCGCCGAGGATGTCTTTTCGAGCCGGTCTTGACATGACAGCGCCAAACAAAGCAAAGATCGTGCCCGCCGAAGCAATAATCTGAGAACGCATTGAAAACGGGGCATTGTAAGAGGCGGAAAAATATTGCGCTGTATGAAAACAGGGCAAGGTGTCCGAAATCCGGACACACGCGGTCCAGACCGTATACATAGGTAACGAAATAGACCGGCACTCTTGAAGTCACTCCGTCCCCATTTGTTCATTTGTTAAGTCACTCCGTCCCCATTTGTTCACACCACTTGCGCGCCCGGCGTCCACGGTTGCATACTGGAAGTGTTCATTCAGAAGGAGGATTACCCGATGAGATGGTTTGGCTTGATGATTATGGCCGCGTCGTTGCTTGCGGGTGGTTGTTCAAACGACAAGACCAGCGGGCCTCGACTTTGCAACTCCGATGCCGACTGCGCCGCGGGACAGGTGTGCAGGAGCGGCGCCTGCCGCGCGGAGTGCGAGGGGGACGGAGACTGCTCGGCCGGCCAAGAGTGCCGTGACGGCGCCTGCGTCGTTCCTTGCCTGCGGGACGGAGATTGCCCCGTCGGCGAGGTTTGCCAGAACGGAAGCTGCGTCCCGGCGGGCTGCATCGATCTCGACGGCGACGGATACGGGACAAACTGCGACAAGGGCGGCGACTGCGATGACTCCGACAAGGAAGTTCATCCCGGGGCGGCCGAGCTTTGCGACGGGCTGGACAACGACTGCGATCATGAAAGCGATAGCGGAATTACCTGCGGAGCAGTTTGTTGCGCCGAGGGTGAAATCTGCCTGGTTGATTCCTGCGTTACCGACAACGGCGAGTGCGCCGAAGACGGCGACTGCCAGGAAGACAGTTACTGCAACCAGGGTAATTGCATACCCTACGGCGAGGGTCCCCGCGGCGACACCAACCCTGACTGCTCGCGGCTTATCATCGCCGGGCTATTCCAGCCGGCACTGCAGTGCGAGTGGACCGCGCCCGAGCCGGGAGAGTTTCCCGGCCACATCCAGGTGCTCGGGACGCCGACGGTTGCCGACTTCGACTTCGACGGCGATCCCGCCGTGGTGCGGCCCTCGATCGTCTTCAACTCTTACGACGCCCCGGACGGCGACTCGGGCGTCATGACCGACCAGGACGGCGTAATGCGCATCATCGACGGGGCCACTTGCCAGAACCAGTTTTCACTCGGGCCATACCTCAACGGCTGTAACCCGGTGGCCATCGGAGACCTGGACGGCGACCCGGACGGTCGCCCGGAAATCGTCGCCCACCTGAATACGGGCGGTGTGATCGCCTACAAGTACAATGCCGCAACGCAATCATGGGACACGCTCTGGACGGGTCACGACGGCAACGGCGCCCCGGTGGTCTTCAGCGAGGGCTCCACCGGCTGGGGCGGTCCCTCGCTTTCCGACCTCGACGACGACGGCCTGCCCGAGGTGCTAAGCGGCGGGCTGGTCTACGATTCGAACGGATTGCTGATCGACAACACGCTCGGGCTGGGTGCGCTTTTCAGAATTGGATTCCCGGTCGTGGCCGATCTTGACGGCGACGGCAAGGTGGAGATGGCCGGGGGCGACGCCGTCTGGGAGTTCGACCCGGCGGCCCATGCCTGGCAGGCCGAGTGGAGCGCGGCCACGGGCTCGGGCTACACCGCCGTGGCCGATTTCGGCAGCTACACGGCAGACGCGGGCGCCGACGATCGCACGACTCTCGACGGCATCGCCGAGGTGGCGGTGGTTGCCGGCGGGCAAGCTCGCATCGACACGCTGGCCGGACGAACCGTCTTCGGCCCTGTATCGCTTCCGGCCTCCTCCGGAGGCGGCCCGCCGACCATAGGAGATTTCGACGGCGACGGACGGGCCGAGTTGGCCGCGGCCGCCTCCGACTCGATGACCATCTTCGACCCCGATTGCACCGGCGCTCCGGACGTCGCCAGCTGCCCGACTTTAAAGACGGACGGCATCCTCTGGAGCCAACCCTCGCAGGACCACTCCTCGAACATAACCGGCTCATCCCTGTTCGATTTCGAGGGGGACGGAGTAGTCGAGGCGGTCTATGCCGACGAGTGCTTCGTGCGCGTCTACCGCGGTACCGACGGGACGGTGCTTTACTCGCAATGGCGCTCGTCCTGCACCTGGAACGAAAACCCAATCGTGGCCGACGTGGACGGAGATTTCTCGGCCGAGCTGGTCGTGCCCTCGAACCAGAGCTGCGGAACCTCGCCCCAGGACATGGGCGGTACGGCCTACGAGACCAGCCCGCACGGTAATCCGATGGACCCGTTGTTCGTCGGGTTGCCCTGCAAGGGCCCGGATGACTGCATGAGCCAGACATGCGACCAGGGCTACTGCCGCTGCGCCCAGGACGCCGAGTGCCCGGGCGGCGGCTTTGTCTGCGCTCCGCCGCCTGCCGGCACCGCGGGCAGCGGCAACACCTGCCGCGCCGAGTGGCTGGGAAGCATAAACGGGGTGCGCGTCTACCGCGACAGTCTCGATCGCTGGGTGGGCTCGCGGACGATCTGGAATCAGCACGCCTACGCCGTGACCAACGTCAATGAGGACGGGACCATTCCGCGGACTTCAACGGCGCAACTCAACTGGAGGGTGTCCGGCTTGAACAACTTTCGCCAAAACATCCAGGGCGATCTGAACCCGCACCACTCTCCCGACATGACCGCCGGGCAGGGGGCTTTCCAGGTTCAGTGCGACGGCGACGGCAACCTGACTATGTCGGTTCGGGTTTGCAATCGGGGCACCAATCCCTTCGCCACCGGCGCCGGTGTGGGTTTCTTCGACGGCGACCCTGACCAAGGGGGGACATTGATCTGCTCGGCAACTACCAGCAAGGACTTGTTTCCCGGCGATTGCGAGGAGATTAGCTGCGTCTGGCCCGGCGCGACTGCCCCGGTGGACGACCCGCACGACGTCACGGTGCTGGCCGATTATGACAGCCAGCGCACCGAGTGCCTCGAGAGCAACAACCGGGCTGTGATTGCGGGAGTCACCTGCGTGGGAATCGTGCCATGAATAGGACAACCTGCCTGGTACTGTCGGCCTGCCTGCTCGTGCCGTTTTCAGCCTGTCGTCAGCGGCCGCGCAACCCGCATGCCGGCGAAGCGGTTCAAAAATGCCTGAATGGATTGAAGCAGGCGGCTCGCGGTATGGGCCCAGCCTCGAAGTTCACGGTCTTGGCCGGCGCCTGCAAGGATCTTTACGTGGAGACGGTTTGCCGCAAGGCTTTCGGAGAGATCGCGGCCGTGCCACCCGATAGGCGTGCCGCGATCATCGCCGAGAGCTGCCGCCGGGCCTACTGCCCCAAGCTCGAAAAACCTCTGCCCGAGCTGTGCGGCCCACACAAGCTGCCCGCCAATCCGATGCGGCTTTTGCCCCTCTGGCACGAGCTGCAGTGGGCCATCCTGAGTCGCGATTTAGGGCCCAAGCTGGCTTCACGCCTCTACGCGCGCCTGGTATTCGCTGAGTTAGCGATCAGGCCGATCTTTATAAGCACACCGATGCAGGTCGAGTTGCCGCGTGCCAAGGCCGGCGCCCCGTCCCCCGACCTCACTCCGTCCCCGTCTAATTGATGTTGCTGCGAGTTTCATTTGTTTACAATAAGCTCCACGAACACAAGGCCGTGGCGCTCATGTTCCCGCAACTGGTAGGGCGCCGACCACTTGGCCCAGACGTCGGCTGGTATTCCCGACTTCAATACATAGACCCGGCGATCCGCAATCAAGCGCCGGATCAAGTCGGGGACGTTCTCGTCCCCCCGGGCGACTCCCGCTATCAGAATGTCTCGATCGAGTTTCAAAGGAGAGAAGACGTCCTTGCGCGCTTCCCAGGCCAGAAGCGCTGCGTTGTCCGGAAGTACCTTCCGGCCTTCTTCGAGCATGCGGCCGGCGTAATGGCGTATGCTCAGCGAACGCTTCAGATCAACGCCTAGCTGGATCATGGTTCCGTAGGCCAAGGCGGCGCCCAGCACAACGGCAGCCGCCCGGCGAATCGCGCCGTGTGCCAGATCCTTCTTCCACAGGGCGAGCGCGGTCGCAGCGAGCAGGCAAACGGAAACTCCCAGCGGGGCCAGAACGGACAGCAGGCTGCTTGATGGATCGCCGACGCTTCCGGGATGCAAGACGCTTGGAAGCGCGAGGCCAGCGCCCAGCCCGGCGCCGGCGGCAAGTGCGGCCCATGAGGGCGAAAGCCCGAGGCCGAAATACAGCGAGGCGACCAGCAGCGCGGGGACGATCTCGAGCAGGTATCGCGGGTTGAAGCACAGACCGCCCGCGCTCAGAATCAGCGGCAGAACCGCCGCACCGAGCAGGCCCGTGCCGGCGATGAAACCCAGCTCACTTGGTGTGGCCGGACGTATCTTTTTGGCAAGCAAGATAAGCAACGAAAGAACCAGTATGGGCGCAACCTCCAAAAGACCCTTCTTCAGAACGCCCCCGTAGAGCACCTGGCCGAGCTGGTTGCCGACCGAACCCATCGAGACCGTCTTGGCCGGCAGGAAAGCGCTGTCAATAAGATGAAACCCGGCCATCGAAAGCCAATGTGCCGAGATGGCCCTCAGTTCTGGAGATACCGCAAGCGCCCCGGCGACGGCCAAGACGAGCCCCGGCAGCAGCCCCCTCCAGCGCAGCCTGCGCCAGAGTAAAAAAACCGCCGCGGCCGCGACGGCGGCGATCGCCAAGACCCAGGGATGGCATCCCACCCAGCTGAAAAAGCGGACGGGCAGCGAGCCGCCCAGCGCAGCATGCGTCCCGTAGGTGAACGGGTTGAGCGTGCCCAGGCGGGCGAGATTTATTAGCGAGTAACCCGCCAGCGGCAGGATCCAGCCGGCCAGGTGCGAGACGAGCAGCGGCCACGAGCAGCCGAGCGCCAAGCGGCTCATGACCAGGAATACCGGCAGCCAGACGATGTTCTGCAGTCGCACACCGGTTGCCACGGATAGCAGCAGCCCGGCCAGGCAGGAAAATATCCAGGCGCGCCTGCCGCTCGACTCGGCGGCATGCAGAAAGATCAGCACGGCCCATGCGACCAGGGCCTGCGATAGCGCGTGCGGCCAGATGCCCAGCGCGTACTCCAGGCCGCAGGAGCCCAGTGCGAAAACAGCGGCGACAACCATGGCAAACGGGCCATGGGGCGCAAGCCGTTCGGCCAGGCGCCGGACTGCTATACAGGTCGCCGCGAAGGCGAGCAGGTTCAGCCAGAACATGCCGGAAAGCCCGAAGAGCAAGAGAAACGGTGCCGCCAGGATCGCATGATAGGGCGGGACCGTAGACACGCTTCCAAGATGCTCGATGTCGTCGGGAACCACTGTGTAGAAGAACAGCAGTTCGCGCGCCCGGTAACGCTCGAAGCCGTTTTCGATCTGAAACGAGCCCCTCTGGGCGAAGGCGTCTGTGGTCAGCAGGTAGTGGCTCTCGTCGACCGAGAAGACGCCGGGCTCGAGAAGAATCCATCCGCATAGCAGAACGCAAAGCAAAAGCACCCCGTCGATCACCAGCCCGCGGCGGCCGGGGCGTCGATGCTTTTCGGCGCTTGGCGGTCCGAGATCGCCGGACTCAGCCGAACTGGGATGATCGATCATGCTGCCAAGGTATGTATTTGACGGCCGCCGGTCAAGTTCAGAACTGGTCGCCGAGGGGATGACGTGTTAGTATCTATATACGTCATTGACAAGAGAGGTACATTGAGGATCAAGCGCATTCGGCATGCCATTTTGTTTGCTCTTGCATCGGCCGCCATCCTGGCGCAGCCGGCCGGGGCTCAGAGCCTGCCGGCCGGTTTTCAGGAGTACATTGTCCTTGGTCGTGACGCTCAGGTTTACGAGTTTCTCGATCCTGTCCTGAGCGCCGACGGAACGCCGTCCGCCACCAGCGTGCCCGCGGCCGGCGGCGACGTCGGAGTCACAATAACGGTCAGGAGCGGCAATTTCAACGGCCTCGGCGGCGTCGATCTCACACTCGAGATGCCGGACGCCGTCGCCTACGTCGCAGACTCGGCCAACGTCACCTTTCCCGATTCTTCGACACAGGCTCAAAACCCGACCGACAGCAGCGATGGCGTGACCCGCACCCTGTCCTGGGATCTCAACGCCGGCATGGACTCGGGCCAGGAGCTGAGTGTTTCTTTCAGCGTCCGCTGGGAGGCGTCGGATCCGGACGGCGCCTGCCTGTTCGAGGCCCTGGCGCGCGGATTCTACCTTGGCCGCGCACTCGAGCCGCGCGACGGCTTCCGGGTGACCAAGACCAACCTGGCGCTTACCAAGCAGGTCGACCTGACACAAGCCACCACCGGAGACGTGCTCAGCTACACCATCGACGTCGTCAATAGCTCGAGCTCGGCGGGCGAGCTGGCCGAGAACGTCGTCGTCAGGGACGCCTTGCACGAGGGGTTGGATTTTGTCTCGGCCTCCGGGTCCGGCGGCTACGACCTGTCCACCAGAACCATCAACTGGAGCATTGGCGATCTCGACGCCCAGGACTCGGCCAGCTTGAGCTTCCAGGCGCGGGTGCGCGCCTTGCCCGAGGGCACAATTATCGAAAATACGGCCGGCGGGTTTTCCGACAACCTGCCGCGGGTCGACTCCAACACCGTCGCCACCCGGGTTGACTACCCGATTTTGGCGCTCTTCAAGCGGGCCGCGCCGCAGTGGGTCTTGCCGCTCGATCAAATTATTTTCAGCCTGGCCATCACCAATGAAAGCTCCATCGACGCCGTCAATGCCCAGGTCACGGATTCGCTGCCAGCGCAGACCACCTATGTTCCGGGCTCTTTGACACTCGACCTGGGCACGGGCCCGCAGCCGATGAGCGACGGCGCGGGCGACGACGAGTGCGACTTCGATGCGACTACTCCGGGCGGCGTCTCGTGCATCTTCGCCGATCTGACGGCCGGCGCGGCCTATGTTATGTCGTTCAGGGTGTCTCTGGATGCAGGTGTTCCCGACGGCACAACCATCAGCAACCTGGCCGGTATAACATCCGATACCACCTTGCCTCGCTCGTCGAACCTGGTGATTGTCGAGGTCGGAGACGACGATGCCGACGGTGACGGGCTATCGAATTCGCAGGAGGACGCGCTGGGCACCGATCCCGACGACGCCGACAGCGACGACGACGGGATCGCCGACGGCGAAGAGACGATTGCCGGAGCGGACGGATACGTGACCGACCCGCTCGAAGCCGACAGCGACGGCGACGGGATCCTCGACGGCACCGAAAGCGGATTGACCTCCCCTGTGGCCGACCCGGACGGGGCCGGCCCGCTTTCCGGGACCGACCCGGCGGTCTTTGTGCCCGATCAAGACCCGGCCACGACGACCGATCCCACTGATCCCGACTGCGATTCGGACAACCTGGCGGACGGACAGGAAGACGTCGATCACAACGGCCTGATGGACGCCGACGAGACCGACCCGCTGAATCCCGACACCGACGGCGACGGCGTGAACGACGACGTCGACAACTGTCCGCTGGTCGCCAATCCCATCCAGGATAACAACGTCGACGCCGATAACTGCGGCTCGTGCGGGCATGTCTGCGACGACGGGGTCGATTGCAGCGACGACAGTTGCCTGGCGGGAAGCTGCGTTTTTACTCCCGACGATTCCAGTTGCCCCGACGACGGCGTCTTCTGCAACGGGCCGGGGCGCTGCAATATCCATTCAGGCTGTGTGCCGGCCGGCAACCCCTGCCAGGCTGGCGGCCGCTGTGACGAGCAACTAAAAGCCTGTGTCGAGTGCCTGCAGGATTCCGACTGCGACGATGGAGTTGCCTGCACCGACGACGGTTGCGATCGGGTTGCGGGTGAGTGTGTCGCTCTGCCAAACGACACGGCCTGTGACGACGGCGACGAGTGCACCCGGGACGAGTGTCTGGCAAAGATAGGCTGCAAGAATGTCATAGTCGACTACGACGGCGACGGAGCATGTGATGCACAGGATCCCTGCCCGCAGGATCCCGATGACGGGTGTCTGGCATGCGCGGATGCCGACGGGGACGGAATCTGCGACTCGTTCGATATCTGCCCGGACGACGCCGGCAACCTGTGCGATGGTTGCCCGGACGCAGACAGAGACGGCGTCTGCGACGTGGCCGACGCCTGCCCGGACGATCCGGCCGATGAGTGCGTCGCCTGTCTCGACATCGACAAGGACTCCATCTGCGACGAAATCGATCCTTGCCCAGGCGACCCGTCCAACGACTGCTCTGCCTGTGCAAACAAGTCCGACTTCGACGGTGACGGCCTGCCCACCTGCGTCGATCCCTGCCCGGACGATGCCGACAACACCTGCATCCCCTGCGACGACCACGATGGGGACGGAGTGTGCGATACCCTCGACGTTTGCCCCCGCGATCCGGCCGACGAATGCCAGCCCTGTTCAGATTTAGACGGGGACGGAGTATGTGATTTTGACGATCCTTGCCCGCTAGACAGCCGTGATCGCTGCACTATCGTCGAAGGCAGCCAAATCGAGGGCGGCGGCTGCGCTTGCGCGGCCACACCGAGTGTCCCGGGCGGACTCGGTATGTTGGTGCTTTTGCTTCTGCTCTCACGCAAACGCGGATAGGGCTTCAGGTTTCGACACCGCAGTAAACGCCCTGGATGGTTGTCGTATTGTTGTCCTCTCCCCCGTTTTCGCACTCGTGAAACTCGCCGCTTCCGTCACCAAGGTCGTCGGCCCCGACGTGCAGGTCGAAGCTGTTTTGCTGCAGATCTCCGGGCAGGGGCCAGGTCAGGTTGAAGTGCTCGAGTTGGCCGGGCAGCAGGCGCCGTGTTGTGTGCACCGTCTCGATCAGCGTCTGGCCTGCATACACGCTCGCGGCCACACCCATGGGCGCCAGCCGGCTGCCCTGGTTCATGACATCGAAAGTCACGTAGATGGACATGTCCAGTTCGCAGACCACAGTCAAGTTGATCACCACCAGGTCGGGGGCCCAGAACACGCCTTCTCCCTGTACGTTCTGCCGGTAGTTGTTCAACCAGTCCAGATCCCAGTTGCGTCGTTCCGACTTCGGCACGGCGCCGCAGCGGTTGTCCGCCGATCCGCAGGCCGGGTCTACCCCGTCGCAGATGTTCGTCACGTGGTAACTGTGCTGGTTCCAGATGCGGCGGGTGCCTACCCAGTTGTCCAAGGCATCGCCGAAGACCCGCAGGCCCGTAAAGCCCGAGAATGCATAGTTGTTGGCGGCCAGGACGATCTCGGCTCGCCCGTCCGCATCCACGTCCACCACCAGGGGATATTCGAGCAGCGTTCCGGAAGGATTCGGGATCTCGATCATTATATCGGCGTCTGTGAAGCCATCCCCATCGGCGTCGCCGGCACCGCCGGCGCCCTTGTATACCCGCAAGAAGAGCTCATCGTTGTAGACCACCTCGGCCCTTCCATCCGCCTCGAAGTCGAAGACCGAAGAGCCGGTCACCGCCGATGAATAATCCTGCGTCTTGTGGGCCCAGAGTATGCTGCCGTCCGATTCGTACACCAGGTAGTACCAGCGAGCCGCAAGCCCGATCTCGGGTTGCCCGTCGCCGTCGAAGTCGGCGATGGTGGGAGGGCCGCCTCCCGGCAGGCAGGCCTTGCTGGTACTCGCGCTACAGTCATCGATGCCGTAAATGTCATTGATGCGCGGCATGTCGAGGGGGATCGGGACCGACCAGGCTTCCGTGCCGTCATGGTTCAGAAGCACCAGTTGGCCGTTCACCGGCATGACGATCTCGGGGTAGGGATCGGCGTCGAAATTCGCAACGGCCGGATAACCGCCGGCCGCAAGTTCCCAGATCATCTCGCAGTCGCCGTTTGGGTCGGCGACGGCACGATAGGCGCCCCGGCCGCTGAGCACCTCCTGTGTGTCTCCATCCAGATCGATATCCGCGGCCACGGGCACCCGGGAACCCGCGGGAAAGCGGCACAGCACGGCGCCGTCATGAGTAAGAATGGTGTCTTGTGTGATTACCTCAGGTACACCGTCGCCGTTCAGATCGGCGATGGCCGGCCCGCCGGTCGAGCAGCCGGTCCCATCCGCCAACCAGTACAACGACCCGTCGGCGTGGAAGGCGTAGGTGCCGGTGATGGACTTGTCTGCCGCCAGTTGCTTGTCCACCACGATCTCAGGAATCCCGTCAGCATCGAGGTCGCCAAGCGCCGGGCAGCTTCCAGGGTGCACGTTGTAGTCGCTCAGGTTGAGATGCTCGCCGGAGCCGTCCCCGCTGACCACTCGCAGCACACCCCGCCCGGTATAGGCGCCGGCGGAGTTGAAGTTGATGAAGACCACGTCAGGGATGTCCTTCTGATCCACCGAACCGTCGGCGTTGTCGTCTGTCAGGTTGGCCACGGCTGGGGCCATCATGATCTGGTTGAAATCCGGCTCGACCGCGCTTGCGACCCACTCCCATTCTTGCTGCGGGTCGAAAACGCCCACCGGAGGACGGTAGATGCAATCGCCCACGACCTCGCGATCCAGGCACACCCCCAGGTCCACCTCGCACACCTGATCGGGGGGACAGTCGCTCTGGGTTTGGCAGGTCCCCTCGGGACTGGTGCAGGAGAACCCGTAGCAAATCTCATCCGGCTGGCAGCAAAGGTCAAGGTTGCGGCCGCAGCGCCGCTCGGCCCCGCAGTCGATCACGCATCTCTCGTCCTCGCACACCTGGCTCGTCGTGCAGCAAAGCTGACTGCGGTGACCACAACGTATCCCGTCGCAAGGCGGCCGGCAGACACGATCGACGCACTGGTAATCACCGGGACAGCAGGCCCCGCCCGCCTCGCAACGGTCGTCAATGGGGCACTCCTTGACGCATCTTCCGGCCTGGCAGATTTCGTTGACAGAGCAGTCGGATCGGGTGCGACAAGAGACGCACCGGCCGTCTACACAGAACAGGGTCCCCGGGCAATCCGTGTCGACGCTGCACGATGTCCCGGCGTCACCGTCGCTGCCACCGTCTCCTGTGGCCGAACTGGAACCGCACCCCTCCAAGGCGAGCGCCGCGATGAGAACCAGGAAACAACTAGTCAATGTCTTGGTCTTGATCATGCAAATCCCCCGATCGGTCTATTCGGCGCTCAGGCGCAGCATTTCAACCAGGGCCTGCAGGGCCTTTTGCATGTCGGTAACAGAGATACTCTCGTCGGTGGAGTGCTCGTTTTTGGCGCCGACGCCGACCACGGCCATCTCGATGCCCTGGTTGTTGTAGATCGAGGCGTCGGTGAAGCCGGTGATCAGGATCGGCTTGGACTCAATGCCCACTTTCCTGTAAGCCGCCTGGGCTATTATAACGCTGGGCGCGTCGTCGGCAATGGTCACCGCGCGGCACAGGTTGTCGATCTTGATGCTTACCTTGGCGCCCGTGGATTCGACCTGTTCGCGAATGATGCGCTCCATTTTGCCCGCCAACTCGACACCCTTGTCGTGATCGGCACTACGGCACTCGGCCAAGAAACTTGTCTTGTCGGGCACGCCGTTGCGGATCAAGCCGCCCTCGATCACGCCCACGTTGGCCGTCATTCCGATGTCGAGCCGGCCGAGTTCGAGCGCGGCGATGGCCTTGGCGGCCGCCTGGATGGCGTTGATTCCCTTTTCCGGCTCCATGCCGGCGTGGGCCGACTTGCCGCTTACCACAACGTCGATAGCGAAATAAGACGGTCCGCCGACGACGATGGTGTCAAGACTGTCGTTGTCCATCAGAAAGCCGCGCTTGGCCTCGATCCGAGAGAAGTCCATCTTCTTGACTCCCAGCAGGCCGACTTCCTCCTGGCGCGAGACCGCGAACTCCAAAGGCGGGTGCACCTCGGCGATGCGGATCGCCTCGAGCACCTCGGCGATTCCCGCCTTGTCGTCGGCCCCCAGGATCGTATCGCCGGCGGAGCGGATCACGCCGTCTTCGAGCACGGGTTCGATTCCCACGCCCGGCTTGACGGTGTCAGCGTGGCACGAGAGCAGGACGGGCTGCTTGCCGCTGCAGCCCTTTTCGGGGAATTTCGCAAGCAAGTTGCCGTAGTCGTCGAGCGCGACTTCGCCTCCGAGGCCCTTGAGTTCCCCGAGCAGGTAGTCCATCATACGCGCCTCGTTGCCCGACTCGGAGTCGATACGCACCATTTCCATGAACTGCTTCACCATCCGTTCCGGCATTGCGGGCCTCCTTGGAGTTTGTCGAGAGATAAGCAGCTTATCACGCGAGGGCTGAGACAAGCTGCAAAAAAGATCATGGCTTGCATTCAAGTGCAGGAGTTGGATAGCATCGGGCCTTCAGGTGAACATATACGCGGGAGGAACGGCATGCATGGTATCACCGGAGTGGCGCTGGAAGTCGACCTGGGAACGCGCAAGATCGAACGCATCAAGATCGATGAAAAGCTGTGGCGGGATTACCTGGGCGGCGCGGGGCTGGCGGCCCGGCTGTTTTTCGATCAGGAGGACGTCAATCTCGAACCTCTCTCTGCGGAAAACCCGCTTTATATCATGTGTGGCCTGTTGGGCGGCTCGAAGATCCCCGGCGCATCTCGTTTCGCAATCTGCGGAAAGTCTCCGCTGACCGGCATCTGGGGCGAGTCGACCTGCGGCGGCAGCTTTGCTCCCGAACTGAAGGCGGCCGGCTACGACGGCGTCATCGTGCGCGGGGCGTCCGACGTCCCGCTGACATTGGCAATCGACGATCAGCGAGTCGAGTTGGTCGATGCCGCGGGTTTGTGGGGCAAGGACGCCTACCAGACGGTGGACGAGCTGCGTGGGTTCTTCGGACAGGGCAAGGCCGCGCGCGTCTTGTGCATCGGGCAGGCCGGGGAGAACCTGGTCAAGTTCGCCGCCGTCTGCCACGACAAGCACGACTTCGCCGGGCGCACCGGGATGGGCGCCGTGATGGGCGTAAAAAAGCTCAAGGCGATAGCCTGCCGCGGCAGCGGCAAGATTGAGGCGCATGACGAAAAAGCGCTTGCCGAATTGCGTAAGAGAATCTTCGCCCGCATCCGCGAGTCGGTTCCGGCGCAGAGCCTTACGGAGATGGGCACCAACTCGTCAATGGACCTGGGCATGATGACCGGCGACGTGCCGATAAAAAACTACCGCGTCGGCGAGGCGCTCGAGATCTCGGCCGAGATCGGCGGCCCGGCCATGACCGACAAGTTCTTGGTGAAACCCGGAGCCTGCAGCAATTGTCCGATAGCCTCCAAGCGGGTGATGAAGAACGAGGAGGGCGAATACAAGATGGAGCAGGGCCCCGGCCCCGAATACGAGACGGCCGCGGCCTTCGGATCGTTGTGCCAAAACTCGGATGCCGCGTCGATCCTGAAGATCAACGAGTGGTGTAACCGTTACGCCATGGATACGATAAGCGGCGGGTCGACCGTGGCCTTCGCCATGGACTGCTACAACGAGGGCATCCTCTCGCGCGAAGATTTGGACGGGTTGGATCTTCGCTGGGGCAACGCAGGTGCGATCCTCGAGCTGGTTCACAAGATAGCCAAGCGCGAAGGCATCGGAGACATCCTGGCAGAGGGCAGCCGCGAGGCCGCGCGCAGGATAGGCAAAGGGGCCGCCGATCTGACCGCCGAGATCAAGGGGCTCGAGCTGCCGATGCACGACCCGCGCGGCTGGCACGGGCTGGGGCTGGCCTACATGATGTCCAACCGCGGCGCCTGTCACAACGCCCACCTGATGCATCCCATCGAGCAGGGCATGGTCGACTGGACCGACATGGGCTTCTCGGATAACTACGACGGCCAGAGCGACGAGGGCAAGGGCGAGGTGGTCAAGCGGGCCGAGGATTTCGGCGTGCAGTGCAATTCGCTTCTGCTGTGTACCTTCGACATGTGGACCATGGCCTCGGGAGATCCGCTGGCGGCGCTCAATGCTTTCTGCGGCCTGGATCTGACAATGGACGACTACCTGAAGATCGGCGCCAGAACCTGGCTGATAAAGAGGGCGCTAATCAACCTGATGGGTATAACGGCCGCCGACGATCGCCTGCCCAAGAAGGTCCTGATACCGCTTCCCGACGGCGGCGCGGCCGGTTCGGTGCCCGACTCCGAGAGGCTGCGCCGCGACTACTACGCCGCCCGCGGTCTCGACCAGCAAGGCCGGCCCACCCGCGCCGTGCTCGAAGCCGCGGGTCTTTCCGATGTCGCCGAAAGGCTGCACGGCGCTAGCTGATTTCTTCCCGGGTAAAGAGTTGAGACCGCCCGTGCGCCCCCTTTGCCTGTACTTTCTTATCCAAGTAGGTTAGTCTCCGCCCTGACAGTTACTCTGTAACAATTGCTTCATGGAGGAAAAACAATGAACCCTACGCGCGTGATCTTCTTATTTCCCGCTTTCCTCGCTTTCTGCGTCTTGTCTACGGCTGCCTCGGCCCAGGTCGGTGGGGGGCCGCAGGGAGCGATCGCCTATGGCGGCTTTCTCGAGAAGGACGGTGCCCCTATGAACGGCACGCGCACCTTCAGGTTCGGGCTGTTTGACGCCCCCGCGGACGGCAACCTGATCGGCAGCGAATTCACGCTGGTCGACGTGCCCATTCACTCGGGTCGATTCTCCGTAACGCTTACCCCTTTTCCGCGAGGGGCCTTTTCCCAGGGCCCGGTTTATCTCGAAGTCACCGTCATAGACGGCGCCGAAGAGGTCACGCTTGACGGTCGCCAGCAGATCTTGCCGGCGCCTTACGCGCTGGGCACCACATTCGGCAACGACTTCTCGGTATCCGGCCACCTGGGCGTCGGTGGGGCCGACCTGGACGCCAGTTCGGCGGCCGTGCTGGTGGGCAGCGGCGAGGACGGCCAGAGCCCGGGTCAGATCGGACAGCTCGTACCCGAGTCGACGCTGGAGTTTCCGATAGGCGACGAGGCCGCAGGCGGCCTCAGCCTGTATGACAAACAAGACGCCAATCAGGTGGCAAGTATCACCTACGACACCGATGCTCCCGAGCTCCGCCTTCTCAACAAGGGGCTTGGCATCCGGGTCGACGGGTTTGGAAACGCCACGGTGGACGGAACGCTGCGCTGGAAATGTCCGGACAACATGACCCGGCTCGGAACCTGGTGCATCGACAACACGGCCGGGAGGGGGAGTTTCGATACGGCGTCCGACAGATGCCATGTTCGCTATGCCGTGGTTTGTTCGCTCGACGTACTCTTGTTGTGCGACACGCTCCAGCCCTCAACCTCGACTTGTACACAAGAGACGGATGGGGCTGCCAACACCGACAAAATCGTGACGTCCGGATATTCCTATACTAGCTACGTGGACTCTGTCTGGCAGGGTATTGCGTCTTTCAACGGAGATGACAACACGGTCGATCGAGTGGCGTCCACCGATGTGCACAACTACTTCTGCTGTATTCCCGGCTACTTCTTCCCGTGAGCCTCTTCCCATAAGGATTCTTGATATGAAAAAGCGTTTGATAGTCTCATTGTTTCTATCTTCCTCCTTGCTGATCGGCTGCTCCGGATCGGGCGGCCGGAAGTGCGACCCGGGCACCCAGGGCTGCGAATGTCTCGATGACGGATCCTGTACCACGGCGGGCATGGTCTGCGTCGACGGGTTATGCGTCTCAGACCAGCAACCGCCGCCCGACCCGGTGTGCTACTCACCCTGCCGGTCGGGTCTGCTCAAGGACGGCGGCACCTATTTGCCCTGCTCGTCCGAGGGATTGATGGAGGGTTGCATCGGAGGAAACGTGTGCATGAACGGCTCCTGCCAGCCGCCGGGAAGCGTCTCGACCGGCGCCGGAACCTCGTCCTTGACCCAAGCCCAGACCGCCGGCTGCGAAAACGACTCCGACTGCCCCGATTTCCAGACCTGCATCCAGAGCGCCTGCTATTCCAACTGCACAACCGACGACGACTGTAATGACGGCCGCCTCTGCCACCGGCACGTTTGCCGGTTGCCCTGCAACACGGTTTCCAGTCCCTGCGCGGGGTCCGACCGGGTGTGCCTGCCCGAGGACGGAGAGAACGGTTTCTGCATGCCGGCCCGCCGGACATCGGAGGGCGGATTCAGCCAGGTCGAGGGCACTTTCACCACCAGCACCTCGGTGCTCGAGTTCTCCAACATCAAGCCCGACGGATCCTTCTTCCTGTCAAACGAGCACCCCGCCCCGCAGGACTTCGTGATCCGCAAGTTCAGCCACACGGGCTACGGCGCCGACGGCAGCGTTACTGTTAGCGCCGACGACGGCACCCCTCTCTACTGGATCGAGGTCGGCAAAGCCGGCTCGCCCACCAAGGACGCCGAGTTCAGCGTTCACGTCGAACCCTTCTCCGAAGTGCAGATCTTTCTGGCCGAGGCCGGCAGCGTCGAGGAAACCGATTTGGCAAATCGCTGGGAAGGCGTGCTGCGGATCGAAAACAAGCAGATGGGCAATCGCGAGCTGCTGCTGACCTACCGGGCACGCCCCGAGGGACAGTGGAACGGTAACATGTTCTACTTTGCTTCCTTCCGCGACAAGGGAATCGAGCAGTGGCTGGCGAACGGCGACACCTCAGGCCTGGAGAATGCCTTTCTGGTCTTCTGGGACGAGTTCACCAGTGGCCAGCGCGGTCTGGGCGAGTTCCAGGCGGCCTTGAATGCAACCATCGACGAGACCTGGAAGCTTCCCTGGGTGAACGAGTATGGCAATTGCTCGCTGGCCGAGAACGCCTGCTTCCCGTACAACAACGTCGACGGCTACGCGGTCTATACACAGGATCTGAAAGACAAGCCCATTCCTGCAGGCGCAGTCGAGTTTCCCATCGCCATGAACCTGAAGCAAGACGGCGGGCCCGCCGTCTTGAAAGGCAAGGTAGTCACCGACCAGACGCTGCACTACGCTGGAGATCCCGAGGTCACTTTACAGTTCGAGGGCGACCCGGCCCAGTGCACTGCCAACGCCAAGGGCGTGGTCATCTGTCCGCTGACGGGCTTCGGAGCCCAGGTGCTGGCCGGCGGGCGCTTCCAGATGGCCGATCCGGCCGACAGCGGTTCTTGCAGCGACTATGCCGGTGCGACCTACGACGTATACAAGACGCCCTGGCTGGTGCCGGGCTTCGAAAAGGGCACCGCCGAGGTAAACGGCCAGCTGTATCGTTTCGAATGCCGCGACACGATGTTGCCCTTCGGAGATCCGGGCGGCGACAACGCCAAGGTCATGCAGAATCAAAGCTACGCCGCCTCCAACCCCATTCCCGACGGGCGCACCAGGTTGCGCAATGTCATCCTGGTGTCGGGGGCGCTGGTCAACGGCGATGAGCTATATATCATCTTCAAGGAAAACTTCGAGTCGTTCATGGGGCCCGACGACAACGAAGGTTTCTCGGCATACGGCATATTGCACCTGAGCCGCACCACGGCCAAGCTGGCGGATGAAGACTTCGCGGGAAACTCGGTTGCGGAAGACCGGACCTTCGATGACGATCTGCTCGGTATCGTCTGTAGTCAGCGGCTCCTGGACAGGATAAAGGATGCCACCGGCGATGCCTACGATCCCGACGACCCGCTCGACAGCGACGATCTTTCGAAGACGCTGATCGAGGGCGGTCCCGATGTCGGGACGGCCGATGTAATTGCCGCCGGCGACGACGAGAAGGTCCATTGGTACTGCGAAGACACCGGCCTGATTGACGGCCTGGTTGAGACGTCTGATAACGACTACCAGGTTCCCTGTCCCGAGGACAGTCGGGTAGTCTACTTTACTCTCACCCCGATGGCGGCCGGCGCGCCCGCGGACGACGGGATGATCGCCGCGCTCTCCTGCGACAACGGGTTCAAGGCGAACGAGATCGATTACGATGTCGAGATCGACGAGGGCGAGGACGGCTACTATGACGCGCACGACTCCTTCCACCACTCGGTACGGGTGGACGTCATGACGCGGGGTGACTGCTGGTCGACCTTAAATCAATGGATGAATGAGTCGGGCGACTACGATGACGGGGGCCCCCAGCCCGACTACTACATCCGGCAAGACCCGGTCTGGAAGTGCCAAGACGCGGGAAGCGTCTACTGCGACATGGATCGCGACGATCTCAGGTCGGGCAAGGATTTCTTCAAGAAGGCCGACATTTCGGGTGTCGCCTTCGTCAACGCCTACAGCGCGGTGCAGGATGTCTTCCGTTACAAGACCCGCTTTCGCTCGCGGACGGGCAAGAACGTAGGTTTTACCCCGACCATTTGCCAGCCCCGGTCGGATGCCATTCCGTACTGCTACGATCCTCAGGGCATCGAGGAGCTGGCCGAGCGCATTGACTGTCTGACCTACCTTTACACGGAGCACGACGCGGACATGTCCGCTGATGTCAAACAGGACGTGCTCGACTTTCTGAAGACCAGCTTTGCCTACCAGACGATTGATAAGGATGCGGCCGGCAACCAACTCGACGTGTCCATAGTCTACGAAGGTTTCGAGCGCCTCAACGCCGAGTTGCTGATCATGCTGGGCGACGAAGCCTACACTGACTCCTTCGCCTCGCGCTTCGACCTGGCCGGCTCTGGAGTGCGCTCGTTCGAGGGCAGCCTCTTCGAACCGCCCGAGGGGATCAATCTCTCCGGGGGCGCCGGCTTCGAGATGTACTCTCTCTACCAGGCGACCCAGTACTACCAACTGGCTCTCGATCGTTTCTACAGCCTGAGCCCGCTGATCTGGAAGACTCTCTCGACCGCCACCGTGGATTCCTCTTTCGTCACCCAGGAAACCGTTACGGCCTACTTCGATCGGTTGATCCGCGCCTCGACCCAGAAATCGCGTGCCTGGAGCGAAATAGCAAATCGTTACCAGCAGTTCAACCGTCCCGATCTCGCCCGCCGGGTAGTGGCCAGTGCCTACACCGCGGCCTATCTCGAGTCGGTCGTCCTTTCCAGGATGATGCTCAAGATGCGGCGAGTGGTCGAGCTGGCAGACTGGCCGCAGATCAGCCATCTGGTCGAACTGGCCCAGCGAGGCTACCGCTCGGCATTGCGCAAGATGCGCAATGTCTACGAATCGATCTCGGACAACCAGTCGTTTTTCGGCTACGCGCCCGACTACGTGCCTTTTCCGGCAATGGACCCGCTGGACACCAACGCCTTCGAGAAGGCGCTCGACCTGGGCAAAGACAAGCTGGCCAGCGCACGCACCAAGGAAGAGATTGCGTTGGAAACCAGCCGCAGCTTCGATACCGATGCAGAGGCGTTCCAGAGCGAGTTGGTCAGCATCCGCAACAATTACGAGGGCCAGCTTGGCGACCTGTGCGGCACCTTCGAGGGTGACGACGGACGCATCTATGCTGGCATCCCCAAGTATGCCGCCATGCACGACAAGTTGCGTTTCTTTCCCGGCGACCCTTGCGGGCTGGTCGGCAACGGCCTGATCCACGAGGCCATGGCTGAGGCCGACCTGGCCTTCCTGGGAGTCAAGCGCGCCCGTATGGATCTCGACGACCAGATCTCCGAGATCAAGATAGAACAGGAGCGGGTAGAGAACATGTGCGATCTGATCGAGGACACGGCCGAGTACGTCTTCGACACCGCCGAAGAGATCATCAAGCACAAAGACACTATCAGGAGGTGCCGCGTAGCCCGGGATGCGACCATGCGCATCATGGACCATGCCGAGCACATTGCGGACATGGCCAAGTGCAGCCCGTTGAACGGCGAGTGTGCCATCTCCACCGCCAACCTGGCCATACTGAGCGCCGGCTACGCCGCTTGGGAGGGTATCTTCATCGGTCTCGACTCCAAACTCGAGTATGAAGAGCACCAGATCGACGAAGAGGAGCAGGCAATGTCAAAGTGGCAGATCACCCGGGAATGCGACTACGCCCGGGTCGATTCGGACGCCAAGGTGCGCACCTTTATGCTGAACCTGGGCTCGCTGCACATCGAGTTGCTCAAGGCCATACAAAGGCTGCAGCTGGCCTCGGCCAAGGTCGTCAGGCTGGCCAACAAGGCAAAGCGCCTGATAAACGAACAGTCGGAAACCGAGCAACTGGCCATAAATGTGGCGGCCGCTCGCAACGATCCCAACTTCCGTATCTACAAGAACGACGCCATCCTGACTGCCGACCGCACCTTCGATGAGGCGCTAAAGTATGCCTACCGGGCGACGCGCGTCTACGAGTACTACACCAGCCAGAGTTACGCCCCGCTCGAGGACCTGTTCCTGGTGCGCATGGTTGCCCACGGCGATATCACCCTGGAGGCATACCTGGACCAACTGGAGGGCGAATACATTTCCTTCGAGGAGCACTACGGCAATCCCGATTTGAGGGTCGCGGTCATCTCGCTCAAGAACGAGGTGTTCGACATCGAGCGCTTCGACGAGAACAACCTGCCGCTGACCGACGGGCGACGTACCCAGATCATGCGTGACCGCATCTCGGACTCTGCCTTGCTGGACTCACGCGGGTACATTACCATACCTTTTGCCACACGCCTGGACGATCTCAGCCCGTTGACCCGCAACCACAAGGTTCATTATATCGAGGCCCAACTGCTCGGCGGCGATCTCGGTGACAGCGTTGCCCGGGTCTACCTCGGCCAGCGGGGCACCGGGACCGTTCAGGGCGTCGACGGGAAGAAATCTTTCTACAGCTTTCCAGAGCGGGTCGCGGTATTGAACGCCATCGTCGGTGAGCAACGCGCCTTCTCGGGCAATGTCTTCGAGGGCGACGTCTACAGGAACAAGCGCATGCGGGACATGCCGCTGGTGAACAGTAACTGGGAGCTGACCATCAACCAGCGCGACGAGAGGGTCAACCAGGACGTCAACCTGCAATCGCTGGACGATGTAAGGTTGTATGTCTACTACACCGATTTTACCGAGATGTAGCAGGTGCGGGAGCGGATACGATGAAAACGGTCTCGATGACAATTACGATTTTTCTGGCTGCCTGGTTTTGGATGGGCGTCTCGGCTTGTTCCAGTTCGGGAGGCGGCGGCTGCATGACGTCGGCCGATTGTCCCGATGGCCAGGTGTGCGACTCGGACACGGATAAATGCAGGGCAGCCGTCACCTGTGCCGAGGCGGGATGCGCGGATCACCAGTTGTGCCGGGAGGCATCGGCCGGAAGCGATGCCAGTTGCCTCGCCGATTGCGAGGACGGCTTCAGCTGGAACGCCGGCACACAAACCTGCGACGTAGAAACCAAAAGCTGCGAACCGGATGCCGGAGACAGCATTCTGCAAGAGTGTACCGACGTGGGTCGCAAGTGCGTGGAAGACACACCGGGCGAGGCAGAGTGCGGGGAATGTCTGCAGGCCAGTCAACTGCTCGACCAGGAGACCGGCCGCTGTCGGGATCCTATCAAATGCGACGGCATCGAATGTGGCCCCGGCGAGATGTGCGTGGAAGGTCCCGGGCGGGACGCATTCTGTTCCACGGATTGCAGCGGTCCCAACGGAGAGCAGGGATTGGTCAACCAGGATGGCGCCTGCGTTCTTTGCCCGTTGTGCGACGACGCGGCCGGGGGCGAGGACGGCCCCTTCCTGGACAGCCTGACCCGCAATGGTGATTGTATCTGTAAGACCCGCCCGGGATTCTACTGGTCGTTGGCCCCGATCGGGGTCGAGACTTGTGACGCGGACGGCGATGGCTGGGTGCGTATCGGGGCGCAGACGTCCATCGATCACGACGATGCGGTGATAAGCTCGAATGCCCGCTGCAACCTGCGTAGTATTTCGGCCTTCGTGCTGCACAACGAGGGCGGCGAAACCATGAGCGTACAACTCGCTCAGCCGGCCGGGCTGTACGAGAGCAAGCGCAACGATGACCAGGCCGAGATTGAAGACGACCCCAACTCTCCGGTCTTCTCTGAGGGGCGCCCGCCGCAGGCAAACGAGATCAACAGTCTGACCAAGGCCTGCGTGGCGGCGTCCGCCGACTACAATGAGAACGGCCTGGCCGACGTAAATGAATGGCACACCATGAGCGCCCCAGGCGGCATGAACCCGGCCTACCAGGCGTTTCTCGACTACTCCTACTTCATCGAGCTGCACCGGGGCTGGTACGAACCCGGAGCGGCCACGACGTCGAGCTGCGCGGTGCCGGATGATTGCCCCGGAGGACAGGTGTGCGACGTGTTCGCGGGTTTATGCCAGGCGGCCGGTGAATACCACATCCGGGAGAAGTCGCGGGCCGCGGGTGCCCCGTCGGGTCTCGACCTGGCGCTCGTGCAGGACGAGGGAGATCCCGGCAAGGGTTCACACTGGCGAGCCTGCATTCGAAAGCGGGATTCCGCCTATGACGGCGCGCAGAGCAAGCAGGGCATGGACTTCGGTCAGTTCCCGTGGGACACCGGCGACCTTTCGATCGGCTGGCACGGCATGAACCACCACAGTCAGTTCAAGTGTCTCAAGGTCAGCGCGGCTCCCGATCAACCCAACGAAGTGACAAAGAGCGATATCGCGTCCGAGGGATATCAGTTGAACACTTGCACGGCCGCCGGCAGCGCCGGGCCGCTTCCCGTAACCGACTCGATGAACCCGTCCGACCCGCAGATGAGTTGTATACCTTTGCCGGGCGCCCAGGTCGACACGCTCGAAAACGGCGACGTGCGCTGGGCGGTGCAGGACTACCTGCACTACGATGCCAACAGCTGCGACGAGAGCACTCCCGAGTATGACTGTACGGAGAACTTCATTCGCGGGTGTGTGAACGAATGTGCCGAACTCGAAGAATCGTGTCCCTTGTGCCTCAAGACTCGCGGGAGCTGCCCGGGCTATCACGAGGATCCGGTCAAGGGCCAGTGTACCGACATCACGACCGATTTCGGCCGACTGCTGTGCGGCTGCGGCGAGCACTTCGGCGGTGGCGAATGCCAGGTCGCCTGCCCGGAATCAGATTTGATGAAGAGTGACGATTTCAGCACATTCGATACCGACCTGGAATCACGCTCGGGCTATTGGATGTGCGGTCACATTTCGTCGACGACCTACCCGGACGGGCAGACAGAGCTTTCCGGCACCAACACCAACAACGAGACCTACACTCTGCGCGGCGAGGTCCCCTCAACCCCCACCGCCAGCGGCCGTCTCGAGGGAGGCGGCTACACGATCGACACCCGGAGCAAGAAAACCGGTACCGACAGCGCCAAACACAAGCCGGTCTACAAGCTCCGCTCGACCGGCGCCAGCTACGGCGTCCACTAGTATCGGGAACCTTTCCGTCTCATTTGATTACAAAAGCTTGAAACCCTGGCGTAGGCTCGCACGTATCCAGCCTGGTACGCTATAGGAGAGAGACATGAAAAAACGCGGCATTCTTGTAAGATTTTCAATCGTCTTGGCCGCGCTGTCGAGCCTGGCCTGGTTGGGATATTCTCGCTGGGGCTATGCCTCGGACGGGGCCGATGATCTGATCGACGAGGCGCCGCCCCCAAGTCCGGTTCTCTACAAGGGCCCCTGGGAAATTCAGAATCCCAGTGCCTCGTATCAACAGGCCGAGTCGGAGTACAAAAAGCAGAACTTTCGCCGGGCCGAGCAGGCCTATGCCCTCTTCATCAAGGAGTCTCCGCGGCACATCGACGTGCCCCGGGCCACATTCCAGCGGGCCCGGGCGCTTTTCAAGCTGTCTTCTTTCGACGAGGCCGTCAAACTACTCGGCGACTTTCTGGCCTCGCGCCCGGGATTGCTGTTCGAGGCCCGCGGCCGTCTCGCACTTGCCGATCTCTACGGCCGGATGCAGCAATGGGGTTTCAGGCGCGGCAACAAGATCTACTATAACCGCGAGCACCGCGAGGGGCAGCAGATCTCGCTTTACTACTACAACCGCAAGCGCTCCGTGCGCGAGTTGGAGACAGCCAGGTTGGCCTACCTGGTGCTTTATAAAAGCACGCCCGAGAAGGCCGGTGCGCGCCCGGATGTCGATCTCGTCTCCGAGGCGGTCGAGTGCGATCTGGCTCTTGCGGCCGCTTTGAAGACTGTCGGCCAACTCTGGGACGGGGGCACGCCGGAGACGGACATCGCGCCGCCCGCCCCGGGCGCGGCCTACGATTTCGGCTGGCCGGGGCGCAGCAAGGCCATATTCCTGTTCGAGGAGGCCGAGCGCCTGGCCGCGAAAAAGCGCCTGGGCCGGCTGGTGGCGGAGGCGCGCTACCAGAAGGCTGCCTTCTTGATGGCCTTTCCCGAGTCTCCGCCGGTCTCCTGGCAGAAGGCGACCTCCGAGAAGCAGAAAAAATGCGCGGCCGGGCGCGAGAACGGCGATCCGCTGTGTGTGCCAGAAATATACAATCCGGGCGCGCGCCTAGATCCGCTGGATATAGTCGACAAGCTGCTTGCCGACTACCCAACTGATCCCAAGACCGATCGCGCCGTCGGAACCCGGGCGCGCATCCTCGAAGGCCGCTGGCGTTTTATCGAGGCCGAGAAGGAATACCGGCGCCTGATCGACAAGTTTCCGAAGTCGAAGTACACAGGCGACGCCAAAGCCAGCCTCTACGATCTGCGCAGGGCCTGGTTTTCGCAAACCAACCAGACGACCTACCTGCCCGGGGAAAAGAAAGAGATCCCGATCATAGCCCGCAATGTCTCCACGATTACCTTCGAAGCCTACCGGGTGGATCTCGAAAAGGTCATGCTGCGCGAAGACAGGCTGACAAGTAGAAGCGCCCGATTCGCCGACTTTGTGAGCAACTTCGGCGGCACCAAGGCGGCCCGCAAGTGGTTCGGCAAGAAGGTGGCAAGCTGGAAGATTGAGCTCAACGACAAGGGCGACCACCGCCGGACGCAGGGAAAGAGCGCCTTTCCTCTTGACGAAATCGGCGCCTATTTGGTGCTCGCCAAGGGCGGCGTGGAAGAGCGAGTGGCGCTGGTGGTCGTTAGCGACCTGATGATCACCGCCAAGCAGGATCGCGGCAAGGCCCACTACTGGATAACCGGAACAGACGGCAACCCGCTGCACGGGGTCGCGCTGACAGTCAAGGAAGTCTACTGGATGAACGGCGCCGAGCACGTGCGGGTCAAGAGATACCGCTCTGACTCGGACGGCCGCGTCACCCACGAGATGATCCGTTATCGCTATTCCAGTTCGAGCAGCGTAGAGGCCTTCGCCCAATGCGAAAAGCGTTACGCCTTTACCGGCCAGCGTTATTGCAATAGCCGCGGTGCAGGCAACGACTACGATCAGAGCCGTCTTTTCACCATCAGCGACCGGCCGGTCTACCGGCCCGGCGACAAGGTCAAGTTCAAGGTCTTCGCCCGCGGTTATCACCAGGGCAAGAACGAGAACCTTCCGGGAAAACGCGTGCGCGTGCGGCTGTTCGATCCGCGCGGCCAGACGCTTTACGATCGCACTTCGAAGACAGACGATTTCGGCGGCCTGGGGGGCGAGGTCGAGTTGGAGAAGGAGACGCCGCTGGGGGTCTATCGCCTGAGCGCCTGGGTCGAGAAGGGATACACAACTGCCCAGTCGTCCGGCAGCAATTTCCGCGTCGAGGAGTACAAGAAACCCGAGTTCAAGGTGACCGTCACCCCGGCCATGCCCGATGCGCGGCCGGGTACGGCCGTCAAGGCCGAGATCGCGGCGCGATACTATTTCGGTGCGCCGGTGGGAGGCGGCCGGGTGCGCTATCAGATCTACCGCCAGCCCTACTGGCACGTGCACTATCCGCCTTCGCGCTACGACTGGCTCTACGGCAAGGGCTACGGCATCGTCTACGAAAAACCCTTCGCGCAGGGCTCAAGCCAGGAACTGGTGCGTGAAAGCGAGGGGACCACCGACGAGCAGGGCCTTTTGAAACTCGAGCTGCCGCCGGCGGAGAAAGACTCAAAGATCGACTACCTCTACACAATCCAGGCCCAGGTGACCGATCTCAGCCGGCGCACCATTCAGGGCATGGGCGAGGTCAAGGTTACCAGGGATGCCTTCCATATCTTCACCCGAACCCAGCAAGGCTTTTACTCGCCGGGAGACCGGGTCGAGATGGAGGTCGAGGCGCTGACGCCCCAGGACAAGCCGGTCAGGGCCGATGGAAGCTACACTATCTTCCGCCTGAGCTACCCGGTAGGCGAGAAGGAGAAGGCCGAGAAGATAGACGGCGGAAAATTCGCAACCGATGCCGAGGGGCGCGCCTTCATCGGCTGGAAAGCGCTTGTGGCGGGGCAGTACAAGTTCGTCTTGCGCGCAAGCAGGGATACAGGGACGCAAGTCGAACACGAGCACATTCTCTACGTCGCCAAAGACGACTTTGATCCCGGCCGCTTCCATTTTTCGAAGATCAAGCTCGAGACCCAAAAGCGAACCTACCTGCGCGGCGAGACGATTCGACTGCTGCTCGGCACTCCGCATCCCGGCGCCGTGATCTGGTACTCGGAGGAGGGCGGCGATGAGATCTTCACCGAAAAGGTGATGCGGCTTACGGGCACGGGTACAGTCGTCGAGATTCCCGCCGACGAAACCCGGGCGCCGAACTTCTTCGTGCGGGTAGTGATGATCGAAAACGGAAAAGTGCAGATGGCCCAGCGCGAGATCTTCATTCCGCCCGGCGAGGAGATCCTGAACGTCAGCCTGACTCCCGACCAGGCCGAGAAGCGGCCCGGAAGCCGTGGCAAGTTCGATGTCATGGTGACCGATCACCAGGGCAAGCCGGTCGAGGGACAGTTTTGCCTGTCGGTCTTCGACGCCTCGGTGCTTTACATCCAGGGCGACACGACCGGGGACATACGCGGCTATTACTACGGCAAGCGGCGTTACCTGGGGCTGTGGGTGGACGACTCGCGGAAGGTATGGCAGATGCTGGTCGCCTGGGAGCCGCGGCGCCCGAAGTTCAAACGAGGAGGGCTGCCTTACGCCGGTTCGGGCGCATTCTACGGGTCTGTTTATTACGGGGCGCTCGGTGATACCGGCATGGTCTCGCTGCCGAGCGGCTCGGCCGGGGGCACGATAGGCTACGGTCGCGGGGGCGGCGGAATGGGACGGGAATTCGGTGTGGGCGACTACTCCGTATCGTTGAGTTCGCGGGCATCCGCCTCGGGGCCGGTGGTCACGGGGGCGCTTTCGAGAGGCGCAGGGTCGATAGGCAACAGGTTTGCGCGCCTGGAGTTCGACGGGCGGGATGTGGCAGGACAGGGCGCTTCTTTTTCGCCGGTTGCACTGCGCGAGTTCTTCGCCGACACCGCCCTGTGGCTCCCCGGCGTCCGCACCGACAAAAACGGCCGGGCGACGGTCAAGATCGAC
Organism: Myxococcota bacterium; assembly: GCA_035528415.1. Lineage (GTDB taxonomy): Bacteria > Myxococcota > B64-G9 > B64-G9 > B64-G9 > DATKYQ01. Next base: position 82,692 of record DATKYQ010000055.1, on the reverse strand, counting down.
TACCCCGACTCGGTCACCACCTGGCAGGGCCGGCTCTTTGTCGTCGACGCCGGGCGCAAGGTGGGCATGGCCACGGCGCAGGTGATAACCACCAAGAAGCTGGTGGCCCGCATCGAGACCCCGCGTTTCGCGGTCGAGGGCGACAAGATCAAACTCGCCGCCGTCGTCCATAACGGCTACGACCATCCGCTGGATGTCCAGTTGCGGATCGATCTGAGCGGCTTGTCGCTCGACTCCAAACCGGAGTTGTACCTGCGCATCCCGCCGCACTCGGATATACGCCACGATTTTGCGGCCAGCGCCAACCAGCCCGGTAAGGCCGAAGTGAAGCTGACCGCGCGCAGCACACGAGAAAGCGACGCTCTCAAGAAGACGCTACCCGTCATGGAATGGGGTTCCGAGAAGATGCTGACCGCGGCGGACAGCCGCAAGACTCCCGGCAAGCTGAATTTATCATTGAAGCTTCCCGCCGAGCGGCGGCCGGGCAGCGCACGGCTGACGATCGAGGCCGCCCCCAGCATGGCCGGCGTGCTGCTGCGCGCCTTGCCTTACCTTATTCGCTATCCATACGGCTGCATCGAGCAGACACTCTCGCGCTTCGTGCCTGCGGCCGTTGTGGCGCATACTCTCAAAAGCGCCGGCGTCTCTTTAGAGCAACTCAAGCCGGTGCGCGGAAAGGCGAGTATCAGAAAGCACCTGGGCAAGCTGCCCTGGTACGCGGCGGTGCGTAGTTCGGCGGAGCTCGAACGCATCATCCGCGCCAACCTGCGCCGGATCGCATCGATGCAGAACCCGGACGGCGGCTTCGGCTGGTTCGGCGGCTTCGACTCGGATCCTTACATGACCGCCTATGCGATTCTCGGCCTGCACGAGGCCAAGATCGCGGGTTATAGCGCGGGCCCGGATGTGCTGAGAAGGGCGGTTGACTGCCTGCATGCCAGGATCGACGAATGGAGGGCCAACCACCTGGGCGTCTTCATCGCCTATGCGGTCGGTCTCGAGGGGCGGCCGATGTCCAAGTTGCTGGGTCGCGCCTACGGGCGGCGCGGCAAGCTGTCTCCCTACGGAAAAAGCCTGTTGGCGCTTGCTCTGTGGGACGACGATCAGAAGAGCCGCGCCCGCCGGGTTACCGAGAACCTGTCCGATCTGGCCTGGGTCGACGAGCAAAACCAAACCGCGACCTTCAAGCCGCCTCCCACGCGTTGGTGGCTGTGGTGGTTCAACCGGGTCGAGACGACCGGTTGGGCGCTGAGGGCTTTTTTGAAAGTCGATCCCAAGAATCCCAACGTCGATCGACTGGCCAAGTGGCTTACCCTGAACCGCTCGGGCAACCGCTGGTACAGCACCAAGGACACGGCCATGGCCGTCCTGGCCTTGACCGACTACATGCGCGCCCGCGGCGAGTTGAACCCGAATGCCACTATCAGCGTGCTCGTAAACGGAAAAAAAGTGCGATCTTTTCGCGTAACGAAGAAGAGCGTGCTGGGCATAGACGGCACAGTCGTGATTCCCGATACGAAGCTTAGCTCGGGCGACGTCGAGGTCGAGGTGCAACTGGCCGGGCGCGGAGTGGTGTATGCAACGGCCTTTTTGGAGTTCTACACCAAGGAAAAGCGCATAACGGGGTCCGGCTACGAGATTTCGGTCAAGCGCAGCTACTCGCGCCTGCGGCCGGTTGTGCAAACGCGCAAACAGGCCGGCAAGAAAATAAAAGTGCGGCGCTACGAGCGTGAGCCGCTGGCCGACGGCGCAAGCGTGAAAAGCGGCGAATTGATCGAGGTGCGCATCGAAGTCGGCAGCAAGAACGACTACAGCTACCTTGTCTTCGAGGACTTCAAGCCGGCGGGCTTCGAGCCCGTCGAGCTCAAGAGCGGCTGCAGCTACGAACACGGTGCCTGGATCTACCGCGAATTGCGCGATCAGAAAGTTGTGCACTTCCTTTCGAGCCTGCCCCAGGGAAGCCAGGTGCTGAGCTACCGCCTGCGGGCCGAGATACCCGGCACTTTCCGCATCTTGCCCCACAAGGCGAGTGCCATGTACGCCCCCCGCATCCGGGCCATTTCAGACTCGGCCGGACTTGCGATCACGGACTGAATGACGCATTAATACCGGTAGCGAATTCTCGATAGGGGAGACGGGCGTGAGAGCGACGGTCTGGTTGGGCATGATTCTTACGGTGTTGGTGGCCATGCCGGCAGCGGCGGATGACGATGACGAGTGGGAGGGCGAGAGCGGCTGGGAAGAGCTTGATGAGAGGAACGACAAGGAAGACGAAGCCTTGTACAGCAGGCCGATGGCGCTCGGCACCCACACGTTGCCGGCCGGAAAGTTCGCCCTGCGCGCCTCTGGAGGGCTCGCCTATTTCAACGCCGGCCTGCACGCCGGCGTACTCGACAGGCTCGATCTGCTGGCCGAGACGTTTTTTCCGTACACCGATCTGGGAAACACGTTCCTGGTGGGCGGCGGAGCCAAAGTACGCATCTACGGCCACGGCATGTGGGCCTACGCCTTCAAGCTGCGCGCCTACGGAATCCTCTACAGTTCGGTCAACGGGGCCGTAAAGCACCTGCCCGAGGGTTTGGCCGTCTGGCCCTCGTTCATGATCGGCATGAAGATCCCTCAGGGCTGCTTCTACGGAGAAGTCGGCGCCTTGATCTTTCCTTACACGTCGTCGTCATCGACGCAGACTTACGTCTTTGCCGGGGTCCCGGCCCACTTCGGCGGGGAGATCTACCTGACCGACTGGCTGCACATCTACCTGAACGTAGACCTGGTGTTCTCAGCCTTCTTCGGTGTTTTCTCGATGAACCTGACCGGCCCCTTCAACGGCCTCGAAGCCGGCGTACTCTTTATTCTTTAAGGGGGACGGAGTAGGTATGACCGCTATGGCGAAGACACGCAAGCAAAGCTTGCTGCACCTTTTCAATGACGTCGCCCGTATCGCCAAGACCTTCGGCATGCGGCTGTCCTTCGACGAGCAGGACCGGGCTGTGCTGACCTTGCCGTACAACCCCGCTCTCGATCACGCCCTGGACGGCATCCACGGCGGGATCATCGCCACCATGCTCGACAACGCCGGCTGGTTCACTTCCGCGCTGGTCCATGACGGCGACGGCTGGATGGCCACTACGGAGATGTCTTTCCACCTGCTCAGGCCGGCGGCCAAGACCGAGCTGACCGCCCGCGGCGAGATCCTGAAACGCGGCAAGCGCCAGGACGTGGTGCAGATGTCTTGCCGGGACGCGCAAGGCAACCTGGTGGCCCACGGCACCGGAACTTTCGTACTCTTGGACAAGATATCCATCGAGAACTAATGGGGAACTAATGGGGGAACTCATTTTCCCATTGCAGCGGTAGCCGAAATGTATTAACGTATACGTTATAGAGTAGATTAACAATTATGGAGATATGGTCATGGCACTAACATCCGCGGATATCGTGCCGTTGAACAAGGTTCGTGCCCGTCTGACGAAGCTTGCCGAGCAGGTTCGCGAGGGCCGCGAGAAGATAATCACCCGCAACGGTGAGAGCTACGTGGCGTTGATCGACGCCAGGCGCTTGGACTACTACCACCGCATGGAGCGCGAGCACATCCACCTGGCCTTGCTCGATGAAGCCAGCCGCGCCTGGGACGACGTGGAAGAGGGCAGAACGTTGAAAGTGTCCGAACTCCGCGCCAAGTACAAGAAAAAGACCGGCAAGCGCTAAAACACATTCATGAGCGGCCGCTGCAACATTCGCCTGACCCGGAACTTCGAAGCGAACCTGGAGGAGATTGAACGTTTTCTGGCAGAACGTGATGCCCGCCGGGCTTTCTTGTCTTTGCTGGAAGAGTTGTTCGATACAATATTTCCCAACCTGCGAAGGTTCCCTGGACTGGGGGCGGATTTCCTTGCAAGAAGGTCTCGATCGGCGGAGGGACTGCTTCTCCACGAAAATCTCGCCAAACGCATGGGGAAGAGTGTCGAACTTCGCGAGTACATCACCGGCGATTACCTGCTGCTATATGCCGTGCGCAGCGATGACATCTACATGCTGTCCATCAAGCATCACCTGCAACTGTCTTTCGACCTTAAGGGCCGCTGGGTTCCGTGAACTAATGGGGAACTAATGGGGACGGAGTAGGTTTGGAGTATTTGCTTCCGAATGACTCACGCCGGTTTCTGCCTTGCCTTCTAGTAGCTTCCAGTGATTGGTCTTCGGCTCGCCATACGGCTCGAGGTATATGGTAGAGACACCTTCGGGAATGCCTTTTTCCCAACCATAGTGGGCTACAGTGAATTGCTTATCAAAAGACCGCTTGCTCTCGTTCTTGTATACCTCGATCGGTTTAACCAGGTCCCAGTGGTATTTGCTGCCGCCTTGTGCCTTGATCAACTTGACTCTCATGACTACCATGGCGCGCGAAACCAACTTCGGCTTTGTTTTGTTGTGTTGTCTCTGCACATCCGACAAGGCTTTGCCGCCTCTTTCTTTGAAGGCTTTTGTCAAAGGCTCCTCTTGTATCGGAGGTTCAGCCCGCACAAGCCTCTTTTGATCCAGCAGCATCAGGTATCTCTCGGATGGCTTCAGCTTGTACTCCAGGCCCGAGCCCAGAAGCAGCGGGCAGATGGTCATGTTCCCGCGCCGGTGAGCATGCGGGCGGCTGTAAAGCAGTTCCAATTTGCCGATTTTCAGTCCCCCGCCGATTATCTTTTCGACCAGAACGGTTACCTCGATTGTTTTTGCCGAAAAGCGACCAGGCCCGGCAATCTCGCGTACAGATTCCACGCGCGCGATCACCAGCCCTCTGGCGTACTCGACGGCTTCCTCCATTTTTGCCTGGTGCACTATACATGCATTTGCCGGGCTCAGAGGTGTCGCGAGCATCCACATGGCGGCAATTATTGCAGCGAACATCTTCATTGTGTTTCTCTCCCTCGTTGAACTAATGGGGACGGAGTAGGTTTGAACCTATGCGCAGGGCAGCCGACCCAGGAACAGGGTATGGCGGGCGCCGCCCTTCTTCAGGCGGGCTCGGACCCGGCGCGACTCGGCCTCGAAGCCGAAATGGCGCAGGCGCCGCTCGAACTTGGCATCGTCCCAGGCCGACCAGACGGCCAAGATCCCACAGGGTTTAAGGGCCGAGCGGGCGGTCTCGACCCCTTCGTTGTCGTAGAGCCTGGCGTTTCCTGCCTGGGCGCAGGCGCGCGGGCCGTTGTCTACGTCCAGCAGCAAGGCGTCGAAGCGGCCGGGACTTCGGCGCAAACAGTCGGCCAGGTCGCCTAGCTCGAGCTTCACCCGGGGATCATCCAAGGGCTTCTCGGCCAGCGGTCCCAGCGGACCGCGGTTCCACTCCACCACGACCGGCAGGAGTTCACTGACCACCACCGTTGCTGAAGCCGGCAAGACATCGAGCGTGGCCCTCAAGGTAAAGCCCATCCCCAATCCGCCCACCAGGACACAGGGCTCTTCCAGCCGCACCGCCCGCTCGCAGCCCAGGCGGGCCAGGGCCTCCTCTGAGCCGTGCTGCCGGCTGGTCATCAGATCCCTGCCGTCGGTCAGGATAAAGTACTCCCGGCCGCGCCGGCAGAGAGTCATGTCGGTCCCGTCTGGCGTGGTCGACCGGGCTAGCTCTTCCCATGGCTGCATCCAGCGCCTCCGCCGGCCAGTCTATCACACGACAAACTGGTGGGAAACCCGGCAGAACTAAAGGGCGGGAACTAATGGGAACTAATGGGGACGGAGTATACGGGTAGCTCTTGACGCTCAGGAATGCTGCGACTATCCTCAATTGTTCGGGGGAAGGGAGGTTCGCATGAACAAGGGCATGAACCGTCGCGATTTCCTGAAGGTAGTGGGCACGGGCGCGGCGGTGGTCTCGGTGCCGGCTCTGATGTCGGGATGCACTACCCAGGCGATCAAGCCCGATATGCAGGTCGGCGCTCACGGCACCTACTTCGATCAGTTCGGCGTGGACACCGGCCTGATCCGCCGCACCCTGGAGAAGGGGCTCTCACGGGGGGGCGACTTCTCGGATGTTTTCCTGCAGCACAAGATCGAGCACTGGGTGGGCATGGAGGACGGAGAGGTGAACCGCGCCTACACCACCGTTGATCTGGGCGCGGGTATCCGGGTACTCAAGGGCGACGCCACCGGATTCGCCTACTGCGAGGATCTCACCGAGCAGGCGCTTTTGGCCGCGGCCGCAACCGCCGCCGCCGTAGCCGACTCCAGTGCCGCGGCCAAGCAGCAACCGCTGGCGGCAGTCAAGGTCGAGAACCACTATACCATCGAGGTGCCCTGGACCGACGTGGGCATCGATAAGAAGCTGCCGATCATCAAGCGCACTAATCAGAAGGCCCGCGGGCGCGACAAGCGCATCATCAAGGTGACTATCTACCTGTCGGACACCACCTCGCGCATCCTGGTGGCCAACTCGGAGGGCCTGCTGGTCGAGGACGACCAGCCCATGGCCCTGTTGGTGGCCAACTGCGTGGCCCAGGATAAAGGCAAGACCGAGGTGGGTTACCAGACCGGCTCGTCCCGCGACGATCTGCGCTTCTTCTCCGACCCGCTGGTCGATCGGGTGGCCCAAGAGGCGGCCGACTACACCACCATGCTCTTCGACGCGGTGGAGCCGCCGGTGGGAGAGCTGCCGGTGGTCCTGGCGCCCGGAGTGACCGGGATTCTCCTGCACGAGGCCATGGGCCACGGCTTCGAGGCCGACTTCAACCGCAAGGGTATCTCAATCTACGCCAACCGGATCGGCAAGAAGATCGCCCCCGATTTCGTCACCATCTTCGACGACGCGACAAACGAGAGGCTGCGCGGCTCCATCAACATCGACGACGAGGGCATGGAAGGCCAGCGCACCGTCCTGGTGGAGAACGGCATCCTGCGCTCCTACATGCACGACCGCATTTCCGCCAACCACTACAGGACCAAGAGCACCGGATCGGGGCGCCGGCAGTCCTTCCGCTATCCCCCGGTGCCACGCATGCGCAACACATACATGATCAACGGTCCCCACAAGCCCGAGGAGATCATCAAATCCGTCAAAAAGGGCTTGTACGCCGAGGTCTTCTCAAACGGACAGGTGCAGATCGGCGCCGGCGACTTCACCTTCTTTCTCAAGCACGGGCGAATGATCGAGGACGGCAAGCTCACTCACGTGGTCAAGGACGCCAACATCATCGGCAGCGGGCCCAAAGTGCTCGAGGCCGTGAAAATGGTCGGGGACGACATGCAGATGTTCTCCGGGAGCGGCTGGTGCGGCAAGGACGGCCAGCGTGTGCCGGTGGGGTTCGGACTGCCCACGGTCAAGGCCGGTGGCATGTCCATCGGCGGGAGGCGGTCATGAGCAAGACACTTCTAGAACAGGCCAGGGAAGTGGTCGTAAAGGCCCAGAAGCTAGGCGCCCAGGGTGTCCGGACTTCCCTGGGACGCAGCCGTAACTCGGAGGTGGAATGGCGCGACGGCAAGCTGGACCGGCTGCGCGAGTCCACCAGCATGTCCATTGGCATTACCCTGTACGTGGACGGGCGCTACTCCTCCAACTCCTCCAGCGATCTGCGTCCGGAGGCTATCGATAGCTTCCTGAAAGAGACCGTGGCCATGACCCGGGTGCTGGCCAAGGACCAGCACCGCAAGCTGCCCGATCCCGGGCGCTTCAAGGATCGCTTCGGTGGCGATCTGAAGATCTTCGACGAGAAAGGCTCCGCAGCGGTGACCGCCGTCGACCGCCGCAAGACGGCCAGCGACCTCGAAGCAGCCGCGCGCTCCGGGCCCAAGGCCGATCAGATCATATCGGTTACTTCCAGCTGCTCCGACACGGTTTCGGAAAACGCCAAAGTCACCTCCAACGGTATGGAGGGATCCCGGCAGTCCTCCACGTTCGTCCTCTTCACGGAAACGTCGGTGAAGGACGAAGGCGGTCGCAAGCCGGAAGGATGGCATTACGCCGTCACCCGGCACAGGGGCAAGCTGCCCGGCGTGGAGACCATCGGCGGTGAGGCCACCCGGCGGGCGTTTCTGGACGTTGGGGCCAAGCCGGAGAAGAGCGGCCAGTATACATGCGTCATCGAGAACCGGGTGGCCGGTCAGCTGCTAGGGGGATTGCTCAGTCCCCTGAGCGGAAGCGCCATTCAGCAGAAGCGGTCGTTTCTGGCCGACAAGCTGGGCCAGGAAGTCCTGGGCAAGATACTCACCATCACCGATGATCCGTTCATCGTCGAGGGCCTGGGCTCGCGGACCTACGACGAGGAGGGTATGTCGTTGAAGAAGATGCCCGTCTTCGAAAAGGGCGTGCTGCGCACCTTCTACCTGGACACATATTATGCCAGCAAGCTGGGTATGGAGCCCACCACTGGCGGGCAGTCCAACCTGGTGTTCTCCACCGGCAACAAGGACCTGGCGGGACTCTTGAAAGTCATGGGTAAAGGCATCCTGGTTACCGGGTTCTCCGGAGGAAACTCCAACTCGGCCACCGGAGACTTCTCCATCGGAATCCGGGGCCAGTGGATCGAGAACGGGAAGATCGTCCGGCCGGTGGCGGAGATGAACATGGCCGGCAACCACCTCAAGTTTTGGAAGAAGCTGGCCGAACTAGGCGGCGATCCCCACCCGTACTCGAGTTGGCGCACACCTTCCCTGCGCTTCGGGAAGATTCAGTTCTCGGGAGTGTAGGGGCGTGACTTATCACGCCCCCGGAACTCGCCGTTCACATTTTGAATTATTCCTTCCCACTTTTTCTCCCCGGCGGGTAATAATCAACAGAATCGAATGGACCGGGAAGATATCAGCGAGCTGTACCACCGGCTGGGTCCATTGATCTACAGGCGGTGTCTGCGGCTGCTGGCCGACCCCGAGCAGGCTCGGGACGCCACGCAGGAGGTATTCGTGCGCATGCTGCGTAACGCCGGAAAACTGGTCATGGACCGGGAGTGTCTGCCCTGGCTCTACCGGGTCTCGACCAACTACTGCCTGAACCTGATCCGGGACGGAAGGCGGCTCGAGTTCCGCGCTCCGGACGAGCTTGGCGCGCGTGCCTCGGGCTCCGGGCCCGAGGCGCGCCTGTCGGCACGACAACAGGTTCTGGCCTTATGCGGGCTGGTCGATGAGAAGACCCGGCAGATCGCGGTCATGTCCCACCTGGACGGGATGACACAAGAAGAGATCTCCGGCGTGCTGGGCCTGAGCCGCAGGACGGTCGGCAAGAAGCTCCTGCTGTTCGGGCGTACGGCGCGCGAGGCGCGGCGAGGGGAGAAGCAGGCGTGAGTTTTGAGTTCAAAGGCGACCGGGCGGCAGATTGCCCCTCGGAGTACGAACTGGACGCCTATTGGCTCACCGGCTGCCCGGCGGATCACCCGCTCGGGCGCCATCTCGAAAGTTGCGCAGACTGTCGCGCCCGCCTGCGTGAACACGAAGGTGCCCGGCAAGTGTTCGAGCGGGAGATCTATCCCGCCAGCGCAAGCCTCGTTAGCGACAGGCTGGCCGGCAGCTCGGGCGGCGCGAGTGTCGCCCGCTTTGGATGGTTGCTGTCTCCGCGCCTGGCCGCTGTTGCGGCCTTTGGTATTGTGATCGTGCTTCTGGCGGTCGTCTTGTGGAAGACGGCGGGCGCGCCGGGGGTCGACGGCTATAGCGGCATCAAGGGCAGCGTCGGGTTGCAGGTCTTCTGCCTGCGTGCCGGGCGGGTGTTTCAGATGAACGAGGGCGAGCGGCTGCTGCCCGCAGATCACATTCGTTTCAGAGTCTCTACTGCTGAGCCGGGATTCGTGCTGGTCGTCGCGCTGGACGCCGATGGCAGCCTGCAGCCTTACGCAGCAGTCCGTGTTGCGGGCGGCGAGCAGGAACTGCCGGGCAGCATCGTCATGGACGAAAGCCGCGCCGATGAGCGTATTTTCGCCTTTTTCGCGCAGCGTACAATCGACTTCGAACAGGTTCGCGCGGCTGTATCTAAAAGTTTCGAGCACGGCGCAGTTATCGAGAACCTGAGCAAACTGCCTGTGGATCTCGATCAAACCAGCCTGTTGTTCCGCCGGGGAGACGGGCGATGAAGCCGCGGGTCTCTGCTCTGCTGGTGCTGATTGCCTGGCTTCTGCCCGTCGCGGCGAGCGCGGACGTTGCCCGTTTCGCGCTGGTGGCCGGCAACAATCGCGGCCGCGAGCGAGAAAGATCGCTGCGCTATGCCCAGAGCGACGCCAAACAATTTGCGACAATGCTCGAAGATCTGGGCGGGGTTCAACACGACAACCTGGTGCTCTTGACCGGAGCCGGAGCCGATAGTTTCCGCGCGGCACTGGCTGGGATAAATGCCAAGATCGAGAAACTGGTTCCGGCGAAAGTGCCCCGCGCCATGTTGCTGGTCTATTTCTCGGGTCATTCGGATGGTGTCAACCTCGAGTTCGGTTCGCAACTGCTGCCCTACGCGGAACTGCGCCAGATGATCGAAAGTTCCAGCGCCAAGGTAAAGATCACCTTTGTCGACTCGTGCCAGAGCGGCCGCCTGACATCGGTCAAGGGAGGCCGGCCCGGGCCGGTCTTCGACCTGGTGCTGACCGATCACCTGGATGCCAACGGAACCGCGATCATCACTTCCAGTTCGTCGGGCGAAAACTCACAGGAGTCGGTCGATCTGCGCGGTTCTTTTTACACTCACTACCTGTTGTCCGGGCTGAGGGGCGCGGCGGACGGCAACCAGGACGGCAAGGTCACGCTGGCAGAGGTGTACCAGTATGCCTACGACAAAACGGTGACAGAGACCGCCCGGACGCTGGCCGGCTCGCAACACCCGACCTATGACTACCAGATCGCCGGGCACGGCCAGGTCGTGTTGACTGACCTTGACAGGGCTCGTGCGAGACTCGTCTTCGGGTCAGGCGTAAAGGGCGGGTTCCTCGTGGTTCGGAAGGCAGGCGAGATCGTGGTGGCCGAGGTGTCAAAGAGTTACGGCAGCCGCAGTGTGCTGGCTCTTGCTCCCGGGATATACGAGGTTGCCCAGCGGCGGCACGGACGACTCTTCTCACAGGAGATCGAGATCGCGCCCGGGGTGGCGGCTAGTGTCGATCCCGGGGCCATGGTCGAGCAGGGTTCGCTGCTGGCCTCGTTGAAATCGGGCGCGCCGGGCCGCGGGGGCCTGGGCATGTTTGTACAGTACGGACTGGCGAGCGGGGCTCTCAACAACTTTGGCGTCGTCCACCAGGGCGTCGTGGGAGTGCGCGCCGATCTTGGTCCGCTGTCGCTTTTTCCGCACTTCGTCTACGGACAGGCCGACGTCGACCAGGACAGATTGCGGTTTCGACTGCGCATGTACGCCTTCGAAAATTACGTCACCTGGCGCTTCGAGTACTCGGTGCTGGATCTCTTCGCAGGAGTGAACCTCGGGGTCAGCTACGGCGCCCAGCGCCTGCCCAACGGCGACAGATTCAGCGGGACAATCTTTAGCTGCGGGGCCGTGGGGGGCATTGACCTGCCGCTGGTTGCGGGCCTGACTCTACAGGTGTTCTGGGAGGCGGGCGGCACGTTTTTCAGGATGGACGGAAGCATGTCCGAGCACTTGCTGCTCAAGGGAGTGCTCGGGCTGGGGTACATGTTCTGATACTGGAGGGAGGGTGCAATGTTCAAGAACCCGAGACAGACGCTGGTGTCGTCTTGCCTGATTATTTTTCTCGCGGGCTGCGGGGATTTCAGCGGCAGGTATGTGTGCCAGCCGCAGTCATGCAGCGAACTGGGCATGGAGTGTGGAAGCTGGGCCGACGGCTGTGGCGCCGAGGTCGACTGCGGCGGTTGTCCGGCGAGCGAGACCTGCCGGCCGGACGGCCATTGCGACGCCGATTGCCAGCCGGTGACTTGCCAGGAGAAGGGTTACCTGTGCGGGGCATTGAATGACGGCTGCGGGCATACCTTGCAGTGCGGCGATTGTCCCGCGGACATGAGCTGCGCCGTGGACGGGCACTGCATTGACAATGCCCTGGTGCAGGACGACAACGTCAGCGCCTGCGGGGGATTCGAGTCCAACGGGGGCAGCCTCTTTGGCGATCCACTGCCGTACTGCGCGGCCGAGGTTCTGCACTGGCGCTATGACCAGGCCGGCCAGACTCTGAAACTCGGCGATGCGCGCGTCTTGCTCAACTGTTGCGGCGATCACGGCATGAGCGTTGAGCTAAGGGACGGCGTCTACCTTTTTACAGAGACGGACGCGCCCGAGGACGGCTGGGGTCGCTGTAGCTGCATGTGCGTCTTCGACTTCTCAATCGAGGTGGAGGGAATCGCCGCGGATGTAATTCAGGCAAAGATCGTCCGGGTGGTGACCGACGATCCAGGTTGGTCTGGAGACGTCTGGGAGGGCGACCTCGATCTCGGGGCCGGCTCGGGCCAGGTTGTCATAGATGACGCCAGTGTCGATCCCTGGTGCGTCGAACCGTAAAAAATTCGACCGAGCCGGCCTGAGCAGGATCAGTCTGACTTCCGGTCCGCCGGCCGTAACTTTTCGATGGCCCGTTGGCCCTCGCTGCGGATCTTGGCCCACTCCCCACGCGTCTTGCATACCCGCTTCGGAATGCGGCTGCCGGTCAGTGCGATCTTCTTGCACACGACTTTGTCGAGAGGATTCTTGACCTGCTTGTTGTAGGTCTCGATCTGAGCCTTGAACTCACGTTCCTGCTGCCGCCGCTGGCGCGTCGCCTCGCATCCCATCGCCAAGGCCCCCATCAGCAATAGTGCGAGGAGAGCGACACCGTGGCGCATTCCAAACTTACGATTCATGCCGTCATCCTCCGCACATAACCTATGCTCCAGGACAATCGGGGTCAAGCGGCTCGTCTGCGGATCGTTGTAATTCGCAGTTTGTCGGTTCCCATTTTTTCAGGCTGATGTGTAAGTCGAAATGAAAGCCGGTATAAGTTGTATGAGATGAACCATGAACCGATGGGAGGTGCAAGATGAAAAGATCAATGGTAACCCTGGCGGTGATGCTTAGTGCGGTGCTTGTGGCCGGCTGCGGCGGATACAACAGCGGCCCCGGCTCCATAACCAGCCAGACCAGCGAAGTTTCGGATTGCGGCGGCTTTGCCAAGCAGGGCGATGCGTTGTTCGATGTCGATCCGGCCTACTGCCAGGCGGAGATGCTCTTGTGGCAATACGATCAGGGCAGCGCGACTCTCAGGCTTGCCAACACGCGCGTACTTTTGAACTGTTGCGGCGATCACAGCGTGAAGATCGAGGAACAGGAAGACTTCTACCTGGTTACCGAACGTGACGCTCCCGAGAGCCAGGCCGGCGGCGCGCGCTGCTCGTGCATGTGCGTTTTCGATTTCTCGATCGAGGCCGCAGGAATTTCGACAGGCGTGATCCGCTTGCAACTGGTGCGCCAGGTAACAGACGATGCAGATAGTTCAGGCGTGATCTTCGATGGAGAGTTGGATCTTACGGCCGGCTCGGGGTCGATCGTAATCGACGACACCGACGTCTACCCCTGGTGCGGCGAGTAAAGGGGGACGGGTTGACTTGGGGGGGGGGGCTGCAATAGCTTTGTCACGTCATGAGTGCTGGCGGAGCTTCTTATAAATTCGGCAAGTATGAGCTGGTTGCCCACCTGGCCACGGGGGGTATGGCCGAGATCTATGTCGCCCGGCAGACGGGCATCGCCGGCTTCGAAAAGCTTCTGGTTATCAAGCGTATCCTGCCGCACCTGGCCCGCGAGGACCTGTTCGTCAAGATGTTCTTCGACGAGGCGCGCATCGCGGCCAAGCTCAGTCACCAGAACATCGTGCAGATCTACGACCTGGGGCACGTGGACGAGCAGTACTATATCGCCATGGAGTACCTCGAGGGTGAGAGCCTGGCGAAACTGATGCGCAAGATCTACAAGAGCAAGACCACCTTGTCGCCGGCTCTGGCCGCCGGCATCGCCCTGCAGGTCTGCGAGGGTCTGCACTACGCCCACACCATGGTGGGCCCGGACGGCGAGGCAATGCAGGTCGTGCACCGGGACGTCAACCCGCAGAACATCTTCGTGCTTTACTCGGGAGGGGTTAAGCTTGTCGACTTCGGGATTGCCAAGGCCACTAACCGCTTCTCGCATACCTCTACCGGCATGCTCAAGGGCAAGTACGGCTACATGTCGCCCGAGCAGATCAAGAACCTGTCGCTCGACGCCCGTTCGGACGTTTACTCGGCCGGTGTGGTGTTGTGGGAGATGCTCACCGGACGCAAACTCTTTCGCCAGGCCAGCGAACTCGAGATCCTGCAGGCCATCACCGAGCAAGACACTCCGCCGCCGTCGACGGTCGTCTCCTCCGTGCCGGCCGAACTCGACGCCGTATGCCTGAAGGCCTTGCAACGTTCGCGCGAGCTGCGCTACCAGACGGCCGGCGAGATGCGCATGGAACTGTCCTTCGTGCTCAAGCGCAATCGCGATCCCTCGGATACCGTGGCCCTGGGCGAGTTCATGCAGTCGATCTTCTACGAGCGCATGTTGCACAAGCGCAAGTTGATCAAGGAAGCGCAAGATCGCGGCTCGAGCCTCGAAAAGACTCTCTTCGGCGACCTGAGGCTGTCGCAGCCCGGCCGCAAGATCGACGCCGACGACACCGAACCATCGATCTCGCGTTACACGCCCGTGTTCGACCAGGAGAGCGCAAGTGGTGCTGCACCGGCCTCGCAGAAAGCAGGAGCGAACGAGCGAACGACCGGAAAATCACGTTTGTTACCGGCCTCGGGAGCGATACTCCTGGTAATCGCCGTTGCGCTGGCCCTGTTTTTATTGTGGCAGACCGGCTCTGGGCCCGAATCGGCCGCGGACGGCGCCCTGGCGTCAAGGGCCGACGATGCGGGACTCGCCATGCGACAGTCCCCTCCGGACGATGCGGGCGCGGTCATGGTGGTTGGGCCGATCGGCGCCGATGAAGGCATGGCCGGTTCAGTGGGGCACGCCAAACGACAGGGGCATAAAACAAAAAAAGTCCGGGCGCGCAGGAAAAAGAGCGCCGGGACCGCCACGCACGAGACATCCCGGGCGCCCGGCCGGCTTCGGCTGGCAACTGTTCCCTGGACGATCGTCTACTACAAGGAGCGCAAGCTGGGAGTGACACCCCTGGTTGACATCGAGTTGCCGGCGGGCAAATGCACCCTGCGCGCGGTCAATACCAAGAAGGGCATCGATAAAGAAATTGTCGTACAAATTATTCCGGGCGAAACAACCATGAAGAGAATTCGCTTCTAAGAACCTGGTTCAAGAAAGGAACGCATAATGGAGACAGAGATCCGCAAAGTGGCCGCTGGAAAGAAAAAGAAGATCCCGACCGACGACTCCAAGCTGGGTTTCGGGAAGCACTTTTCTGACCATATGTTCTGCATGGATTACGAATCGGGGAAGGGCTGGCACAGCCCCAGGATAGAGCCGCACCGGCCGCTGCAGCTCGATCCGGCCTCAATGGTGCTGCATTACGGTCAGGAGGTATTCGAAGGTCTCAAGGCCTACCGCGGCGAGGACGGCGGTGTCTACCTGTTCAGGCACCGGGACAACCTCGCGCGCTTCAACAGATCTTGCAAGCGAATGGTAATTCCGCAACTGGATCTGGAGCTGGTTTCTGCGGCTTTGAAAAAACTGGTGCTTCTGGATAGGGACTGGATCCCCACCGGCCCTGGATGTTCGCTATATATCAGGCCCAACGTCATCGCCGTCGATCCTTTCCTGGGTGTCCGGCCGTCCGATCGCTACCTGTTCTATATTATTTGTGGCCCGGTGGGCGCCTACTATGCCGAGGGTTTCAACCCGATCAGCATTTATGTGGCCGATAAATTCGTCCGCGCCGTAAAGGGCGGCGTTGGTGAGGCAAAGACCGGCGGCAACTATGCGGCCAGCCTGTATGCCCAGAAGGAGGCTCAGGAAAAAGGGTTCAGCCAGGTGTTGTGGCTCGATGCCAAGGAGCGCAAGTTCGTCGAAGAGGTCGGCACGATGAACATCTTTTTCAGATTCAACGACGAGGTGCTGACCAGTCCGCTGACCGGCAGCATCCTGCCGGGAATCACGCGCGACTCGGTCATCAAACTGTTGGCGGAATGGGGAGTCAAGCTGAGCGAACGCATGTTCTCGATCGACGAGGTCATCGCGGCTCAGCAGGACGGTTCGCTGCGCGAGGTCTTCGGCGCGGGCACCGCCGCTATCATCGCCCCCGTCGCAAAGTTTCACTACCAGGGAACGAACTACCAGGTCGCCGACGGCAGGACGGGCGAACTTTCGCGCAAGCTTTACGACTTCCTGCTCGATTTGCAGTATGGCCGCCGTGAAGACGACTTCGGGTGGGTGGAGAGAATAGACCCTGCCTGAGAATATCTTTCAGGGATCGATGCGCACCAGGATGGCGGTGATGTTGTCTTTGCCGCCCCGGTCGAGGGCCAGCTTGATCAGACGCTCGATCGAGCCGGGCAGGTCGTCCACCTTGACCCGGCGAGGAATCTCGGCTTCCTTCAGGTAGCCCGAAAGGCCGTCGGAGCACAGCAAGAAAACGTCGCCGACACGGTAGCGCAGGATGCGTGTGTCGACATCGACGTAGTCATGCGATCCAACGGCCCTGACCAGCAGGTTGGAATAGCGCGAGCGGGCCGCCTCCTCGGCGGTCATCTTGCCCGCTTCCATCATGGCCGCCACATAGGTGTGATCGCTGGTGACCATCTTGACCTTGCCGGAGCGCAGCATGTAGATGCGGCTGTCGCCGACATGCGCCAGGAAAGCCGCCGCCGGTGTTACCAGAAGCATGGAGAGAGTGGTTCCCATGCCCTTGCGGTCGGGGTCGATTTGGCTGAGGCCGAAGACCCGGTAGGCGGCTGCGCGAACCGCGCGATCGATCACGCCGCGCAATTCGTCGGCCGACTCGTTGCCCGGGTCGCGTTTGAAATCCTCCAGGTATGAGGAACTCGCCAGGAGGTTGTCACGTATAGTCTGTATGGCTTCCCGGCTGGCGACCTCGCCGGCAGCATGCCCGCCCATGCCGTCGGCGACCACGTATAGGCCCAGGTCGGCATCGGCCAGGAAGGCGTCCTCGTTGTTGGTTCTCTTATTGCCGACGTCTGTTTTTGCCACCGCCACTGTATGCATGAGATAACCTCGGTGTGTGGATTAATGGGTGAGAGGTGTCAGACTGTCAAGCCGTGTTTTTTAGATCGCACTTGTCCTGATGGGCCGCCGGCTGATACCTTCCTCTTGCGAGGGGAGGTCGAGATGAAAGAGAAGCGACGATACGCGATCCTGCTGTCTGCGAGCCTGGGATGTGTCCTGTGTTCCGCCTGCGGCCCGGCGAATCCGGCCCCGGGCATTGCTGCAGAAAAGACGCCCGTGGCGCATGCCGCGCCTGTCGAGACTATCAAAGCGCGCATCTTCGAATCGCGAGTGGATGAGAAGAATCTTTTGCTGAAAAGCGAGGAATCCGCCAAGAGCTACCTGCGCCGGAAACTTGTGGGCGTCCTGGAGAAGAAACTCACCGAACTCGGCTTCGACTTTCGCAAGGCCGAGTCGCTTGCCACAGGCGGCAAGCTCGATGACTTCCACGTCCGCGGTCACGCGGAGAAGATCCCCGGCCAGGGCAGGGAAAAGGGCAAGATAGTTCGGGCAGTCTTGTGGGACGCCCACGGCGGCCTGGTGGTCAGTTTATCGGACGCGGACGTCGCCGACCTGGGCGCGGATCTGGAAACTCTACCCGTGAACTCGCTCGACGGGGCAGCAAAGGTTGCCGAATATCTTATCGGCTACCGGGCGCTGAAACCGGATAAGGCGCGACTTTTATCACTGGAGGAGAAAGTCGCCGATCGCTGGGCCGGGTTGCTGGACGCCTTTCTAAAGGTTCAGCAGGAGACGAGCCTGGCAGACCCCCAGCGCTATTTCAAGATGCTGTCCGAGTCTATCGGGGCCTTGTGCACTTTTTCAGCACACAACCCGCGGCACGAAAAGTTCAGCGGGCTTGAAAAGATCGTTACCTTGTCCGCGTTGCGCTGGCTGCACACCGTCTCGGTGACAGCGGACAACCATGGGCGTATCCGGCAGATGCTGGCACGCCTTACCAAGATTTGCCTGTGCGCCTTGCCGGATATGACGGCTTTTTTACGCCGCGATCTGGAGCTTTCCTGGCGCGATCGGCTCAACAAGCTGGATGCGGCCAAGGCCTCTTTCCCCGAGCTGAAGCAGGATTTTATATTTTTCCTGAAGGATTTCCCCGGTTCCGATTTCTACCCCGAGTTGGAACTGCGTTTTTTATCGCGCTGGATTGACTACCTTCAGGCCCGAAGGGCTGAAAACATCGAGCAGCTCGACGACTTCGCATCCGAGGTCGAGCTTTTAGGTAAACGCTTTCCTTCTTTTTCAGAGCGCGGGGGAGTCGAGGCTGCCCTTGGCCGGCAGTGCCTGGAGGTCCTCTCCCGGGTGAAAGTGCCCGACCTGAAAACTCTAGCCGGGGTTAAAAAGACGCTTGCGCGTTGCGACCGTTTCCTGCCCGCAGGCATGTCTACCATGTCCGCCCGCCAGCGCCTGGAGGGGATCGAGAACGAGTTACTCGAGGCCCGGGAAGACCGCCGGGAGAGAAAGGCGCTCAGCGGATTGGCTTTCTTCATCCACTGGGACGAAGCGATAAAAAAGCTGGCATGGGGGCACGCCCGCAAGGACTGGGTCGGCAGCGGCGCCTTCGCCAAGGCCTGGGCCGCGGGACACGATGCCGGAGCCGATTGCCGCTGTTCGCTGGATGCTGATGATCCCTGCCGCCTGTTCGACGAAGACGGTCCGCACGGCGGATACGAGGTAGTCGGCAGATTCGTAGACGATCGCCTGGGCGGCGTCGATATCTGTGAGGCCTACGCGGGATCGAATACGGCCGCCGTCTACAAGTTTTTCGATCGTCGCTACCAGAAGGCTCACGGTGCTAAAGAGTCTGCCGCCTTCTTGGCCGGTGCGGGTCGACAGGTGCGCTTCGGTCGCATGTCGAAAATGGTAGTCGATCTGCGCTGTGCCGGAGGAACCTGCAGCGTGCGCTACCGCGATGGAAAGGTCTTGCGAAAAAAGCACGAGCAAGACGGCGCCTTGAAGTCGGCGCAGCACAGTGCACGGAAACAGGCGCGTCTCGTGCGAGTCGAGAAGGGCTGGCAGCAGCGAGATTGCGTGAAGTGGGACTGTGACTATGAATGTCAGTACCAGGGAGAGATCTTCGAAAGAAAAGGGAAGCGTTACCTGGTAACGGTAAAACGCTCGGACGAAGAGCCGCGCAGCGTCGGAACCCGCGTCTGGGTCAAGGCCGGCGAACTGTACGACTGCAAATGAATTATAGACACTAAAGGATTGGTGCTGTAGCCTTTGTAGTCGAAGAAGGGGGCGCTCGGGATGGAGATTGTCGCCCATGAGGCGAGTTGTCGCGATTTCATGTTTTTCGATCTTTCTGTTCGCCTGCCGCACTCCTCCGGCCGGGATCACAACGGGCGCTGAGCAGGCCTCTCCTGTCAAGCTGACTGTCATCGGGACGTCCGATTTTCATGGGGCGTTGGAGGCCAGGGTAGATCGCGCAAGGGGAGAACATTGGCTCGGCGGAATAGACATCATGGCCGCTTACATTCAGGCGGTGCGGGCGCAAAACCCTGGAGGAGTCGTGCTGCTCGACGCCGGCGATCTCTACCAGGGCACGCTGCTTTCGGCAGCCAGCGAGGGCGCCGCCGTGGTGGAGTTCTATAACCTGCTGGGTTACGACGCCGTCGAGGTCGGCAACCATGATTTCGACTTCGGACCGCTTGGCTATCATTGCACCCCCTCCGGCCCAAACGATGATCCCCTGGGTGTGATCAAGCAGCGCATCGAGGAATCGAAGTTTCCCTGGCTATGCGCCAACATGTATGATCGCACAAGCGGCCGACCGGTGAGTTGGACCAATCTTCAGCCCTACACGATAATCACGCGCAAGGGGATAAAGATCGCGGTAATCGGACTGATCCTTACCGAGACTCCGCTGGTCACGAATCCACTCAATGTCAAGGGTCTCGAGTTTCGCCCCCTGCTGGAAACGCTGCGCGGCATTCTGCCCGAGGTACGCGCCAAGGGGGCCGGGCTGGTGATCGTATTGGCTCACGCTGGGGTGCGCCGTGATCCTCGAAGCGGCGAGGTTCACGGCCAGATAGCCGATCTGGCCCGGCAACTCGCGCCGGGAGAAGTCGATCTGATCGTCAGCGGGCACGAGCACGCGACCTTCACGGGACGAATCAATGGCATTCCCGTGGTGCAGACCAGGCCCCGCGGGGAGGAGTTCGCCCGCGTCGAACTGCTTGTGGACGGCCGGAGCGGCCGCCTGATGAAAGACGGCCTGCGCCTGCAAGACAACGTGCCGTTCGCCCGCAGTAGCAAAAAAGGGCCCCCACCCGTTTACGCCGGGCGCAAAATAGAGCCGCTTGCGAACTTCGCCGCCAAGCTGGTCGAGTTCAAGCGCAGTATAGAGAGGCTAGGGCACATCAAGCTGGGACGCGCGATTTCGACCTTGGACAACCAGACCCCGCTCGACTCGCCGGTGGGAAACCTCGTCACCGACGCCATGCGGGCGACCGACAAGGCCATAGACATCGCCATGTTCAACTCGGGTGGTTTGCGAACCAGCATCCTGCGGGGCGACATTACCTACGGGCGCATCTACGAGGTGGTGCCGTTCGACAACGACATCGTTTTAGTCTCCTTGACCGGAAGGCAGATTACCGAGATCATCGAGCACGGGTTGTCCGGCCCCTACGGCGTGATGGAGATCTCCGGTTTGCGGGTCGAGTTCGACGCCGCGGCGCCGGCCGGAAAACGCTGCCTGTCGATCGAGACCGAGGACGGGAAGCCGCTGCAAGCGGGCAAGCTGTATACCGTGGCCACGAATGACTTCGTCATCAACGGCGGAGACGGTTACTATGTCTTCGCAAAAGGGATCAACGTTCACAATACGCGTACATTGATCCGCGAGGTGGTGGCCCGTTTTATCAAGGAGAAGGGAGTGGTCGCCCCGACCCGGGGGGGGCGTTACCGGTCCTGCAGAAAGACGCGTGCTGAATCGCTCAGACATTGATCGTATTTTCTTGCGCCTGTGGCCGATCGTGCTCATGGCCGTCAGCGCTGCAGCCTGCCAGCAGGGAGTCCCTGCCGGCCTGAATGAAGATCTTGGTTTTTCGGATCTGGTTTTTGTAAACCGGACGCCGCCTCGCCACGCCGGTAGCCTGGTGGCCGGAGACGGATTTCGCCCGGGCGGCAACCTGGTCATGTTGTCGCCGGCCGCGCCCGGGGGTAAGCTTACAAACCTTTCCGGGCTTGCGGCTGGAGACGTCGCCGGGGTCGACGTTTCACCCGACGGAAAATCAGCACTGGCCGCGATCCGTACCGACCCGCACGATCGCTTTCACATCTATAGGCTTGATTTCGCGGCGGCCAAGCGAGGCGATCAATGCTTCACCGATAAGGGAGATGTCGGTCCCGCCTGCACCAGGCTGACCTTCGGTCCTGCCGACGACACCGGGCCATTTCACCTGGCGGACGGGCGGATAGCCTTCCTGCGGGAGGATCCCCGCGGGCAGGTCGATTTCGAGGGCCGCGGCCGATCTCGGACGCTTTACGCGGTCGCTCCGGACACAGCCGATCTTGTACGGCTCGACTACGGGCCGGGTCACGACCTCGGGGCCGGCAGCCTATCCGACGGGCGCATACGCCTGGTGCGCTGGACCAGGCGGGAGAGTCAAGCGGTCTTTGTACCCCTGGTTGCCGATCCCTCGGGCAGCGCCGGGATCGTGCCGGATGGCGGCGAGTTGTCCGCCGTTCCCCTGACTCCCCGTCAGGATGCCCAGGCAAGACAATTTGCCGCCTGCACACCGCCCTTTGGAACCTGGGGCGCGGGGACGCTTTGCCAGCGTGACGATGCGGGCGAATGGGTGACGAGCGTTGCCAACATTCCAGCCGGCGACGGTTGCTCTCCGCTCGGTCGGGTGCGCGATCCATATCCCCTGTCCGACGGGCGTTTCCTCGCATCCATTGCCACAACGCCCCAGGGTTGCACCAATACAGAGGACGGCGATCGCGGCCTGGTGCCCCGCTACTCGGTCGCCATTCTCGATCCGCAAGATGGCGGCAGGTTGCCGTTGTACGGCAGGTCAAACGCCGCTGACCTGTTTCCGCGTCCCGTCATGGAACACGCTCTGTTGGACGAAGGCCTGGCTCCTCCGGCGCCCCCCGGCGCTTGCCAGGAGGGAGGCGTAGTCTTCGAGGGGTTCGCCCGGGATGAGAACGGGCCTGTTGACGGGGCCGCCAGGCTCAGGTTGCTGGAAGGGTTGTCCGGAGAAATCGCGCCCTGGATGATGGAGATCGGCGGCCGCGATGTCGGGGCGCTGTGCGGCTCGGGCGGGGTCTTCGAAGCCCCGTTGTACCCGGATTCTTCATTCAACGTCAGGGCCCCGGCCGGAGTGCCCATAAGGATTCAGTTGCTCGATCATTACGGAGCAGCGCTCGGCAGCGATCCGCTCTGGAGGGGAGGCCCGGCCTGTGCCAGTCGCAGTTGCAGCGGTTGTCATGCCGGGGCCGCGGCCAGCGGGGAAGTCGAGCACAGCCTGGCCCATGCGGCAGATCCTATCGACTTTGCGGACAGGTCGACCGAACGCTCGATCGATTTTGCCCGCGACATACAGCCAATTCTTAACCGCTCTTGCGCCACCGCGGGTTGCCACGACTCCGTGACGGCCGCGGGAAACTATGTCAACCTGGCCGGCGCCCTGCAGGGACTCGATCTGAGCGCCACGCCCGCGGGCCGTACCAGCAACGCCTACCGCAGCCTGACCATGGTAGATACGCGCAGGGACGCGGGAGGCAGGATCCTGGAGTCGCGCAGCCCCTACGTTGTGCCGGGCTCGGCGCGCCAGAGCAGGTTGATCGAGCGTCTGGGGGTTCCGTGCCGTTTCGATTGTGCCGGCCAGCCCGGCTGGGCTGCCTGGGCGCTGGGCGAGGGGCAGACACATCCAGAAGACCAACCCGGATTCAGCGGTGTGTTGAGCGACGAAGAAAGATGGCTGATCGTCGAGTGGATAGACGCAGGGGCGCCATTCCTGGGGCGGGGGGCGACGCCATGAATTCTTTCGGTCATAGGCTGATGGCCGTGCTGGCTATTCTGTGCACGATTGTGTCCACGGCGCGGGCCGACGATCCCCTGGCGCGGCTCGACGCGGATCGTTATGGCCCGGGGACGCTGATAGCCGCCATGGAGCAGCTGGCGACCTACCGGCCGCCCCAGGCCGTGGACCTGCTCTTGCCGCTGCTTTCTCACTCCGAGCCTGACGTGGCCCGCATGGCGGGTTGGCTGCTTAGAAAAATGGGCAGCGCCCCTGCGGGCCTGGGAGCAGCCGGCGCCGTCCTTGCCGACCCGCAAGCCGAACCGGTTTCCCGTCGCTCGGCAGCGTTGGCGGTCGGCGAGCTGCGTGACCAGGGGGGAATATCGGTTTTGGCGACGGCCCTGGCCAACGATGCCGACGAGGGCGTGCGTTCCATGGCGGCCCAAGCGCTCGGCGATCTCTTCAGGCCGGGCGCCGCCGCTGCGCTTTCACAGGCGGCCCGCGCGGACGAAAGCGCCGAGGTGCGCGCCGCGGCGGTGCGAGCCTTGTCGCAGCTGCCGGACGCCGACGCCCAGGTGGTTATTTCCGTCCTGAAAGACCAAGATCCCATGGTGCGCCTGGAAGCCGCCTGGGCCCTGGGCCAAGAGAGTTTCCGGGGGTCCCAGGGTCTGCTGGGCAACCTGCAGCAAGCCATGCAGAGCGACGCCGATTGCCGGGTCCAGGCCGCCGCGGCCTGGGCTCTCGGGGTAATAGGCGATCCCTCGGTAAAAGACGCCCTGGCAGCAGCCCGCAACGGCCCCTGCCGACTGACCTCCCAGGCGGCAGCCTGGGCGCAAAGCGTCATCAAGTAAGGCATTCCAGCGGTTCAGTCGGCTGAAAGCAGATGAGACTAGCCGCCCCTTCAGGGCGCAAAACATACGGCGTTTGATCCTGGGGCTAAAGCCCCAGGCTTCAGCGTAAGCAGCCCTCGCCTTTTGAGGGTGTTCCCGCGCCCCTTCGGGGCGACGGCAAGCATACTGCTCATGTGTTCCCCCGCCCCTTCGGGGCGGGGGCTTTTGGTATCTGTGCATCGTGGTTGGTTTGTATCAACTGTTCTTCTGAATAACTTCAAACTTCTTTTCGATCACTTTCCGAAAACTTGAGGAGATGCCGTGCCAGTCGAGCACATCGACACGGAAGGGCAGATCGGATTCCTCGAAGGCTTCCTTCAGCAGGCGCAGCGTGTCTGAATCCAGGGTGCCATCCCCGACGACGGCCAGGTCCAGATCGGAATACTTCTTGGCCTTCCGTGTCACGCGCGAACCAAAAACGCGGACTTCGCACTCCGGTACGTGCTCGCGCAGAATGCGCTTGATGGTTTCGAGGTGCCGCGGGATTGCATCAATCATTCCGGGCTTTCAGCGCTTCGAGTAACTTCTTGGCGTCTTTGACGAAGTCGCCTGCCGTCCCGTAAACGCTTTCTGCGATTTCCGGTTGATAGGTGTGCGAGGTCTTGTTTCTGGCATCGTGATAGCGCATCCACTGCTCCACGTCGTCGATCAGCAGATTTTCCGCGGCCCTGCGGAACAGTTCGCGCCGGGTCACGCCGTCGGCCGCGGCGGCGCTGATGTTCGACTCGAGCCAGCGCTTGATGAACTTCCAGCACAGCTCATAGGTGAACTCGAAATGTTGAATTACGCCTGACTTGATGGCGTTCCCGGCGATCGCATCCAACCCGCTCATGAATTCCGAGTCATTGCTTTTTTGCCAAACCAGGTCGAGGGCGGTGACTGTCTTTTCCAAGCTCTCCAATTCAAGCGGCATGTTCTCTCTCCCGAACCCCAAACTTTCCCAAGTCAGCGGCTTTACCTGAAACTTACTGTTTCCACCCGATATATGTCAATTGACACCTTGTGCGGTAAAACCGGCGGTGCTAGGCTCTTGGTGATCGTTGTCAATTCGTTGGAGCCTGGATGACCGATGAGTCTCAAAAGACCGTGCTGCTGGTGGACGACGAGCAAGCCCATCTCGAGAGCCTGACCAGGATATTCAAGAAAGAAGGTTATCACACACTGGGCGCCTCGTCCGGCAAGCAGGCCCTGGAGCTTCTGCGCCAGCACCACGTTCACGTCATGTTGACCGACCTGGTCATGCCCGAGATGAACGGCAGCGAACTGCTCAGAACCTGCCGGACCGTCTCGCCGGAGACCGAGGTGGTCGTGATGACGGCCTTCGGAACCATCGAGGTCGCGGTCGAGGCCATGAAAGAAGGCGCCTACGATTTCATCACCAAGCCGCTCAAGAAAGTCTTCATCACCAAGGTCGTCAGGCAGGCGCTGGAAAAGCAGAAGCTGCTTTTAGAGAACCGCTCACTGCGCCGCCAACTCGATTCGCTCAGGCCGCACGACATCATCGGTCAGAGCTCGGCCATCGTCGAGACCATCAAGACGATCCAGCAGGCCGGGCCTTCATCGGCCACGGTCTTGCTGACGGGCGAGAGCGGAACAGGCAAGGAGCTCTTGGCCAGGGCCATCCACCGGGCCAGTCCGAGGGCCGACGAGAACTTCGTGACGGTCAACTGCGCCGCCCTGCCCGAGGGCATCCTGGAGAGCGAGCTGTTCGGTTACGAGCGGGGTGCTTTCACCGGCGCCGACCGCCGGCGGGCGGGGAGGTTCGAGGCCGCGGACAAAGGGACCCTGTTCCTCGACGAGGTCGGCGAGCTGAGCGGCGCGACACAGATCAAGTTGTTGCGTGTGCTCCAGGATGGGGAGTTCGAGCGCCTCGGGTCCAACGAGACGATCAAGGCCGACCTGCGTCTGGTGGCGGCGACCAACAAGGATCTGGAGCAGGCGGTCCGTGAGGGTCGTTTCAGGGAGGATCTTTTCTACCGTCTCGATGTGATCCATGTCCACGCTCCTCCCTTGCGTGAGAGGATGGGCGATATTCCGTTACTGGCCAATTTTTTCCTGCGCCGCTATGCCGCCAAGAACGAGAAGGATCTGCATGCGGTCACCGCCCGGGTAATGGACGCGCTTGCGAGACACACTTGGCCGGGTAACGTACGCGAGCTGGAAAACGTCATCGAGCGGGCCGTGGTGCTCTCGACCGACGACGTGATCGACCTCGACGACCTGCCGGATACGCTGGCGGGTCTGTCCCGGACGAGTTCCGGGCATGCCCTGGACGGACGCGGCATTTTCATCCAGGTGGGTACACCCCTCGAGGAGGCCGAGATAGCCTTGCTGAAAGAGACACTCAAGGCCACCGGCGGGGACAAGAATCTGGCCGCCAAACTTCTGGGAGTGGCCACGCGCACTATCTACCGCAAGCTGGGTAGCATGGAGAAAGAGTAGGGGAGCCTGCTGATGGATCTGAAATACGTTCAAGACTATATTCGTGCCTGTATCGAAATGGAGCGGGACGATTTCTGCGGGCGACTGGCGGCGCCGCTTCTGATCTATGAGCATCTGCGGGCCGGGCTTTCTTTCAACTGGGGACAGACACGCTTGACCGGCATTAATAAGGAGGCTCCGCTCACCAGAGACTTGATTCGGCGGGCCAACAAGCTGCCGGTCATGGAAATCAAGAAACGTGTCCTCGGCCCGCCGGGGCAGGTGAGGCTGGGGCGCTCGGACGACAACGACCTGGTGATTCCCGACGAGACCGTCTCATCACGCCACGCCGTGTTCCAATTGTCCGATCCGGACAACACAATTTTGCTTCAGGACCTGGCCTCGATGAACGGCACCAGGGTGAATCGCACGCGCCTGGTGGTCGGCAAGGCGCTGGTGTTGTTCGACGGCGACGTGCTCTCGTTCGGAGACTCGGTGTTTTTATTTTTCTACCCGGGCGGTATGTACGATGTTCTCAAGGCCAACCTGGATTCGATCTGAGCCGGCCGCATTTCCTTGACTTTGACCGCGCCTGCGTGAAACACTTACCAAAACCGGGCGCTTACGCCCGTACCGTGAGGTGTGACAGCCACCGGGAGGTTGGGCGTGACTTTTGAGGTGCTGGTGGTGGAGGATAGTTCTGCGATGCGCTCGTTCATCGCCTCCACCGTCGAGGAGATCGAAGGAGTACGGGCGACAGAGGTGTCCTCGGGTTTCGAGGCCTTGAAGGAGTTGCCCCGGCGACAATTCGATCTGATCATCACCGACATCAATATGCCAGATATCAACGGGTTGGAGCTGGTTCACTTCATCAGGGAGAACGACCGTTACCGTGAATGTCCCCTGGTCATCGTCTCGACCGAATCAAGCCAGCGTGACCGCGAGCGCGGACTGGCCCTGGGCGCAAACAGTTACCTGGTGAAACCGTTTTCGCCGTCCGACCTGCGAGATTGCGTCGAACGGTTCCTGAAGGATCCCGGTCGGGCAAGCTCGTAATGGTGGAAGATCGCGACAAGCCAAGTGCCAAGGCGTTGAACGATTTCCTGTCCGAGGCGCAGGAGATCGTCGAGAGCTTCAACCGGGACATCCTGCAGATGGACGACAACACCAAGCGCAACAAGAAAGATCCCGACCTGATCAACAACATTTTCCGCTCGGCCCATTCGCTGAAGGGCCTTTCGGGGATGTTCGGCATCAAGAAGATGGCGGACATTGCGCATATTCTCGAGAACCTTCTGGACGATTTGCGCATGGGCAAAGTCGAATCCAAGGCAAGCGTAATCGACACCCTCTTCGAATCTGTCGAAGTGTTCAATCGCCTGATTGCGGAGGCCAGCGGAGGTCTCAAGGTTCCCAAGAAGGTTATAACGGCCATGCAGAAGCAACTAGACGCGGCCGCCAAGCAATCGGCAAGCTCCGAGAAAGAAAACCCGCTGGATACCATCAAGATCGATCCGGCTGTTGTCGGTGTATTGACCGAGTACGAGGAGTACCGCCTGATCGATAACATCAGGCAGGGTGTCAACCTGTTCATGGTGCACGCTTCGTTCAACCTGATTGATTTTGACGAGAGCCTGGCCAGGCTGACCGCCGAGCTGAAAGGCATGGGCGAAGTTGTCACCACCTTGCCGAGCTCCGAGAGCACCAGCGAGCAAGGCATCGATTTCGACTTGATCTTCGGCACGGAACTGCCCTTGGCAAAGGTCCATGACGCGGTTGCCGCGGAGGACATAACCGTTTTTCAAATCGAGCGACGCAGGCAGCCTCCGGCCAGGGCGGAACAAAGCGCGCCCGTGCGGTCCGGCGACTCTGGAGATCAAGCGGCCGGGGCGGAGCCAAAGCAGGAGGAAGAAGAGGAAGGCGAAGACGACACCGGCCAGAGCGACGCAGATTCCCCTGCTTCCTCATCACCTGGTGACGTCGAGACGGGAACGCTGCGCAGCATCAGTAAAACGGTGCGTGTCGATATCGCCAAACTCGACAGCCTGATGAACATAGTCGGCGAATTGGTTCTCGTGCGCACGGCCGTACGATCCATCTCGGAGCAACTCAAGGCAGAGCACGGTTTCACCGGGTTGGCGGTGGATCTCTTCAAGGAATCGAGAAACTTCGAACGCAAGCTGGACGAATTGCAAGCCGGCATCATGGAAGTCAGGATGGTTTCTCTGGGCCAGAACTTCGAGAAGCTCTCACGCATGGTCCGTAAGATCTCGCGCAACTCCGGCAAGGACGTCGATCTGCGGATCAGCGGCGCCGACACGGAGCTCGACAAGCTGATCGTCGAAGACCTGGCCGATCCGCTGATGCACATCCTGCGCAACGCCATAGATCATGGCATCGAAACCAAGGCCGAACGGGTCAGGGCTTCCAAACCGGAGACCGGTGTCATCAAGATGGCGGCCTATCAAAAGGGCAATCACGTCGTTATTGAGATAGAAGACGACGGGCAGGGGCTCGATCTCGACAGGATAAAGAAAGTTGCCCTGAAAAAGGGCCTGGTAAGAGAAGACTACCTGGCGGACATGACCTACCGGGACGTCATGAACCTGCTCTTCTTGCCTGGATTTTCCACCAGCGAAAAGGTCAGTGAGATATCCGGCCGCGGGGTCGGGCTCGACGTGGTCAAAACCAACATCGCCGCCCTGAGCGGTATGATCAACATTGAATCCGAGCCGGGGCGCGGCGCCAAGTTCACCATCACCTTGCCGATCACGCTGGCGATTATCCGCGCCTTGATAATCAGGGTCGGCGAGCGTATCTATGCCATCCCGCTGAACTCGGTGTTGGAGATAATCAACGTCGACCCGGGCCGGATCAAGACAATCGAGCGCCGCGAGGTGATCGAGATGCGGGGGGCGACACTGCCATTATTGCGCCTGTCCGATCTCTTCGAGTTGGACGACACGGATAGCGTCACGGACAGCCTTGAAGGCGTCACACTTTACGTGGTCGTTGTCGGATTGGCGCAGAACCGGCTCGGGATTGTCGTTGACGGGCTGATTGGCCAGCAGGACATCGTGATCAAGTCGCTGGGCAAGTCGCTGGCGAAGATATCCGGCATTGCCGGTGCCACCAACCTGGCCAGCCAGCAGACCATTCTGGTGCTGGATGTGGGTGCGCTGATCGAGGAATCGCTCTCGCGGGAGTGAGCCGACAAGGAGAGCCTCAATTGCCGAGGAGCAAGAAAGACAAAACGAAAGAAGCAACGCCCGGGCCCCGGCGAACTCGATCGCCGGGCAAAGTTAAGAAAACAGCGGCGGCCGCCGACCTGGAAGCTACGGGCACAGTGGACACCGCCGTGGACAACGCCGTGGACGCCGCTGCGGACACCGAGGATGGGCAACTGCGCGACCGGGCGATGACCGAGTTCTTCGCTTCCGATAAAGAGCGCGGTTACGTCAGCTCTATGTCGCTGGATCTGTATCGCGATCAGATCGACACCCGCCTCAGGGCCGAGGGAGTGCAAGAGTACCTGAGCTTCGCCCTGTCCGACGAGTTGTATGCGGTGAACATCCTGCACATCAAGGAGATCATCAAGCCGCCGCTGATTACCGAGGTTCCGCGCACCGAGGCCGTGGTCCTCGGTGTACTCTCCCTGCGGGGCACGATCGTGCCGGTAGTCGATCTGCGCAGGCGGCTCAACCTGGCGGCTGAGCGCCAGACGCGCAAGTCGCGTATCCTGATAACCGAGATTTCGGATAGCCTGGCCGGTTTGCTGGTTGACGAGGTGCGCCAGGTGATCAGGCTCAGGGTCGATGACATTGAACAGACACCGGGGGTTTTCGACCGCGCCGAAGCGGAGCACATTGCCGGGGTCGGACGACACGACGGCGAGATGTACACCCTTCTCGATCTTGAATCGGTAGTGCAGATCGAGAGGTACATCAAGGCGACCGTGGCTGGGTTGATAGAATGAGCAAAAGATCCGCTGAACACGAAGAAGCACGCATTGTCCAGTTGGCGGCCTTTCGGGTTGGCAACGAGGAGTACGTGATCGACATCATGCGCATCAAGGAGATAATAAACCCGATCAAGATCACTCCGGTTCCCAGCGAGACGGCGTTGATCGACGGGGTGATTAACCTGCGCGGAGTGATAATTCCGATTGTCGACATACGCAAGTGTTTCGCGATTCCCGAGGAAAAGCGGTCGCCGCAACCCAAGTACATCATCGTGGTCGTGGCCGGGAAGATCGTCGGGATTGTCGTCGACGAGGTTCTCGAGGTGGTGCGCGTGCCGCGCAGCCTGATCAAGCCGTCACCGCAACTGTTCGGCGACAAGGAGCCAGGTCTGTTCGTCGGAGTGTGCGAATTTCAGGGCCGCTTGCTTTTGCTGGTCGATTTGAAGAAAGTTCTCAGCCCGGCGCTGCTGCGGCCGGCTGCCGCGAATGGAAGCGGAGCGGGAGATTCAGAGGATGAGTGATCATCTCTGCGGCAAGGATGAGGTGTAGACCGACATGAATACTCCGAAGGATATTGTTCGTGACCTGAGAAAAGCGCAGTTGCTCTCGACCAGCATATGTTTTGCCTTGGTCCTTCTGGGCCTGCTGACAATGGGCGACCTGAACCGGCATTTGACGGCCATTGTGATCTTCGCCGCTGTCATGTTGCCGCCCATGTTCTGGCTTCACCAGTATTTCAGCCTGTGGCTGTTGCGACCCGTTAACGCGTTGCTCCAGAAGGTTGCAGATGGCGGCCAACCCTCGTTGCATGCGGTCGAAGAAGCACATGCGTCCATGTCTTCGTTCAGGCGCAGGGAGTCTCTTTTTGCGTTGGCACTCTGGGGAGTCGGCCTGCTGGTCGCCTGGATGCTGATGGAATATCTCATGGGTATCACCGCCTGGCAGTCCATCGAATTGATCGCGGCCATCGGCAGCGGGGCGGCGGCCAATGTCCTCTTGAGTGCCTATGTCGAGACCAGGGGATTGGTCGGAGCCAGGCAGGCGCTGGAGTCGATCGGCGACGGGTTGCCCGCCGGGGGCCCAGGTTCTCGAAGCATGTCGCGCTCCGTTTTTGCGGCCACGGTCGTGATAATCGTCATTGCAGTGGGGCTGGTATCTCTGGTCTGGTTCAGCCGGCTGCGCGTGCGTGTGGCCGGAAAGGTCATGGCGGAGAGGCAAACCGAGTTCAAGCTGGTGACCCCGAAGATCGTAAAGGCGCTTAGCGGCAATAAGAAAATGGTTACGGGAGAGGTCATCAGGGAGGCCGACCCGGCCGGCCGGATCAGCAGGAATCTGGCCGTGCTTGACGGGCGCGGCGAGATTCTCTTGATGCCGCCGGTGCTGCAAGTCGATCGGACCTGGCTCAAGAGAATAGTCACGGGTGGCTGGGATAGCTGGTTGAAAGCCCGCGCGCCCTTTTTGTATTTCACGAAGCGTATATCCAAGGATCGCGTCCTGGCCTGGGTGGCGCCGATGTCGCTGGTCTATAACGAGATCGAGCCGCTGGGCTGGGATGGATGGCTGGGCGGAGGCGTGCTGATCTTGGCCTGCATTTTGTTGGCCTGGGCCGTGGGCCGCGGAAACCTGGCTTACTTGCCTGAACTGGCCCTTCGTTACAAACGACTGGCGGCGGGCGAACTGCAAGCTGTCTCAGGCAAGCCGCTGGGCGGAGAAATGGACGAGATGAACGCCGCCGTGGCTGCCTTTGCGCAGTTGTTTGGGAACATGTTGTCCACTTCGATTGACCATGCGGGTTCACTCGATAAAAAGCGGCGCGATCTTTCCATGCGAATGATCGACCTGCGCAACGCCTTCGATCGCCGTGTCGAGGTGGCCGACCAGACGGCCACATCCGTAATCGAGATGCGATCGGCCATCAAGAGTATTTCCGAACAGATGAATTCCCTGCGCGAGACCTCGTCCGATTGCAGTTCCTCGATGTTCGAGATCGACCAGAGCGTGCGTGAAGTGGCCCAAGCGGCCGAAAACCTGCAGACAATGGTCGAAGACACCACCTCGGCCATGACGGAGATCGCCGTCTCGATGAATGAAGTCGTCGACAACGTGGATGTCCTGGCCAAGACGGCTGCGGAGACGGTGTCTTCCATCGCCATGATCGACGGATCGATCAGGCAGGTGGAAGAGACCACGAACCAGACTCACAAGGTGTCCGAGGAAGTCTCGGAACTGGCGACCCGGGGCGCTTCGTCCGTCAGTCAAACCATTGAGGGTATTAACGAGATCCAGCAGATCACCGACGAGGCCCATGAGGTGATCAATCGCCTGGGAAACCGCATGGAAGCCGTCGGCAAGATCCTGACCGTGATCGGCGACGTGGCCGAACAGACCAACCTGTTGGCACTCAACGCCGCCATCATCGCAGCCGCGGCCGGCGAGCATGGAAAAGGTTTTGCGGTAGTGGCCGACGAGATCAAGGATCTTGCAGACCGGACATCAACATCAACCAAGGAAATCGCCGGCTTGATTCGCAGCGTGCAGTCCGAATCGCGGATGGCCATCGACGCCATCCAGCGCGGCTCAGGCAGCGTCCGTCGCGGAGTCGAACTGGCCAACAACGCCGGGGAGGCCCTGAAACAGATTCTGACGATGGTCAAGCTGGTCAGCCAGATGTCAAACGATATCGCAAAGACGACAACGAAGCATTCCGATATCACGCGCATGATCACCAAGTCGATGTCCGATATTTCCAACATGGTTCGCGAGATCAAGAGAGCGGTCGCCGAACAGTCCGAGGGCGGCAAAAGGATCCAGAGAGCCTCGGAGCAGATGCGCGATGACGCCAGGTTCGTATATCGCAGCGCCAACGAACAGGTTCAGGCCGCGACCGGTGTTTCCGGGAACATGGAGAAGATCTCCGAGATGGTCTCGTTCATCGGCAGGGCGATGAACGAACAGTCGAACGGAGTGAACCACGTGGCCATGGTTGCCGAAAACGCCAGGGATGTGATCGAGTTGGAACGGGTCCAGATCGGCGACTGCGAGGAGACGGTCGATCGCATTGGGGTGAGTCTGGGCGAGCTTTCGAGCCACTTGCAGTCCTACGCGTGCCGGGATGATCCCCAAAAGCCGGGAGAAGACAACGCATGAACGAAGAGGAAAGGCAGCGCGTCTTGGCGGCGCTTTCAAGCTCGGTCGAAGAAATTCGCTACCGCGCCACGCTGAAGCTGGGCCAGGATTTCGACGAACGTAGTAGGTCTGACAATCCACTAGCGCTCGATCAGATCATGCTGGTGCTGGGAGACGAGAGCTGGAGGGTGCGCAAGTGCGCCGCGGAAGGCATGTCCCGTATCGGGCCGGATCCGGCTTTGATCGCAAAATTGGTCTTGGCTCTTGGTGATGACGACAATGCCGGCCTGCGAAATTCCGCCAATGAAGTGCTGACAGGAATCGGCTCGCCGGCGGTGGATAGCCTCTTGACGCTGCTGCATGACGGGAACAAGGACGAGAGGAAGCTGGCCTCCGACATCCTGGGTGACATCGGCGATCGGAGAGCGGTCGGCCACTTGGCGGACAGGTTGAGCGATACCGACGAGAACGTCAGGTCCGCTGCGGCCGAGGCCCTTGGTATGCTCGGTGACCGCGAAGTGGCGGGGCGCCTGGTCGAGCTATTGCGCTCCGACGGCCTGCTGGTGCAACTGTCATGTCTTGACGCGCTCGACCGTCTGAACACGGAGGTCCCCTGGGAACTACTGAAAGAGTTGGCCGCTGTCGGACCGCTGCGTCCCGGCCTTTTCCGGCTGATGGGAAGGTTAGCGGACGAAGAAGTCCTGCCGATTCTGATGGAGGGATTGCTGGCCAGGGGGCGAGTCGAAAGAGCATCCGCCGCCCACTCCCTGGCCGAGCAGTACCTTCTATCCGACAAGCACAGGCGTATCGAGATTCAGGTTGCGGTGGCCAGGGCTGCCTCTGACGGCATGGTTTCACACCTGCGTTCGTTGCTTACCAGCTCTTCTTCGGATGACCGCGAGGCGGCCGTCTTGATCTTCGGCTGGAGCGGACGTGAGGACGTCGTCGACGATCTGATCCGGGCGGCCGACGACGAGTCGCTTGTGGATCTGGTTTACGAGGCAATCCTGCTGATCGGGCCCAAGGCGGCCCCTGGGCTGGAGAACCTGATCGACCAGGTCGGACGGGTGGAGAAAACGCTTATTATGAGCCTGCTGGGTCATTTTGCCAAACCGTCGAGCGTTGCGATGATCATCGATCTGAGCCTGTCCGATGAACCCGAGGTGGCCGAGGCGGCTCAGCATGCGCTTGCCAAGGTCGGTAACGCCTCCGTCGTGCCCACGCTGGTGAGTTACCTCAAACGCAACTTCGAGTTTCACCCCGGGGGAGTGATAGCTGCGCTGATCACGCTTGGCACCAGGTTCCACGACGAGGTCGTCGGGGAGATCAGGCCCTTGCTGCAGGAAGATAATACCTCGCTCAGGAGACCGTCGGCGGAGATTTTTTGCGGGGTGGCTCGCAAGACCGACATGGACGAAATCAACCACCTGCTGCAGGACCAGGATGAGCAGATCAGGAGCGTGGCGCTGGATTCGCTGGGGCGCATCGGAGAAGAGAGCGCACTGGAGAGACTCAGGTTTGCCTTGACCGATGAATCGCCCAGGGTTCGGACGGCCGCGGCCCGGGCTCTAGGTATACGGGACGACCCGGTTGCACGCACTGTTTTGCAAATCGCCCTGGCCGATCCTGAGCCGTGGGTAGTGCGCGAGGCACTTGCCTCGCTGGGCAAGAGCGGTGACGTTTCCATGGTCGGGGCCATAAAAGGTTTTGTCAGCGACCCGAACGGGTTGGTGGCGATGGAAGCTGTCCGCGCGCTTAACGAGCTTGGCGGCCGGCAGACTCCCGATTGGCTGGAGGAAGCCAGTCGGCATCCGGACAGCGAAGTGGTCAAGGAAGTCCTGGAGGGGTGTCATCATTGGCCGATTGATGTTGCCAGGCCTGTGCTCATCAGGGCCTTGGCCGACGAGCACTGGGACGTGAGAGTTGCGGCTACCAAGAAAATCGGCATCTTGGGGGATCAGGAGGCCGTGTCGGCCTTGTACGACCGGATGCGCGACGAAAAAGACGATCTCGTCCGCGAGGCGATAGAGCGCGTGCTGAAAGCCCCTCGTGCGTAAACAAATTGCCATGACCGCCGAGGAGTTCAGGCTTCTCAGGGATCTCGTCTACGAGTACTGCGGGATCTTCTTCCAGAATGAATCTCAATACCTGATGGAGCGCCGCCTGGGAAACCGGCTCAGGGAACATGATCTGCGCACTTTCGGCGACTACTATCGTTTCTTGCGCTACAGCAGCGACCGGAGCAAGGAACTCGAGCAGATTGTCGAACTGCTGACTACCAACGAAACATATTTTTTTCGGGAGGACTACCAGTTGAAGGCCTTCTCGGATGAGATTTTACCGCAGTTGACCAAGCTCCGCGCCAAACATAAACGCCTGAGGTTCTGGTCTGCCGGCTGCTCGACAGGAGAGGAAGCCTATACAATAGGCATGTTGATCCGTGAGGATCCTGCGCTCGTGAACTGGGACATCGAGATCTTCGCCAATGACATTTCCCGCAAGGTGATTCAGACGGCCAGGCGAGGGGTGTACGGCAGATCTTCCTTCCGGGTAATCGACAAGTACTATCTCGAGAAGTATTTTCGGCCACAGGGGGACGGTTACGCGATTAGAGACGATGTGCGCCGCCTGGTGAGCTTCGGGCAGTTGAACCTGCTGGATGACGAGATGCTCGAACTGATCGGCCAGGTCGATGTCATATTCTGTCGTAACGTGTTGATATATTTTGATAAACAAGCCAGACTGCGTGTCGTGAAAACGTTTTTCAAAAAGTTGGTAGACGGGGGATATCTGCTGCTGGGTCATTCGGAGTCACTGATGAACGTCAGCACGGATTTTGAACTGGTGCACCTGAAAAACGACATGGTATATCGAAAACCGGATGTGCCGGTGTCTGGAGAGCGGGCGAAAAGATGAGAGAAACGAAGAGAAATCGGATCAGGGTGCTGGTGATCGATGACTCGGCTTACAACCGCCAGGCCATCATCGAAATGATGGAGTCCGACACGGAGATCGAAGTGGTCGGCCTGGCGGCCAACGGCGAGGAGGGCCTCAAGGAAGCCCTGAGCCTCAGGCCGGATATCATCACGCTCGATCTCGAGATGCCGAAGATGGATGGCTTCACCTTTCTGAGGATTCTGATGAGCCGGCTGGCGACCCCGGTGATAGTCATCAGTTCTTACAGTCGCAAGCAAAACGTTTTCAAGGCGTTG
Organism: Myxococcota bacterium; assembly: GCA_035528415.1. Taxonomy (GTDB): domain Bacteria; phylum Myxococcota; class B64-G9; order B64-G9; family B64-G9; genus DATKYQ01. The sequence continues at coordinate 46,018 of DATKYQ010000055.1, read as the reverse complement.
GAACTGGGGGCCCTGGATTTCATTGCCAAACCAACTCGCTATCTTTCACCCGAGCTTCACAAGATTCGCGACGAGTTGGTCGAGAAGATAAAACTGGTTCGTCTTCTGAAATCGCCGCAGGCTCGGGAAGTGGCCGCCGACGTGGCCGCCGAGCCCCGCGCGGATGCGGGCGCGCTGACAGAAAAGCTCCCCGGAGAAGACTTTCCGCACATGGCCATGATCGTCATCGGCGCCTCGACCGGCGGGCCGCCGGCACTGCAGGGGTTGCTCCAGGAACTGTCGCTTCAGTTACCCGCCGCCGTCTTGATTGCCCAGCACATGCCCGAGAACTTCACAGCAGCCTTTGCCGACAGGCTCAACCGCTATACCGGGCTGGATGTATGCGAGGCCCATGACGGCGAACGAATCGAGCCTGGACATGTGTACATTTCTCCCGGCGGGCAGAACATGGCGGTCAGACGAGATGGTAAAATCCTGCGAATCGTCTTGTCCGCTCCCGGACAGGGCGCCAAGTACACACCGTCAATCGACGTCTTGTTTGAGTCGGCGGCTGAATCGATGAAGTCCAGGACGCTTGGCGTCCTTTTGACCGGCATGGGTTCCGACGGTAAAATCGGGATGCAGGCAATCAAGAAGGCCGGAGGCAGGACGGTGGCCGAGTCTGAGGAGACGGCCGTTATCTTCGGTATGCCCAAGGAAGCCATTGACTGTGGGTGCGTCGACGTAGTAATCCGCCTGGATCGGGTGGCTAAAGAAATCGCGAGCTTCACGGAAACAACTTGCGGTAAGCTGGTTGATGATTGAATGACCGACCCTTACATGTTATGTTGTGGCACAAAATTCCAGGGAGGAACAAAGGTTACCCATCATGACCGACAGTGATAATTTATACTCATCAGGTAAGCCGACCGACGGGAAGGATTTCTTGCAGGTGTTCAAGCGTGGAGTCCAGTTCACCGAGGAGTTGTTACAGGAGAACGAACGGCTCAGGGTTCGCCTGATCCGCCTCGAGGAGGAGAACCGCGCCCTGGTGAAAAACAAGGTCAAGTACGACAGCTACAGGGATCTTGTCGAACAGATTAATGCCTTAGACGAGGAACGCGGCCACATCCTGGAGCGCTTCAGGGCGGTCGAGGTCGAGAACCAGGATTATCAGGAACGCTACAAGGAGATCGAGGAGGAGAACAATCGGCTGGCCAACCTGTACATTGCCAGTTACCAGTTGCACTCGACGCTCGATCTGCAGGAAGTTGTACGGATCACATGCGAGATCATCATCAACCTGGTGGGGGCGCTCGATTTCTGCCTGTACTTCCGAGAGGGCAACAAGCTGGTAGCGGTACGGGCCGAGGGGCACGAGCGGGCCGAGTTGCCTGACTTGACCATTGGGAAAGGCACGGTAGGCAGGGTCGCCCAGGAGAAGTCTCTTTATATTTCGGGAGATGATCTTACCCGTGCTTCCGTGCAGGATCCCAAGGTATGCATTCCTCTCGTGGTGGAGGGCAAGCTTTTCGGCATGGTCGCCATTTTTGCATTTTTGGCGCACAAACCGTGTATCACGGAGCTGGACCGTGAGCTTTTCAATTTACTGGGCCAGCATGCCGCCACAGCCCTGTACTCGGCGCGCCTGCGAACTGACATGAACGGCACGGCGCATGACGCGTTGAGCGTTGCCCGGATGTTGGACAGCTGACTGCCTGGTTGAACGGCTACACTCCCAGGGAGAATTGACGATGCCTGATTCCTTACGCGTTCTGGTGGTTGAAGATTCGCCGACGATGCGACAGCTTATCTGCTTTGCCCTGCGCAGGATAAAAATACTTCAGGTCGTCGAGGCCGACGACGGCGTCGATGGTCTGAAGAAGCTGTCTTCCGAGCACTTCGACATGATCATCACCGACATCAACATGCCGGTTATGGACGGGCTGAAGCTGGTCAGCATGGTCCGCAACGACGAGAAATACAACGGTGTTCCGATTGTCATCATCACGACCGAGGGAGCGGCCGAGGACCGGCAACGAGCATTGAGCCTGGGGGCCAATGCCTATATCACCAAGCCCATCCAGGCGCCCCAGGTAATCAACTGTGTAAAGGAATTGCTGGGAATTTAGTAGGTCCTTCGATAGTGCAAACAACAATGTTGACAGCCCTGGTGATGTGAAATAGCATCGTTTGCCAGGGAGAATCTGGAAAGTGGGTAAGGTATTTGTCCAGGTACTGGTTTTAATGTTGCTTTCGGGCTCTGTGGCCCTGGCCCAGGATTCCTACAAGCGCAGCCAATATTTCCGCGCGATTACCTTTCAGCACATCGTTACCAGCGTCGTCGAGGGGGATATAAACGGCGATGGATCTCCCGAAACCGTTGTCTGTTACCGGGAGCCCGGTGACGCGGTCAACCAACCCGGCGGGGTCATGGTCCTGTCCGCCGCGGGCGGAGATTTCGCCGTGGCTTGGCACGCTGTTTTCGAGAATGCCTATCCGAAACAGGTGGCGATCAGCGGCTCTACCTTGTCTTTTGATCTGGTCCAGGCGACCATGCACGAGGACAAAGTCGTCAAGAAGACCATGGTGAAAGGCAAGGACTTCTTCTTCCGCGACGAGGACGGTAGCCCCTTTGCCGGGGTGAAGATTTCGGCATCCTCGACGCTCAAGAAAGACTCGATTCGCCCGGGGAACGTTTTCGACCGCGATCTAAAGACGGCCTGGGCCGAGGGCGCCGACGGAACCGGCGTGGACGAGTCCGTGACCATCGAGTTCAAGAAGCCGGTAAACCTGGGCCTGATCGGTGTCTTGCACGGCAACTACGAGGGCAGGCGCTTCTGGCGGGACAATAACCGGGTTCACCGGGCCGCGGTTACGGTTGAGACTTCCGCCGACCGCTTCGACACCGCCAGCAACGTCGACCTCGATACCGACCTGGGACTGGGTCTTTACGGGGACCAGATCGAACTGAATTTCTCGAACAAGCCGCTGATGTGCTATTTCAAGCTGTGGAAGAAAAGCGTTCTGAGCCTCGAGTTGAAGATCACCTCGGTACTGCTGGGCGAGAAGAACGACGATGCCTACATTGCCGAGATCGACTTCGCCGAGCTGATTACATCAGCCGAGATCTTTGGAACCGCCAAGAAAACCACCGATAAGGCGATCAAAGCCAAGAAAGCCGCCAAGGAAGAAAAGGCCCCCGCCGGCGAGCAGGTCGATTGGACGAATGACGACGGTTTCTGAGTCGGCCGTTCAACGTGCCGAGTGCTTGCCTGGTGAGGACAGGAACCCGAGTTTATTGGCGACGTCCGGTTCGAGCAGTCCCCGAATACCATAATCGAGGATCTCCTTTACCAGGATATTGCGCTTCGGCATCTTGTGTCCCGTGGCAATCTGGTAGAGTACCTCCTTGATTGAGCCGATAATGCACAGGCTGACCACCTTGGTATTCACGGGGCGAACGACCTTCATCTCCATGCCCAGCAATAGCGAACTGGTCGTCAATTCTACCAGACGATCGTAGAACTCGACGAGTTTCTTGTCGAAGCCCGGGTCGATCCCACCGGCCTCGGCCATCAGGATACGCAACATGGGGCGGTTGCCGAGCATCGCGCCGATGATGGCGTCGACGTTGGCCTCCATCTGGGCCATGACGCCTGCGGGGCCACGGCTGGGATCGATTCTCTTGACGTTGCTGTTGAGCAGCGCGAAAAGATCATCCAGCAACTCGTCGAAAATGCTGCGCTTGGAGCTGAAGTACAAGTAGAAAGTGCCGCGGGCCACGCCGGCCTTCTTGATGATGTCTGACACGGTCGAGGCGTGGTAGCCCTTCTCGGAAAACACCTCGAGGGCGCAGGCAAGAATATGAGCCCGTCTTTGCTCGCGCCTCAAGGCCGACCTCCTGTCATGCAGAATACCGCAAAAAGCGCCCCGGAGATATCCCCGGAGCGCTCATTTTTCCGGAGTGTTGTCTGGGTTACTTGATGGCCCGCATGGCCTCGCCGATCTTGGCGGCCTGGTCGGGGCACTTCTGGTTGATTTCCATGATCGTCGCCATGCTGTCCTTGATCAGGCCGCCCATCTTCTTCATGGCCTTCTCGGCGTACTTCTTCTTATCCTCGTCCGACATCTTCTTCTCCATCTCCTCGCCCTGCGTCTTGATCTCGGCGAACTCTTTCTGGTGAGACTTGGTGTAGGCCTCGAGTTCGGAGACGACCTTGTTGCAATCGGCCTTGTTGTCCTTGATGATCTTGAGCATGGACGTGGTATGGGCTATCATGGCCTCGAGTGGATCACTCGAGCTCTTGGAGCAGCCCAGCGAGAAGGTGAAGGCAACGGCAACCAGTAACAATACGAGCTTCTTCATAGTTTCCTCCCAATCAGGTGATGGAAAAACGCCAGTATTACCCTTCACTGAAGGACGAAAACAGATTGTTTCATGCGGGTCAAGCAAAATATCGACTGCCGGAAGTGTGGGTTGATCTTCCCGACATTGTGGGGCATATACGCTAGTACATTGCTGCCAGTCGTTATCTGGTGGAGAGGAGACCGTGTGACTGCCAAAAAGCGCATCAAGAAGGCAGCGCTCAAGCCATACCGCTCGTGCCTGAGCAAGAAAGAACTAAGCGCGATGCTGACTTTTTCAAAGGGCCTGGCGCAGGCCAGCGGAGCGCTGGCTCTGTCCTACTACGGGCGCGCCAATCCAACCCTGCGATACGATCACGATCTTGTCACCGAGGCCGACCTGTTGGTCCAGGAGTACATCCGCAAGGAAGTGGGGGAGTGCTACCCCGCCCATAAGTTCCTGGGAGAGGAGGCCAACGCCTTGCCCGAGGACCGCGACCTGCAAGAGCCTCTGTGGGTCGTGGATCCGGTGGACGGCACTGCTTCTTTCTGCGCCGGAATGCCGATATGGGGTGTCTCCATCAGCCTGTTCGACGGTCCGCGCCCGGTGATCGGTGTCTTCCACCTGCCGGTGACGGGAGAACTGTATGCAGCCTGCAGGGGCGGGCAAGCCATGTTGAACGACCGCTCGATAGAGGTGCGAGACGAAGCAGTGGACGATGAATCACTCTTGCTGACGTATAGCCGCTTCCACACGGACTTTGCGACTCACTTTCCGGGTAAGGTGAGATCGCTGGGCTCATCGGTGGCCCACATCGCCTACGTGGCCCGGGGTGCGGCCGTGGGAGCTGTGCTGGGCAACGTGCATGCCTGGGACGTGGCCGCGGGCCAGGTGATCCTGGAAGCGGCCGGCGGAAGCATCAGGGACATGGACGGCAAGAAGGTCGATCTGTCCAACTTTCTCGATGGGGAGAAGATCGATCGGATCCTTATCGCGGCGCCGGAGGGACAGCATAAGGACATTGCCAACAGCCTGGAACAGCGTGTTTTCCGCGACCAATGATAGATATCCACTGTCACATTCTTCCCGGTCTGGACGACGGCCCCGCCGATTTGATTGGCTCTTTACGCATGGCCGCAGAGCTTGCGCGGCTCGGTTTTCGGCAAGTATTCGCGACACCTCACGTACCGTGGGGATCGGCGCAAGTGGACATGAAGGCATTTGTCGAACGGGGCCTGGCCTTGATAGAGAAGATGAGTAGTGAGGGATGCCCCTTGAAACTGCGCCTGGCGGCCGAACATTACAGCGACGTCGTGCCGCAACTGATCCATGAATCGGGACCGCTTTGCTTTCCGCGGGGAGACACCTTCCTGATGGAGTTTCCGCTGTCAGGGCTTCCAGCCCGCTTCGAAGACCTGCTGTTTCTTGCCGAGGTCAAGAATAAAAAGCCGGTCATCGCCCATGTCGAGCGCTATCCCGAGGTGCAGGCCGATCCCGCGGCAGTGAATGTCTTGAGGCAGAGGGGCTGCTACCTGCTCGTGAACCTGAGCGGCCTGGCGGGAGAATGGAGCAAGCAGGCGCGCAAGACGGCGGTGGCTCTCGTTGAGAAGGGCCTGGTGGACGCCGCCACGACCGACCTACACTCGGCGGACAGATCGCAGGCTATTGCCGAGGGCCTGCATGTCCTGGAGGATCTCGTCGGTCGCGAAGGAGCGGATCGCATGCTACGGACGACACCTGCCGAAATCGCCGGGTTGGTTCAACCGCTGGAGCAACATTAAGTGAAGAGCTTCTGGATTAAACTGGTCGCGTCGCTGGTCATCGGCGCTTTCTTCATCTGGATGGCCGCCCGGGGAGTGAACTGGGATGATCTGCAGCGTGTGTTTTCCCAGGTGGATGGCATGCGCCTGCTGGGATACCTGGTCATCCTTTCGGCCGTCCAGTTCGTGCGCATCCTGCGCTGGGGGATCCTCTTGAAACCTCTCGGCCGGGTTGGGTTCGGCAGGTTGATGAGTGTCGGCTCGGTTGGCATAATGGCCTTGATTTTGCTGCCGCTCAGGCTGGGAGAGTTCGCCCGGCCGATCCTGATAGCCCGGCCGGGCGGGATTCGCGTAAGCGCCGCGCTGGCCACCGTCGTGGTCGAGCGGGTGGTAGACAGCCTGGCCATGGCCTTGCTGCTGACGAGCATCCTTTTCTTCCTGGGTGACAGGTTACAAGTGCCGTTCGAGATCCATACCTGGGCCTGGGCGATCCTGGTGGTCTTTTTGTTGATTCTTGTTTTTCTGGTTGTTGCGCATCGCCGGCGCGAGAAGACGATTGCCTGGTTCCGGCGCTGGCCGCTGAGGCTGCTGCCCGGCAGGTTGTCCGGGCGCCTGGAATCAATCCTGCGCTCGTTTATCGATGGGTTGCAGGCGCTGCCAAACATGCGCTTGGCCGCGGTTTTTCTCGCCATGACCGTTCTCTACTGGGGCATGGCCGGGGCGGGGTTGTGGTACATGTTCGGCGCCTTCGAGGAACTGGGACATCTCGGGTTGATCGAGGCCTTCACCGTCCTGAGCATCCTGTGTGTCGGATTGATGATTCCCGCGGGGCCGGGCATGATCGGCAACTTCCACTATTTCACAAAGCTGGGCCTGAGCCTGTTTATCAGTAAGGCGCTCTTGGGAACTTCGGGCATGGCCTTTGCCATAATCGTTCACGCCATGCAGTTAGGTCAGCAGGTCCTCTGGGGAGTGCCCTTCCTCTTCACGGCGCACATCTCGCTGCGTCGGATCATCGCGCCGACCGGCTCGGGGCAGGGCGCTGAGCAGAGATCGGCATGAACTCGTTTGCAGGCCTTTCAACAGGCCGAGGTTGAGCAGCGAAACGTAGGCCCGCTCCTCGGGCCGCAGGTCCTCCTCTTCAAATAGACGACACGCTCGCTCCTTGTGTCCCTTGGTCGATAGGAAAATATTGCCGGCTCTGTGGGCCATGAGATCCTTTGAAAAGGTGCGGCCATGGTAACACAAGACGAATCGCTGTCAAGAAAATGTCGCAAATAAATGCTTGTATTGCGAACGCTTATGGCTGGATCTGAAAGTATTTTCTGGGTTTACTGCAAGTCTATGGTCGTTGTTTGTGTTCCGCTGTTACCCTGCGCGTCGGTGGCGGTCATGGTCAGGCTGTAGCTTCCTGCACCCCTATAGGCTCCGTGACTTACCGTGAATCCCGAGCTTTGCAAGTTTTGTGTTGCAGTGCTATCCGCGCCCTGGTTGCGTGAGCTGACATAGACATAGTCGGCGCTGCCCGACAGGTTCACCGGAACCTCGTCGAGTTGCACGGGATCGCCGCTCGGCGGCTGGATGGTGATGTCAACCTTGACGCTGCCGTCGGCGGCCGCAGGCCAGGGCATGATCGGCGGCACCAGGCCGCTGTGGCGCAGGAAGCCTGCAGGCTGCAGGCTCGAGAAATCTGATAGACCGTCGTTGTTGGTCGGTCCGGGCGGATAGGACACCCAGCCGGAGACGTTGTCCGACGTTAGTTCAAGGCCGAATACCAGCATACGTGAGCAGGGAACGAAATCGAAGGCCTGCGAGTTCACCTGGTAGCTTTGCGTTCCGCTGCCGTCGAAGTAGTGGCCTTCAATGTGGATACGATAGCGTCCCGCGGGAAAATCGGCGCCGGCTTCCCAGTCGAGTTCCCAGCTGTGATCGTTCTTGTAGTCGCCGAGGTAGAAAGTCATGGTGTCGTGGCAGTCATCCGAGTAGACCACGCCCGCGGTGTTGGTTGCCCCGACCCAACTGCCGCCGTCGTCGCGTTCGAGGGTCATGCGGGGCAGATCGACTCCCGGGTGGCCTCCGCTCCATACCAGCCTGGCCATCGAGATGCGCTCGACCGTTGCCGCTACGTCTGACAGGATCGTGCCGGGATCGGAAGTGGCGCTGACCGAGACGATGCAGAAGCCGTCCGCGCCGCACTGCATCGGGTTGCCCTGCGGATCGGGATCGCAGTCGGAGTCTGTCAGGCAGGGGAACTCGAAGAAAGTGGGTTTCATACCGGCCACGTCCAGGTAGCCGCCGCTCGAGGCGAAGAGATCGGTCATTTCGTTGGTCTTGTCGAAGAAATAGTCGCCTTCTTTCCATCCCCAGATACCCATTGAGGGCTCGTAGCCGCCCTGCATCCAGTTGTCGGCGAGCATGACGTACAGGTGGTGATCCTGGCTGTAGCCGAGGATGGTGGCGTCTTTGAAACCGGCGGCTTTCATGTGATCGACAAGGCCGCGGCCATACTGGCTGAGAGGCTCTCCGGGCACGGTTATCAGGCCCAGATCGCCGATACGCAGCACGCTCATGCGGGCCTTGCTGAACTGGGGAATGGGGCGTCCCTTGGCCAATGTCTCCGCCGAGAAGATGCATCCCAGGTGACCGTCTTCGTGCAAGGTGGCGGGATCTTCGTCACTTCCCGAGACACACTGGAAGGCGCCGAAGTAGTACTTCGTCCCGCACATCTCGTTGATGCACTCGTAACCGGACCCGCAGTCCTTGTCCGTGCTGCAGGGGTTGTCCCCTATGATGTCGTAAAATTCGTCGGGCCCATAGCCCAAGGTCTCGCGGTTGACGGCCACCCGCCGGTTGGCGATGTCCATCTCGACGTCCGAGGCGGTCTTGCCGTCGAGCGAGTCGAAGAGTTCTTTGATCTTGGGCCAGGCCTGCACGCCGACCTCTTGTACTTTGCGCCAGTCGTCGAGCCCGGAACCGTCGCCGGCCGGGGATACGTCGCCTGAGCAGCGCGACAGGAAGGCGGCCTTGACCGGCAGGCCGCTTTGCTGCTGGAGCCTCTGCTGGGCGATCAACTCGACTCCGCCGGGGGCGTCCATGCTGACGGCGGTGCCATCGAGGTGCGTGCCGTGCAGCGCCATGTTGATAAGAGCCGCGCGCGGGTTGCCGTCGGCGTCGTCGATGCGCATGACCACCAGCGTGTCGTCCATGTCGATGCCGGGATACTCGCCACGGCGGTAGTGGTGAACCTTGCCTTCCGGATCCATGTGCTCGTTTATGGCGTAACCGAAGCGCGCCGGCTCGAGGTTGTCTAAAGCCTGCAGGACGGCCTCGGTCAGGTCGGTCGAGATACGGTAGAAAATCTCGAAAGAGAAATCGCCCGTTCCCAACACTCCCAGGCTGGCCCCTTTGACGAAAATGTTCCAGAAGCGAGCCGGCTCGGAGTGGCTGTGCGGAGCGGAGAATACCAGGCGGTTGATGTAGTTCTCGCCGGTGGCCTGGAACACACGCCAGGCAACCATGGTGGCCATGAAGTCGGTCGAGCAACCCATCGGCGCCCGGACGAGAATGATGCGCTTTTTGCCGTTGTCGAAGACGAAGGCCTTGGCCCTCGGCCGATCCCACATGGAAACCGAACCGCCCAGCGTGTCGCGGTAGGGTGTGCGCGGCCCGAGCCGGGCGCCGAAACCCCACATGCTGACGCCGACCGGGAAGTTAAGGGCCACGTCGCCTATGCCCACACGCAGAGGCTTCTTCTCGGTCTGTGACTCGTCGGGAGCCGGCGAGCTCAGCGCGGCAAGAACATCCGTCGGATAGATCGTGCAGAAGCCGAAGACGCAACTGGCTTCGTCCGGGCAGTCTGTGTCGTTGCCGCACAACGTGACGCAGCGGCCGTCGACGCACAGGCCGCCGGGCTGGCAGGTGAAGTCGTTGGCGCACGGCTTGCTGCGTTTGCAGCAGCCGTCAATACAGTCCTGGTCTGCCGGGCAATCGCTGTAGTATTTACAGGCGTTATCGCAATGGCCGCCGTCAGTGGAACTTGAATTGCCGTTGCAGCCGGCAAGTATAAAAATAGTTGCGACAAGCGCTGCTTCGAGCATCCAGTATTTTTTCATGGCGTCCAACAAGCACCTCCCTGTGTTCCCCCGGGATCGGATGGCCACCATGAATACTAGTCGGACCCGATGATTCGTGCAAGTGGCTATTTTTTCTGAGGTTGCGCTATCAGAATTCTGAGTCGCGCACGAGCGCGGCCCGTGAAAACGTCTCGTATTTCGTGCTGTTGGAATATTGCTGAACATGGCATAATAGTTGCGTAATTCAGACTGTACATTATCGGAGGTGGTCATGAATGGGACAGTCTCTGTCTGTTACCTGGCACTATTCGCACTCGTCGGCGGGTGCTCTCTGTACGGCAGCGGTTCACAGGCGGAGTGCAACACGCTGGCCGACTGCCAGGGGCTGCCCCACGACGATTGCCAGGGCGCTTTCGAGTGCAAGAGCGGCCGCTGCGAGTACACTTGCAGTGACACGACCACATGCAAAATTGATTCCGAATGCGTCAAGGTACCGGCCGATTGCTGCGGCTGCGAGCTGGGCGGCGGTGAGGCGGCGGTCAACCTCGATTCCCGGCAGGCCTACCTCGACGATCTGAACGCCACATGCGCGCTGATCGACATCAAGTGCGAGCAACACAACGCTTGCACTGACGGGTCGGCGGTGTGCGACGGCGGGCACTGCAAGACTCTTTCTGAAAAGTGCGGCTGTGGCGATGACTGGGACCCTGTCTGCCTGGAAGGCGGCGCGGTCTGGACGACTCTGGGCAGCCCCTGTGAGGCGGAATGCATCAATCTCGACTGGAGCTACCACGGTCGTTGCGAGTGCCAGATGGATTGCGACGGCGGCCCGTGCATGCGCGGAGTATGCGCCACCAACGGCGCCAGCTACTACTGCGGAGAAGCGGAGGCGGAGTGCAACGGCCAGCAGGTCTTCTATCCCGGCGGGTGCAGCCCGGAGTGCGAGACATGCACCATGCTCGGCAGACCGTCGATCCCGGCCTGTGACCGGGACTTCTGCGATGTGGAAGACGTCTGCTTCGTCGACTGCCAAGGTCGCGACTGGTGGCACCAGGGTCAGTGCCTGCCGGGCGAGGGAAGCATGTGCGCTGGAGCGACCGGGCTGCGCTGCGGCTCGGACGATCTTTTCTGTCTGATGGTAGACGATTTTCCCGACGCGGCCGGGGAGTGCATCGCCCTGGGGCACTGCCTGGAGGCGGCCCACTGTGAACGCCAGCCGCTTGATCACATCGAGTGCGTAGGATCATGGGCCTGTCAGAATCACGCTTGCGAGTGGCTATGCGGCGATTGGTGAAATACGCCTCTGGTGTTGTCGCGTTGACGTTTTTGGCGGGCGGCTGTGTTGCATACCAGCAGCAAGAGCCCGGCCGGCGCTGCAGCCAGGATGCCGACTGCAACCCGCTCGACAAGTGCGGCCCGATGCCGACATGTATCTCCGGCCGCTGCGACGCCGATAGCCTAGTGACCCTGCCCTGCAGCGAAGGTTGCGTATCCGATACAGACTGCACTCTCGTCTCGCGCGACTGCTGCTGCGGCTCGACCAGGGCCGATTTCCTGGCCGTGCTGGCCGTGAGCCTCCAGGAGTGGAGCACACGTCCCGAGTGCGGCGACGCCATCTGCACAGGCGAGGAGTGCGCGGTGCCGCCGCAGGTCTCGGCCGTGTGCGTATCAGGAAGCTGCGAGATGGAGTATTCGCCGAACGACTGGGAAAAATGCCTGACAGGCAGCGACTGCGTCCACGTGCCGATCGGCTGTCCGAGTTGCGACTGCCTTGCGGGCTATCTGGAGGGCGCGGTCAACCGCTTTTTCGAACAGGACTATCTGGAAAGGCTCGAAAGCGACTGCGCGGCCATGGGCGCCTGCGCTCCCGGCCCCTACCTGACCGAAGCCTGCACCAACCGCCCCGGGATCTGCGTTGCGGGCCGCTGCGAGATTCTCAGCCAGGATTGCGACTGTCCTTTCAACTGGGATCCCGTCTGCGCCGCATACCGCGGCCAGAACATCAGCCTGCCCAACGAGTGCCACGCGCGCTGCCTGGGGCTCGACTACAGCTATCGCGGGCGCTGCGAGTGTCAGGCGGCCTGCCTCGATCCCGATCCGGTATGCGCCTCGAACGGAGAGACCTACTGGTGCGGGGCGGCCGAGGCCGTCTGCTCGGGCCACCAGGTTTCCTATTCGGGCGACTGCGATGCAAATTGTGACTACTGCAGCGAACTGGATCGGCCCCCCATTCCGGTCTGTACCGAGGATTTCCAAAGCTACATCGACGTGTGTTACGCAGACTGCCACGGCCAGAGCTACTGGCACCGGGGAGCCTGCCTGCCGGGCGAGGGCCAAGCCTGTGACAACGGCTGGGATAAAGTGGAATGTCAAGGCCGGGATCTCTACTGTCTCAATCGCGACTACTGCCCCGACTGCCCCGGCTGCCAGTGCCCGGGCACATGCATAGCGCTCGGCCACTGCCAGCAAGCGGATGACTGCCGCAACCAGCCCCTCGCGGCAGATGACTGCGAAGGCCGCTGGACCTGTCAGGCCCATAGCTGCATCTGGGAATGTTCTTAGACTCTTACTGCGCAACTTCTCCGCAACTTGCGAAGAAGTTGCTGAGTCCAACGCGGGTCAACTTTTAGATATGGAGGAGCCGCGATGGAGGAAACTCTTTCTTGACAGCCTTCGTGGCCTACTGTAATTACGTTGCGCCTTTGCCGGAGTAGCTCAGGTGGCCAGAGCAGGGGTCTCATAAGCCCCGTGTCGGCAGTTCGAGTCTGCCCTCCGGCATTTTCCAAAAAACAACAGGCCCCGTAACCCCTTGCGGGGCTTGCCTTTGCGCGATCGTGTTCCATATCGGAAGATCAAGCACGGTAACGCAAAGTAGGCCAAAGTAACCCCGTTACTGGCCCCGACCGGGTACAAAACCGGGTACAAAACCCCAGGCCCCTCATTGCCAAGAATAGTTGCAGTGACAAGGGGCTTGAAAAATTCCTTGACCTGGTGCGATAATACTGGTTAGCAATATGCGTACATTGATCAACGTCGTCTTTATACTCAGGAGTATTAATGTCAACCACCGACGATGGAATCCTCGAAGAAGAGCTGGTCTGGTTCGAGGCGAACAAAGCCGAGTTGCTCAGAACCCAACCTGAGAAGTGGGCCGCCGTTCAGGGTAACCGTCTACTCGGAGTCTTTGACACTTTCCCGGAAGCTTTCGAGAAGGGTTCAGAGCTTGCGAATTCCACCACGATTCTCGTTCGGCATATTGTTGAACACGACACCATTTTCCAGGCACCGGCTTTCTTCCTCGGTCTGAGCTAATAATTGCCGACCCTTGAAGTCACTCTAGGACCATCGAAATTACAGCAGCTCGGACCGTTCACCAAAGTACGAATCTTTCCGGCAAGAGACAGTCTCACATCGACAAAGCCTATCACCGGAGTCGGGCTAATCGACACGGGAGCAACCACAACGGCAATCGACCGAGAGCAAGCCGAAGCTCTTGGATATAAGCCGCACGTTGGCCGCATAGTTACGGGCCGGCAGGGGCGATACGCCTTCGAGCCGGATGCAGAACAGGGCCACGCTCCTGTCCGAGTCGCCGGCGAGCACCAGGTCGAGCACAGAGCGCCGCGCCCCGTTTTTGCGAGCGCCGCGCTCCCAGGCATGGAAACGGCTTGCAGGGAAGCCCCAGGATCGCACCGAAGCATCTAAGCCATGCCAGGGCATGCACCAGTTGGCAGGCGCAACCTGGCCACTGGGGGTCTTGACTTACGCCGTCCAGCACGGCATGATGAAGGCGTGGGGCTAGGTCCGGCCGACCGAAACCCCGCTCCCCCGGCGGGAGCGCCCCACGTTTTCCAACCGGGGCCGTTAGGGGAACGGCATGCCAGCTCACCGAACCCGTCCTCGAACCACGCAAAATGAGATCACAGACCGTGAAATAAGAGACGAAGGGCTATCGATCTATAAGCAAAAGCCCCCGCCCGAAGACGCGCCGCCCGAAGCTCCGGCGCCCGGCGCCAGAAAACGACACCCTCACCACGGCCCGCGCACTCGTACGCTGCCTCTTGAGAACCGTGACACCTACGACAGGATACTCGTAGCCTTACGCCTGCACTTGCCTTACTGGTATAGCAAGGTTGCAAGGGTTTATCGCTTTCTATTCGAGAGCGAACCCTATCGTCGGGCCGCCTATGCGCGATGGAAAAAGATGCCGCTGAAGAAGAAAGTGTCCAGAACCTACTCATTGGTGGCTGCCGAAGTTGCGCATCGTGAATCACAAAAACAGCCGCCGCATGTGAAGACACCAGGCACTACCCAGGTTCGGCGAATACTTGAAGACTGTTACATCATCGGCGACGCTGCCCGGCTGGATGATCTTGATCGGCTATACAAGAAAAGCAGGCGCTTGCGAGGGCGGAGAATCGACAGCACGGGGAAGGTTGTGCCTTTCGGTGGAAAGACCGTGCTTCGCTCGGCCCTGCGGAGGTGCATGCGGGATGCACATTTTGACAAGGTGGGGCAATTTCTCTGGCGCATCGGGCTTGATGCACCGGAGCATATCGAGGGTGTGTTTGATCGGCCACTGGAGCCGCTGAGGTACTATTGGAGATGTGACCCGGACTTTCTCGACTACGTGCTCGGGCCAGGCACGCCGGAGCTTCGGAACAAGTACGGACATGAGAAGGGAACGTTGCTTGCCCTGGCTGTCATGAAAAAGCACGTTGGCCGCTGCGGCCGGCCGAAGAAGGGGGACGTATCACCCATTGAATTGCTGACACATCTTTACCTGAATGAGATGTTTCCTGAGCAGAGAATCGGTAGTAAGGATTCGACACCTGCGAGGATAAGAATGAGGATCGAAAAGCTACCTGCCCGAGAGGTTGCTGCCGCTTACAGCCGGCTTTGTGACTGCTACCGAAAAAGCCGCACCTGAGCCGAACCAATCCCGAAAATACCAGAACACCCCCCCTGAAGTGTCTAGTCAGTCCTGGATAGTAGGGCCGTGTCGCATCAACCGATTCTAATGCGTCCTCTCCCCTGCTGGCCTTCCTGCGACACAGCCCGGCCGGCAGGGGAGCCGGGCGCCTTAAGGACGACGACATGTTGGCTTCCCGTTTTCTCTCATTCTCGGAGGTCTGTGGCCGCGCCGGTATTGCGGTGAAGACTGCCCGGTCTTGGATCTATCGCGCTTCGATCAACGATCCAGACTTGCACTCCGACGGCCGATCTTTCGCAGCGATGATCCGCAAAATTGGATCAAGGCTGAAAGTGGATGAGCGTGATCTTGAATCGTGGATCGCGCAGCGTCGCAGACCTGCATGCACGGCCCCGGCAGCGGCGCTTGGCGACCTGGCCCGAGCACCGGGACTACTCGCCGCCCTCGCCGCCGGCTTGGTTTCCGTCGGAGAACAACGGCGAGCAGCGGCCGTTCGGGCCGCCGGCACACTGCTTGAACTCGCGCTTGACGTGGATCGGGGTGTTTCATGAGAACTTTTTACCACCTGGCCGCACTTCTACGCCGGTGCGGCTTTCTCGACCTGGCGATGTCCGCAGCGTATCTCGGATGGAAATATGGGGGCAAGAATGCAACCGATTGATCGCGTACTGCCGCTGCTTCGCAAAGTACGCCAGACCGGATCGAACCAATGGGAAAGTCTCTGCCCGGGGCATGCGGACGAGAGCCCCTCGCTGTCAATCTCTACCGGCGACGGCGGCAGGGTGCTGCTCACTTGTCACGCCGGCTGCTCGACACCCGCCGTTGTCGAGGCACTCGGCCTGCGCATGGCCGACCTTTCAGGTGGCAACGGCAACGGGGGCAAGCACAAGCGGCGCGGCAAGATCGTCAAGAGCTACGTCTACCACGACGAAAAAGGCGCCGAGCTTTTCAGTGTCTCGCGATTCGAGCCAAAAGACTTTCGACAAAGCAGGCCCGGGCCGGACGGCAAGCGGGTGTGGAATACACGGGACACGCGGAAGGTGCTCTATCACCTGCCGGCGCTGCTCAAGACGGCCCAGGCGGGGGGCGGCGTGTTTGTTGTCGAAGGCGAACGAGACGTTGAGTCTCTCGAACGGCTCGACCTGATAGCAACCTGCAACCCGGGCGGCGCCGGTAAGTGGCGCCCGGAGTATTCCGAGCACTTCCGGGGCGCGGCCCGGATCGTGATCATTCCCGACAGCGACGAACCCGGCCGGGCACATGCAGAACAAGTAGCGGCGGCCCTGGCGCCCGTTATTGATGACATCCGCGTGATCGAGTTGCCCGGCGCAAAGGACGTGTCCGAGTTTCTCGAAGGTGGCGGAACGTTGCCCGACCTGCTCGATCTTGTCGAGGGGGCGCCCCGCTGGATCGCCCATACGATCACTACGTATACAGGCGAGGTTGACAACATGAGCACTACTGAGAACACCAGCGGGTTGATCATCGAGTCTCAACGTGAGGGTCAACGGGCGATCATATCCGCCAGACTTAACGACCAGGTGGTTCACAGCGACCGGCTGGATCCCTGCTCTGCGAAAGCCCGCGAGCAGTTTCTTGCCGCTCTTGTAGAATGCTGGCCCGCGCTCGATGCTGGCGATCAGGGTGAGGTAGTAAAAGCCGAGTTGCTACGCCTCGCCGACAGTCACACCAGGGAGCTTGCGGCTGAGAAATCCGCCAAGGTCGCCCGGGTTGTCGCCGACGCCGGCCATGAGTTGCAACTGGCTGAGCCGGAGCCCTGGCCGGAACCAGTTAGCGGCGCCGATTTGTTGGACGCCTTCGAGAGCGTGATCCACCGGTATGTCGTGCTCGGCGAGCACGAGGCGCGGGCGGCGGCGTTATGGGCGCTCTGGACGTGGTGCTTTGATTCTTTCGGTACGGCACCTCTGCTGGTCTTTACGTCGCCCCGTCCGCGATGCGGGAAAACGACCCTGCTTGAGCTGGTGGCCGGCATGGTTTCGCGGGCACTGCCTGCGTCGAGCATCACACCTGCGGCTTTATTTCGCACCGTCGAGAAGTATAGGCCAACCTTACTGCTCGACGAGGCCGAAACTTTCTTGGCGGGTCGTGAAGCGAGCGAGGAAATGCGAGGGGTGATCAACAGCGGGCACACCCGGACGGCTGCCTTTGTTATTCGCTGCACAGGCGACGATCACGAACCTGCTCGATTCTCCACCTGGTGTCCGAAACTTCTAGCACTGATAGATGGCCCCGGGGGAAAGCTACCAGCAACAGTCATTGACCGCTCGATCATTCTACGTTTGCGCCGCAAGGGATCGGGGGAGGCAGTCGACCATGTGCGCCCCCGGAAGCTGGCCCCCCGACTCACGGAGCTGCAACGAAAGGCCGCGCGGTGGGCGGTGGATCAACGTAACGCAGACTTCGACACAGAGCCCTCAATGCCCGCCCTCGGCTCCGATCGGACCCGGGATAATTGGGAACCCCTGGTATTAGTGGCTGACCTGGCCGGGGGGCGCTGGCCGGCCCTCGCACGGGCGGCGGCCGTTGCTTTGGCTGCTGGCGCGGAGGATGATTCAGTCTCACTCGAACTTCTGGCGGACACCCGGGCATTTTTCAAGGCGGCTGGTGTCGATCGGGTGGCCAGTAGTGGGCTGGTCGAGTACCTGGTCTCACTCGAAGAGCGGCCGTGGAATGAGTGGGGCAAAAATAAGAAGCTGATCACATCCCGGGGCGTCGCCCACTTGCTCGCACCGTTTGACATTCACTCCAAGTCGATCCGGGTCGGCCAGGGAACCCCAAAAGGCTACGAAAAGACCGCCTTCGCGGATGCTTGGAGCCGATATCTCCCGACACCCCCCGGTCCTATCCGCAACACCGCAACATCCCCGGAATCACAAGGGAATCTCGAAAACCTATCCGCAACAGAGGGGTGCTCTGTTGCGTTATCCGCAACAGGACAACCTATTGATAATTCAAAAGATTCACCCCCTTGTTGCGGTGTTGCGGATAGAAACAGGGGGGCAGAGAAAGAACAGCCCGATCTGTTCGGGATCAAGCCCATGGAGGTCTATGAAGTATGAACGCACCGGTTGAAATCATCGCCCTGCTCGAAGCCAAGGGCGCCCGTCTCGAAGCGGTCGAGGATCGTCTGCGACTCACCGCACCCCCGGACACCCTCCAACCCGAGGATCGCGCGGAACTGCGCCAGCATAAGCCCGAGATCATCGCCTGCCTACTTGACCGGGATGCCTGGAACGCCTTTGAGGCCGATCGGCTGCTATCGGCCCAGGGCTGGGTTGTTGTTCGCTGTAGGGCGCTGGGCGGCGCCCGGGTGCTCTGGGTGCTTGATGGCGACTGCCGGGTGCCCCCGGACGCGGAGAACCTGCCCAGGTTCACCGTGGCCGAGCTGGAGCGGGTAGTGCAGCATCCCGGTCTACTTCGAGCGACCCATGCCGCGAAGATGTTCTTTCCGGGCTCCGAGGTGGTGCGATGACTCCCATTGACGATTGGTGTATCAAGTACCAAGCCCCTGTTGCCCTATCGGGTGGTAACACGAAACAGGCAACAGGTAGCACCGGGGGCCGGGCATGAGCACGGCGCCCCCCCTGGCCACCTTGCCAGCCCTGCCGAACCCGGGCGACCTGGCCAACGTCCAGCCCGTGATCGTTGTGGACACCCGCGAGTTGCTCAAGAATGCCAACGAACTGTTGAAGGAAAGAAGGGAACCCATGAATCCGATGATGGCTGAGAACCGAATGATCGCCCGGCTGGATGCCCATAGGCGCCCGACGTACCTGGCGCCCGCCGAGGCCAGGGCAATGTGCTTGTCCTGTCGGCTGCCCTACCTACCAAGCGATTGCAGGCGTGAGAGTTGCCCGGCCTGGAAAAACCGCCCTGTCGCATCTGCGCATCGGGCGCAAGGCAATCACAGGCGAAGACGGGGTGTGGGGCAATGAAAAAGCCTGCCAAGAAAGCTGCAATCAAACGAGCTGGAAAATATAGCGCCCGGCGTGGGCGACGGAGCCCTACTTCTCGAACCGCGATCGCATCGGCCGAAAAGCAGGCCCAGGCACTTGAACTGCGCCGGGACGGACACACCCTGCAACAGATAGCCGATGCCCTGGGCTTTGCCGGGCCGAGCGGCGCCGCAGATTGTGTTCAACGCGCCCTGAGAGCTACCGTTGCCGAACCTGCCGAGGAATTGCGCATCCTGGAACTGGCCCGACTTGATAGCTATCTTGCGGCACTACAGAAAAAGATCGGGACGGGCGAACCAAGGGCGATCGAGGTTGCCTTGCGAGTATCGACCCGCCGGGCAAAGCTGCTCGGCCTGGACGCCCCGACGCAGATGAGGGTTGAGGCCTCTGCTGCGGATCGCGGTGTAGACTTGAGCGGCCTGAGCACAGAGGATCTGCTGGCCCTTGAAGCAATACTCAAAAGAGCGGAGGCCAGCGCCGGAAGAAACCCTTGACCTTTGCGGGCGCCTGGGCGATCCTGTAGGCGATAGGCGAGGTAGAGAATGCTGTTTGTCAAACCTGAAAAGAAACGGTTCCCCGGCTGGCCCCACTGCTCTACTTCGCCTATCAACGAAGGATTGCAACGGTCGGCCGGGGATTCTGTTTCTTGGAGGGTAGCGGCATGAGGATCAAAGCAGATGGTGTTGTGGTGGAAGCGGAGATCACGACGAATCACCCGGCGGCGAGTTACAGACAACCCGTCCTGCTTGTCCACGGCGCCCCGGTTGGCCCAGGCGATGCGCGGGAAGCCAAGTTGTTGATCGTCGAGGCAAGCGAAGACGAACGCGCAGAACTGGCCCGGGGCGGGTATTCGTTGCCCGACGTCCCGGACCCGGACGCTATCACGGGCTACAGCGGCTTGGCCCTGGGCACATGGGACGGGCTCGACGTTGGCCAACTGCGCGCCGAGTTGGATCGCATCGAGGCCACCTTGCCCGAAGAGATTCGGATTCACACGATCGACATGACGGCGCTGCCGCACGCCGAACAGGTGCCCGAGGATCTGGCCACGCACACAGGTTACCCGATCTGGGCATGCGACAAGAGCGGCTTTTGTTTGACCGGCGAGGGCGCGCGGGAAATCGAGCAGGTGTCTGATATCCGGGCACGGCTCGATCTGCCAGCCAGCGAAAAGGCGGACGAATGAAACGGGCCGACACGATCGCCCTGGCCGTCAACGCTGTCCGCCTGCTCTGCGGCTCACACCTGCTGCTTGCCGACCTGGCCCAGGGGCTCGATACGAGCGAACGGGCAACGTCAAACCTGTTGGCCGACCTGCGGGCTGTTGGGTTGCCCCTGAGAGCCGACGGGGGGCGCTACTGGCTTCACCGGGGCGAGGCGAGCGCCTGGCTTACGAGCCCCTGGATGGTTGGCCAGGAATGTCAGACCGCAACGGTAGAATCGGAGGCGAAGTCATGAAAAAGCGGAATGGTGAAGACGCGTCGCCCGGCGCGGTCGAGACGCTCACAACGATCAAGCGGGTGCTGGCCAAGCACGCCGAGCGGATCCTTGCACTGGCGGCCAAGGCCTCGCGGCAGGCCTACACTCGCGGCACGCGGGACGGGATCGACACTGCAACGAAAGATCGGGGGTAAGTCATGGCGCGGACTTTTATCAGGGGCAACACATGGTGGATCGAGTATCACCACGGGGGCAAGCGTTACCGGGAGCGCGCTTCCAAGGATAAACGGATCGCGACAAAGTGCCTCCGGAAGCGCCTGAGCGAGCTTGACGAAAACCGTTTCCTGAATGTGAAGCAACGATGCAAGCTGACGCTTGCCGACTTCGGCCCGAGATTCATAGCATGGTCGAAGCAACACAAGCGAAGCTGGCGGCGCGATGTGCGCTTGCTGGCCAACCTGGGGGCGCACTTCAACAACAAGAACCTGGAAAGGATCACGCTGGCCGACGTGGAACGCTACCGGACGGCTCGCCTATCCGGCGCCCTTGTCTTCAACAACACGCCGGCAGGGTCTTCCACTGTCAACCGCGAGCTTGCTTGCCTGCGGCGTCTGTTGAACCTGGCCGCCGACCTGGGGGTGCTCGGTGAGAATCCCTTGAAGGGCAAGATCAAGATGTCACGGGAGCCCGAGGGCCGCGTGCGTTACTTGAAGCCGGTAGAGATCGAGCGCCTGCTCGATGCCTGCGCCGATCACATTCGGCCGATCGTCCACCTGGCCCTGCTCACGGGTTGCAGACGGAGCGAGTTGCTCGGCCTACAATGGGAAGAGGCAGACCTGGCCCGGGGGGCGATCAACCTACCGGGCACGCGCACAAAAAACGGACGGCCCCGAACCATACCGCTGAATGCAGAGGCCCGGGTGCTCTTGCGAGCGCAGCAGAAAGGGAACGTCAACGGCTCGCCCCTCGTTTTCCACAAGCCGGACGGCTCACACCCGGGCGACATCAAGACGGCATTCAACGCGGCCTGCCGGCGGGCGAAGATTCGAGACTTCCGCTTTCACGACCTGCGGCATTGCTTCGCTTCGGCCCTGGCCATGCGAGGGGTGCCCTTACAGGCCGTAGGTGAGTTGCTCGGGCACCGGATGTTGGCCATGACACAACGATACGCGCACCTGAGCCCGCAGATGCTCATGGGCGCCGTCGAGCAGGCCGCCCGCTACCTGGAACCCGACCGGGAGACAGGCCCGGCGGCCCTCGCCATGGTGCCGGCCGACGATCAAGACCGGGTACAAAACCGCCACAATTCAGAAGCCGCGGGCATTATTTCCTTGAGCATTCAAGGCGCTTAGACTGCTAGAGCAGGGGTCTCATAAGCCCCGTGTCGGCGGTTCGAGTCCGCCCTCCGGCATTTTTGTTCTCCTAGCGCAAGACCTTGTAGAGAATGGCGGATTCCTTGAGGCAGTCGTAGCTGAAGTCCTTTATCATCGGCAAGAGAGCCTGGTAGTGGCCGTGCAGCATGACTATCAGCTTGGCGGCCAGCTCCTGCTGTTGCTCGCGCGGCATTTCCTTTATTTTCTGCATGAACACCATCTGATCGCCCATGTCGCCCTGAAGCAGCCTGCCCTTGAAATCGGCTTGGTGTTTTTCAAGCGCCTGCACCGTCTCGGCGCAGTCGCCGGTATGCAGATCGAGGATGTCGCCCACGCCCTTCATGTACTCGTCCATGGCCGCCGCCCAGTCGGGTAAATCCTTGCTGTCTACCATCTTGCCGAGCAGCTTGGCCTTTTCGCCGAGTGCTTCCGAGATTTTCTCCAACCTGTCGACGTCAAAGGCCGGCTTCGGTCTGGTGAAGTGGTATATGCCGTAGCCGATTCCCCCCAGTACGATGACCGTTATTACGACGTTTTTCATGGTTCGCTCCCAACCCGGTTGATTAGGCTATCTCGATACATTTATTTCTTAGGATCTGCAACTTTTAAGCCAGCTATCCCGGATCTGTACGAGTTGGAAACTGCAGTTGTTTTTTCGGGCTGCGTTTGTTAGAAACGGCGTTATCCGCCGCCTGCGGCGAATTGAGACGGACGGAAAGGAGCCTGCCAATTGAGCACTGATGAAGCACGCCTGCGCCTGATGAGCGGGGAGGCCTGGGATGAGTTTTGTGACACCATCAAGGCGGCCGGGAAGACGATCCTCGACGAGAGGGCGCCCGGAGACCCCCTCAACCGCGCGGAAGGATTTCGTTACCTCAGTCGCATTACCCGCGCGGCTCTGAAGGCATTCGTCGAGTACGCCGATCCGCTGGCGCCGGTCCTGTTTCGCCCGGTGCACGAGACCGCCAAGATGGGGGCCGATAACCCCGATTTCTTCTACCAGTGGGCCTCGATCAGCGGCCGGCACGAGTACCGTATCACCGGCCGGCGCGGGACGGTGCACTATCTCGGTCTGGGCACCTATGCCGGGCAGTATGGCGGCGGCGGGCGCTCGGGCAAGACCGGCTACCTCGAGGGCCGCGATCTGGAGATAGCGTCGGATGGCGGCTTCGAGATAGCCGTTAGCCGTGAAAGGCACCAGGGCAACTGGCTGCCGCTTGCGCCCGACAGCTCTTCTGTGATCGTTCGCCAGATGCTCCTTGACCGCCAGAACGAAACCGTCGCCGATTTGCGCATAGAGCGTGTCGACGGGGACGGCAAGCCCGGCCCCCTCACGCCCGAGAGCCTCGAGGCGGGCCTGGGTATGGCCGGCAGGCTGGTCATGGGAGCGGCGGCGATGTTTTCCGGCTGGGCCGGGGATTTCAAGAAGAAG
Source organism: Myxococcota bacterium (assembly GCA_035528415.1). Taxonomy (GTDB): domain Bacteria; phylum Myxococcota; class B64-G9; order B64-G9; family B64-G9; genus DATKYQ01. Next base: position 22,703 of record DATKYQ010000055.1, on the reverse strand, counting down.
GTCAACCAACTGCCCGAGTTCGGGCAAGACATAGCGCTGGCCGCCCACGGCGATCCCAACATCTGCTACTATCATGGCTACTGGGAGCTGCAGGCGGACGAAGCGTTGCTGGTCGAGGCCACTCCGCCGGAGTGCGACTACTGGAATTTTCAACTCAACAACCACTGGATGGAGTCGCTCGATTACCGCTATTACCCGATCTCCGTCAACAAGCGCACGGCCAAATACCGGCCGGATGGATCTGTGCGCATCATCGTGACCTTGGAAAACCCCGGTGTCGACAACTGGCTGGACACCACCGGCCACCTTTGCGGCACAATGTGCTTTCGCTGGGTGCGGGCCAAGGCTCATCCGCAGCCCACAACCCGGGTGGTCAAACTTTCCAATCTTGCCGCGGAGCTCGAGCGGTGAGAACCACTTCGACCGACTACAGCCGGCCCTATCGGCCGTTGCCGGTGCGGCTGGTTAACGGGTTGGGCTGCCTGGCGGGCGAGATCGGCCTCAGAGCCGGGCTCGATGCCGAATCCCTGCTGGCGGCAGCCAAAAGAAAAACCGGCCTGCGCGATTTCGGCGATCGGGGATTTTTCGAACGTCTGCAAATCTTGACGCGGGCGATCGAGGATCAGGCCCGGCTGCATCCCCTGGGTCGCCTGATGGCCAGGCAGAACCTGCTGCGCATCCTGGCGAATCGTCTGCGCCTTACGGATGCATTTGGAAGGGGCCGGAATGTCTGTCTTGAAACAGGTGATCCGGTTTTCATCGTCGGGCTGCAACGCACGGGAACAACCCTTCTGCATCGCCTGCTGGCCCGCGACCCGGGCTGGCGGCACCTGGAGTCGTGGGAGGCTGTCAACCCGGCGCCGTTGGCGGGAGGTCTTCTGGGCGGCGGCGATCACCGTCCACGGGCGGCCGGGGCCGCTCAATTTATTTTGAGCTACCTGGCCCCTGATTTTACGGCTATTCATCCGGTTGCCGCACGGGAGCCCGAGGAGGACTGCCTGCTGTTCGACTATGATCTTCACGGCACGGTTCCCGAGGCGCTCTGGCGGGTTCCCGGCTTCTCGACCTGGCTCGAGCGCCAAGATCACACCGCCGCCTACCGTTACTACTCCAAGATCCTTTCCTATCTGCAGCATCGGCGGCCCGGCGGGCGCTGGCTTCTGAAGACACCCCAGCACCTCGAGCAGCTAGGTTCTTTGTTCGAGGTCTTTCCCGGCGCGCGCGTGATCCAGATTCATCGCGATCCGCTGCGAACCATGGCTTCGTTCTGCTCGATGATGGCGCACAGCCGCGGCGTGTTCAGCGACCAGGTGGATCCCGAGGACATCGGCAGGCACTGGTTCGCCAAGGCCAAAAGGATGATCGCACGCTCGATGGCCGAAAGGATCGCCCGCGGCGAGGAGGCTTTTCTGGACGTTTCGTACTACGATCTCACCGCTGACGCGCTCGGAACCGCTCGGCGTATTTACGACTGGCTGGGGATCGAGCTTTCTACAGGCGCCGCGGAGCGCATGCGGAGTTATCTGCTACACAACCCGCAACACAAGCTCGGACGGCACCTTTATCGCCTGGCCGATTTCGGCCTGGAGCAGTCAGACGTCGAGTCGGCCTTTGCAGACTATCGGCTCCGATTTTCAATTCCACAGGAAGAGAACGCGGGCGTTGGGAGGGCATCGTGAACGGCTTGACGCGCCTGGACGGCAAGGTCTGTCTGGTTACCGGCGCCACCAGCGGGCACGGCCGGGCGCTGGCCCGAGGGTTAGCCGGACTGGGAGCCGAAGTAGTCCTGCTGGGTCGAGATGCTGAGCGCTGCCTGGACGCGCAGCGGCAGATCGAGCGTGACGGCGGCCCGCGGCCTCGCATTCTGGTGTGCGACCTTGCCTCGCGGCGCGAGATAGAACGGGCGGCTGCAGAGTTCATCTCATGGGACAAGCCGCTGCAGGTACTTGTCAACAACGCCGGGATAGTAAACCGGGAAAGGCGACTGACGATCGATGGCGTTGAAGAAACTTTCGCCGTCAACTACCTGGCAGCTTTTCAGCTCAGTCTTCTGCTGCTTGAGCGCCTGCGCTCCAGCGCACCTGCCAGGATTGTAAACGTAGCTTCCGACATGCACAAAATTGTGTCGCTCGATCTCGACAGTCTCGCGTTGAGCCGCGGCTATTCCTGGTGGAAGGCCTACAGTCGCTCGAAACTGGCCCTGGTCTATCTCACACTTGAAATGTCTAGGCGCCTGCGTGGCGAGTGTGTAACGGTGAACGCGGTCGATCCCGGACCCGTGGCCTCGAACATCGCCATGAACAACGAGGGCCGGTTGGTCGGCCTGGTCGGGTTGCTGATCCGCCGTTTTTTCCCGAGTCCCGGGCGGGCGGCGAAAACGGCGCTCTTCCTGGCAGCCGCGCCCGAGCTTGTCGACGTTAGCGGAGGATACTTCAAGTATCACAAGAGGCGCAGTCCGCGCATCGACAAGCGCGATCCGCAGCTTGGCAACAAATTGTGGGATGTAAGCGTCTGCCTGACAGGCGTCGATATGCCACGATTGACAAGGGGTCGATAGGTGGACAATATTGCTGCGTGACTCGAAGCGGACCGGCGGGAGGAGATGGCGGATTCATGGCAGACAGCGCAGTACAACCGGGCACGGACTTCATCCGCGCCATCGTTAGCCAGGACATCGAAAGCGGCAAGCACGCTGGGCGGGTTCAGACCCGTTTTCCGCCCGAACCCAACGGCTATTTACATATCGGCCACGCCAAGTCTATCTGCCTCAACTTCGGCGTGGCGGCCGAGTTCGGCGGCAGGTGCAACCTGCGCTTCGACGACACCAACCCGACCAAAGAGGACGTCGAGTACACGGATTCGATAAGAGAAGACGTACGCTGGCTGGGCTTCGACTGGGAAGATCGCGAGTACTACGCCTCGGATTATTTCGAGAAGCTCTTCGAATTTGCCGAGAGGCTGATCAATAAGGGCCTGGCCTATGTCTGCGATCTGAGCGCCGAAGAGATTCGCGATTTCCGAGGCACGCTGAAGGAGCCCGGCCGCAACAGCCCTTTCCGTGAGCGCGGTCTCGAAGAAAACCTCGATCTGTTCAGGCGCATGAGGGCCGGCGAGTTCGAGGAAGGCTCGCGGGTGCTGCGGGCCAAGATAGACATGGCCTCGCCGAACATCGTCATGCGCGATCCGACATTGTATCGTATCCGCCGTGAGGCGCACCAGCGCACCGGGGAAGCCTGGTGCATCTACCCGATGTACGACTTCGCCCACTGCCTGTCGGACGCCATCGAGGATGTCACCCATTCGCTGTGCACGCTGGAGTTCGAGAACAACCGCGAGCTTTACGACTGGATAGTCGATGCGGTGGAGCCTCCCGGAAAACCGCGACAGATCGAGTTTGCGCGCCTGAATCTCAGCTTCACGGTGTTGAGCAAGCGCAAGTTGTTGCAGCTCGTTGAAAGCGGAAAAGTCTCCGGCTGGGACGACCCACGCATGCCCAGCCTGTCGGGGCTGCGCCGCCGGGGCTACACTCCCGAGTCGATCCGTAAGTTCTGCGAGCGCATCGGGGTGGCCAAGCGGGACAGCGTGGTCGACGTGGCCCTGCTGGAGTACAGTATCCGCGACGATCTCAATTTCAGCGCCCCTCGGCGTATGTGCGTCCTGCGCCCGTTGAAAGTAGTGATCGACAACTACCCCGTAGGCAAGGTCGAACAGTTCGAGGCTCCCAACCTGCCTGACGATCCCGACAAGATGGGTTCGCGCAAGATTCCATTCTCGCGTGAGATTTTCATCGAACGCGCCGACTTCATGGAGGACCCGCCGCGCAAGTTCTTCAGGCTGGCGCCGGGCCGCGAGGTGCGCCTGCGCTGGGCCTACTTCATCAAGTGCGAGAGCGTGGTTACCGACGAGCAAACCGGTGAGGTGACCGAGTTGCATTGCAGCTATGATCCGGCCACCCGGGGTGGAGACTCGTCGGACGGGCGCAAGGTGAAGGGAACCATCCACTGGGTCTCGGCCGAGCACGCTATTCCGGCCGAGGTGCGGCTTTACGATCGGCTCTTTTTGACCGAGCGCCCGGGCGCCGACAAGGGATCCAGCTTTTTTGACGATCTCAACCCCGCCTCGCTCGAGGTGCTTAACGATTGCCGCGTCGAGCCCAGCCTGGCAGCCGCACAGCCGGCCAGCCGCTGTCAGTTCGAGCGGCAGGGATATTTCATACTCGACCCGAAGGACTCCCGGACCGACAGGCCAGTCTTCAATCGCATCGTGCCGCTGCGTGACAGTTGGGCGAAGCTAGTGAAGAAGGGCAAGGCGTAAGGCCGGAATGAGATTTTTCATCATTGCAATGGCGGCGCTGCTTTGCGCAATGCCGGCTTGCGATCAAAAGCCAGATCACAGCCGGCAGCAAACGAGTACGGCCCGGGATACGGCACCCGAACCGCAGTCGTCCGAGCCGCAGCTGGTCTACTATCCCGCCGCCGGGGAAGAACCGGCTCCCACGGCGGATCTGGAGCAAGTTCGCACAAGCGGCGTGCTGCGTTTTCTGTATGTGCGGGAACCCGGGGCGCAGCTTCCGCGCCAGGGGGGCGAATTGGTAGAAAGCCTTCGCCGGGCGAGCGCCCTGGCCGAGAGCCTGGGCTTGGAAGCGCGCTTCGTTAGAGTCGACCACCCGGCAGAACTCTTTACAGCTCTTCGTCAGGGACGCGGCGAGATCGTCGGAACCTTCAAGCGCCCGGCGGATGATGTCACAGGCGTCACGTTCACGGCGCCCCTGGTGCACGTGAAGCAGGTGTTGGTCATGCGCCGCGGCGACGGCAGCGCCCCACGCCGCCTTGATCTGCTCCCGCGTCACAAGATCTTCATGGCGGATGCCCCTGGCACGACGGCAACCGTCTCGCGCATCGAGAAGATCCTGGGTCAGAAACTGGATCTGGTCAGGCTGAGCGGCGACCTGGATACCGGGGACATTCTCGACGGCGTGGGTTCGGGGCGCTACCAGTTGACGATCGCCAGGTCGGATCAGGTTGCCGAGTACCTGGCCTATCGTGACGATGTCGAAGAAGGTTTCGTACTGGAGGACAGGGTGCCGCTGGCCTGGGCGGTGAAAAGTAGCGCGCCGGAGCTGCTCGATGCGGTAAACGGCTTCCTCTACCAATACGCTTTGACGACACATCTCCGCCGGCAGTTCGGGGGTGACTTGCCGGAGATACATCAGCACAAGGTGCTGCGGGTAGCAATGCTGAACAACTCGGTGGCCTACTACATCTATCGTGGACAGGAAGTGGGATTCCAGTTCGAACTGGCCGAGCTTCTCAGCCGCCGCCTGGCGGTACGCCTGGAGATTGTCATTCCAGAGCATCCCAAAGATGTCACCCGCCTGCTGGTTGAGAACCGGGCCGACGTGGCGGTTGTCTCACCGTCGAAAGCCGATCCTTACCTCGGGCAGATTTCCTACTCGATGCCATTCCACTCCTCCGATCAGGTGCTCGTGCAGCCGAAAGGAGAGGGGCCCATCAAGGAGCTGGTGCAGCTCATGTACCGCAACGTGCACGTGCGCCGTTCTTCGCAGTACTTTCGCAAGCTGCAGATTGTGGCTCTGGTCGTTCCTGGTTTGCGGATCGTCGAGTCCCCCGAGGATCTCGGGACCGAGGATCTGATCGACAGAGTGGGCAGGAAGCAGATCCCCCTGACAGTGGCCAACTCGGTGCTGCTGGGCAGCGAGTTGAACTTCAGGAACGACGTACAGGGAACGCTGGTTCTGGCGCGCAACATGCCGCTGGTTTTTGCGGTCAGGCGCGAGTCGCCCGGGCTGCTCGGACGGCTCAACGTCTTCATTCGCCAGGACTGCCGGGGTGCCTTCTTCAACGGGCTGATCGGGAGGTACTTTACGGGGCGCAAGCGAATATCCGAGGTACGCCGCGAGGCGCTGGACACCACCGGGGTCATATCTCCCTACGACGACCTGGCTAGAAAGTACGGGCGCGAGTATGCCATCGACTGGCGCCTGATACTGGCGCAGATGTACAAGGAATCCCGTTTCGATCCCAGGGCGACGAGCTGGTCGGGGGCGCGCGGTCTGCTGCAGGTGATGCCGCAGACAGCGCGCGAAATGGGTTTTACAAACCTGTGGGATCCCGATACCAACATTCACGCCGGGGTGACCTATCTGGCATGGCTGATTACGAAGTTCGAGCCGTCGGTTCCCATGCGCCAGCGGATCCGCTTTGCGCTGGCGTCCTACAATGCCGGCCTGGGTCATGTCAGAGACGCCCGCCGCCTGGCCTGGAGGCTCTCGTACGACGCGGACAAGTGGTTCGACAATGTAGAGCGGGCCATGTTGCTGCTGCAAAAACCCGACTACCACCGCCAGGCGCGCTACGGCTATTGCCGCGGCTCCGAACCTGTCCAGTACGTGAGCGAGATCCAGACCAAGTACGACGCCTACTCGAGGCTGATGCCGGCCGCAGGCCCGCGCCCGAGAGAAGGCGAGTAATTTCTCAACAGGCCCGGGCAGGTCAGCAGTTGAAGATGGCGTCCAGCACACCCATGCAGTGGTCCTTGCGCTTGACGGCCAGGACGGGGGGACGGTATTGAGGGTTGGCTGTTGACACGGACCCTGAGATGCCCATAAACTCCCCGGCGTACTGGCAAATAAAAACGGGAGTGCAAGGCGGGATGACCACCAACGAGATCGTGATCGGAATCGACCTGGGAACTTCCTACTCCTGCGTTGCTATAATGGAGGACGGGCAACCCACGGTTATCGCCAACGACTGGGGCGAGCGCACACAGGCCTCGGTGGTGTCTTTTCTCAACGATGGCCGTATCCAGGTGGGCAACGACGCCAAGAAGCGCCTGCTGACCTATCCCCGGCAGACGATCTACTCGGCCAAACGGCTGATCGGGCGTTACGTTTTCTCGCCCGAGGTCAAGAAGGCCCAGGCAGTCTGCTCATACGAGATAGTCGAGGGTCCCAACCACAGCGTCAGGGTCAAGGTGCTCGGCGAGGTGCTCAGCCTGCCGCAGGTCTCGGCCCTGGTGCTCAAAGAAATGAAGGAGATCGCCGAGTCCTACCTTGGCCAAACGGTTACAAAGGCGGTCATCACGGTGCCGGCCTATTTCAACGACAACCAGCGCCAGGCCACCACCGATGCCGGCAAGATCGCCGGACTGGAAGTTCTGCGTATAATAAACGAGCCGACCGCCGCCGCGCTGGCATATGGTTTCGGCAAACAGCTCAATGAGCGCGTGGCCGTCTATGATCTGGGCGGCGGAACGTTTGACATCTCCATCCTGGACATCAGCAACGACACCTTCGAAGTGCTGGCGACCGCCGGCGACACTTACCTGGGAGGCGACGACATCGACATGCTTTTGATGGACTATTTCGCCGATCTCTTCCAGAAGGAAAACGGCGTCAACCTGCGCAAGGACGTCGTTGCGCTGCAACGCCTGCGTGAAGTCTCCGAGGAGACCAAAAAGGCTTTCAGCGAGAAGAAGAAGGTCAAGGTTCACGTGCCCGAGGTGCTGACGACCGAAGACGGCACGGTCTACGACTTCAGCACGGTCATCGATTCGGAGACGTTCGTCAAACTCTCGATGGACCTGGTGCAGCGCTCCTTCAAGGTGTGCGACGAGGCTTTCCAGTCGGCCGGCATGACGGTTCACGACGTCGACGGCGTTATCCTGGTTGGTGGTCCCACACGCCTGCCGCTGATTCGCGACTCGGTCAGACACTACTTCGGCAAAGAGCCGCTTGCCGGCATCGACCCCGACGAGGTCGTGGCCATGGGCGCGGCTATCCAGGGCAACGCGCTGGTGGACAGCTCTTCCACTGCCTTTTTGCTGGATGTCACTCCGCTGACGCTGCGCCTGGGAACGGTTAGCGGCTACACCGAGCAGATCATCGCCCGCAACACGCCGGTGCCCATCGATCGCACCAGAACTTTCACCACCTCGCGGGATAACCAGGAGAGAGTCAAGATCCGCATCTTCCAGGGTGAGTCCAACCGACAGGAAGAGAATGAAATGCTGGGCGAATTCGAGTTCTCCGGGTTCCGGGTGGCGCGACGCGGTGAGGTGCAGATCGAGGTGACTTTCGAGATCGACTCCGACGGCATCGTCAACGTTTCCGCGCGCGATCCCGAGTCCGGCCAGAGTGCCTCGACCACCGTTAGCCTGTCGAGCGGTCTCAGTCAAGACGAGATTCAACAGAGTATGAACAAGGTCCAGTCAGCGGAGTTGGCCTGACCTTCAGCCTTGCTGCTGAGAACCCGGGGCAGGTTGAGATAATGGATTCCAAGTTTGGCGAGCAGATCAGAGCCTGGGTAGAGGCGCTCGACAGAATCGACTACTACCAGGTCTTACAGGTGGATCCGCATGCATCCATGGGGCAGATTCGCGAGGCTTACCACAGGCAGACAAGGCTGTTTCACCCGGATCGTTATTTTCACCTTGAAGAGAGCGAGGTAAAGGCGGGCATCTATAGGATATCCAAGCGTGTCACCGAGGCCTATGTCACGCTGCGCGATGCCCAGAAGCGCTCGCACTATGACCAGCAATTGACAGAATCCACGCGAGCCAAGCTGCGTTATACCGAGCAATCCGAGCAACTGCAGAAGAAGGCCAAGGTCGAGCAAACCGGCAAGACGGAGAAGGGCCGTCAGTTGTACCGCCAGGGGATGGCCGAGATGAAACGCATGGACTTCGTGGCTGCCGAGCGCACCTTCAAGATGGCCATGGCCTACGAGTCGGATAATGAGATGTTCAAGCAAAAGGCAGAAGAGGCCAGAAACAACATCAAAACCGATTACAAGATCAAATAATGCTGAAAACACTGCTTCAGCGCGCCTTGCTGATTCGTGTCGATGACGGCACACGGGAGCTGCGCACATGACGCTCGATCTGGCTTTTCTGTCGTGTGTTGTGATCTTCGCGCTGATCGGCTACTTTTCCGGGTTCGCCAGGCAAATGATTCGCCTTGCCGCGCTGGTCGGGGCTTACTTGCTGGCCGGCGTCCTTGGCAGGCCTCTAGGCGGAGTGTTGGCGATTTGGATGGAAGTTCCACACTTGATCGGACGGGTTCTGGGGTCGGGTCTGGCTTTTATTCTACTGTATATGATCTTTTCGGTCGTTGGCTGGAGCATCCTGCGCAGTCGGCGCAGGAAGCGCGATCCCGAGACGGCCACCGGTCGCAGGCGCTGGGACGGCTGGGCCGGCCTGGCCTTGGGCGGGGCCAAGACCTTCGTAATGTTATACCTGGTGCTGTGCGTAGCTGTGCTTGCCGAGAAGCCGCTGACTCGCGCCTCGGGCAAGGCTGGGAAAATGCTTTCGCATTCGTTCATGGCCGGCATGGCCCGCGAGCACAACATTCTCACAGGGTTGCACCTGCCAGCCGTGGGCAACGTGGCCGCGATCGGCAAGGCGGCCAGCGATCCGAAATTCCGTGAAAAGATAATGCGCGATCCCAAGGTCAAGCGCTTGCTCGAGAATCCCAAGATAAAGGCACTGGCCAATGACAAGGCCCTCTTGGCCGCCTCACGGCGTAACGACCTGGCCGCGCTGCTGGCCAATCCAGGTCTGAACCGAGTGCTGGACGATCCCGAGATCCAGAAGCTGTTTTCCGAGATCGACCTAAGCGGTATATAACCGAAATTACCTAGACTCTTCTTCGGCGTCCTTCTTTTGACCGATGTCGCGCTCCATCAGGCCCAGGCCCGAGAAGAGGATCATGTCGTAGTGTTCGATGGGCGAGCCGTAGATCTCGATGTGCTCGCGCTCGCTAAAGGCCGGCGAGATGCCCATGACGCCTGTCTTCATTTTCTTTTCGTGCATTTCATTCTCCTTGTTCGAAGCGGAGCTTAACAGGCGTTCCGCTGGAGATCAATTGTGTCCGGTGTCACAGATATTGAAGCCCGTAGATGATGTGATATGTTGCTTTACGGCACCAGGCTTGTGCGAAATGGCTGTTTTAATCCGTATCTCGATAGGAACTCTTTCAGGAGGAAGAATGGGAAAGCCGGCCAACACAATTATCGCTTTGCTTTTCACTGTGTTCTGGGGCGCTACGAGTTTCGCCGATGTGGTCAAGGTCGAACTGGCAGTTCCCAAGCCGGACATCTGGGAGGACAATGCCGGCTTCACCCATGTCAGGTGTACGGGTTTCTTGGGCGCCGGCCTGCCTGGCGCGCCCGACTTGCCGTCTGGGACTTTGCAGATTCTGCTGCCTCCCGGCCAGCGAGTGGAAGTGATCGATGTGCAGCCTTCCGAGTTGATCGAGATTCCAGGAGATTACACGCTGTTTCCAGTCCAGAAGCCGCTGCCTATAAGTTACTCGGGACCTGCGATTTTCACACAGCCCAATGCCGACATCTACACCAGCGACGATGTCTATCCAGACACGATCGAGACCGCGCCCGACACGCAACTCAAGCGCGGCTTCGTCATCCAGCCGGTGGTGGTGACACCGATTGTCTACCAGCCGGCCTCGGGCCGCCTGGGATGGTATCCGTGGATCAGCGTGACCATCACGACCTCGGATGACAAGACTCAGGACGCGCGTCCAGTGGCCCGTTACCGCGGCTTCGAGCGCGACTTCGAGGACGTCGCCGGCCTGCTTTCCAATCCCGACGCGCTTGCGGCCTACCAGAGACACCCAGCGCAGACGCGCGCAGATGACTATCGCTACGTGATCGTTACCAACCAGGCCTTGGCCGGCTGCGGCGGCGCGAAAAACCTGCAGGCACTGGCCGCCGACAAGAACGCCCGCGGGTTGAGCACACTAATCAAGACCATGGAAGACATTCGAACCGGCTACAGCGGGCAAGACGACGCCGAGAAGGTGCGCAACTTCATCAAGGACATGTACGACAACCACGACACCGACTTCGTGCTGCTGGCCGGCGACGACGATCTCGAGATCCACGATCCGGGACCTGGTGAAACTGAGGCGACCATTGTCCCGGTTCGCGGCATGTACGTAAGCGATGGCTCCGGCACCGAGGACCTCAACCTGCCCTCCGATGTCTACTACGCTTGCCTCGACGGAAACTTCAACTCCGACGGCGACAACCGCTATGGAGAAACAACGGATAACGCCGATCTGCTGTCCGAAGTATGGGTGGGCCGGGCCCCGGTTGACAACTGCACCGAGGTTACAAACTTCGTGAGCAAGACGCTGGCCTACCAGGCCGACAACGGAACCTGGCTGAAGAACGTCTACATGGTGGGCGAATGGCTTTGGGAAGCCCAGCCTTCATTTGGCAAGGATTACCTGCTACAGGTGGCCAGTTCGTCAACAGCCGACGGGATCGACACCAAGGGATTTTCGGAAAGTTCTTTCTTCGAAGTCTCCGGGCTATACGACAAGGACCAGAGCGGCCCCAACTGCGATTACCAACCCAGCCCATGCTGGGACACCAACGACATCCTGGCGGTGCTCAACGGCAACAACCACATCATCAACCACCTGGGCCACTCCTATACCTACTACAACCTGCGCCTGACCTCCGATCAACTCGACGGGGGCATCAGCAACAGCAAACCCTTCTTCGAGTACAGCCAGGGTTGTTACTGCGGGGCTTTCGACAACCGGCTCGACCCTCAGGAGAACAACCAAGTCGTCTGGCAGGATTCTTTCGCCGAGCATGTGGTGCTCGGGGCGCACGGAGCCTTCGCGGCGGTGATGAACACTCGCTACGGATGGGGCACGGTGTCGAACTACTTCAACCGCACGTTCTGGGACGGCGCCTTCCGCGACGGCATGACCCGCCTGGGTGAGTTGCAGTCCCACGGCCGCGAGCTTCTGTCCGGCAACGCCTCGAACCCCTATTTTCGCTGGGTCTACTACGAGTCGACCCTGTTCGGCGATCCCGAGGTTTCGATTCACCTGAGCTCCTCCAGCACAACCCCGCAGATCAACTTGTCCGAGACCGACATCTGGTTCGTGGCCATTGAAAACGGCGCGAATCCAAACGACCAGACCATCACCCTGAGCAACACCGGCGGGGGGGCGCTCAACTGGTCGGTGACGTCCGATCAGCCGTGGCTGACAGTCTCGCCGTCCTCCGGCACGGCTCCTTCGGATGTCGTCTTGTCGGTCGATGCGACCGGCCTTGCCGCCAACTACTACGAGGCGACGCTGACCTTCACTGCCCCGGGCGCGGACAACTCTCCTTTCGATCAGACGGCGGCGCTCTACGTCGTGACCATTCCCTCCGCGGTGGCGCCCTACTTGACGGGCAGTGCCCCGGTTGTGGACGGCACGATCGGGGCCGGCGAATACACCGGGGCGTCGATTATCCAACTCGGATCGTGGGACGATCTCGACAACACTGTCAAGGTGCTGCATGACGGCGACAAACTCTACATGGCCTTCGATATCCCCTCGGACACCGACGCCGACGACTCCGACTACGTCAGGATCTACATCGACGGCAACGCCGATGAGCAGTGGCCGACTGCCGCCGGAGACGAAGGGCTGTTTGTCCCCTTTGGCGACGGCAGCACGGGCTTCTGGGCCTTCTGGAACAATGGCTCGGGTGTTCAATCGTCTGACACTGCCGAGAGCCCGGTGCCGGGCATGACCAGCGCCTGGGGAATGTCAGCCGGCCACCGGGTCTTCGAAGTTAGCCTTTCACTGAACAGCGGGCACTTGTCGAGAGCCATGGGAGATCCGATCGGCATGTTCCTCTACTATGAGGATTACGTGTCAGACACTCAATTCGATCCCAAGGCCATGTGGCCCTATGCCATCGGAACCCTGGATAGCACCGAGTATTTCGGAGATGTCATCCTGGGCTCCGACACCGACGGCCTGGTGGTCAACCCGGCCTCACTGAGCTTTGCGGCCGTCGAGGACGGCGAGATTTCCGAGTGGTCAAACCTGACGATCGGCAGCACGACAACCAACGCGCTCAACTTCACGGTTTCAAAGAACTCAAATTGGATCGCCACATCTGTAACCAGCGGAACCACGCCGGCTGTCATCCGCGTCTGGGCCGACCCGACAGGTGTCTCCGGCGGCGTCCATAGCGGTACGCTTACGGTTACGGTTGCCGGTGTGGACACGGTGGACGTGCCTGTCTCGTTCAACGTGGCAGGCAAGCCTCCTGTTTTCAGTGTCATCCCGACCGGACTGGTCTTCGAGAGCGAGAAAGGCGCCGGGCTGCCTGCCGGCCAGAACCTCAACATCACCAACGCCTCGGGCAGCGGCAGCCTCAACTGGAGTGCCGCCACCACCGGCGGCTGGTTCACGCTTTCGGCGGCATCGGGCGCGGCGCCGTCGACGATCTCGGTAAGGCCCAACACGACCGATCTCTCCGCCGGGTATCACACCGGCACCATCATCCTGACGGCGGCCGGGGCGGCGCCGTTCCAGGTAGACCTGTCGTTCAACATCACGGTACCACCGGTGCTGGCGCTCGAACCGCAAGAGATCGTCAGGCAGGATCCCCTGGCCGGCGGCACGGTCGAGCTTGAGCTCAAGGTCAAGAATGCCCAACCGGGCACGATGACTTGGAGCGCCAACGAGTTCAGTCCGTGGATCACGCTGAATCCCACCGGCGGCACCGCGATCAACGGGCATCCCGGAAGGGTGACCGTCACACTCGACCCGGCCTCGCTCGAGGCCGGGCTGCACGAGGCGGACATCAGCGTCATGGCTCCCGATGCCGGTAACTCTCCTCAGACACTGCATGTTGCCTGGACTCTGGTAGATGAGGCCGCACTGGACGTCACACCGGCAAGCCTGTCTTTCGAGGCCCAACCGGGAGGTACGAACCCCGCGGCCCAGAACCTGCAGGTATCCAACGCAGGGCCGGGAGCGATGAGTTTCTCGGTCTCGTGTGCGGACAGCTGGCTTTCCTGCAGCCCGGCTTCCGGCTCCGCTCCCGCAGCTGTTGCGGTTTCGGTGGACATCGCGGGCCTCAGCGAGGGATTGCACAACGGCAGCGTGGTTATAAGCTCGGCCGAAGCCGCCAACAGCCCGGTCACTGTTCCGGTCTCTCTGAACATCACCAGCGGAGGCAACCAACCCCCGCCGGCGCCGCTGCTGATAAGCCCGCCGCACCAGGCGCTGATTGTCACGCTCAGTCCAGAACTGACCATCCAGAATGTCGTCGATCCCGACGGCGACAAGGTGACCTACTCCTTCGAGGTCTACGAGAAAGGCTCAAGTCAACCCAGTGTGAAGCTCGACAACATCATCGAGGGGCAGGGCGACATGACCTACACCAACCTCAACGCCACCCTGGCAGACGGCATCACCTACCAGTGGCGCGCCAAGGCCGTGGATTCGCATGCAGCCTCGGGTCCCTGGAGCGACTACTGGGAGTTCACCGTAAGTGCCGGGGACGGAGGCGGCGGCTGCGGTTGCTCGAGCGGAGGAAATACCGGCAGCGCAGGGGCGCTCTTTTTACTGTTCATTTTGGGCCTGGCGCTGACCAGGCGCAGGAAAACCACTTATAGGCAGTAGGGGTGCATCTTCAGATTCCAGCAAACGGTCTTCACGAAAGGGTGTTTCTAGCGCGACACTACTCTCCTGCCGTCTGGTCGCCTGGTTGCGGCGAAGGTGGTAGTTCTTCGATCAACCGCTTGAACAGGTGTTCGGCTTGTTCTTCAGCTAGCCCGCTTTTATCCAGGGGGATGACCGCAACCGAGCAATGTTCGCCAGTCTTAGAATCAACCCAGCGATCGATGATTCGGATGCCTTCGAGATTCGTGTCGTCGGATTCGTGACTTATGGTCGTATGTGTCTCATTGGCAATCAATTTGACCAGCGCATCGCGGGCGCGCATGTCAGCCGCCAGTCGGGTCAAGGATGGGTTTTGGCCGGCAGAAGCCGAAGTACAGCCCATGGCCCAAAGTGTTTGAATACCGCCTAGAGTGAACGCACCGACGTTTTGAATATCGAGAGGTTTTTTCTTTTGAGCTTCGGTATCTGAAATTGTGCCGGTTTCTTCACTTGATTCTGCAGACGGTTTGAGTTCTGAATCTTTTGCAGATCCCTCCTTTTTTTCGACAGCTTGACCATCAACAGTTTTCTTGATGCCAGGTTGCGAAACGGCAACAGGCATGCCTTGCGGATAGCAGGCCCACTGGTACAACATATGGAAATCCTCAGGTTTGGCTACCATGTTATTGGCGTAGGCCGCCGCAACCGTAGTGGGAATGCCGACTAACAGCCAGATCGGGGCTGAAAAAATTGCAAAGTAACCGTGAGATGCTGTCGACAGGGTTCCCAGGGTTATCCAGGCTCCCAGACCTCCCTCGCCTGAAGAATAGAGATCGAGAATTTCGACTTTCTTGATCTTCGATCTTGCAATCGGGAACGGTTGGGCGTGGTCTGCCGAACGTCCGGCATGCATGATCCAGACAGATTCTTTGTCGACCGCCAGAAGCTCGCCCGAATACTTGCCGTGCCCGGAATCTGAAGATTTCAACTTGACAATCACCGGGTAACCTTTAACCGGAACCTTGTTGATCGGTATGCCCGTGACCGGCTTGCCCATGCTCTTGGATCGATCTACCCCGATCGTTGCACAGGCCGGGCCGGCAGTAATTGCCGCAA
This sequence comes from Myxococcota bacterium, assembly GCA_035528415.1. GTDB lineage: Bacteria > Myxococcota > B64-G9 > B64-G9 > B64-G9 > DATKYQ01. The sequence continues at coordinate 7,138 of DATKYQ010000055.1, read as the reverse complement.
AGAATATCAAGACAGGCAGGTATCTTCTCATGGTTACCTCCCAAACCGGCTTTTCCAGAACACTTCCTCCATGCTCGGCTCGATTTTCTTATAAGCCGGGGCCAGACGCTTAAATGCTTCAGCCGGCTCGAGCAGAATCCGGGCGACTTCATCGTGGTTCTCTTCGGCTAACCATTGTTTACGAATCCACTCGTAGTAGAAGCCGCGCGACTGCAGGAAAAGCTCGTAGTCACCATCGGGCAAGTCGAAAAACAAATTGTAGGCATCACCGGGATAGGTCATCAGGTAGCTGTCTGGCCCCAACAAGCTGGCCAAGGCGGCCGTATCTTCGGCTTTCTTCTTTTCGACTTTTGTTACCGGCAGGGCAATCGGCTCTCGGGGGGGGCCAAGGCGGGCGATGGCCAGGTAATCGAGTTTCCAGTTTCCTTTGGTCAGTTTGAGTCGAATGCGGACCGGTCCGGCGGGAAGGTCGCCAGGCAGCCGGACAAGTTGAACCTCGCGGGCGATCGGACCGGTTTCGGCAAACGAGCCGGCTGCTTGCCAGGTGCCGTCTTTGGTCAGCAGCGAAACATCGATATTGCCGAGCAGGCGGTCGATTTCGCCGAGCATTCCAATCGCCTTGGGGCCGCCACGTTCGAGCTTCATGAACCAATCACCAGCCGACATGCCCATGTAGGCCAGAGTCTGATAGAACAGAAAGGTGTTCAGCAAGCTGTTGCGACCGGCAATCGCCAAGCCCAACGGACCGTCGACGTGTGGAAAGCTGAGTTCGATTTGTTCTCTGGTCGCTAAATTGTGTTCGTCAGCCGGCGAGATGTATTCTTGATCATCCACTCGGCTGACAAGTTCGAGGCAGTCACCCAATTCGGATGAACAGGTCAGGGGACTGTTGATTGCAGTAGCCGGGTAGAACCTGCCAGCGCTTGAGAATACTCTTCCGCCGACCGGACGAGGAATGGCCAATACAGAGACTGATCTTACCATGTGTGTTTCGAGAGCATCGTTGGTCATCAACAACTCGAAGCGTCTACTCTTGGGCCTTACAGTGAACATTGCATCAATGTCTGTTTTTTCGAGTACTCGGGCAACCGAACTCGAGAAACCTTCGGCTTGCAGGGCCAGTTTTGTGCCGTCATTGGCATAGAACGTTGGGCAAGAGCCAAAGCAAGCCTTGGGATTCGACAGGCATAAAACAGAGGCCACCAATGACACACCGGTTAAAACACCCATTACTATGAAGTGCCCCTTGGTCGTTACCGACTCGGGCTGGTTGGTTTCGATCAGGGCGATATCAGAAAAGGGAACTTCAAGAATCCCCATGGCAACAAAATTGCGATCGACATCGTAGTGAAAACCGTTACCGACCAATACCTTTTTGTCCTGGATAAATTTCCAATTGGCCAAAACAAATACGTCGCCGCCCGGGGTATGGCACTTCAGAAACGGCACTTCGGCATCAATTTGTCTGTAGGCTTCGGGTTTGATAAATTGAGCCCGCCACATGATCGATGAACATCCGCAGGTTGCCAGACACAGAAACAGCGCCATGCCACGGAACATTTGATTTGGATAAAAGATCATGTTTGAAAACTCCCTCCCTTCGTGCTTTTTCGCTCGCGGACATCGCCGGATTCACGTAAAAGCCGTATTATACATCCGAGTAATAATAAAGCAGAACTCGGCACTATAATGATCTAGTGGCAATAGGGGTGGTCGTTGTTGCAGGGGTGCGTTTTCAGATCCCAGGCGCGGCGCCAGTAGGGGCCTATGGGGTTGGGGGGATAGGCGTCATTGTACAGATCGGGGATGGGGTCGTTTTCGGTGAGCTTCTTGGCCACCGAGTACCACAGCTTGACCTCGTGTCCCTGGGCGTCTTTGACGATGGCGTCCTCGACGGTCATGTTCTGGCCGTTTTCATCCTTGGGATAGACGTTGAAGTTGGTCATCATGGAGGCGATGTAACTCGATGTGCAGACCTCGACTAGAGTGTCCTGGTCCACCTTGAATCCTCCGTCGGCCTTGTCGAAGAGCAATGTGCCTGCGTCGGACTCGTCGATGTTCTGGTACTGGGTCAGCTTCGAGACGCAGTTGTAGGTTCCGCCGAGGTTGGAGTCGTAGACCGCTCGCAGGCCGGACAGATCGATCATGTAGTCGTTGCTGGTTTGACCCATATCGCAGATGGTCGCCTCCATCAGCAAGAGAATCTCCTTGAGTTTGAGGCGAAACTTGGTAAGCGGGTAACCCAGGCGCTTGTCGGGCCCGGTTCCCAAAGGGGTTACGATGAAGGCATCCTGGAGGTTTATCTGGTTGCCCTGTGTGACCGGCAAGGAATCACGTAGGTCGCCCCCGTTGCTGGCGAAGGCCATCTCGGCGCCCGTAGCCTCGCGCATGGCGTCGGCCACCAGGTAGCCCAGGTTGCCGTTTTCGAAATCCACCCGGGGCAAGCTGAAACTGGAGTGGGTAAGCACCTGTCCGAATTCTCCGGACAGGAACGCGCCCGCATCAGGCAAGATCGGGTAGCTTGGCAGGAAGCTGGAGACGATGTCGGCGATCAGGCCGTTGATGTAGTCGGTGGTGTCCTGGGAGACGGGCAACGAATCGTCGATTGCCATCAGCGTTCCTGTGAAGCTGCGCTGGCCGCCTTTACGGACGAGTTCGTAGCGCCCCAGAAAACGCCCGTAGCAGCCGGCCTCCATGGTATAGGTCGTCCACGAGCCGTCTCCCGCCTCGCTCTTTATGGACAAGAGATGATCGACGGCGGTGTGGACGTGCCCGCTCAGAATCAGATCGATGCCCTCGGTCTTCCGGGCCAGTTCGATGGTTTCGAACGAAGGAGTTTGCCCGTCCATGATTATCCCCAGGTGGGCCAGGCAGATGACCAGGTCTACTTTCTGCTCGTTGCGCAGCGTGTCGATGACCTGCTGAGCCGTCTGGGCCATCTCGTCCATGTCGCGCGAAAAAGTGGCCGCGCGGGCGTTCGATACACTGGCTGCCTCCAGTCCCAGCAGGCCGAAGATGCCGACCTTGGTGCCGCCCGGGGTAGTCAGCGTGATATACGGGAAGATCGACTTGCCCGCCTGGCCTTGCTGGCCGTAGAGGGCCTCGAGGCTGTCGTCCGCCGTGTCATCGGGATTGAAGTGAATGTTCGAAGCCAATAAAGGCACGGTCGGCTGGCCGGCTGCATTGATCATCTCGGCCAGGCGGGCCTCGCCCCAGTCGAACTCGTGGTTGCCGAGGTCGGCGGCCGCGTAGCCCGCCTGCTTGAGAAAGTTTATATCGGCCGTGTTGTCATCGGCAGCCACCAGCATGGTGCCCATGGTGAAGTCGCCGGCGTCGAGCAAGAGCACCTCGGGATTGGCGGCGCGCTCGTCCTCGACGATCTTCATCCAGCGGGCGGCCCCGCCGACCGTGCCGTCGCCGGTGTTTGCCGGATCGTAGTCGCCGTTGGGCAATCCAAGAAAGTGCGAGTGGCGATCGTTGGTGTGGAAGACCACCATGTTGAAATCTTTATGACCGCTGCCGCCACTGCAGCTCGCGAGCAGGCCCAGCATCATGAAAACAGGCATTCGAAAATAGCGCATGGTCAATCTCCTTTGCGGCACGGATGGTAACACAATATTTTCCATTTGCCTAGGCAGGCCCGCTGGATGTATAAAGTGCGCCTGGACACACGGCCTGAAGGAGGATCTGGTGCGATTTATTGTTCTGGGAGCCGGAATGCAGGGAGTGGCCTGCGCCTATGATCTGCTCAGAAATCCAGCCACCGAGCGGGTCATGCTGGTTGATCGCCAGCCGGAGATCGTCGAGCGGGCCTCGCGCCGCCTGGTCTCCGACAAGGTCGAGACACAGGCTATAGACTGCGAAAACAGCGAGTCTCTGGTCGATATCATCGCAGGCTGCGATGTCGCCATCAGCGCCTTGCCGTACCGTTTCAACCTTGGGGCAGCCCGGGCAGCGGTCACGGCCGGGGTGAGTTTCGTGGACATGGGCGGCAACATCGAGACGGTTCTTTCCGAGCTCAGGCTACATGCCGAGGCCGCCGAGAAGGGTATTACCATCGTTCCCGACTGCGGGCTGGCCCCCGGCCTGGCAAATGTTCTGGTGGCCGACGCCGTGGCCGAACTCGACGAAGTCAGCGATGTCAAGATCAGGGTCGGCGGGTTGCCGGTAGATCCCCGGCCGCCCTGGAACTACTTTCTGGTGTTTTCGTTTGAGGGGCTGATTAACGAGTACACCGGCAGCGAGGCAGTGTTGCGCGACTGGAACAGGACGGAGCTACTGGCGCTGACCGGAGACGAACAGATCTCCTTTCCCGATCCGGCAGGCGAATGCGAAGCGGCCTTTACCTCCGGCGGAAGCTCGACGCTGCCCTGGACGTACGCCGGTCGCATTCGCAATCTCGACTACAAGACGGTGCGTTACCCGGGGCACTACGACTTGCTGCGGGCAATTGAAGCGCTGGGTTTGTTCGACACCGAGACTGTCGAGATCGAAGACTTGAGGATAGCTCCGCGCGCCTTGTTGAAGAAGTTGTTTTGCGACCGGCTGGCTCGCCGCGACGAGGCCGATCTGGTTGTACTCAGGATCGAAGCCAGCGGCATGCGCGACGGACGCCCGGGCAGGCTGGTCCACGAAATGATGGACATGCGTGACGAGGAGACAGGCTTGACGGCCATGATGCGCACGACGGCGTTTCCGGTCTCGATAATCGCCCAGATGATCGCAGACGGCACGATTACCAAGAGAGGAGCCATGCCTCCCGAGAGAGCCGTACCGCCACCGAATTTGATCGCCGAGCTGGAGCGGCGCGGCATCTTCGTGCGCCGCACCTGGCACGGCCAGGACGAAGATGGGAGCGGGGGCGAGAGCGCGTGAAATCCCCCGCTTGTATCCTGGCGGTCGTTGTGTGCGTCTCAACGTTGCTGCCGGTTAGCCCCGCGCAGGCCGGTCAACCAGAACTGGTCGTCGTATCGGACGACGGCGACAGCTCGATCTCGTTTCACCTGGTTTTGCAACTGCGCTGGGAGTACGCCTACATTGAGGGCCAGCCTGGCGGGGATCACTACACCCAGAACCGCATTTCGTTTCGCAGGCTGCGGCCGGTTATCATGGGGAACATCCTGACTTCCGACCTGAGTTACCTGCTGCACCTGAATCTTGCGCCCGGTGCTCTTGAGTTGATGGACCTGTGGCTCGACTACCGCTTTCACCCGACATACAGCCTGCGGGTCGGGCAAATGAAGATTCCCTTTACCCGTTACCGGCAGGACTCGTTCAAGGACCTCCCGTTGCCGGACTGGTCAGGCCCGACTCGCTACTTCGGAGCCGAGCGCCAGGTTGGGCTGATGGTGCACAACGGCGTCGGGCACCCGGGCGTGTTCGAGTACCAGCTCGGTTTCTTCACCGGGGTCAACGCCCGGGCCGCCAACGGTATCGGCCTATCGCTGGCTTACGCCGAGCCGATCTCCAGCCCGTCGTCGCTGGTCAACCCCGATGGGCGCCTGTTTTCCGAGATGCACAGCGAGATCGCGGCGCACCTGGCTTGGAATGCGGCCGGCATCGACACACGCCGGCCGACAGACTTCGAAGGCGGGCCGGCAAGGTTTTCGCTGGGCATGAGCGCCGCCTGGGATCTCGATCCCACTCCGCGAGAGGACATGCGCCTGAGGCTGGCCCCGGAGGCGGTCTTCAAGGCCCACGGGTTTGCGGCCTGGGCCGTGTTGATGGCCGGGTTCGGCGATCACGTCATGGACTCTGTGCGCTATGCCCCGGCATTTCTGGGCTCAGTTCTGCAGGCCAGCTACCTCTTTTTCGAATCTTACGAGATCGGCTTGCGCTACACGCTGATCGATTATTTCGAAGGGCTCAGGGATGACACCCGCGCCTATGCCGCCGCCGAGGTTCAGTCCGCGAGCGATCCTGCCGAAATCGACGAACTCGGCAGACGTTTCGCGCTTGTCGGCAAATTGATTCGCGAGCACGAGGTCAACCTGGGCTTCAACTGGTACCTGATGGGCCGCACCTTGAAATGGCAGGTCGATGCCGGCCTGCTGGTTACAGAACAGGCCGACGGCACCCGCAGCGACATTCGGCTGCGAACCCAGATCCAGCTTGCTTTCTGAAAAGGAGGACTGCGTGGGACAGAAGGAATTCGAAGCGGCGCTGTCGGGGGTCAAGACGCTTCCCGATCAGCCGCCTAACGTATTGCTTGAACTCTATGGCCTGTACAAGCAGGCAACCAACGGTGATGCCGGCGGCAAGCGCCCGGGAGTGTTTGATCTCAAGGGCCGGGCCAAGTACGACGCCTGGGCGACCAGAAAGGGCATGACCCATGAAGTGGCCATGGACGAGTACGTGGCGGTTGTCGACAGGCTGGCCAAAGAGAACGAATAAACATTCGAAGGACCGTTAATCGAGCGAGCGGACAGCGCCAACCTGGCATGTTTCTTGCTAAATATCCCGTCAGCATGGTTCCTGGAATGAATAATAAAGGGTTTTTACCGGCGCTGGTGTGCTCCCTGTGCGTCAGTGTGTGCGCCTTCGCACATGTTGCCTTCGCAGGGGCAACCGAGCAAGTCGAACATTTTACGAGCGGAGAGTTCAACGGGAGTCTGAGTTGGGACGGGATCAGCGCCATCGAAACCGGCGTCTATCGTTTCGGAGGCTCGGCCGGCCTGTTTCTGCTGAATGGTCTCGAGGTCGGCTACGAGCAGCAGTTCATCATGCCGCCGGGCACCGCAACCGAGAGCCGCTCGTGGGGCTTCGTTCGCCTGGTACCGTTTCGTAGCTGGCCGGTGGCTCCCTTTTTGGCCGTCCGACTTGGATACTACTACCTGCCCGACAAGAACGCCGCCGCAACCGGTGTAGGTTGCGGGGCAACTGTGTTCGTAAGCAGCCACATAGCCTTCGAGGCCAGCCTCTATGCGCAGTTCGTGTTTCACCCGCTGGCGCCCATTGAGCGCCAGACCGAGTTCGACACCAGGTTCGTCCTGTATTTCTAATCCGAAGTTCCCTATAAAAACGAGTGCAAAACACCTTTGATTCTATCATGTTCGTGCATCATCGTACTGCGCCTTTCTGTCTACAGTGATATCTGCTTTATCAGATTATATGCCCGCTGCTGTGAGGGGCTTGGCGT